>NZ_JBICKY010000015.1:0-513504 GCF_043104705.1 Delftia sp. WSY_10 | reverse complement strand
ATCATCAAGGTGGTTATGCCAAGTAAGGCGCAGTCAAAATACAAAGCTGATTACAGACTCTATGAATTCGTTGTGTTGCTCACAAGAGCAGCATGACAACAAGTTATGCCTGATGACCATAGCAAGTTGGTACCACTCCTTCCCATCCCGAACAGGACAGTGAAACGACTTTGCGCCGATGATAGTGCGGGTTCCCGTGTGAAAGTAGGTCATCGTCAGGCTCTTACAGCCCAAGAAACCCCGTAGCCCAAAGCTACGGGGTTTTTTGCTTGTTTGCGCAGAATACCTGTTCCGGCCCTGCGCGATGTGCGTGCGCCATGGTGGGTGCGCCGGCTTGAAAGACCAACATGCAACTGCAAGACATTCTGTACTCCCAAGGCTTCGGTATCCGCCGCGTGTGCTCGGGCCTGGTCCAGCAGGGCTGGGTGGAACTGTGGGACACCGAGGCCAACGACTGGGTGCGTTGCCTCGACTCCACGCAGGACATCGATCCTGAAGGCCTGCGCTATCGCGTACAGGGCGTGGAGTGGGCCTATCACGCGCTGGGCTATGTGCTGCTGCACAAGCCGGCGGGCACGGAGTGCTCGCAAAAGCCTTCAACCTATCCGAGCATTTACTCGCTTTTGCCCATGCCGCTGCGCCAGCGCCCGAACAAGGGTGCTGTGCAGGGCGTGCAGGCCGTGGGGCGGCTGGACCAGGACACGACGGGCCTGCTGCTGCTCAGCGATGATGGCCAGTTCATCCACCGCATGAGTTCGCCCAAGAAGCATGTGCCCAAGGTCTACCGTGTGACCACCAAGCATGCCGTGGATGCGCGGCAGGTGCAGCGCCTGCTGGAGGGCGTGGTGCTCGATGACGACCCCAAGCCCGTCAAGGCGGCTGCCTGCGAGCAGGTGAGCGAGCATGTGCTGGAACTCACGCTGACCGAGGGCAAGTACCACCAGGTCAAGCGCATGATCGCCGCCGTTGGCAACCGCGTTGAAGGCCTGCACCGCTGGAAGATTGGCGAGCTGGAGCTCACCGAGGACCTGCAGCCGGGCCAGTGGCGCTGGCTGTCGGCCGAGGACCTGGCCAAGCTCAAGGCCAAGTGAAGCTTTCTTGTCGTTTCCCATGATGAATTCCTCTGAGCCGCGCCCAGGCTGGGCCCTGCTGTGCACGGCCTTCGATGCCCCCACGCCGCACGCGCTGCGCATCCGGCGGGACGTGCTGATCGTGGTGGATGGCCGCGGCATGATCGATGCCGTGCTGGAGCGCGGTGATCCCCGCCGCGCCGCTCTGGAGGCCGCGCATGCGGCCGCAGGCACGCTGCAGCGCCTGCCCGAGGGCCAGTACCTTTTGCCCGGCATGGTGGACCTGCATGTGCATGCGCCGCAGTGGCCGCAAAGCGGCAAGGCCCTGGATGTGCCGCTGGAAACCTGGCTGCAGGAGTACACCTTTCCCCTGGAAGCGCGCTACGGCGATGCCGGCTTTGCCACTTCGGTGTACGACAGCGTGGTGCGTACGCTGCTGGCCAATGGCACGACAACGGCCATGTACTTCGGCACCATCCACGCCGTGGGCAACCAGGTGCTGGCCGAACGCTGCCTGGCCCTGGGCCAGCGCGCCCTGGTCGGCAAGGTGGCCATGGACGAGCCGTCGCAATGCCCCCCGTACTACAAGGACGACAGCGCCGCCGAAGGCATTGCCGAGACAGCGCGCTTCATCGACTGGCTGCGCCAGCATCCGGACAACGCGCAGCAACGCGTGCTGCCGGTGATCACGCCGCGCTTCATTCCTTCATGCACCGACGAGCTGCTGCGCGGCCTGGGCGACCTGGCTGGACGCACCGGCGCCCATGTGCAAACCCATTGCTCCGAAAGCGACTGGGCCCACGCCCATGTGCTGGAGCGGCAGGGACGTACCGATGCGCATGCCTTGCATGATTTCGGCCTGCTCACGCGCCGCACGGTCGTGGCCCATGCCAACTTCCTCACGGCCGATGACGTGGCGCTGATGGCGCGCACGGGCGCCTCGGTGGCGCATTGCCCGCTATCCAACTTCTATTTCGCCAACAGCGTTTTCCCCGCGCGCAGCGGCCGCGAGCAGGGCCTGGGCATGGGACTGGCCACGGACATTTCGGGGGGCTACAGCCCCAGCATGTTCGACGCCTGCCGCCATGCCATGACAGCCTCGCTGGCCTTGCACGAAGGCGTGGATCCGGCGCAGACGGCCGCCCGGCGCGGCAGGGCGGGGCAGGGCGTGCAGGCCCGCATCGACCACGTCTTTGCACTGTGGCTGGCCACGGCGGCGGGTGGCGATGCGCTGGACCTTCCCATTGGCCGCATCGAGCCCGGCCATGCCATGGATGCCCTGGCCGTCGACTGCCTGGCGCCGGACTCCAATGTGCAGATCTGGCCCGAGCAGGACGGCCCGGCCGACATCCTGCAGAAGATCATCCACCATGCCACGCGTGCCAATGTGGCCTGCACCTGGGTGCAGGGCGCGTGCGTGCACCGGCGCCAGGCGTCCAGCCCCGCCTGAAGACCGGCTGCGTTTGCGCACTGGCTGTTTCCCGCGTTTTCCGCTCCATGACCGAACCGACCTCCTCCTACGAAGGGCGCCTGATCGCCCGCCCTGACGACCGCGTCACGCTCTCCCAGGCCCTGTTGCTGGGCCTGCAGCATGTGATGGCCATGGACGTGTATGTCGTGCCCTTCATCATTGCCTCGGCCCTGGCGCTGTCGCAGGCCGACGCGGCGTCCATGATCCAGTCCACCTTCCTCGCAGCGGGACTGGGCACGCTGATCCAGACGGCCTGGTGCATGCGCATGCCCGTGGCACAAGGGCCTTCCTACATTCCCCTGGGTGCCATCCTGGCCGTGGCCTTTGGCGCGGGCGGCGGCTTCGGCGGCATGGGAGCGGTCTATGGCGCGCTGATTCCGGGAGCGCTGATCGTCATTGCGCTGGGGGCGCTGGGCTGGTTCCACCGCGTGATCCGCTGGCTGGTGCCGCCCATCGTCGGCGGCACCATCATCCTCGTGGTGGGGCTGTCGCTGCTGCCGATTGCGCTGAGCGCCAACGTGTTCTCTGTCCACGGCGGCATGACGGTCAACCAGTCCATTGCGCTGGCTTCGGTATCGGCGGCGCTGCTGATTGCGGCCATGATGCTGGGCCTGCGCTTCGACAACCGGCTGGGCCGCTGGATGCGCCTGTCGTCGGTGATCATCGCGCTGGCTGGCGGCACGGCCGTCGCCTGGGGCATGGGGCTGTTTGCCTGGCAGCCCATTGCCGATGCGCCCTGGCTCACGCTGCCCAAGCTGGCGGGCATCGACTATCCGCTGCAGTTCTCGCTGCCCGCCGTGCTCACCTTCGTCGTGATCTACCTCGTGGTCATGGCGGAAACCACGGGCACGTGGTTCGCGGTCTCGGCCGTGATCAACCAGCCCATCACCAGCCGCCAGCTGGACCGTGGCGCCGTGGGCGAAGGCCTGAGCTGCAGCGTGGCCGCCCTGATAGGTGCCACGCCGGTCACCGGCTACTCCACCAACGCCGGCGTGATCTCCATCACCGGCGTGGCCAGCCGCATGGTTTTCATTGCAGCCGGCCTGGTGCTGGCCTGCCTGGGCTTCCTGGGCAAGTTCTCCGCACTGATCGCGGCCATTCCCTCGCCCGTGATCGGCGGCATGTTCGCCGTGGTCTGCGTGACCATTGCCATGGCGGGCATCCGCATCCTGCGCCATGTGCGCCTGGACGAGCGTGCCATGCTGGTGGTGGGCGTGCCCATCATCTGCTCCTTCTTTGCCACCCTGGCCCCCAAGGACTGGGTGCAGACCCTGCCGGACATGCTGCAGTACCTGCTGGGCTCGGCCGTGACCGTGGGCGCCATGGCCGCCATGGTGATGAACCTCATCCTGCCGCGCGCGCAGGATGACGACGCCCCGGCCAGGGACCAGGTGGTCTGAACGCCGCAGGGCCTGCTTCCCGCAAATCCATGCAAAAAGGCCATGCGCAGTTGTTGCGCATGGCTTTTTTGCTGGAAGAGGCGGGCAGGGCCGTGCGATTCAGCGCCGCTCCAGATCGTCGATGGAGGCGCTCCAGCGGCTGTCCCAGCTGCCGCGCTCGCGCACCTGGTCGATCTGGCGGCGGTCGCGCTTGGTGGGGCGGCCTTCGTGCTGGCTGGCGATGCTGCTGGCGGGCTCCGGAGCCAGCCGGCGCTGCTCTGCCAGCCGTTCGCGCTCGGCCAGGCTTTCGGCGGTTTCCTCGTACAGGGCCTGGGCCACGGGGGCGGGGCCCCGCATGCCTGAGAGGCCGCGGATGACCACAGTGCGCGGGACCTGGCCCTGGCGCAGGGCCACGGTGTCGCCGCAGCGCACCTCGCGCGCGGGCTTGACCAGGGCTCCGTTGACGGTGACGCGGCCCTTGCCGATTTCCTCCGTCGCCAGGCTGCGCGTCTTGTAGAAGCGCGCGCACCACAGCCATTTGTCCAGACGCATGGATTCGATATCGGTCATGGCGTTATTGTGCGCGCGGCGCGGGGTGCTTGCCAGTGGCCGGCTGCAGCGGAATCGCCACGTGCGCATGCAGTCCGCAGACCAGGCCTTGCCGGTAGATGTTGCGAAGCTCGATGGCGCCGCCCAGCGTCTGCACGATCTCGTGGCAGATGGCCAGCCCCAGACCCGAGCCGCTGCGCGCATTGCCGGCCGAAAATGGCTGGAACAGCCTCTGCGCCAGCTCGCTGTCTATGCCCGGCCCGCTGTCGCGCAGGCTGAGCACGGCCTGGCTGCCGGCCTGGTGCACGCTGATGTGCAGGCTGCCGGCCGCAGGCATGTGGCGTATGGCGTTGTGCAGCAGGTTGCGCGTGAGCTCGCGCAGCATCCATTCGTGGGCAGGAACGGGGCAGGGCTCCGTGTCTATGGAAAAGTCGATGTCCTGCTCCGCAATCAGCGGCGACAGTTCGATGGCCACGTCGCGCACCACTTCGTCCAGCAGGCTGGGCGCGGGCGATGCGGGCTCGGCGCTGTCTTCCTGGCGCAGCTGCTCGACCTTGGCCAGCGCCAGCATCTGATTGGCCAGGCGCGTGGCGCGGTCCACGGTGGCGCCGATTTCCTCAAAGGCCTGCTCGGCTGGCACATCGCCGCGCTGGGCCGACTGCAGCTGTGCCTTGAGCACGGCCAGCGGCGTGCGCAGCTGGTGCGACGCGTCGCGCACAAAGCGCTTTTGGTCCGACAGCAGCTGGCGCAGCCGCAGCATGAGCTGGTTGATGGCCTCCAGCAGCGGCTGCAACTCGCGCGGTGCTGAGGGTGCCGACAGCGGGCTCAGATCGCCGCGCGGGCGCGATCGCAGGTCGCTGCTGAGCCGGCGCACGGGCTGTGTGGCGCGCTGGACGACGAAGATCACGATCAGCGCCACGGCGGCCACCAGCAGGGCCTGCCGCGCCAGCGTGGTGCGCAGGATCTGCAGGGCCAGCGCTTCACGCAGCTCCAGCGTCTCGGCCACCTGGATCACGGCCATGCCGCGCCCCTTGGCGCTGGCCACGGGCTGCAGCAGCACGGCCATGCGCACGGGCCGGCCCCGGAACTGTGCGTCGTAGAAGTCGACCAGGGCCGCGTAGGGCGGGCGCTGGGGAATGACGCCGTGCCACATGGGCAGCTCGCCAAAGCCCGACACCATTTCCCCCTCCAGCGTGGAGACGCGGTAGAACATGCGGCTCTGGTTGTCGGCCTCGAAGATCTCCAGCGCCGAGTAGGGAACGATGGCATGCAGCTGGGCGGACTCGTCATAGCCCGTCACATCCAGCTGCTCGCTGATGCTCTTGGCCGAGGCCAGCAGCGTGCGGTCATAGGCGGTGTTCAGCGCAGCCAGCGTCTGGTGGTACAGGCTCCAGGTATTGAAGCCAATGAACAGAATGACGGGCATGAGAATGCCCGTCAGCAGCTGGCGGCGCAGCGACCAGGGCTGGCGAGTGCGCGCGGGGGCGGGAAGGGGAAGACCGGGGTCGCGCATGGGCTGCGGTGAGTGGTGGAGTGCCTCAGGCCGACTCGGCCTTGAGCAGATAGCCCAGGCCGCGCAGCGTGACCAGCTGCACGCCCGTGCCCGACAGCTTCTTGCGCAACCGGTAGGCGACGACTTCCACGGCTTCGTACTGCACGTCCGACTCGCCGGGAAACACCAGCGCGAACAGACGCTCCTTGGCCACGGCATGGCCGGGGCGTGCCAGCAGGGCGTGCATCAGGGCCAGCTCGCGCGGCGTCAGCTCCATGATCTCGCCATCGCGGTGGATGGCGCCGCTGGCCTTGTCGTAGCGCAGCGCACCCATGGCGATGGTCTCGGGCGGCGGCTTGGGCGTGAAGCTGTCGCTGCTGCGGCGCAGCAGGGCGCGCAGCCGGGCCTCCAGCTCGTCGAGGTCGAAGGGCTTGGCCAGGTAGTCGTCGGCACCGGCGTTCAGGCCCAGCACGCGGTCGCCCACGGTGCCGCGCGCGGTCAGGATGAGCACGGGCGTGCGCAGGCCCTGGCCGCGCGCACGCTCCAGCACCTGCAGGCCGTCCAGGCCGGGCAGGCTCAGGTCCAGCACCACGGCGTCGGGCTCGCGCACCAGCCACTGCGCCAGGGCCGACGGGCCGTCGGCCGCCGTCTCCACCTGGATGCCGCGCCGGATCAGCGTGCGCTGCAGCGTGGTGCGCATGGCGTTGTCATCTTCTACGAGCAGCAATTGCATGGGCCGGACGTTAGCACCGGGCGCGATGCAGGCCATCGTGGCGAGAGCGATCTAGGGATTCCCCTAGGGGTTTGGACAGCCATTTGACAGGTAGCGAACCGATCATCGACAGCCTTACAACACAAGGAGTCAAACCATGCGTCGTGATACTTTTCTGAAGTCGCTGGCCGCACTGGCCGCCGCAGGCAGCCTGCCGCTGTCTGCGCAGGCTGCGGCAGCCGTCAAGATGATGCTGCCGGCCAACCCCGGCGGCGGCTGGGACACCACGGGCCGTGCCCTGGGCAAGGCTTTGCAGGACGCTGGTCAGGCTGCTTCCGTCACCTATGACAACAAGGGCGGCGCCGCCGGCGCCATCGGCCTTGCGCAGTTCGTCAACGGCAGCAAGGGCGATCCCAACGCCATGATGGTCATGGGCGCCGTCATGCTGGGCGGCATCATCACGGGCAAGCCGCCCGTGAACCTCACGCAGGCCACGCCGCTGGCCCGCCTGACCAGCGAGTACAACGTCTTCGTGCTGCCCGCCAACTCGCCCTTCAAGAACATGGCCGAGGTGATCGCCCAGCTCAAGAAGGACCCGGGCTCCGTCAAGTGGGGCGGCGGCTCGCGCGGCTCCACCGAGCACATCGCGGCGGCCATGATTGCGCGTGAAGTCGGCGTCGATCCCTCCAAGATCAACTACGTGGCATTCCGTGGAGGCGGCGAGGCCATCTCCGCCATCCTGGGCGGCAACGTCACCGTGGGCGGCAGCGGCTACAGCGAGTTCGCCGAGTACATCGGCACCGGCAAGATGAAGCCCATCGGCGTGACCTCGGGCCAGCGCCTGAAGGGCGTGGACGTGCCCACGCTCAAGGAGCAGGGCATCAACGTGGAGATCGGCAACTGGCGCGGCGTGTACGGCGCGCCCGGCATCACCAAGGCACAGCGCGATGCGCTGGTCGCCATGATCGAGAAGGCCACCAAGAGCAAGGCCTGGGCCGAGGCGCTGCAGAAGAACGACTGGACGCCTGCATGGCTGGCCGGCGATGCCTTCGGCGAGTTCGTGGACCAGGAGTTCGCGAGCCTGCGCGCCACCATGGTCAAGTCCGGCATGGTGTGATCGAGCTGCTGCACCGGCCTCTTGCGGGGTCGGTGCAGCAACAGGCCCGCCCTCCTGCGGGCCACGGCAGGCGCCAGTCGCAGCGCCTGCTTCAAGAAGCGGAAGATGCCCGCGCGCCGCGCCAGCGGCTCGCAGGCCCCGGCGGCTTAATTTTTTCCCCACGTCTGCAGCGGTGGCCGGCCCGGTCGCCGGTCCCGCTGCGGCCAGGAACTGACCATGTCCGAGTCCTCACAACCCAATCCACTTGCCACGGATGCCGCCCAGGCCGATGAGCCCAGCGGCTTTCCCTCGGTACGCGCGCAGACCATCGTCGGCTCCGGCGTGCTGCTTGTCGCCGCAGGCCTGGCCTTCGGCGCGCTGCAAATCCCTGGCGATGCCGGCTACGGCGGCGTCGGCCCCAATTTCCTGCCCTGGCTGTGTGCCTTGGTGCTCGCAGTCTGCGGCGCCTGGCTGGTCTGGGAGGCACGCACGGGCGGCTTTCGCGAAGCCTCTTGCGGGGGCGGCCACCCACGAGCCGACATCGGCGCCTTCGTCTGGGTGTCGACGGGCCTGCTGGTCAATGCCGTGCTGATCGGCACCGTGGGCTTCATCGTCAGCTGCACCGTCTGCTACGTGCTGGCCGTGCAGGGCCTGCGCCGTGCCGGCGGCCAGGCCCAGGCGGGCAAGCCCATCACCTGGGCCAAGGACGTGGTCACCGGACTGCTGATCTCGGCGCCCGTGTTCTGGGCCTTCACGCAATTCCTGGCGATCAACCTGCCGGGCCTGACTGAGACGGGGTGGCTGTAATGGAAATCTTTGACGCACTGCTGGCGGGCTTTGCCACCGCCATCACACCGGCCAACCTGCTGTGGGCCCTGGTCGGCTGCGCCCTGGGCACGGCCGTGGGCGTGCTGCCCGGCATCGGACCGGCCGTGGCCGTGGCCATGCTGCTGCCCATCACCGCCAAGGTCGATGTCACCGCCTCGATGATCTTCTTCGCGGGCATCTACTACGGCGCCATGTACGGCGGCTCCACCACCTCCATCCTGCTGAACACTCCCGGGGAGACCGCGAGCATGGTCACGGCCATGGAGGGCAACAAGATGGCCAAGAGCGGCCGCGCGGGCGCCGCGCTGGCCACCTCCGCCATCGGCTCCTTCGTGGCCGGCACCGTGGCCACCGTGGTCGTCACGCTGTTCGCGCCTTCGGTGGCCGACTTCGCCGTCAAGCTGGGCCCGCCCGAGTACTTCATGCTGATGGTGCTGGCCTTCACCACCGTGAGCGCCGTGCTGGGCCAGAGCGCATTGCGCGGCATGACGGCCCTGTTCCTGGGGCTGGCGCTGGGCTGCATCGGCATGGACCAGATCTCGGGCGCTGCGCGCTACACCATGGGCAAGATGGAACTGCTGGACGGCGTGGACATCGTGCTCGTGGCCGTGGGCCTGTTCGCCGTGGCCGAAGTGCTGTACGCCGCCATGTACGAAGGCAAGGTCGTCGATACGCAAAACAAGATGGGCCGCGTGCACATGACCGGCCGTGACTGGAAGCGTTCGTGGCCCGCGTGGCTGCGCGGCACCGTCATCGGCACGCCCTTCGGCTGCATTCCCGCCGGCGGCACCGAGATTCCGACCTTCCTGAGCTATGCCACCGAGAAGAAGCTGGCCAAGGGCGAGGACCGTGCGGAGTTCGGCACCAAGGGCGCCATCGAAGGCGTGGCCGGCCCAGAGGCCGCCAACAACGCCACCGTGACCGCCGCGCTGATCCCGCTGCTGACCCTGGGCATTCCCACCAGCAACACCACGGCCGTGCTGCTGGGCGCCTTCCAGAACTACGGCATCAACCCCGGCCCGCAGCTGTTCAGCTCGTCCGCGGCCCTGGTCTGGGCGCTGATCGCCTCGCTGTACATCGGCAACCTGATGCTGCTGGTGCTCAACCTGCCCATGGTGGGCCTGTGGGTCAAGCTGCTCAAGATCCCGCGTCCCCAGCTGTACGCCGGCATCCTGATCTTCGCCACCGTGGGTGCCTACGGCATGCGCCAGAGCGCGTTCGACCTGTTCCTGCTGTACGGCATCGGCGTACTGGGCGTGATCATGCGCCGCTTCGACTTCCCCACCGCGCCCGTGGTGGTGGGCATGATCCTGGGCCCCCTGGCCGAGGCGCAGATGCGCAACGCCGTGTCCATCGGCGAAGGCAGCTGGTGGATCTTCCTGCAGCGCCCCATGTCGCTGACGCTGATCATCATCGTGGCCTGCGTGCTCATCGTGCCGCGCGTGCTCAAGCGCCTGCAGCCCAAGCCCTCGCCGCAGGCCACTGCCGGCTGACGCCAACCCGTTGCTAGCCGGCCCGTCGATGCTACGCATGGCGTCCACGGGCTCCTGACAGCCCCTGCCTTTCGAGGCAGGGGCTTTTTTCGTCAGCTGGTTGATGCCTTCCATTCACAGATGGTGTTCCAGCAGACCGTCTAGTCCCGCGCCGCCCTTGAATCCATGATCCAGCCATCGACAGACATCGGATTCCTTGCATGCGGCAACTTTTTCCATCGCTTTCCACGGCCTCGGGCGCGGCCCTTCTGGCGCTTGTGATTTCCACGCCAGCCATGGCGGATTCAACGGCGCCGGCGGGTTCGGCTGAAGCCTCCCACTGGGCTGCCACGTGGCAGGCCAGCCCGCAGCCGGTCTGGGGGGCGGATTTCCTCTTTCCCACCAATCTGCCCGCTGTGCTGCAGGACCAGACCGTGCGCCAGGTGGCACGCATCAGCCTGGGCGGGCCGCGCTTGCGCATCGTGCTGTCCAACGCCTACGGCGGCCAGCCTGTGACCGTGGGCAGGGCGACCGTGGCAAAGCCGTTGCCGGCAGGCGCCGTCGAGTCCGGCAGCCTGCAGGCCGTGACCTTTGGCGGCAGCGCGCAAGCCACCATTGCCGCAGGCGTATCCCTGGTCAGCGACCCTGTGGCCTTGCCGCTGGCCTCGCTGTCGCAGGTGGCCGTGAGCCTGTACCTGCCCGGTGCCACGCCTGTGCAGAGTTTTCACTGGGATGGGCGTCAGACCGGCTGGATCGTGGCGGGCGATCAGTCCGCGGCTGCGGCGCTGCGGACTTCGGACCCTGGCGCAATCAGCAGCACGGCCCGCCCGCTGTTGGCGGGCATAGAGGTCGAGGCAGAAGCTGCGGCGCCCGTGGTAGCGGTGATGGGCGACTCCATCACCGACGGTGCCACGGCCAGCCTGGACAGGGACAGTCGTTGGCCGGATTTCCTGGCCGCGCGCCTTGCGCCGCACGGCGCGGCGGTGGTCAATGCCGGCATCTCGGGGGCGCGCCTGCTGTCCGATGGCATGGGCGAGCATGCCCTGGCGCGGCTGGAGCGTGATGTGCTGGCCCAGCCCGGTGTGCGCAGCCTCATCGTGCTGCTGGGCATCAACGATATTTCCTGGCCCGGCACGGCCTTTGCGCCGCGGGCGCAGCGCCCCACGCTGCAGGACATGGCAGAGGGCTATCGCCAGCTGGTTGCCAGGGCGCGCAGCCACGGCCTGCGCGTGATCGGCGCCACCTTGCCGCCTTTCGAGGGCGCCTTGCCAGGCACGCCGCTGGACGACTACTACCAGGACGGCAAGGACGACCTGCGGCGGCAGGTGAATGCATGGATACGGTTGGGCGGCGCCTTCGATGCCGTCATCGACTTCGACGCCGTGCTGCGCGACAGCGCCCACCCGGCACGCATGGCGGCGCGCTTCGACTCGGGCGACCACCTGCATCCTGGCGACGAAGGCAACCGCGCCATGGCCAACGCGGTAGACCTGAACGCCATACTGCCCGGCCTGCCGCAGCGCTAGTGCGTCGCGGCGGCGGGGGCTGGCTTCCATATAAAATGCAAATGGTTCTCATTTGTCATACGTCCCCGGCGTGCCTGCGCCCTGGGGCACAGGGAGGGGTACTGTGGCCGCCGCCGAGTTTGCGCTTCAGCAACAAGTCGAAATTCTCTACACCGATCACCACGGCTGGCTGCGCGGCCTGCTGCGCCGCAAGCTGGGCAATGCCTTTGATGCGGCCGATCTGGCGCACGACGTCTACCTGCAACTGCTGCGCACCGGCCGTGTTCCGCCGGCCGACGAGCACCGCCGCCATCTCACCCAGATCGCCAATGGCCTGGTGATCGACCTGTACCGGCGCCGCCGCGTGGAGGCGGCCTATCTTGAAGCGCTGGCCCTGCTGCCCGAGCAGATGGCGCCCTCCGAAGAAACACGTGCCCTGGCGCTGGAGGCGCTGGTGGAGATCGATGCCGCGCTGAACGGCCTGCCGCCCAAGGCGCGCAAGGCCCTGCTGCTGTGCAAGCTCGACGGCATGGCCTACCGAGATATCGCGGCCGAGCTGGGCGTGTCCGTGTCCTCGGTGGAGAAATACATCGCTGCCGGCCTGCTGGCCTGCTACCAGGCGCTGCACGGCGCCGTGTGCTGAGTGGCCGGCATGTCTTCATCTCCGGCATCGGCCGCGTCAGCCGCATCCACTGACGCCTGCGCAACTGCGTCCGCCAGCGAGCCGCTGGAGCCGGCCATCGTCCAGCGCGCCGCCGAATGGATGGCACGCCTGTGGGCTGACGACGCCAGCGATGAAGACCGAGCCGCCTGCGCCCGCTGGCGGGCCGAGCATCCCCGGCACGAGCTGGCCTGGGGCCGCCTGCAGGCCTTCGACGACAAGCTGCGCAGCGTGCCCGGCGGCATCGCGCGGCATACGCTGGCGGACACCTCCGCTGCGTCGCCGGCGCCCCGGGGCCGCCGCCGTGCCATGCAGTTGCTGGGCCTCATGGCCACGGCCGGAGGCATTGCCCATGTGTTGCGCGGCACCGATGCATGGCAGGTCGCCGCCGCCAGCCATGGCACGGCGCGTGGTGAAGTCCGAGAGATCACGCTGCCGGATGGCACGCAGGTGGTGCTGGCCTCGGCCTCGGCCATCGACCTGCGCTTTGACGAGGCCGAGCGCCTGATCCTGCTGCGCGCCGGCGAAATCCTCGTCACCACCGCGCCCGATCCGCAAAGCACACCCCGCCCGCTGCGCGTGCGCTCGCGCCACGGCACGGTGCAGGCCCTGGGCACGCGCTTCACGCTGCGCCAGGAAGAAGAGCATTCACGCGTGGCCGTGTTCGAGGGCGCGGTGGAGGTGCGTCCTGCCAGGGCGCCGGGCCAGGTGGTGCGCGTGGATGCGGGGCAGGGCGCCGTCTTCACTGGCGAGCAGGCCCGGGCTCCGGTGCCTGCGCAGGAAAGTGCCGCCGCCTGGGCGCGCGGCGTGCTGGTGGCCGACAACATGCCTCTGGGCGAGCTGGTGGCCGAACTGGCGCGCTACCGCACGGGCCTGCTGCGCTGCGACCCGCAGGTGGCCGGCCTGCGCGTCACGGGCGTGTTCTCGTTGCGCGACACCGACCGCGCCCTGCACAACCTGGCCCTGGGCCTGCCCGTGCAGGTGGTCTCGCGCACGCGCTACTGGGTCACGGTGCAGGCGGCGGGCTGAGGCTTCTTTGATCGCGGCGCCTTCCCCGTTTCTCGGAACCCGTTACCGGCTGATTCAACTTTCTGCCCCTGGGGATTGAGGGTTTGGCGTTCTCGTTCGGAAGACAGGCAAGAGCCCTTGTTTTCTGTTCTTTTCTGATCCGCCATGCCTTCCAGGAGAACCCATGCACTCACCCGAGGCCGATGACGCCCAGGCCGGCCCCGGCCCCATTGCGCAGACGCTGCAGCCCATCCGCGCGCAGCTTGTTCTTGCCGCGCTGCTGTCGTTTGCGGGTGCCGTGCTGGCGCTGGCGCCGCTGGCCGGCATCGCCCACATCGCGCGGCTGGCGCTGGCCGATGGCGGCATGGTGGCGGCAGATGCCTGGCACGTCATCGCGCTGTGCCTTGTCTGCCTGTTCGCGGGCATGGCCCTGGTGTCGGCGGGCGAGCTGGTTGCCCATCTGGCCGACAACCGCCTCACCCACGGGCTGCGCCTGTCGGCCATGCAGCGGCTGGCGCGTGTGCCGCTGGGCTGGTTCACCGAGCGGGCCTCGGGCCAGGTCAAGCAGGCCATGCAGGACGACGTGGCCACCCTGCACGAGCTGACCGCGCACTTCTACACCACGGTGGGGCGCGGCGCGGGCACGGTGGCCGCTTCTGCGGTCTACCTGGTGGCCATGGACTGGCGCATGGCCCTGGTCTCGGCCCTGCCGTTCGGCATCTTCTTTCTGGTGATGCGCCACGCCATGCGGGCCAGCAGTGCCCACATGCCGGCCTTTGGCGCGGGACTGGCGCGCATCAACAACGCGGTGGTGGAGTTCGTGCACGGCATTCCCGTGGTCAAGGCCTTTGGCACCAGCGGCCGAGCACATGGCAGCTACCGCGAGGCCGTCGATGGCTTTACCGATGCCTTCCTAGGCTTTGCGCGTCCGCTGGTGTCGGCGCGCGCCAATGCCAATGCGCTGATCGCGCCCGTGGCCGTGCTGGGGGTGGTGCTGGCCTTTGGCACGCTGTTCACGGCCCTGGGCTGGATGGCGCCCGTGGACGTGCTGCCCTTTGCCCTGGTGGCGCCGGGCATCAGCGCGCCGCTGCAGCTGCTCAGCTTCAACCTGCATGCGCTCAACCACGCCACGGGCGCCGCCCAGCGCGTGCAGGCGCTGCTGCGCACGCCCGTGCTGGAGCAACCGGCCGCCCATCAATGCAGGCTGCCCCAAGGCTGCGAAGTCCGCTTCGAAGGCGTGGGCCATGCCTACCAGGCGGGGCATGACGTGCTCAAGGGCATGGATTTCACGCTCAAGTCCGGCACGGTGACCGCCGTGGTCGGTGCCTCGGGCGCGGGCAAGTCCACGCTCGCCCGGCTGCTGCTGCGTTTCTTCGACCCGAACGAAGGGCGCATCACGCTGGGCGGGGTGGACCTGCGGCAGATCGAGACCCGGCAGCTGTACCGCCACCTGGCCTTTGTGTTGCAGGACGTGCGCCTGGTGCATGCCAGCGTGCGCGAGAACATCGCACTGGGCCGGCCCTCGGCCAGCGCGCAGGAGGTGGAAGAGGCGGCGCGCGCCGCCCACATCCATGAACGCATCCTGGCGCTGCCGCGCGGCTATGACTCCGTGATCGGCGAAGACGCCCAGTTGTCCGGCGGCGAGCAGCAGCGCGTGAGCATTGCGCGCGCCGTGCTGCTGGATGCGCCCGTGCTGGTGCTGGACGAGCCCACGGCCGCTGCCGATGCCGAGAGCGAGGCTGCCATCCAGGAAGCCCTGTCGCGCCTGGCCGCCGGACGCACCCTGCTGGTCATCGCCCACCGGCTGGACACCGTCATGCATGCGGACCAGATCCTGGTGGTGGAAGGCGGAGCCATCCGCGAGCGCGGCAGCCATGCCGAGCTGCTGGCGCTGGGCGGACGCTACGCACGGCTGTGGGCGCTGGGCGGGTACGAGTCACAGCCCTCCCAATCCCTGCCTTCCACCCCCGCCCTGGCCCCGGAGCTGCCCCCATGCTGAAGACCCTGATGCAACTGCTGGGCGACGACGCCCGGCTTTTCCGCCGCTATGCCTGCATGGCCGTGCTGCATGGCCTGCTCAGCGGGCTGGTCGTCACGGCCCTGGTGCCCGTGGCGTCGCGCCTGCTGGCAGGCGATACGCGTGGCGCCGCAGCCTGGCTGGCCGTGCTGCTGGCGGGCGTGGTGTTGTGCTGGGCCTGGCAGCGCCAGGTGGAAAAGGCCGGCCTGGGCCTGGGCGCCGCCGTGCTGCGCGTGGCGCGCCACCGGCTTGGCGACCATGTGGCCCGCCTGCCCGTGGGATGGTTCACCCCCGAGAACACGGCCCGGCTCAACCACGTTGTCTCGCAGGGAATGATGGAGGTGGCCCAGCTGCCGGCCCATGTGTTCACGCCCGTGTTCAGCGGCGCCGTGGCGCCCGTTGCCGTGGTGGCCGCGCTGTGTGCCATGGACTGGCGCATGGGCCTGATTGCACTGCTGGCGCTGCCGCTGCTGGCAGGCGTGCTGCTGGTCACCGCGCACCTGGGCCGCCGTGCAGACGAACGCCTGCAGCGCAGCATGGCCGGCGCCAGCCAGCGCATGGTGGAGTTTGCGCAGGCGCAGTCCGTGCTGCGCGCCTTCAATGGCGAAGGCGGCGGCACGCGCTGGCTGGAGCAGGCCCTGGGCCGGCAGCGCGCATCGGGCGCGCAATCCATCCGCCTGGCGGCGCTGTCGGGCGTGCTCAACGGCTGGGCCGTGCAGGCTGTGTTTGCGGCCCTGCTGGTGGCCGGCGCGCTGTGGCTGGACGAGCGCCTGGGCGGCGTTGCAGCACAGGGCATGGGCATGGGAATGGAAGCCGCCATCCCCGTGATCGTGGCCCTGCTGCTGGCCTGCCGCCATGTCGATCCGCTGCTGGAGGTGGCCGGCTACGCCGACTCGCTGCGCGCCGCGCGCGTGCAGCTCGATGCCGTGCGCGACATCCTCGCGGTCCAGCCGCTGCCCGAGCCTGCCGTGCCCCAGGCGCCGCGCGATGCCTCGGTGGAGCTGCGCGATGTGGTGTTCCGCTACGCGCCGGGCCAGCCCGAGGTGCTGCGCGGCCTGAGCCTGCGCGTGGAGCCGGGCTCGATGACGGCGCTGGTGGGGGCCTCGGGCTCTGGCAAGTCGTCCGTGCTGCGGCTGATCGCACGCTTTTTCGATGTGCAGCAGGGCAGCGTTCTGGTGGGCGGCATCGACGTGCGCCAGATCGCGGGCGAGCGGCTGGCCGGGCAGATCAGCCAGATCTTCCAGGACAGCTACCTTTTCCAGGGCTCCATTGCCGACAACATCCGCATGGGCCGCCCGCAGGCCAGCGATGCCGAGGTGATGGAAGCCGCCCGCCAGGCCGGCGTGGCCGAAATCATCGAGCGCCTGCCGCAGGGCCTGGACACGCCGGTGGGCGAGGGCG
Source organism: Delftia sp. WSY_10 (assembly GCF_043104705.1). Classification (NCBI taxonomy): domain Bacteria; kingdom Pseudomonadati; phylum Pseudomonadota; class Betaproteobacteria; order Burkholderiales; family Comamonadaceae; genus Delftia; species Delftia sp. WSY_10. Next base: position 496,843 of record NZ_JBICKY010000015.1, on the reverse strand, counting down.
GGGCGCGCCTGTCGGGCGGCGAGCGCCAGCGCATCGCCATCGCGCGTGCGCTCATCAAGGATGCGCCCATCCTCCTGGTCGACGAGGCCACGGCCGCGCTGGATGCCGAAAACCAGGCGGCCATCGCCCAGGCGCTGGCGCGGCTGCGCGGCCGGCGCACGCTGATCGTGATTGCCCACCAGCTGTCCACCGTGGCCATGGCCGACCAGATCATCGTGCTGGACCAGGGCCGCGTCAGCGAGCAGGGCACGCCGCAGCAGCTGGCACAGGCGCCGGGCCTGTACGCGCGCTTTCTGGCGCGGCGGCGCGCCGCCAAGGGCTGGCGCATTGCGAGAACGCGCACGGTAGCGGGCACGGGCACGGGCACGGGCACGGGTGAGGACCTCCGTTGAGCGAGCCTGCGAAGCCAAAGACCGGGACGCAGGTCCCGCGCCTGGCGCCGTGGCTGCTGCCGTTTGCCGCGCTGTGCTGCGCGTCCGTGCTCACCGGCGCGCGGCAGGTGGAATGGGGGCAACTGCTGTCGCTGTCGGGCGATGCCTGGCTCACCCTCACGGCCAGCCGCCTGCCGCGCCTGGCAGCGCTGGTGCTCACGGGGGTGGGGCTGTCGGTGTGCGGCGTCGTGCTGCAGCAGATCGTGCAGAACCGCTTTGTGGAGCCTGCTACCTGCGGCGGTCTGGACGCGGCCAAGCTGGGCATTCTGGTGTCGCTGACGGTGGCGCCCGCCTCGGCCTTCACCTCGGGCGCGTGGGGCGTGGCCTGGCGCATGGTGTTCGCGCTGGTGTTCTGCCTGGGCGCCAGCCTGCTGTACGTGGCCATCATCCGCCGCATGCGCCTGCGCAACCTGGTGCTGGTGCCCGTGGTCGGCCTGATGTACGGCAGCGTGCTCAGCGCCATTGCCGAGTTCCATGCCTTCCGCCACAACCTGCTGCAAAGCATGCAGGGCTGGCTGCTGGGCGACTTCTCGCGCGTCGTGCAGGGCCACTACGAGATCATCTACCTCATCGTGCCCATCGTGGTGCTGACCTATGCGTTTGCGCACCGCTTCACCGTGCTGGGCATGGGCGAGGGCATGGCCACCAGCCTGGGGCTGAGCTATCCGGCGCTGGCCACGCTGGGCCTGGTGCTGGTGGCGGTCACCGTCTCGGCCACGGTCATCACCGTGGGCGCCATTCCCTTCGTGGGCCTGGTCATTCCCAACCTGGTGGCCATGCGATGCGGCGAGAACCTGGGCCGCACCCTGCCCATCGTCGCGCTCAGCGGCGCCTCGCTGCTGCTGGCCTGCGACATCGTGGGCCGGCTGATCATGCACCCCTTCGAGGTGCCGATCGGCCTGACGGCGGGTAGCGTGGGCGGCGTGCTCTTCCTCGTGCTCATCCTGCGCAGAAGGCCGTGATGCGCAAGGCCTTGCCTCACACCACCGCGTGGATTGCGGCTGCCTTGGTGGTGGCCGCGCTGGCGGCCTGCTTCGTGCTGCTGGGCTCGGGGCTGGACTTCGGCTACGTCATTGCACGGCGGCTGACGCGGCTGTCGGCCATCGTCATCGGCGGCATCTGCATTGCGCTGTCGTCCATCGTCTTCCAGACGCTTGCGGGCAACCGCATCCTCACCCCCGCCATCATGGGTTATGAGGCGGTCTACCTGCTGCTGCAGGCGCTGCTGGTGCTGGCCATGGGCGTGCAAAGCCTGGTGGTGCTGGGCCCCAGCGGCAACTTCTGGCTGTCGGTGGCCTGCATGCTGGGCTACTCCTGGGCCCTGCACCGCTGGCTGCTGGGCGGGGGGCGCGACAACGTGTACTTCCTGCTGCTGCTGGGCCTGGTGCTGGGCATGGTGATAGGCACCTTCACGCAGTTCGTGCAGCTGCGCATCAGCCCCGGAGAGTTCTCTGTGCTGCAGGGCTACAGCTACACCTCGTTCAACCGCGCCCGGCCCGCGCAGCTGCTGTGGTCGGCGCTGATCGTGGCCGTGGCCTGCGTGATCGTGCGGCGCAGCCTGCCCGTGCTGGACGTGCTGGCCCTGGGGCGCGAGCAGGCCATCTCGCTGGGCGTGCACTACCAGCGCCAGCTGCGCCTGCAGCTGGCGCTGATTGCCGCGCTGGTGGCGGTGTCCACCAGCCTGCTGGGGCCCACGGCCTTCATGGGCATCTTCGTGGCCCACATCAGCTATGCGCTGGCGGGCACGGCGCGCCACCGGGTCACGCTGCCGCTGGGCTGTGCCGTGGCCGTGTCCATCTTCATCGCGGCGCAACTGGCGGTGGAGCATGTCTTCAACTACCGCACCTCGGTGGGCATCCTCGTCAACCTGGTATGCGGCAGCTACTTCCTTGCACTCATGGTGCGCGGGCGCGGCCGGGCCTGAGCCGAGCACCGGCGCCACCAAAAAACAGTCAAGCAATGCATGCCATTTTTCAGGAGAGAAAGCCCATGACCCATCTTTTCCGCATTCCCCACCGCGCGCCCATGCTTGCGCTGGCGGCAGCGCTTTGCCTGTCGGCCTGCGACCGGCCCGCCACACCCACGACCCAGGCCGCAGCGCCGCAGGCGGCGGGCGCCGGCGAGTTCAAGCCCGTCACCGTGCAGCACCAGCTGGGCACGACGGTGGTGGAGCGCCCGCCGCAGCGCGTGGCCGCGCTGGACATGAACGAGGCCGACTTCCTCGACCAGCTCGGCGTGCCCATTGCCGGCATGCCCAAGGACTTCGTGCCCCACTTCCTGGCCCGGTACAAGGACGATGCCAACGTGCAGGACCTGGGCTCCATCGTCCAACCCAACCTGGAGCGCGTGCATGCGCTCAAGCCCGACCTGGTGCTGATCTCGCCCATCCAGGCCAGCGCCTACCAGGAGCTTTCGGGCTTTGCGCCCACGGTGCATTTCGACGTGGACTTCAGGAACAGCGGCACCCGGCACCTGGACACCGTGCGCGATCACCTGCTGACCTTGGGCCGCATCTTCGGCAAGCAGGACCTGGCGCGCGCCAAGGCCGCCGAGATGGACGACAAGGTGGCCCAGGCCCGGCGCGCCACCGAAGGGCGCAAGGAGACGGCCCTCATCGTCATGCACAACAACGGCGCCTTCACCTCGTTCGGGCCGCAGTCGCGCTACGGCTTTGTCTTCAACGCGCTGGGCGTCAGGCCCGCCAGCACGGCGGCCGAGGCCGACCTGCACGGCCAGCCCATCTCCAGCGAATTCATCCAGCAGGCCAACCCGGACATCCTCTATGTGATCGACCGCACGGCCATCATGCAGCGCCGCCCGGGCATGGACGCCGCAGGCATGGACAACCCGCTGCTGCGCCAGACCAGCGCCTGGAAGAACAACCGCGTGGTCTTCGTCGATTCAGAGGCCTGGTACGTCACGGCGGCCAGCGTGACCTCGGTGAAGCTCATGGTCGATGACGTGCTCAAGGGCTACGGCGATGCGCCGGCAGCGGGCGCGGGCCCGGTGGCCGCTGCGGTTGCAAATTGATCGCATTCTCGATTGAGGGTTTGGCGTTCTCGTTCGGAAGACAAGGTGAAAGACCCAACGCCTACCCGAATCGAAAGGAGTCCCGCATGGCACTACGCCATCCATCGCGCCCCGCGCACAACGGCGCATCGCGCCCCCTGCCGCACCCGGCCTTTGCCTGCAGGCACACGGCCATCGCCGTGCACATGCTCTGCATGGCGGGCCTGGCACTGGGGGGCTTGGCCGTGGCCATGCCGTCCGCGCTGGCGCAGGCGGCTGCCCAGGGGGCCGCATCTGGAGCCGCCTCCGGGGCGGCACCCGGCGAGGCCCGCCGCGCCTTCAGCATCCCGGCCGGCCCGCTGGGCCAGGCGCTCAACGCCTTTGCCGCAGCGGCCGGCGTGGAGCTGACGGTGGATTCCAGCCTGCTGCAAGGCCGCAGCAGCGCAGGCCTGTCGGGCAGCTACAGCGTGGCCGAAGGCTTTGCCGAGCTGCTGCGCGGCCAGGGTCTGCGCGCCCTGCGCGAAGCCAACGGCAGCTATACCCTGGGCCGCGACCGCAACGCGGCAGCGCCCGTGGACGGCGGCGTGCTCATGCCTGCCGTCACCGTGCGCGCACAGGCTCAGCAGGCGCCGGAAGCCTATGCCGGCGGCCAGGTCTCCACAGGCGGCCGCATGGGCCTGCTGGGCGACAAGGACTTCATGGAGACGCCCTTCAACACCATCAGCTACACCGAGAAATTCATCGCCGACCGCCAGGCCCGCGACATCACCGACGTGATCTCCGCCGCCGACCCCACCGTGTTCAGCACGGGCATGACCGGCATCATCAGCGAGAACTACTCCATTCGCGGCTTCAGCTCCAGCATCGGCGATGTGACCTTTGGCGGGCTGTTCGGCGTGGCGCCGTTCTACCGCGCATCGCCAGAAATGTTCGAGCGCGTGGACGTGCTCAAGGGCCCCTCGGCCCTGCTCAACGGCATGCCGCCCGGCGGCTCGGTGGGCGGCACGGTCAACCTCGTGCCCAAGCGCGCGGGCGACGAGCCGCTGACGCGGCTGACCACCTCCTTCATGTCGGATGCGCAACTGGGCGCCCACATCGACCTGGGCCGGCGGTTCGGCGAGCGCAAGCAGTTCGGCATCCGCTTCAACGGCGTGCTGCGCGACGGCGACGGCGCCGTGAACCACCAGGAAAAAGAGACCCGGCTGGCCTCGCTGGGCCTGGACTGGCGCGGCGACCGTGCCCGCCTGTCGGCCGACCTGTACAGCAGCGAGGACCGCACCGACGGCCTGAACCGCGGCATCAACCTGGCCGCAGGCCTGCCCGTGCCCAGGCCGCCCAAGGCCGACACCCTGCTCAACCCCAGCTGGGCCTTCTACGACACCAAGGACAAGGGCGCCATGGTGCGCGGCGAACTCGACCTGGGCGACCGCGTCACGGCCTATGCCGCCGTGGGCACCAGCAAGACCCGGTACCGTTCCACGGGGGCCTACCTGATCCAGGTCTTCAACACGGCCGGCGACTACCGCACCAACCTGGCCGACCTGGGCTTCGAGATGGACAAGAAGTCGGCCGAGGCCGGCCTCAAGGGCAAGTTCAACACGGCTGGCGTGGGCCACCAGTGGGCGCTCAACGCCACCTACTACACGCATACCGACAAGCAGTTCGGCCGCCGCAACGTGCTGACCCAGGACTGGATCACCAACATCTACCACCCCATCTGGGGCCCGGCCACCAGCTTCAACGCGCCCCCGATCTCGCGCACCGAACTGCGGCTGACCAGCATCGGCGTGGCCGACACCCTGTCCTTCGCGCAGGACCGCGTGCAGCTCACTCTGGGCCTGCGCCGCCAGCAGGTGCTCAGCGACACCTTCAACGTGGCCACGGGCGCGCGCACCGCGCGCTATGACGAAGGCGCCACCACGCCGGCCGCCGCGCTGCTGGTGAAGGCCAGCGAGCGTGTCTCGGTCTACGCCAACTACATCGAAGGCCTGAGCCAGGGCGCCACCGCACCCATGACGGCGGCCAACGCGGGCGAAGTGTTCGCGCCCTACAAGTCCCGGCAAAAGGAGCTGGGCCTGAAGCTGGACCTGGGCGACTTCGCCCACACCTTCAGCCTCTATGAGATCCAGCGGCCCAACGGCTACACCGATCCCGTCTCCAACGTCTTCTCCTTCGGCGGCGAGCAGCGCAACCGGGGCGTGGAATGGGGCTTCTTCGGCAACGTGGCCACGGGCGTGCGCCTGATGGGCGGCATTGCCTACGTACAGCCCAAGCTCACCCGCACGGCAGGCGGCGTGAACCAGGGCAAGCTGGCGGCGGGCGTGCCCAGGCTGCAGGGCAAGCTGGGCGTGGAGTGGGACCTGCCCGCCGTGCAGGGCCTGACGCTGACGGCCAACGCCACCACGGCGTCCAGGCAGTACATCAATGCCGACAACTCGCTGTCCGTGCCGGGCCGCACCGTGTTCGACATCGGCGCGCGCTACGTGACCACGGCGGCCGGCCATCCGCTCACGCTGCGCGGCAGCATCACCAACGTGGCCAACAAGGCCTACTGGGCCACGCCGCTGTGGACCAGCCTCGGGCTGGGCGCACCGCGCACCTTCATGCTGTCGGCCACGGTTGATTTCTGAGCGATGACAGGGCGGCTTGCCTTCCATCAAGCCGCACCGAGCCTGCGCTGCCGCCCTGCGGGCTATAAACTAGCCCGGTCGGGCGGCAAAGCATGCCAGCCCCCTTGCCCTCCCGCCGTATACCAGGATGACAGACGCCTATGGACAGCCGCAATGACAGCATGGACCTGAGCGACGACAGCGTTTTCGAGAGCGCTGCGGAGTTGTTCCGTGCCATGGCGGCGCCCGTGCGCCTGAAGATCATCAGCGTGTTGTGCAATGGCGAGAAGAACGTGACCGAGCTGCTCGCCAGCATCGCCACCACGCAGCCCAACATGTCCCAGCACCTGAACACGCTGTACCAGGCCGGCGTGCTGGGCCGGCGCCGCGAAGGCGTCAGCATCTACTACTTCATCGCCAACGAGCAGGCTGCGCAGATGTGCTGCGCCATCTGCACCCAGGTCGCCATCGAGCAGGGCTGAGTGCCGCAGCCTGGCAGGGGCGACTCGGCTAGGATGCCATCCATGCCGCCCACACCCACCCTGGTCCAGCCCCTGCCGCTCGATGCCGACGGCATCCTCGCGCTGGCAGCGCGCTCCATGTTCCAGCTGTTCTCCACCATGAGCCAGGGCATGTTCCTGGCCGACAGGGCGGGGCGCATCGTCTGGGTCAACGAGGGCTACCAGCGCTTCCTGCCCGACCTGGGCGTGGCCTCGGTGGATGAGTTCCTGGGCCACATGGTCGAGGACGTCATCCCCAACACCCGCATGCGCCGCGTGCTGGAAACCGGCGAGCCCGTGCTCATCGACCTGCTCACCAACCGCGCCGGCACCTTCGTGGTCAGCCGCATCCCGCTCAAGGACGATGCGGGCGCGGTCATCGGCGCCATCGGCATCGTGCTGTTCGACCAGCCGGAGACCACGCTGCAGCCCCTGATCAGCAAGTTCGCCGTTCTGCAACGCGACCTGGACGAGGCCCGGCGCGAGCTGGCCGCCCAGCGCAACCGCAGCCTGCGCGTGGCCGTGCAGGGCGAGCGCCGCGCCAAGTACAGCTTTGCCAGCTTTGTAGGCAGCAGCCCGGCCGCCGTGGAGGTCAAGCGCCAGGCGCGCCGCGCGGCCCAGTCGCTCAGCCCCGTGCTGCTGCTGGGCGAGACCGGCACCGGCAAGGAGCTGCTGGCCCATGCCATCCACGCCGCATCGGCCCGCAGCGGCGGCCCCTTCGTCACCGTCAACATCGCCGCCGTGCCGGACGCCTTGCTGGAGGCCGAATTCTTCGGCGTCACCCCCGGCGCCTTCACCGGCGCCGACCGCAAGCCGCGCGACGGCAAATTCAAGCTGGCCGACGGCGGCACGCTGTTCCTCGACGAAATCGGCGACATGCCCCTGAACCTGCAGGCCAAGCTGCTGCGCGCGCTGCAGGAAGGCGAGATCGAACCGCTGGGCTCCAACCAGCTCGTGCGCTTTGACGTGCGCGTGGTCGCTGCCACCTCGCGCGACCTGCCGCAGATGGTGCGCGATGGCCGCTTCAGGGAAGACCTCTTCTACCGCCTGCATGTGCTGCCCATCCGCGTGCCGCCGCTGCGCGAACGCAGGCGCGACATCCCGGCCCTGGTCGAAGTCCTCTCCGAAGAACTGGCCCTGCGCAACGACATGCCCCCGCCCGAACTGCTGCCCGACGCCCTGGCCCTGCTGGCCGGCCAGACCTGGCGCGGCAACATCCGCGAGCTGCGCAACGTGCTGGAGCAGGCCGCCATGCGCAGCGAAGACACCGCCATCAACGCAGAACAACTGCGCGAAGTGCTGCGCTCATCAGGAGTGGAACCCGCCGCCCCCGCGCCGGGCCCCGAGACTGCGCCCGCGCCGTCCCCTGCCCACAACAGCCCCGCCGACACCGACCTGCTGCGCCCCCTGGCCCAGCAGGTGGCCGAACTGGAGCGCAAGGCCATCACCGCCACCCTGGCCGCCAACAGCGGCAACAAACTGGCTACGGCGCGCCAGCTGGGCATCTCGCGGGCCACGCTGTATGACCGCATGGCGGTGCTGGAGCTGGGGGGCTGAGTCACCCGCCATCTGCAGGCCGTACCGTGGCCAAGAGGCAGGGCGATTCCTGCTGTTCCCCATCCCGGAACCCAGTCCGTGAACATGAAAAACCTCCTTACCCGCCTCAAGACCGCATTCAGCAAGCCTGCACCCGAGCCCGCTCGCCCACAGGAACACCAGCAACACCAGCGCCAGCTGCAAGAACCCCAGGCGGATGCTGCAAAGGACGAAGTACTCATCAACGCCTACTGCACCGTCTGGGACCTTCCTGCGATTGACTTTCCGCACACGCTGGCCGGGCGCCGCGATCTGTCGGACCCCGAGCTGGCACCGCATCTTTCCGGCTTTGTCGGCTATGTGCTGGGGCGCGGCGATGGGCAGATGACGCGCAACCGCTACCACGCCATGCGCCACATCCAGCGCGTGCAGCAGCACCTGAGCCTGGGCGTTGCGCCGGAGCAGCTCGATGCCTTTGCCGGCTGGGCGCAGCGCGCCAACGCCATCGCATTTCTGGCGGACGGCAGCATCCGCGACCCGCAGGGCCGCATCCTGCTGGCCGCCAACGGCGCCGAGCCCGATGAACAGGCCGCGCTGCCCTATCCGCAGCAGGCCTGGCAGCGCAAGCAGCGCAGCGAGCAGACGCTGGCGCAGCGCGGCTTCATGCCAGCGGCCAGCCTGCCGCCGCTGATCTCCGAGCCCGAACTGCGCATGCGCGCGCCCGACGAGATCGCCGCACGCGCCTTCGCCCTGCTGGCCGTGGCCGTGCGCGCCGAATCGCTGAACGACGCACTGAACGAAGCAATGAACAGTGGCGAACCGCTCACACCCGAGCAGCTGTTCCACCGCCTGCCAGCCGCCCAGGCCGCGCTCACCCCCAACGAGCGCGACTTCATGGCCACTGCCCAGCCCTCCGAAGAGGCCATCGCCAAGTTCGGCTGGCGCTACGAAGCCGCGTACTTGCTGGAATGGGCGCTGGGCCTGGTCGATGCGCTGCCGTTCCCCGATGCCATCTGCGACGTGCCGCTCACCTCGCGCGTCCTGCTGCAGGCTGGCGACCTGCAAGGCGCCCTGCATGCCGCACGCATGCGGCCCGACAGCGACATCCTCGACGCCCTGGACCAGCACTACCGCCTGCACTGGATCGTGCGCCAGGCCCAGGTGCAGCAGCAGCCCGCGCCCGCGGGGCTGAACGCCGACGTGCTCATGGAGCGCCACCACGCCCTGAACTGGCTGGTGCGCTTCGAGGGCAATGACTGGGATGACGTGGACACGCCGACCTGAGCACGTGGCATGGCCGCACGGCCGGCCCTCTTTTTATTCCTGTTTGAGATTGAAACTCATTCAACTGTCTATACTCGCCGCTTCGCAGCCCCCGGCACCGCCTGCCGTTGGGCCAAGGCGGCCGGGCATGGCCATCCGTTGACTGATCCGTTGTTGGCTCCCGTGGTCGTACGCTATTACCGAGAACTGCTGAGGTTCCTGCAAAGGGCCATCAAGGATCGCGACACGGCCGAGGATCTTGCACAGGAAAGCTATGCGCGCCTGCTGGCCGTGCAGCGCTCTGGAGAGGGCATTGCCGAACCGCGTGCCCTGCTGTACCGCACGGCGCGCAACCTGGTGATCGACCAGTACCGCCGCAGCGAGGTGCGTGGAGCGCATGCGCCGCTGGATGCCGGGCCGCAGGGCGCGGAGCAGGCGCAGGGCGCGGATGACCTGGCCGGCCCCCAGGCCTGCGAGCCCGAGATCGCCGCCATGTCCTCCCAGTCCGTGCAAGCGCTGCTGGCCGCCATCGGCGCCTTGCCGCTGCGCTGCCGCGAGGCCTTCATCCTGCACAAGTTCGACGGCATGTCCCAGGCGGAAGTGGCCCGGCACATGGGCATCTCCACCACCATGGTCGAGCGCCACATCAAGCTGGGCATGCAGGCCTGCCGCGCCTGCCAGGACCGCATGGACGGCACGCCTGCGCCCGCCGCATCGCCCCGGCCGGGAGACGCTCGATGAGGCCAGACCTTGCATGGCCTGCGCGGACTGCGGCCTGTGCCTTCACCCCGTTTGCCCCGCACGCGGGGTTGGGTTCGCGGCTGTCCGTGCGTCTGCTTCCCTGTAGCCTGCGTCATTCGCATGACTGAACACCTCCCCCCAGCCCGGCCCACCGATGCCAGCCGCAGCGCCGATGCCCAGGCGCTGGACTGGTTTGCGCAATTCAGCCAGCAGCCGCAGGCCGCCTTCGATGATGCGAACTTCCAGGCCTGGCTGGCCGTCGATCCGGACCACCGGGCCGCCTTCGAGCGCTGGCAGGCCGACTGGCGCCGCCTTGATACGCTGCCTGACACCGCCGTCCAGCAGCTGCGTCGCCAACTGGCTGCCGACAAGGCCGCGGACCTGCTCGGGCAAAGGGCGCAGCCACGGCCCGCCCCCGCTGTCCAGCCAGCCCGGCCAGCATGGTCCGCTCCGCTGGCCTGGCTGCGCGGCTGCACGGCCGCCGTGCCCCGTGCCGCGCTGGCGGCCGCCGTGCTCCTGGTGGCCGGTGGCGCGGGCCGCATGGCCTGGGAGCATTGGCAGAGCCGGCCCCTGTTTGTCCAGGACTACGCCACCGGGCGCGGCCAGCAGTTGAACGTGGAGCTGCCCGACGGCAGCCGCTTGCGGCTGGACACCGCCACCCGCGTGCATGTGGCGCTGTACCGCCAGCGGCGCGAAGTGCGCCTGCCCGAAGGGCAGGCCGTCTTCCAGGTGCACGGCGATGCGGACCGGCCCTTTAATGTGCTCGCCGGCAGCGTGAAGGTCACCGTGGTCGGCACCCAGTTTGCCGTGCGCCACACGGCCGGCAGCCCGGTGCAGGTGGCCGTGCAGGAAGGGCAGGTGCGGGTGTCTGCGGCCGGCCCTTCCGATGCCGTGCTGCTCACTGCGGGCCAGCAGGTGCAGGCCGATGGCGATGGCCGCCTCTCGGCTGTCGGCGCCGTGCCGCCTGCCGGCATCGCGCCCTGGCGCGACGGACGCGTCAGCTTCGACAACGTGCCGCTGTCGCAGGCGCTGGCGGAATTCGAGCGCTATGGCCCCACGCGCCTGGCGGTGCGCGATCCTGCCGTGGCCGCCATGCGCCTGTCCGGCACCTTCGACCCGCGCCGCCTGGACAACTTCCGCAAGGCCCTGCCCAAGGTGCTCCCCGTGCGCCTGCTCGACCCCCAGGGTGGGGAAGGCGCGCAGACCCTCATCGTCGCCGCGCCCTGAGACGGGCGCTGCGAGTTCCTCAAAAATTTTTCACGGGCGGGTTGGGGTTTTGCCGTGCCGTGCGTCTACCTGAGAAGGATTCGTATTCGCAGCCTTCCGGAGATCTCCCTCATGCCCCGTTCCAGTTCCATTTCCATTCCCGGCTTCATTCCCACTCCCGGCTCCATTCCCGGTTCCGTCCTCTTCACCCCCGTCCCGCTGGCCCTGGCCACGGCCTTGCTGCTGGCCACCATGGCCGCGCCGTCCCGCGCCCAGTCCCAGGCTCCGTTGCAGGTGCTGCCTGGCGCGGGTGGTGCGGGTGGTGCGGGTGGTGCGGGTGGCGCGTCGGCCATGGCCTCCGTGCCGGTGCAGATCCGCATCGCCTCCCAGCCCCTGGCGCAGGCGCTGGACACGCTGGCCCGCCAGGCTCGGCTTGAATTGATGGTGCAGCCCGCACTGGTGGAGGGCAGGACCGCACCCGCCGTCGAAGGCCGCCTGAGCGCTTCCGAGGCATTGGGCCGCCTGCTGGCCGGCACCGGCCTGTATGCGGAAATCGACGGCAGCGCCGTCATCGTGCGGCGCATGCCCCAGGGGGCGGCCACCGGCTCGCTCACCCTTGCGCCCGTCAACGTCTCGGCCAAGGCAGAGCGCAGCGCCATCACCGAGGGCTCCGAATCCCTGGCCGCGCGCGCCATCAGCATCACCAAGGGCGACCAGGCGCTCAAGGACATACCGCAATCTGTCAGCGTGCTCACGCGCCGCCAGCTGGACGACCAGGGCATCACCGACCTGCGCGTGGCCGCCAACAACGTCACCGGGACCGTGGGCGTCAAGGGCGTGGGGCAGGGCATGGTGCTTTCGGCCCGGGGCTTCCAGATCGACGCCTGGCAGTACGACGGCGTCGCCATCCCCCGCAACAACTACGCCCTGGGCAACTGGGGCACCGAAGGCATGGTCTTCTATGACCGGCTGGAAGTGCTGCGCGGCGCCTCCGGCCTGCTGCAGGGCACGGGCAGCCCCGGCGGTGCCGTCAACCTCGTGCGCAAGCGCGGGCAGGCGGAGCGCACCGTCGCCATCACCGCCCGTGCCGGCTCGTGGGACCGCTACGGCCTGCAGCTCGATGCGGGCGGGCCCCTGAACAGCGAAGGCACCCTGCGCGGCCGCGTCGTGCTGGACGAATCGCGCAGCCACTCCTTCGTGGACTACGTCAACGACCGCACGCGCTCCCTGTACGCCGCCCTTGACTACGACATCAGCCCCGACACCACCGTGGGCCTGGGCATCAGCCACTCCGATAGCAACGGCCGCCCCATGATCCGGGGCCTGCCGCGCTTTGCCGATGGACGCGACCTCGGCCTGCCGCGCTCCACCTTCGTCGGCGCCTGGTGGAACCGGGCCAGCATAGAACAGACCACCTTCTATGCCGACCTGGACCACCGCTTCAACGCCGACTGGAGGCTCAAGGTCTCCACCCTGCGCATGAGCGAGAAAAATACCTCCGCCCACCAGCGCATGCACGGCAACGTCGCGGCCGACGGCAGCGGCCTCACCTATGCCAACTGGGTCACCGACTTCGACTCCACCAAGGTCGGCCTGGACGCCTTCGTCAACGGCCGCTTCCAGGCGCTGGGCCTGCGCAATGAAATCACCGTGGGCGCCAACTACTCCCGGTACAAATCCAACGACATGTATGCGCGCACCTTCACGCCGGGCGGCAACATCTTCAACATCGACCACAACCGGCCCTGGCAGAACCTGGACACCATCATGGCCGGGGGCGGGATCAAGACCCTGCCCCGGTACGACGTGGAGCAAAAAGGCATCTACGCCAGCTGGCGTGCCAAGCTGGCCGAGCCGCTGACCGCCATTGCGGGCGCACGCGCCAGCTGGTACGACTACCTCTACAGCGTGCCCCTGTCCAATGCCCGCACCTCCATCACCGCCTCGGGCGAGATCACGCCCTATGCGGGCCTGGTCTATGCGCTCACGCCCCAGTGGTCGGCCTACGGCAGCTACACCAGCGTCTTCGAGCCGCAGTCCGAGCGCACCGTGGCCGGCAACGTGCTGGACCCCATCATCGGCACCAACTACGAAATCGGCCTCAAGGGCGAACTGCTGGACGGGCGCGTCAACACCTCTCTGGCCCTGTTCCGCTATGACCACAAGAACCGTGCCGTCAACGACGTAGCCTCCGGAATGGCCTGCGACGACTGGTACTGCTCCACCGCCTCGGGCAAGGTGCGCAGCCAGGGGCTGGAAGCCGAAGTCAGCGGCGAAGTGCTGCGCGGCCTGCAGCTCATGGCCGGCTACACCTACAACACCACCAGGTTCCTCAGCGACCCCGTCAACCAGGGCAAGGTCTTCAGCACCTGGACGCCCCGGCACATGCTGCGCGCCTGGGCCGCCTATCGCCTGCCCGGTCAATGGAGCCGCCTGAACGTGGGTGCCGGCTTCACTGCACAGACCCATACCCTGGGCTATGACCGCTCCTTCAAGGTCCCCGGCTTCACCGTCTGGAACATGCGCCTGGCCTACCAGCTCACCCCCGAAGTCAGCCTGGCCATGAACCTCAACAACGTCTTCGACAAGCGCTACTGGATCCCCGGCTTTGCCGAGCAAAACGGCAACAACGACTTCGGCGACCCGCGCAACGTCATGTTCACGCTCAAGTACACGCCGCGCATCTGAGAGGCAGGCGGGCCACCGTCAGGCCGGTGCGGTCCTGGCTCCAAGCGTGACAGTGCCAAGCCAACGGCATGGGTGCCATGGCCCGTCGGCATTTTGCAGATGGCAGGACCCGTCGGCTTGCACCTGGATCCGGGTGGGGTATCCGCTGGACCAGGGGATGGTCCAGTCGAAGGGCAGGACCAGCAGGGCCTGGGGCGGTGCCATGGCTTGTATGTCCAGTGGCTGCCACGTGTCGGGTGCAACGCAATCTTCGGTGCACGGCAAAGGCAGTTGCGGCTCGTAGCCCACCACCCAGGCCCAGAAAATGCCGGGCTTGGGGCCGTCACATTCCGGCGACTCCAGCATCAGCAATGCACTTCCTGCCTGCTCCACCGCATGGGCGCAGAGCAAGTGTGTCTCGGCGCATTGCGCATGTGCCTGCACGTTGCAATCGGGCATCAGCACATCGAGGATCTGCGCCATCTCCTGCACGCCGGCAACAGCGGGCAGGTGAGTGGGAAGCTGCAGGAACAGCCAGCTTCGCTGCTCCAGCACCACGGTGCACCGGCGAACGCACCACCAGACGCCATAGGGGTCGGCCGGGGCAACGGGGTCGGATGCCATCGGCAGCTGTGTCCAACTGGTGTGGCCCGATTCCGTGCGTCTCCTGTATTGCCAGTGCTCATCAAAGCGCAGGCCGCAGATGAGGCGGTGATCGAGACGGATGCCTTCCTGCGGAACCTCCCGCTCACATGGCTCTGGTGCGTCTTCGGGCTTTTGCATTATTCGGATCCGGAAAGGCCGCCGTTGCCGGCGCTGTGGTTGTCCGACTGCGCCACGGTAATGGCCCCGATGCACCGGTACCGGCCCCGGCGCGCATCGATGCCATCCACACCGCACAGCCCTTCGCCATCCACCGTCATCCTCAAGGCGTGGTTCCTTGTCAGGGGAGATTTCGAGCCGAAGGGCCAGATCAGCAGGGCGCGAGGACGCCCGGGCACGTCAAAGGCCGAAGTGCGCTTGGCGCGCTTGAACTTCTCATGCATTTCCACGCCGACCACCCAGGCCCAGAAAACGGGTGGCGCGCCAACACTCAAATCTTCGGCCTGCAACTGCAGCAAAGAGCAGCCATTGGCAAGCAGCGCATCGGTGCTGCGCAGCAGCGGCGCCTGTGCCGTGCTCTCGTCGAGCACCTTGACGTTCCAGTCCGCAAGCATTGCGCCCAGGGCCAATGCCACATCGCCGCATTCCGGCTGCACAGGCAGGCCCGGGGGCAGATGCACGGAATGCCAGGGCATGCGATTGAGCACCGCAACGCACTGGCGCACGCACCACCACGCGCGCTGTGGATCTGCTGCAGCCACGCCGCCTGTGCGGGTTGCCGGCAGTCGCGCCCAATAGCGACGGCCTGACGGCATGCGCGCCGCGTACGTCCACAGCCCGTCAAAGCGCAACCCAGGGGTGAAGCGGTGGGTGACGTGCGCGGTCTCAGCCATGTGGAGCCTTGTCGTGGTGGACTTCAACACAGTGCGGGCCCCGTCAATGGCCCTGCATTGCCGCGTTGCGCGGGCGACAGCGTGATCGCGGCCAGGCAGCGGCACTCGCGCCACTGCCCGTCAATGCCATCCACATCGCAATGCCCGTCGCGGTTCACCTGCAGCCGCGCCGCATAGCCGCAGGCCCAGGGCATGCTCCAGCCAAAGGGAATGGTCAGCAGCGCGGCAGGGCGGGGCGCACGGCATGAGGGCCATGGCTTCACCGGCGCGGGCAGCATTCTCTGATGCATCTCCACACCAATCACCCAGGCCCAGAACGTGCTCTGCGGGCGCCGGTTCAGCGCCTCTGACTGCAGTTGCAGCACGGCCCCGCCGCCCGCCAGCAGCGCCCGGGTGCAGGACTGCAGCGGACTGGGCCCGGCCCCTGCGCTGAGCTGCACCTGCCAACGCGGCATCAGCGCGTGCAGGGCCAGCGCCACATCTTCCGGCCCCGGCCGCAAGGGCATGCCTGGCGGCAGATCCACCGACTGCCACATCTCCCGCCGCAGCACGGCAGCGCAGCGCCTCACGCACCACCAGGCGCCATGCGGATCGGCCCTGCCCGCATCCGGCTGCCCCAGCGGCAGCCGCGACCAACAGGCCCGGCCCGATGGCGCGCGGGCGGCGTACTTCCAGCGCGCGGCGAAGTGCAGGCCGGGTGTGAAGTGGTGGGTGATGTGCATGGGGTAAGGACGAGCGTGCATTCATAGAAACGATCAATCGCCATTGCATCGTTGGAATCACTTCTTGTCAACACCCTTTGGTGTAATTCGTGGGCTCAAGTACACCTATGAGCGACACGTCAAATATCCGTTGTGCGAACTTGAATGCCCTTTGCCTGCGCTTGGGCTGGACCAGTCGGAAGGGCGACAACTCGGGCTCCCCTTCGGAGTTGATCAATCGACTTGGCCGGACATCGAGTTATTGGTCTGATCGCTTGAGAGGGAGGAAGCCCATAGGCGCGAAGCTGGCGCGCGAGATAGAAGAGGCGCTGAATCTGCCGAAATACTCCCTCGACGGGGATGAAGAACACAGCGACTTCGTTCACGTCTCGCAACTCAGCGTCGGCGTGGACTCGGATGTTGGAAGCGCTCTTATTGCAGAACTTGGCGCATTGCAGTTCCGGCGCGACTTCTTGCGCTCAGTTGGTGTCAGTGCGGTGAACGCGGCCCTCGTCCATGTGGCAGGAACCAGCATGGAGCCCACGATCCGGGACGGTGCCGTGCTCTTGCTCAATCGTGCGGATCGAACGCCGCGCCGTGGCAGCGTCTATGCATTCGCGTGGGAAGGGCAGATGCTTGTGCGGCGCTTTCAGCGGGTGGGTGACGTTTGGCATGCCGTGGCCGACAACGCTGATAAAAGCGAGCACCCGGATATCGTCATTGCCGGGAAGGCTGAGGGCCTGGTGCAAGGGCGAGCCATATGGGTCGGGGCCAAGCTCTGAGTCTGGCGTTGCTTTGTGGCTGACTCTTTCATCCGTCGTGGGAACTTGAATGCTTTGTGCAAGCGTTTGGGTTGGATCAGTCCACTTGGGCTCTCCGTCAAAGCTGGTCAACTGACTTTGTCGCTTGTCCATCTTCTGGTCTGATATCGACCCTTTGGTGATGCTCATATGTGGCTTGTGGGTGTCGGTTTTGCAGCGATTCCGATCCTTCGTCCACCGAGGCCGAACTCACGCTTTTGCGGGCTTACCTGCCGTAGTTTCTCTAGGTTCCGCGCGCCCCGCGTTGCTGTCTTATCACTGGGCACCCGACTGCTGCACCGCCGCGTCGGCGCATACACGCAACATCGACCGGCATCGCTTCTTCACATCGCAACGTTTGCTGCACAATCATTTCCAAAGAGTAGGGCGCAGTCGCGGTCGCACGGCCGACTTAAAGCGCAGAACCATCGTTCGTGCAATGGCGCTTGGCGGCCCTAGGCTGGCAACCTGCGCCAGGGAGGTGCCTTGGTTGAAGACAACGCTGGCGTCAAGCCGCTACATCTACATTCCATCGAGTCGTTGCTTGCCGAGTTGATCGGAGGCGGTGCAGTGGGCGTTGGCACCGCTGGTGAGTCCTTCTCGCTTGCGGATTTGCCTAGTCGGGCGGTCTTGGCGTGGTACGCGAAGAATCGAGGCAAGTGGGCGGAGAACGTCAAGCTTTCCGACATCGAAGCCATCGTTGCAAGTCTCGGCCTAACGCTGATTCAGTCACCGGAGCCTGCGCCGGCGCCGGCCGGTTCACACGCTGTGTATCTGCTGACACGAATCCAAGCCCACCGCTTCGCCGGCATCCACGCGTTCGGGACGACCGCCCAAGCGCCAGAGGACTTCATCATGGAGGTTACGCCGGACGTAACGGTGCTTGAGGGGTTCAACGGCGCGGGCAAAACCTCGCTGCTCAACGCGTTGGTCTGGTGCATTACCGGCATGCTCCTTCGGCCGCAGCGCGAACCGGAGAAGGCGGACCAGGATTTTGAATTCGACCTGGTTCATGATGGGGCGGCAGAGCCTGCGAGCTATAAGCTGTCGCCCGTAACGCCTCTTCCGCCCGCTTCAATGGGAAGGCTGACAAGCAAGCATGTCCCGGTGGATACCTGGGTTGAACTCGAGTTTCGCGATGCGAACACGGGGCAGTTGCACACGGTGCGACGCACCCAGACCCGGTCAAGCCGCGGCACTTTGGATGAGAAGCCGCCCAACTTCTCGGGAATGGGCCTCGACAGCCAGGCGCTTCGCATCGGTACGGTTATTCCCGCGCTTCTACCGTTTTCGCAGCTTGGGTCGAAGTCAGAGCTTGGAAAGGCCGTCGCGCAGCTCACCGGGCTCGCGCCGCTCACTGACTTGGCGAAGCACGTCAGGAAGGTCCGCGAGCGCTTGGCTGGCGACGAGACTAGGGCTCGCAACGTCGAGGTGAAGCAATGTGACGAGCGCTTCGTTCGCGGCCTAGAAGACTTGGTCGAAGTGGCT
Organism: Delftia sp. WSY_10; assembly: GCF_043104705.1. NCBI lineage: Bacteria > Pseudomonadati > Pseudomonadota > Betaproteobacteria > Burkholderiales > Comamonadaceae > Delftia > Delftia sp. WSY_10. The sequence goes on along the minus strand of NZ_JBICKY010000015.1, from coordinate 478,396 downwards.
GCGCAGAATCCCGAGCTGAGGATTGACACGGTGGTGCCGCACCCGAAGGACGGTGATGCGACCGAGAAGACGCTCAAGTTGCTGACTGATGCGCTGACCAGTCAGAAGTCGTCTGCCCTGGAAGCAGCGCGTAAGGTGCTAGGGGAGAGCTTCAATCCCGAGGAACAGGGGCAGGCCCTAGAGCGTGACGTCGTCAACGCGCGGACGGCCATCGAAGGGCTCAAGAACACTGAGTCGGCGCGTCGGCTTTTAGGGCTGAAGAAGCTGACCGTCGAGGAGAGAGAGGCAGCACGCACGCTCATCGCCGATGCGTTAACAGAGGCGAAGGTACTGCTGGAACTGTCGAAGTCGCCGGAGACGGCTGTACGCCAGCGCATCTACGCGGCAATCGCGCAGTGGTACATCGATCAGGGCATAGAGCGGCCCGACCTCTCCACGTGCGCGGTGTGCGGGGGGAGCTTGGCTGACGCCGATGACTCCGTCACTGGACAGCGGGTTCAAACGCATCTGAGCGACGCCCTTGCTGGAGATTCGACGCTGCTTTCTCAGACGCTTGAGCGCTGGTCAATGGCGGCCGCGAGCAAGCTCCCGTCGGTGCTCGGAGATGTCCTTGCGTCAGAGCTGAAGCGAGACCTTAGCGAAGCCCCGTTTGACCTCATGCACAAGGCACTGGTTGAAGAGACGTTAACCGCCGCGTCGTTCAAGGGGCCGCTGCGTCCGCTGGCCGACCTCACCACAAACGCCTGCGACACCAGCCGCGCCAGCGCTCCTGGTCTGGCAGTGAGCGCCTTGCCGAACCTTGTAGAGCATCTGCCCGGTATGCCCGCCCTCCAGCAAGCCATCCGTCGGCTGGATCGCGCGCTGCGAACTGCAGATTGGCGGCAGGCAAACGAGGACCTGCTTCAAGAGTTCAGCAGGGACGTGGTCGGTATGGCGACCATGGAGACACAGCCAGCTGAGACCTCGCTCCGGGGCAGACTCGCAACCCTGCAGCGGCTCATTGAGGATGTCGAACCCCTGAACGACGCGCTGCGTACCAGTCGGCGGCTCACAGATGATGTGGCAAGTCGTCGCGCTGTGGAGGCACGTCTCAGGGCCTACGGTGTGGCCGACACCGCCTTGGGAGAGTGCTACAAACTCGGTGGGTTTGCCGAGCAGCAGGTCGCTGGCTTGCAGACGACGTTGCACACCGAGACGGACCGGTGGCGAAAGCTCATCTACCAAGCCGGATACCCAAATGCGAATCACGACCTGACGGCGACCACCATGAAAACCGACGGCAACGTCGAGTTCCGAATTGGCAGTAATGGCGCCTCCGCGCCCGCCCAGCACGTGGCCAACGCTTCAGCACTTAGAGCTACCCTCATCGCGTTCTATCTAGCCTACTGGGAATATCTGCGCAAGGAGCGGGGAGGGCTGAATCTCATCGTCTTGGACGATCCACAGGAACTGCTCGACGGCGACAACAAGGAGCGCCTTGCCAGGGGCGTGGTGTCGCTTGTCAGCCGTGGAGCTCAGCCGTTCCTCACCACCCACGACAACAAGTTCGCCAATCACGTCGTTCGGGAGTGCCATGCAGCGCAGGTAGGGATCGAGCACCGGGACGTCCATCCGGCAACGACGCTGCGTCCTACGCTGGTAACGGCGCCCAGCGTGCTGGATGTCCTTCGTGCGAAAGAGGCGGCGATCAAGTCGCAATGGACAGTTCCTGCGCTGGCCCAAGCATATGCCTCAACCTGCCGTGAGTTCATTGAGGCGCGCCTTGGCGACTTCTTCGATGGCATGGGCAAGCCTGCGACATCGGCACAGAACCTCAAGCCAACACTTGGAGACTTCGCCAATGAACTTAGAGGGGCAGTCCGTGATGGCTCGATCGCTCTCTTTAAGGCGAAGCACATCGTGAATCTGTCGAAGCACGTTGGGTTGAATCCTCAATCTGATACTTATGCGCTGCTGAACAACGCGCATCATCAGAACAAGAAGTCCATCACCCCTACACAGGTGGCAAAGGAGCTGCAGAATCTCGAACGTCTGTGTGACCTTGTAGAGCTGGCTCATCAGGACTTCCGGACGTTCTGTCGCCAAGATTTCTTGAAGCAGCCAGAGCTTTCCCTGGAGCCGTTGCTACTGGAGCAGATACCGACTTTCACACTGACCATCCAGCCAAATCTCGCTGCTTTCGTCCGTGGAAGCGCTTACGGCGAATCCCAGGAGACAGAGCTGGAGGTGCTCAAGTCAGAGTGGTTCGATGACAAGGCAGCGTTCTTCCTTCGCACAACGAACTTCGGCTTTGCGTCGACAGTGCAGAGCGTGGCCATCGTCGAAGCCCTTGCCAGTGATGTGTCTGACCGCAGCCTTGTGATTGCGCGCCAGGAAAATGTGACATTCGCAAGGCGGCTGCACCGATCAAAGCACAGCAGCTACATTGGATTGGCCACAGAGACGCCTGACCCTACAAAGGGACGACCAACGATTACGCTCAGCTCCGCGCAAGTTGCTCTGCATAAGGTGATGGGCATGCTGTTCCATGTGGAGGTCAAACTACAACGGCAAGGGAACGGTGAAGCAGACCAAGTGCACCTTGGAGCTTTGCTGAAAAGGATCAAGAGTGCCTACCGGGTGAAGGAGGAGAGCGCTGTGCCTTTGGCGCTCGAAGGGCAGATTGCTCTAGGCGGGGAGATTCTTGATCTTTCCTCGCTCGACCGATGGGAAGAACATTACGTCGCAGTGCACTTGTCGGACGGAACGACCCTCTTCAAGCGGGTGGGCAAGGCGCTTCCGGGCGATCTAAAGCATCTGCGTCAATTCGAGACGATTGGCGGCCTCGGGGTGTCGGATGTGTTGGCTGTCGGGAAGAGCCACCCGGGCGTGCTTCAGGTGGCATCCGCTGTGCTCATCCTTGGAGTGCTTTACACCTAGCCTTGAGTCATGGCCCTGCTGGCAAGCCGGGGGAATTCGGTCATACACCGAGAGGTGACTGACTGGTAACGAATGAAGCGGCCACTCACGCTGTCATCCGCGAATGGCTCTGAGCAGCCTGAAGCCGTCGCTCGAAAGTCTTCACGCGACAACTACCAGAAAGGCAGTTGATGAAAAACGTACTGCGAAGGGGCGCGATCATGGCGTTGCTGGCAACTCTGGGATGCAGCCAGTCGCCGAGTGGGCGGTGGGAAGCGACGCAAAGCGTCGATGTTCTGCTGAAAAAAGGCGATCCACAGACGGTGGCATTTGTCCTCAACGCAGGGGACGTTTGCGCACTCGGCCAGCAGTGGAGCTTTGAAAAGGAGCTGCGTTACAAGGAAGTGGTCTGCCCCCAGGGCAAGGGCTGGATCACTTCCGACAGTCCGTTCAAAAAGCTGAGCGGCTGAGGTGGCAGTGGGGCGAGTGCTCGCAGCGCCCCTCAGAAGCTATGCATCAACCCCGCAGTCACCCCCGTAGCCACATCCTTGTTCTGCCCGCCCTGAAACCCTCCACTCCAGTGGGTTCGGTCCAGCTCCGCATACAGCTTGCTGCGGCGCGAGAGCTTGTATTCCGCAAACAGCAGGGCGCGGCCGTGATGAGCCTCATTCACTCGGCCTGGTCCCCATCGAGTTCGACGCTGAGAACTAATACGAGTGGGCACTGGGCACATTAGGGGACTTCAACGACATCGACATTGCTCGAACCCATCTCGTGCCAGCAAGCGAGACGCAGACGTCGGTGTGCCGATATACCAGTGATCCGGATCGCGGCATGCCCGTTGAGCTGCTTCGCAGCGTCCGCAGCTCGCTCAGAGACGCTGCAACGGAATTCGAGGTGCATGGCACCGAATCCACGGGCCAGCGGTTCAAGCTGGGCGCCGAAGAGGTGGAGCGACTCTGACGCTTGAGCGGGACTGGCGTCAGCCGGATGCCTTTACCGGACGCTTACAGTCCGCCTTGCGGTGCTGCGCTCACAAGTAGCTAGGCCCGGCTTCGGCCACTAGCGGACTTCGGTGCCGCGCAGACTCAGCTGAATGCCGCCTTCGATTTCCTGCAAGGCTATTTCCGGAATTGAAGCAACAGCACGTTGACATACGTCGAGGTCGTTTGTTGCCTCCAAGCCTCCAAGGCGCAGGGAGCGCATGATGTCCAGCCGCGCTATTTCCTCAAAGCGCACTTCGGAGTCGGGCTTGATAGTCTCCGAGCCGATGTCTGACTTCCTCGGCACGTACATGTAGAACGCTACGCCCGAGTAAAGATGCCAGTGAGCCAAAAGAGGTCCAGTGTCGGACAACTTCGCGATGACATGCTTCCAGGGGTTCATGCGTCAATTATCGGGCGGTGGAGGGTCCGGTATGGGGTGAACGTCGCCTTCGGGCGCTTCGTTCCCCTCCCAGCATACGTCAACGTTCAGAAGGCAGTCGTCGAATCTGCTGGAGGGAGCCAGGACCACCTCTTCCTCTCAGTAAGGCTAACGAACGGCTCGCCTCTGCCCGGCGGCGGCACCATTCATCTCGAAGACCATTCGTTTGAGCTCGGGCCAGAAGGCTTGGAGCTAAGCGTATTGGGAATTGCGTATCCCATCTACGAAGAGCTGTTTCCGGCTCATGTGGCGGCATATGCCAGGCAGTTTCCAAAGTCCAACTCCAAGTAAGCCTGAGACACGTAGCAATTGTTGCGCTTGAATTTCCGCTTTGCTGCGGTCGCTACTTCCGTTTCGGGTCGCAAGCTGCAGGTCGAGCAACGAGGCGGATCGTCCGCCCCCAGCGACTAAACCTCATTTCCGGCAGCGACAAATCCATCTTCGCTCGCAGCCCATCGGATTCCTTGTACCGCTTCCTTCTTGGCAGTCTCCAAGTCAGCGTAGAAGGATGACTCTGACGGGCAGGAGGCCCACCCCTCGATGCCGGCGGCTTCGTTGTCGAAGTAATATTGTTCGACAAATCCAAAACTTCCCACCTCTCGACGAAAAAGCGCGATGCGACGTTGGCGGTCTTGAGAATAGAAAAAGCAGATGTCTTGATCCATTGCGCACTCAGCCAGGAAATAGGTTAATTCTGCCTCAGCGCCAACCTATCTCTTTTGGCGGTGTAGTCAACCGGTCAATGAAGCAGTTTGAAGCGCGGCTCTGTAGAAGTCACCGTCAAGGCGGAAGCCATCAAGCACGTGGGCGCGCCGGCGCGCCTGTCCACTGCCTTTGGTCTTTTGGCCAGCGAGCACGCGAACCTCAAATCCTTCACGCTAGAAGTCTTTGCCGTAGAAGTCTGCCTGGAGATCGCCGAGGGCTGAGCGGCCAGCCCATTCGCTGTCCGTCCCGCGCTTGGCCAGGCCAGAGTAGCTTGTAATCAATGCCTGTGGACAAGAGGCAGGCACTACTTGGTGCCTGCGTCTGAGGGGATTGGGTCGGCCTGCAGCAACCCTCCACAAGCACCTCAAAAGTGGGCGCTGCGGGTCGCTGCAGCGCCCCTCAGAAACTATGCATCAACCCCGCAGTCACCCCCGTAGCCACATCCTTGTTCTGCCCGCCCTGAAACCCTCCACTCCAGTGCGTGCGGTCCAGTTCCGCATACAGCTTGCTGCGGCGCGAGAGCTTGTATTCCGCAAACAGCAGGGCGCGGGTGTAGCCGTCTGCGGCGCGGCCGCTGCGTTCGCGTTCCACGCGGTACAGGGCGGCGGTCAGGTCCAGCGTGCTGCGGGCGGACCAGGTGGCGCCCAGCGAGTGCACGCGCTGCACGGTGCGGGCGGTGGTGGCGTTGGTCTGGCCGTCGCTGCGCGCGGTGTTCAGCGCAAGGCGCAGCTTGTCCCATTGGTAGCTGGCGCCCAGGGTGGCGGCTTTCAGCTCCCACTGGTCTGCGGTCTTGAAGCGCTGGTAGGCGCCGGAGACGGTCCATGTCTTCGTGCCATAGGCCAGGCCCGCGCCGGCCGATGAGCGGGCGGAGCCGCCTTGCGCCGTCTCGCCAAAGCTGTACATGGCGCGGGCGGTGAGGCCGCCGAAGCGGCCGGTGTACTTGACCGAGTTGTCCAGCCGGTACGAGCCGGTGGTGGCGCCCGCGCTGCCGTATTCCACGCCCAGGCCGTGGCTGCTGAGCGCGGCGGTGGCGATGTTGGGGTTGAAGGAGGCAAACCGCATGCCCACGGGGTCCACGGGGCTGATGGCCTCTGCCAGCAGGTTGGTCTGGCGGCCGGCCGTGACCTGGCCCCAGCTGCCGCCCAGGCCCACGATGGCCGCGCGGTCGAAGAACTTGCTGGAGTTGGCGGTGGTGCCGGTGTCCAGGTTCAGGCCGGTTTCCAGGTTGAACAGGGCGTACATGCCGCCGCCCAGGTCTTCGCGGCCCCGAAACCCGAAGCGGCTTGTGGTGTTGACGCCGCTGGACAGCGCGGCGCCCGAGGTGTTGCTGGCCGCGTTGGCAGCGGCGAGGCCGCTGGTGTAGCGCACGCCGGTATCGGCAATGCCGTAGAGCGTGATGCTGGATTGCGCAAGGGCCGACAGCGGTGCGGCGGCGAGGGTGATCAGCACCAGGGTTTTGGTGTTCATGGGTGTGGCGAGGGTGAGAGGGCTGGGCAGCGGCATGCCGCAGCAGTGCCGTTGCAGCGCCGCTGAATGAAGGTCGAACCGGGGAGGGGTGAAGGCCCTCTCTGTGTCGAGGGCCTTGAGTGCCTAGAGAGCCTTGAGGGCTCGGGGGCCTGCCGTCAGGGCTTGGCCGCCGGCTCCATGCCGGTGCTGCGCACGATGGGCGCGGCGGCGGGGGCTGCCAGGAAGCGGATCAGGTGTCGCGCCGTGTCAGGGCTCTTGGCGCCGGTGGCCACGCCTGCGGAGAAGAAGACGCGCTGCTGCACTTCATCGGGCAGGGGGCCGACGAATTCCAGCTCCTTGAACGGCAGCAGTTCGCTGACCTGCTGGAAGCCGATGTCCGCATCGCCACGCAGCACCACGGCGCCCACGCGCTCGCTGAGGATGCGGGTGGCCTTGCCCTTCATCTGCTCGGCCACGCCCAGGCGCGGGAACAGTTCGTTGGCCAGGTAGGTGCCGCTGGCGCTGGCCGAGTAGGCAACGGATTTGGCGTCCAGCAGGGTCTGCCTGAGCGCGTCCACGGTGCTGATGTCGGGCTTGGGCGTGCCCTTGCGCACGCTCATGCCGATCATGGAGCGCGCCAGGTCCACGCGGCTGCCCGCTTCCACCTTGCCTTGCGCTGCCAGGTTGTCCAGGGCCGAGTCGGCGAGGATGACCACGTCGAACTGCTCGCCCCGCGCCAGCCGGCTGGGAATGGAGTCCTGCGCATTGCCCATGGAGGCGCCACGCGAGGTGACGACCTTGTGGCCCGTGGCCTGCTCGTACAGGGGTATCAGCTGGTCATAGGCGGCAGAGAAGCCGCCCGAGGTGACCACGCGGATTTCATCTGCGGCGGCGGTGGAAGGCGCGGCAGCGCCCAGGGCCAGGCCCAGGCTGAGGGCGCCGCCCAGCAGCGCGCCCAGGGTGCGGCGGCGCAGCGTGGATGGCACGGAGGACTGCAGAGAGGACTGCAGGGGGGTGGAACGGATGGCGGTCATGGTTTGTCTCCTGGTTTTTTATGGTTGGGGAACGGCTAACGGCTGCCGAGGGAATCAATCGGCGGTGATTTTTCGCTCGCGGATGATGCGGCCCCACTTGGCGTGCTCGGCGGCAATGAACTGGCCCAGTTCCTCGCGGGTGCCCGGGGCGGCGGTCTGGCCGTGCTTGAGCAGGTTGTCGCGCACTTCGGGGGTGTTCAGCACCTTGACCAGCTCGGTGTTCCAGCGGTCCAGCAAGGGCTTGGGCGTCTTGGCGGATGCCACGAAGGCGTACCAGTTGGTGGCGTTGAAGCCGGGGAAGCTTTCGGCCACGGTGGGCACGTTGGGCAGGTAGGCCGGGCGCGTGAGGCCCGTGGTGGCCAGCGGAATCAGCTTGCCCGATTCGATGTGGGGCAGGGCCGTGGGCGGGGCCGCGTAGAAGGAGGTCACGCGGTTGCCCAGCACATCCTGCAGGGCGGGCGCGCCGCCCTTGTAGGGCACGTGCAGGGTGTCGATCTTGGCGACATCGTTGAGCAGTTCACCGGCCAGGTGCGATGCGGAGCCGGGGCCGGTGGAGGCGAAGTCCAGCTTGCCGGGTTCGCGCCTGGCCTTGGCCACGTATTCGCCCAGGGTCTTGATACCCGTGGCGGCCGGCACGACGAGCACGTTGGGAAAGTTCACGCCCATGGTGATGGGGGCCAGGTCCTTGAGCGGGTCGTAGCCGATCTTCATGAAGTGCGGCGCAATGGCCAGCGGGCCGATGGAGCCGAAGAGCAGCACCGAGCCGTCGGACGGACCATTGGCCACCTGCGTGTGGGCCAGGTTGCCGCCCGCGCCGGGCTTGTTTTCCACGACCACGCTCTGGCCGATGTTCTCGCCCAGCTTCTTGGCGATGATGCGCGCGGCAATGTCGGCCGAGCCGCCTGCAGCAAAGCCGACCACCATGACCACGGGTTTCTTGGGGGGGAAGTCCTGGGCCTGGGCGGTGCCCACTGCCAGGGAAAGAAGGGCTGCCAGGGCGCCGCCCGCGATCAGTCTGCGTTGGTGCATGTCGTCTCCGTTTGTTGGTCTTGCCTGCCCGCAGGGGGCAGCGTTATCAAGGGCGCCATCCTATGCAGGGGCTGCTATTCTGTGAATTGCAACTTTTGGAGGGACTGTTGCATGCAGCGCATCAAATTCGACATGGGGGAGCTGATCGCCTTCGTGACCACGGCCGAGAAGGCCAGTTTTCGCCTGGCCGCAGAAGCGCTTTTCCTGTCGCCGCCTGCCTTGAGCCGGCGCGTGGAGCGCCTGGAGTCGGTGCTGGGCGTGCGGCTGCTGGAGCGCACCACGCGGCAAGTGAAGCTGACCGAGGTAGGCCATGAATTCCTGCAGGAGGCGCGCCGGGCCCTGGCCGGCCTGGACGAGGCCGTGCAGCGCGTGGATGACCAGGTCAAGCTGCGCCGTGGCCGCGTGACGGTTGCCTGCGTGCCTTCGGTGGCCACCAATCTGCTGCCCCCGGTGCTGAAATCCTTTGCCGTGGAGCAGCCCGATGTGCAGGTGCACGTCATCGACGAGAGCGCGCACCAGGTGGTGGAGGCCGTGCTGCGCGGGGAGGCGGATTTCGGCCTGAGCTTCACGGGCAGCCAGGAGCCGTCGCTACGCTTTGAGGCGCTCACGCGCGAGCGCTATGTGCTGGCCATGCCGCGCAGCCATGCCTGGGCCGGGCGCAGCCAGGTGGAATGGGCCGAGCTGGCGGGCAAGCGCCTGGTGTCCGTCTCCCACCAAAGCGGCAACCGGCTGCTGCTGGACCAGGTGATGGCCGGCCTGCCAGAGCAGCCCGTGGCCTGGCACGAATGCAACCACGTCACGGGCGCCCTGGCCCTGGTGGAAGCGGGCCTGGGCCTGGCCGCCGTGCCCCAGCTGGCCCTGCGCCAGGACCATGCCCAGGTCTGCGGCGTGCCGCTGACCGCGCCCGATGTGTGGCGCACGCTGGGCCTGCTGCAGCGGCGCGATCGCATGCTCGGGCCTGTGGCGCAGGCGTTGCGGGAGTGTCTGGTGCAGGCCCAGGAAGCGGGCCGCTGAACGGGAATGCCGGTTCGGCAACGGCCCGCTTGTGCGCGATGCAGATGCCCGCCTCGCTTGTGGCCCGGATACTCCCCCGAACAGCACCGATGGGGCAGGTTTAAGGCTTTATATGAGTTTTAATCATGTAATTGTGAGATAAAACCATTTTACTTCATTGATTTGGCTCCATATCATCCGCTCCCATTGTTCGTTTGCATTTTGGGAAGCAGTCATGGCCATCACTTCACCTCGGACCGCATGGTCGCCACAACCGGCTCCCGCGTTGAACCCCGGCCATCTTGCGTGAGAGCAGCAATGACACGTCCACTTCGTCTGGTCGCCGTATCCGGCGGACTGCAGCGCCCCTCCAAGTCTGCCGCCCTGGCAGAGCATCTGTCTGATCTGATCGCCGACGAAGTTCCGTGCGAACAACGCCTGGTGGAACTGGGCCAGCTCGCGCCGCAGCTTGCCGGCGCGGTGTGGCGCTCGCAGTTGCCCGAGACGGTGGAGCGGGAGCTTGCGGCGGTGGAGCAGGCGGATGTGCTGGTGGTGGCCACACCGGTCTTTCGCGGCGCCTACACCGGACTGTTCAAGCACTTCTTCGACTTCGTCCACCAGGACGCCTTGATCGACAAACCCGTGCTGCTGGCGGCCACCGGTGGAAGCGAGCGCCATGCCCTGGTGATCGACCACCAGTTGCGGCCGCTGTTCAGCTTCTTCCAGGCGCGCACCCTGCCACTGGGTGTCTACGCGACCGACAAGGATTTCGTGGACTACCGCCTGCACGACGAGGCACTGCTACAGCGGGCCGCGCTGGCGGTTCAGCGGGCATTGCCGCTGGTAGAACTGAGGCAGCGCACCATGCCCCATCTGGCCGAATCAGCGGCTGTTGCATGAAGAAAACAACGGTTTTCTCTCCACGCCCATGGGCCTCCTGAACTCATGAAGCTGCTGGCCGGCCAGGACGTGATGGCGGGCCAGGCGCAGGGGAACATCCCAGGAATTCATGGTTTGCCCTGTATCGGATTCAGGCAGCTGTCTTGGAAAAAGACACTGAATCTGTCCAATGGCCAGACACTTTCGGCCCTGGCACGGGCTGCCTGGCCCGGGGGCACAAGGCCGTCCCTGTCTTGGTGCCGCCTGGGTGCCGTCTGGGCGTGCCTGGCACAAAGCATGCATGGTCCCCTTGCAAAACGGCAGGCCCAGCCAGGCCATCAAGCCGCAAACCCCAAAGGAGACAAACCATGCACCGCCGCCCCTTCCTCCATTGCACCATCGCACTCGCCGCCATGGCCGCTGCAGCTCCTGCTGCACTGGCCCAGCAGGGCGAGATCCGCATTGCCCACGTCTACAGCAAGACCGGCGCGCTGGAGGCCTATGGCAAGCAGACCCAGGCCGGGCTGCTGATGGGGCTGGAGTACGCCACGGGCGGCAGCATGGCGGTGAATGGCAAAAAGCTGGTGGTGATCGAGAAGGACGACCAGGGCAAGCCCGACCTGGGCAAGAGCCTGCTGGCCACGGCGTATTCCGATGACAAGGCCGATCTGGCCGTGGGGCCCACGTCGTCCGGCGTGGCGCTGGCCATGCTGCCGGTGGCCGAGGAGTACAAGAAGATTTTGCTGGTGGAGCCGGCCGTGGCCGATTCGATCACGGGCGACAAGTGGAACAAGTACATCTTCCGCACGGGCCGCAACTCCAGCCAGGACGCCATCAGCAATGCGGTGGCCATCGACAGGGCGGGCGTGACGATTGCCACGCTGGCCCAGGACAACGCCTTCGGCCGCGACGGGGTGAAGGCCTTCAAGGACGCCATCAAGAAGGGCAAGCTGGCGCATGAGGAGTACCTGCCTGCCGCCACCACGGATTTCACGGCAGGGGCGCAGCGGCTGATCGACAAGCTCAAGGACCAGCCGGGCAGGAAGATCATCTGGATCGTGTGGGCCGGGGCGGGCAATCCGTTCAAGATCGCGGACCTGGACCTCAAGCGCTACGGCATCGAGATCGCCACGGGCGGCAACATCCTGCCCGCCATGGCGGCCTACAAGAATCTGCCGGGCATGGAGGGCGCCACGTACTACTACTACGGCATTCCCAAGAACCCGGTGAACGAGGCGCTGGTGTCCATGCACTACAAGCAGTACAAGACGCCGCCGGATTTCTTCACGGCGGGCGGTTTCTCTGCGGCCATGGCCATCGTGACGGCGCTCAAGAAGACAGGTGGAGACACCAAGACCAACGGTCTGATCAAGGCCATGGAGGGCATGAGCTTCGACACGCCCAAGGGCCAGATGACCTTCCGCAAGGAAGACCACCAGGCCCTGCAGAGCATGTACCACTTCAAGATCCGCGTGGACCCGGCGCTGGCCTGGGGCGTGCCGGAACTGGTGCGCGAGATCAAGCCCGAGGAGATGCAGGTTCCCATCCGCAACGGCCGCTGAGCAATGTTGCGCACAGAGGATCTGACCATCCGCTTCGGGGGCCATGTGGCCGTCAACGGCGTGAGCTGCGCTTTCGAGCCGGGCACGCTGACGGCCATCGTGGGCCCCAACGGGGCGGGCAAGACCACGTATTTCAACCTGATCTCGGGGCAGCTCAAGGCCACGGCCGGGCGCGTGCTGCTGGGCGGGCGCGAGCTGACGGGGCTGGCCCCTTCGGCGCGCACGCGGGCCGGGCTGGGGCGGGCGTTCCAGCTCACCAATCTGTTCCCGCACCTGAGCGTGCTGGAGAACGTGCGCCTGGCCGTGCAGGCGCGCGACGAGGGGCCGCACCGGCGCGGCCTGAACCTGTGGAGCATCTGGAGCGACCACCGCGCGCTCACGCAGCGGGCGCTGCACATCCTCGACCAGGTGGCCCTGTCCGCCCGGCGCGACGAGGCCGTGGCCGCGCTGCCGCATGGCGACCAGCGCAAGCTGGAGGTGGCCTTGCTGATGGCGCTGGAACCCCAGGTCTATATGTTCGACGAGCCCACGGCGGGCATGAGCCATGACGAGGCGCCGGTGATCCTGGACCTGATACGCAAGCTCAAGCAGGACCGCAGCAAGATCATCCTGCTGGTGGAGCACAAGATGGATGTGGTGCGCGAGCTGGCCGACCGCATCATCGTGCTGACCAATGGCACGCTGGTGGCCGATGGGCCGCCGGCCGAGGTCATTGCCTCGCCTGTGGTGCAGCAGGCCTACCTGGGTGTGGTGCCGGAGCAGGGCGCCGTGAAGGAGGCCGCATGAGCGCTGCCGCCAACCTCAACCCAAACCCCAACCTGCTCGAACTGTCGGGCGTGCACACGCATATCGGGGCCTATCACATCCTGCATGGCGTGGACCTGGCCGTGCCGCGCGGGCAGCTGACCATGCTGCTGGGGCGCAACGGCGCGGGCAAGACGACCACGCTGCGCACCATCATGGGCCTGTGGCGGGCCAGCCAGGGGCGCATCGCCTTTGGCGGGGCCGACATCACGGCCCTGCCCACGCCCGCGATCGCGCGGCTGAACATTGCCTATGTGCCCGAGAACATGGGCATCTTCGCGGACCTGACGGTGCAGGAAAACCTGCTGCTGGCCGCGCGCGGCGCCTCGCGCGCCGACCGCATGGACGCGCAGCGGCTGCAGTGGATCTTCGGCATGTTCCCGGCCGTGGAGAAGTTCTGGAACCACCCGGCCGGCAAGCTGTCGGGCGGGCAAAAGCAGATGGTGGCGGTGGCGCGCGCCATCGTGGAGCCGCGCGACCTGCTGATCGTGGACGAGCCCAGCAAGGGCCTGGCACCGGCCATCATCGAGAACATGATCGCGGCCTTCGCCCAGCTCAAGGCGGGCGGCACGACGATTGTGCTGGTGGAGCAGAACCTGGGCTTTGCGCGCCGCCTGGGCGACCGCGTGGCGGTGATGGACAACGGCCGCGTGGTGCACGCGGGCGGCATGGCCGAGTTCTCGGCAGACGCGGCGTTGCAGCAGTCGCTGCTGGGGCTTTCGCTATGAACAAGCTGAACAGGCTGGATGTGGATTTCAAGCCGCTGCTGCTGGTGCCCGTGCTGGCCCTGGCGGCGCTGCCGCTGGTGGGCTCGGGCTCGACCTGGCTGACGCTGACGGTGGCGGGGCTGGCCATGGGGATGATCGTGTTCATCATCGCCTCGGGGCTGACGCTGGTGTTCGGGCTGATGGATGTGCTGAACTTCGGCCACGGCGTGTTCATCGCGCTGGGTGCCTTCGTGGCCACCAGCGTGCTGGGCGCCATGGGCGACTGGACGGGGTCGGACCAGCTGTGGCGCAACCTGCTGGCCGTGCTGCCGGCCATGGTGGTGGCCATGCTGGTGGCGGGCGCCATCGGGCTGGCGTTCGAGCGCTTCATCGTGCGGCCCGTGTACGGCCAGCATCTCAAGCAGATCCTGATCACCATGGGCGGCATGATCATCGGCGAGGAGCTGATCAAGCTCATCTGGGGCCCGCAGCAGATTCCGCTGCCGCTGCCCCAGGGCATGAAGGGCGCCTGGCTGCTGGGCGATGCCGCCGTGGAAAAGTACCGCGTGGTGGCCGTGCTGGTGGGGCTGGCGGTGTTTGCCCTGCTGGCCTGGACGCTGTCGCGCACCAAGATCGGCCTGCTGATCCGCGCGGGCGTGCAGGACCGCGAGATGGTGGAGGCCCTGGGCTACCGCGTGCGCCGCCTGTTCGTGGGCGTGTTCGTGGCGGGCTCGGCCCTGGCCGGGCTGGGCGGGGTGATGTGGGGCATGTACCAGCAGAGCGTGGTGCCGCAGATGGGGGCGCAGGTGAATGTGCTGATCTTCATCGTGATCATCATCGGCGGGCTGGGCAGCACGGGCGGGGCGCTGATCGGCGCGCTGCTGGTGGGGCTGATGGCCAACTACACGGGGTTCCTGGTGCCCAAGGTGGCGCTGTTCTCCAACATCGCGCTGATGGTGGCCATCCTGCTGTGGCGGCCTCAGGGCGTCTATCCCGTGGCGAACCGCTGAAGGAGTGATCGACATGCTCAACCGATTGCTTTCCGGCGACATGCCGCGCAGCCGCGTGCTGGCGGTGCTGCTGCTGTTGATCTTCCTGGGGCTGGCGGCGGCGCCCTTCTTGTTCCCTGGCGTGAAGGCGCTGAACGTGGCGGCCAAGGTGCTGATCTTCGTGGTGCTGGTGGCCAGCTTCGATCTGCTGCTGGGCTATACCGGCATCGTGAGCTTTGCGCACACCATGTTCTTCGGCATTGGCGCCTATGGCGTGGCGATTGCATCGTCGCGCATGGGCGCGGGCTGGGGCGCGCTGGCGCTGGGCCTGGGCGCGGCGCTGCTGGTGTCGCTGCTGCTGTCGCTGGCCATCGGCCTGTTCTCGCTGCGCGTGCGGGCCATCTTCTTTGCCATGATCACGCTGGCCGTGGCGGCGGCGTTCCAGACGCTGGCCTCCCAACTGTCGGAATGGACGGGCGGGGAGGACGGGCTGAGCTTCAAGCTGCCCGAGTGGCTGTCGCCCAGCTTCGAGCCCTTCGAGAACGAGGTGCTGGGCGTGCTGATCGACGGGCGCATCATCACCTACTACCTGCTGTTCGTGCTGGCCGTGGTGCTGGTGCTGGCGCTGCTGCGCATCGTCAATTCCCCGTTCGGCCGCGTGCTGCAGGCCATCCGCGAGAACGAGTTCCGTGCCGAGGCCATCGGCTACCGGGTGGTGGTGTACCGCACCCTGTCCAGCGTGCTGTCGGCCCTGTTCGCCTGTGTGGCCGGGGCCATGCTGGCGCTGTGGCTGCGCTATAACGGGCCCGATACCTCGCTGTCGTTCGAGATCATGATGGACTGCCTGCTGATCGTGGTGATCGGCGGCATGGGCACCATCTATGGCGCGGCGATCGGCTCGGTGCTGTTCCTCATCGCCCAGAGCTATCTGCAGGACCTGCTGCGCGTGGCCAGCGAGGCCGCGCACAGCCTGCCCTGGCTGGCCGCGCTGCTGTCGCCCGACCGCTGGCTGCTATGGCTGGGCGTGCTGTTTGTATTGTCGGTCTACTATTTCCCCACGGGCGTCGTGGGGCGTCTGCGTTCTTCCCGCGCCGGAGCCTGACCAGGGCCCCTGGCGCATTCGTGCATCAGAGAACTACCACAAGGAGATGGGCATGTTGAAGCGTGAAGAGATGGTGTCGTCGATTCCTGCAACCCCGTGGCGCTGGGCCGTCACGGCGCTGGCGGCGGCCGCGCTGGCGGCCTGCGGCAGCGGCGAGCGTGAGCCCAGCAACGACCTGCCCAAGGGCTTTACCGAGCTGGGCGCCACGGTGTATCCGGCCACGGCCACCGGCACGGGTGCCACGGCAGCCACGCAGGACTTGCTGACGGGCGGCCTGGGCAAGACGGGCCTGGGCGCCGCAGCTGCGCCCCTGTACGCGGACCCGGCCAATCCCACGGCGGCGGAGCTGCGGCGCAATGCGCTGTACTCCAACTACCGGGGCATCCTGGACCCCACGGCGGGCGGCGGCTACGGCACGCTGTACGGCCCCAACATCACGGCAGACGGGCAGGTGACTGCGGGCGAAGGGCTGATCCCCGGGCGCGAGTACCTGGCCGTGCTGGACGACGGCACGGGCCGCAAGCAGACCATGGTGGCCGTGCAGGTGCCGGACAGCTTTGACCGCAACCGGCCCTGCATCGTGCTGGGCCCGTCCTCGGGCTCGCGCGGCGTGTATGGCGCCATCGGCACGGCGGGCGAGTGGGGCCTGAAAAAGGGCTGCGCCGTGGCGCTGACCGACGCGGGCAAGGGCGTGGGCCTGCACAACCTGAGCGACGACACCGTCAACAAGCTGGACGGCACCCGCGCCACGCGCACGGATGCCGGCAGCCTGTCCTTCTTTGCCGCACGGCTGACCGATGCGGCGCGCGCCGCCTACAACGCGGCGTTTCCCAACCGCATTGCCATCAAGCACGCGCATTCCCAGCAGAACCCTGAAAAGGACTGGGGCAACGACACGCTGGCCGCGGCCCGCTATGCGCTGTACGTGCTCAATGCCCGCTATGGCACCACGCAGGACCCCGTGCCCTTCGGCAAGGACAACACGCTGGTGCTGGCGGGCTCGGCCTCCAACGGCGGCGCGGCCGTGCTGCGCGCGGCCGAGCTGGATACGGACGGCCTGATCGACGGCGTGGTGGCCTCCGAACCCGTGACCGAGATGCCCACGCGCCAGGGCTACACCATTGCCGTGGGCAATGCGACCATGCCCAACCCGGGCCGCACGCTGGCCGAGTACACCACCTACGGCAACATCTACCAGCCCTGCGCGGCGCTGGCGCCCGATGCGGCGCTGACCGAGACCTCGATCTTCAACTACATAGGCCTCACCGCCATGACGGCGCGTGCCGAGGCACGCTGCACCAGCCTGGCCGCCAAGGGCCTGGTCATCGGCGCCACCACGGCCGACCGTGCCGCCAATGCGCTGAGCAAGCTGCGCCTGTACGGCTGGACGCGTGACCACGACCGCATGCACAACGCCCACTACGCGCTGGGCAACGGCCCCATCCTGTCGGCCATGTACACCATGGCCTATGGCCGGTTTGGCGTGGATGCCAACCTGTGCCGCACCAGCTTTGCGGCCGCCAATGCCACGGGCGACGTGGTGCCCGCCACGGGGGCCGCGCTGGCCCAGAGCTTTGCCACGGCCAATGGCACGGCCAACGGCACGCCCGCCACGGTGGTCTACAACGACTCGGTGGGCGGGGCCAAGGCCTGGCAGTTTGCCGTGTCGCCCTCCACGCGCGTGGCCGACTTCGGGCTGGACAACGCGCTGTGCCAGCACGCGCTGGTGACGGGCTTCGATCCGGTGACCGGCTTCAACCTGTCCGAGAGCAGCGTGCCCACGCGCGCCCAGAGCGACGCCGTGCGCGCCGGCATCAACGAGGTGCTGCATACCGGCAGGCTGCGCGGCAAGCCCACCATCATCGTGGCGGGCCGCAGCGATGCGCTGGTGCCGGTCAACCACAATGCGCGCGCCTACACGGTGCTCAACCGTGGCCTGGATGGCTCCAGCACGCGGCTGCGCTATATCGAGGTGGTGAATGCCCAGCATTTCGATGCCTTCCTGCCGTTCTCGGGCTTCGACACGCGCTTCGTGCCGCTGCACCCGTACTTCAACCAGGCCATGGATGCCGTGTGGGCCAACCTGCGCAGCAGCACCGCGCTGCCCGCCAGCCAGGTGGTGCGCACCACACCGCGCGGCGGCCAGCCGGGCGCGGCGCCTGCCATCACGGCGGCCCAGGTGCCGCCCTTCGTGACGCGGCCCGCAACGGCCAACACCATCGAGGTCAGCGACGGGCTGATCCGCATCCCTGAGTGAGCCAGGCCCCGGGGCGGCCGGCTGCCACGGCGGCCGGCCGCTCCTGCACAGAGATTTCTTCCATGGCTTCCACAGCATCACCCTCGTCCGCATCCCCTTTTGTTGCCGTGCCGGATTCCCGCTACGCGCACTGCTCGGGCTATGAGATCCACTACATGGACTGGCAGCCTGCGCCCGGCGCGGAGCCTGCAGGTACGGTCATCGCCTGGCACGGGCTGGCACGCACGGGGCGCGACATGGATGCGCTGGCGCAGTTCCTGGCGGGGCAGGGCTGGCGCGTGGTCTGCCCCGACACGCTGGGCCGGGGCCTGAGCCAGTGGAGCCGCGCGCCGCGCGAGGAATACCGGCTGGGCTTCTACGCCCGCATTGCGCGCGGGCTGTTCGATGCGCTGGGGCTGGAGCGCGCGCATTGGGTGGGCACGTCCATGGGCGGGGCCATCGGCACGGTCTGCGCCTCGGGCCTGTTCGAGCCTTCGCTGCGCGCACGCATTGCGACGCTGGTGCTCAACGACAATGCGCCGCAACTGGCCGAGTCAGCGCTGGCGCGCATCAGGTCCTATGCGGGCCAGCCCCCGGCCTTCGATACGGTGGGCGAGCTGGAGGCCTTCTTTCGCCAGGCCTACCGGCCCTATGGCTGGCTCAGCGAGGCAGAGTGGCGCAAGCTCACCGAAACCAGCGTGCGCCGCCTGCCCGATGGGCGCGTCACGCCGCACTACGACCCGGCCATGATCGAGCAGTTCACGGCCCATGACGACGACTACGGCATCTGGCCGCACTACGACGCCCTGCAGATCCCCGTGCTGCTGCTGCGGGGTGTGGACTCGGACCTGGTGCTGCCCGAGGTGGCCAGGGAAATGACCACGCGCGGCCCCGGCGCGCGCGGCCTGCTGCACTGGCAGGAGGTGCCCGGCTGCGGCCATGCGCCGGCGCTGAACGTGCCCGCGCACTGGCAATGGGTGCTGGAGCATCTGCAGCGCGGCTGAGCATCAACCCGGGCCGGGCGCGGATGTTGCTGCCGCGCTAGCATTTGCGACGGGTGCAGCCTCGCCTTCTTTTTCGGGTGCGGGCACCGTCTGGGCAAGAGAGGCCTGACATGGGTTTTCTGGTGGAGCTGATCCGCGAGTACGGCTTCGGCATCGTCTTTCTCAATGTGTTCGTCGAGCAATTGGGCGCGCCGATTCCGGCCTACCCGGTGCTGGTCGTGACCGGTGCGCTGGAAGGCGCCGACTGGGTGCGCCTGCTGTGGCTGGTGGCCGTGGCCGTGAGCGCGGCGCTGATTGCCGACCTGTTCTGGTACCAGGCCGGCAAGGCCTACGGCCACCGTGTGCTGGGACGCATCTGCCGCATCTCGCTGTCGCCCGATGCCTGCATCCGCCAGACCGAGACCGTCTATGGCCGCTGGGGCGCAAGGTCGCTGCTGGTGGCCAAGTTCGTGCCGGGCTTCGCCTCCATCGCCAGCGCGCTGGCCGGCGTGATGGGCACGCCGCTGCGCAGCTTCGTGCTGTATGACGGGCTGGGTGCGCTGATCTGGGTAGGGTCGGCCGTGTACCTGGGCTCGCTGTTCAGCTCCACGGTGGAAGACCTGCTGGGCGTGCTCACCGCGCTGGGCCAGTGGGGCCTGTTGCTGCTGGCCGTGGCGCTGGGGCTGTTCATCGTGCGCAAGTGGTGGCAGCGCCATCGCATGGTGCGTTCATTGCGCATGCCGCGCATGTCGGTGCGCGAGCTGGCGGGCCTGCATGCCCAGGGCATGCAGCCCACGGTGATCGATGTGCGCGCCCTGCCGCAGTACCGCCAGGGCCATATCCCGGGTGCACAGTCCTGGGAGCTGCGCCCGCGCGATGGCGGCGAGTCGCATGCGCACCTGCTGCCCCAGCACGACCATCCTCACGGGGTGGTGGTCTATTGCGACTGTCCCAATGAAATCTCGGCCGCGCGGCTGGCGCGCCAGCTGCAGCGCGCGGGCTTCGCCAACGTGCGCCCGCTGGTGGGCGGCCTCAAGGCCTGGCAGGCGGCCGGCTTCGATGTGGAAACCGCGCCGCTGCCCGTGACGGCTGGCGCGGATGAGGGGCCGGCGCCCAGCGTCCCCTGACCTTGGTCTTGGTCTATTTGCCCGCCGGCATCGAGCAGTGCCCGCCTTGCGTGGCTTTGCCCGAGCCGGCCGCGATCAGCGGTGCCTCGAAGCGCAGGTCCACGGGGGGCGAGTGCAGGTGGTCCCAGGCCAGGAAGAGGACGAGCACGGCCCAGAAGACCGCGCGCAGGCTGTTCTGTTGTGTCATGGCGGGTCCTTTCAGAAGTTGAAGTGGCGGCGGATGCGCAGGCCGAAGATGGTGCCGGCAAAGGCCAGCGGCACCCAGATCCAGCCGTGGATGCTGCCCGTGGAGATGCCCGAGAGCATGGCGCCCACATTGCAGCCGAAAGCCAGGCGCGAGCTGTAGCCCAGCACCAGGCCTGCCACCAGGGCCACCATCCATTGCGTGCCAGTGAGCGGCTTGGCATTGACGGGCTTGGCGGCAGCCACCCACAGGGCGCCGCCCAGGATGCCGATGTTGGTGATGCTGGTCACGTCCAGCAGCACGGTCTCATGCAGGCGCGCGGCGTTGCCGGGCTGGCTCCAGAACCAGTTGCCGGCCAGGTCCACGGCGCCCGTGGCGTTGGCGATCTTGGCGGCCCACAGGCCGAAGCCGTAGACCACGCCCCAGGGCTGGCCCGCAATGACGAGGTTGAGCGTGGCCAGCACGGCCAGCAGCACCGCGCCCACCACCCACTTGCGCACGAACAGCGGCTTGGCCGGGCGCTTGAGTGCCATGTTGGCGCCACGCACATACCAGGCCACGCCCAGCGCGACCACGGCCAGCGCCGCCAGCGTGGCCAGCAGGGCAGGGGCCCAGCCCCAGGCCGTGACCAGGCCCACGGGCTGGGTGTTGCCCAGGTCCAGCCACCAGCCCAGGTGCAGGCTGCCCAGGAAGCTGCCGATGGCAAACACGGGCAGGATGGCCGCATTCATGGGAATGCCCATGCCGGCCTTGTACAGCGTGCCGCTGCCGCAGCCGTCCGCGATCTGCATGCACAGGCCGAAGACGAAGGCACCCACCAGCAGGCTGATGCTGGGCGGGCCCAGGGCAGCCGTGAGTTCGGGATAGTGGCCCAGCAGCGGCATGGCCAGCGCGGCGGCCAGCGCCAGCAGCAGCAACTGGCCGAAGACGCCGCTGGCGTCCTTGTCCTCGATCAGCATGCGCCAGCCGGTGGTGAAGCCGAAGCGCTTGCCGGCCAGCACCGCGCCCAGGCCCAGGCCCACGGCGAACAGCGCGGCCTGGCGCACCGAGACGCTCCACAGCAGCCAGCCAAAGAAAACGGCCAGGATGGCCGCAAGAGGAAGTCGTTTCATATCATTTTTCTCCATGCAGTCGCCCTCCCCCGCGAAGCGGGTAGAGAGGCGCCGTGCCACGGGGGGGAGGCGCGCAAGCGCCTCAAGGGGTGTTTATTTGAACTTTTTTTCCCACCACTGCTTGGCGTCGTAGGCCAGGGATTCGGCGCGGCCGGGCTGGTTGGCCATGGGCGGTGCATCGGCCTGCTGCGTCCAGTCCACCATGGAACCCGCATACAGCTTGACGCCCGGCAGGCCTGCGACTTCGGACAGGCCGAACCAGTCGGTGGCCGCCCAGTGGCCGGTGTTGCAGAAGGCCACCATGTCCTGGCCCTGCTCGCGCTTGACCTTGGCCGCAATCTGCTTGGCCGTGGCGGTATCGACAAAGGTGGAGGTGCCGGGCACGAACCACTGGTTGAAGTCCAGCTGCTGCGCACCGGGCAGGGTGCCCGAGAGCTTGGCGGCGGGCGCGCGCGTCTTGCCCTGGTAGAAGGCGTCGGGGCGCGAGTCCACCAGGGCGGCGTTGCTGAGCTTGACGTGCTGGCCCACGTCCTCGCGCGTGGCGATCAGGCTGGTGTCGAGCTGGGGCTGGTAGCTGCTGCGGGCCACTTTGACGGCCTCGTTGTCCTGCGGGAGCTTTTGCTCGTTCCAGGCCTTCATGCCGCCGTTGAGCACGGACAGCTCCTTGAGGCCCAGCAGCTTGAGCGTCCAGTACACGCGCGCTGCGGCGCCGAAGTCGGTGGCGTCCGCACCCGACGAGACCACGATGGCGTGGGTGGCCGGCGTCAGCCCCAGGGACTGCACGAGTTCGGTGAGCTTGGGCAGCTCGGGCAGCTCACCGGGGTTGGTGGCGGGGCCGCGCCATTTGCCGTAGGGGGCATTGAGCGCACCGGGAATGTGGCGCTCGCCATAGGCCTTGGGATCGCGGATGTCGATGATGCGCACGGCGTCCTGGCCGGCGGCTGCCTGCACGCCGGCAGGGGTGAGCAGGGGTTCGGCGGCGTGGGCCGTGCCGAAGGCGGTGCAGGCAAGGCCCAGCGCCAGCAGCGGGGCCGCCAGGCGCAGAGCGGGGGAAAAGGTCTTGGTCATGATGGCTGGGGCCGGTCATGGAAGACCGGCGGAACAAGCAACTGGAGTGCAATTGTCCCGCTTGCAGCATCTATATACAAAGACGCTTATGCATTCTGCTCATGAGGCAGGGTTATATGGCGCGGCGCAGAAGATGCAGAACGGCCTCAGCGCTGTGCGCCCACGGCCTTGGCGCGCTCCAGGCTGGCGTCCAGTTCGGCCTGCGGCGCCTTCTGCGTGGGCCAGCCCTGCATATGCTGCTGGGCGATGCGGCTCAGCGCCGTGATCCAGGGCGCGCTGTCGTTGAGGCAGGCAATGAACTCGAACTGCTCGCCACCGGCATGCATGAAGGCCTCGCGCGCTTCCTGGCTGATTTCCTCCAGCGTTTCCAGGCAGTCGCTGGTGAAGCCGGGGCAGACCACGTCCACCCGTTTGGTGCCGCTGCGTGCCAACTCGATCAGCGAAGGCTCGGTATAGGGCTCCAGCCATTTGGCCTTGCCAAAGCGCGACTGGAAGGTCACCAGGTATTGCGAGGGCGACAGGCCCAGGCGCTCGGCCAGCAGGCGTGCGGTCTTGCGCGATTCGCAGTGGTAGGGGTCGCCCAGGTGCAGCGTGCGCTCGGGCACGCCGTGAAAGCTCATGACCAGTTTCTCGCCACGGCCGTTGCTGCGCCAATGGGCCTCGATGCGCTGGGCCAGCGCGTCGATGTAGGCGGCGTCGTCGTGGTAGTGGTTGACGAAGCGCAGCTCGGGAATATGGCGCTGGGTGCGGGCCCAGTCGTAGACCGCGTCGAACACGCTGGCCGTGGTCGTGCCCGAGTACTGCGGGTACAGCGGCAGGATGAGGATGCGCGTGGCGCCCTCGGCCTTGAGGGCATCGAGCACGCTGGGGATGGACGGGTTGCCGTAGCGCATGGCATGGCGCACCAGCACGTTGTGCCCGGCCTCGCCCAGCCAGCCGCGCAGCAGCAGGGCCTGGCGCGCGCTCCAGTGCTGAAGGGGGGAGCCGTCCTTCTCATGCCAGACGGTGGCGTACTTGGCAGCCGACTTGGCCGGCCGCGTGCGCAGGATGATGCCGTGCAGGATGGGCAGCCAGGCAATCCTGGGGATCTCGACCACGCGGTCGTCGCCCAGGAATTGCGCCAGGTAGCGGCGCACGGCCGGGGCCGTGGGCGCGTCGGGCGTTCCAAGGTTGCACAGCAGCACGGCGGTGCGCTGGGGTTGGTCGTGGCGGAATGGGGGTTCTGGCGCAAAGCGGGATGGCATGGACCCGATTGTGGCAGGACGGAGCCGCCTGCCACGCGAGTCGGATGACCCGGCTGCTGCCGGCAACGGCTGCCTTCGCTATGCTCGAACCATGTCCCAAGCCACCATCGCCCCCCTCGCCGAATCCTCTCTTGACCCTGCATTGGCCGCATTGCAGCAGCTGCGCCGCAGCGGCCGCATCCGCGCCATTTCCATCGACCTGGACGACACGCTGTGGCCCGTGTGGCCAGCCATCTCGCGCGCCGAACAGGTGCTGCTGGACTGGCTGCACGCCCATGCGCCCACCACGGCCGCAGCGCTGCGCGACGTGGCCACCCTGCGCGCCATCCGCGTGCAGATCGAGCGTGACCGCCCGGACCTGGCCCACGACCTGAGCGGCCTGCGCCGCGAGTCCATCCGCCTGGCGCTGCAGCGCAATGGCGACGACGGCGCGCTGGCCGAGCCGGCCTTCGATCTTTTCTTTGCCGAGCGCCAGCGCGTGGACCTGTACGAGGACGCGCTGCCCGCCCTGCAGTTCCTGGCCGCGCGCTGGCCCGTGGTGGCCTTGAGCAATGGCAACGCCAGCGTGCATGTGGTGGGCATCGGCGAGCATTTCCATGCCGCGCTGAGCGCCAGCAAGGCCGGCATGGCCAAGCCCGATGTGCGCTTTTTCCACGCGGCAGCGGCGGCGGCTGGCGTGGCGCCTGACGAGGTGCTGCACATTGGCGACGACGCGCGGCTCGATGCGCTGGGCGCCATGGATGCGGGTATGCACGCAGTCTGGCTCAACCGCACGGGCGTAGCATGGCCTCACGAGGGGTCCACGCCCCACGTCACGGTGGCCAGCCTTGCGCAGTTGTGCCAGGGGCTGGCTGACAGCTGACCCTGCCTGCCCGCGAAGCCGCGCCATGCCATGCCCACCAGCCACAGCACCGCTTTCTTCCACCCCCCCGTCCTCCCCGCCGTGCGCAGCATCGGCTGGAAACACCCCCTGAGCTGGCTGGCGCGTGGCGCGCGCGACATGGCCAGGGCGCCCTGGCTGAGCCTGGCACATGGCCTGGTCTTGACCTTGATCGGGTTTTTGATCTTGACGCTGGGGCACAATCGCTTTTGGCTGATGGCTGGGGCCCTGTCGGGGTTCCTGATCGTCGGCCCTGTCGTGGCAACCAGCCTCTACGCCATCAGCCGTGCGCTGGAGCGTGGCGAGCGCGCCGACCTGTCCCTGGTGCGCAGCACCTGGATGCGCTGGCAAAGCGGCCACGCGTCCAAGGCCGAGGGGCAGGGCGGCTACTGGTGCCTGGTGCAGTTCGGACTGCTGCTGTCGCTGGCGGCCACGGGCTGGGTGCTGGTGTCGGCGTCGCTGATCACCGTGCTCTCGCCCGTGCGCATTGCCACTCCGGCGGATTTCGTGCAGCACGTGGTGCTGGCCCGCGACGGGCAGTTGTTTGCGATATGGCTGGCGCTGGGCAGTTTTCTGGCAGCGCCTATTTTTGCGTCCAGCGTGGTGGCCATGCCGCTGATGCTGGACAGGCGGGTGACGGTGCGCCAGGCCGTGCTGACCAGTTGGTTGGCCGTGCTGGCCAACCCTGTGCCTCTGGCACTGTGGGCCGCCCTCATTGTGTTGTTGACCCTGCTGGGCCTGGGCAGCTGGCTGCTGGGACTGGTGGCCGTGATGCCCCTGCTGGGGCACGCGAGCTGGCATGCGTACCGCGACCTGGTGGATGCGTCGACCTTTGCGGCGCGCTGAGCCGGACCGCCCGGCCTGACCGGACTTGCAGGGGAGGAGGTAGGACGGTGTTGTCGTGATATTCGGGTATACAGAAGAACAGATCGCCCATTTCTTCCTCACCTACGGCGTGGGGGCCTTCATCCTCTTCATGGTGTTCATCATCCTGCAGCTGGCACGCCAGTCCAAGGCAGGAAAGTTCGGCACCTTCGTGATCTTCCTGGGTCTGGGCGTGGGCTTTGTCGGCTACGTCGCCAAGATCGTCATCCAGTGGTGGATGGAAAAATGATCGTCACCCCCTGAGCCGCTGCGCGGCTTCCCCCTCTCTCGCTTCGCGGGAGGGGGACGACACCCTCGCGGCGGGGCGGCCCTTGCTCGGTGTCCCAGGCTTTGGGCTGCGTCGGTTTTTGTGCCCTGCTCAGCGCGCCTATCTTCCTGGCCTGCCTGCTCCTTGCTGCGCCTCTATTCCGCCTTGGCCCCCGCAGCCTTGATCACCGGGTCCCAGCGCTTGATTTCTGCGGCGGTGTGCTGGCGCAGGGCGTCGGGGGTAAGGCGGTCTGCGGGCGGGATGATGACGCTCATGTCCGTGAAGCGCTTGACCAGGGCGGGTTCGGCCAGGGCGGTGCGCAGCGATTTGTTGAGGCGCTCGATGACGGCCTGGGGCGTGCCTCGCGGGGCGTACAGGCCGTGCCATACGGCAAGCTCGAAGCCGGGCTGGCCTGCCTGCGCGAAGGTGGGCACATCGGGCAGGGAGGGCAGGCGTTCGCGCGTGGCGACGGCGTAGCCCTTGAGCATGCCCGCCTGTATGTGCGGGCCGGTGGCCACGGGCTGGTCGCAGATGACATCGACATTGCCTGCCACTAGGTCCTGCAGGGCCGGACCCGTGCCACGGTAGGGCACCAGGGTGGCCTCGGTGGAGGTGGTCTGCAGCAGCAGCATGGCGCACAGGTGGGAGGTGGCGCCTACGCCGGCATGCGAGAAGCGCACTTCGCCCGGCTTGGCCTTCATGTGGGCGATGAAGTCCGCCAGCGTGGCGGGCGCAAAGCCTTTGCTGCGCACCAGGATCATGGGCACGTCGCCGGCCAGCGCGATGGGTTCCAGGTCGCGCCTCACATCGAAAGCGAGCTTGCTGTAGAGCGCGGGCGCCGTGGCGATGCCCATGTTGTGCAGCAGCAGGGTGTGGCCGTCGGCCTGGGCGCGTGTGACGCGGCTGGTGCCGATGGTGCCACCGGCGCCGCCCAGGTTCTCGACGATGACCTGCTGGCCCAGGTCGCGCGTCATGGCCTCGGCCAGCACGCGGGCCAGCACGTCGGTGGAGCCTCCGGCCGCGTAGGGAACGACGATGGTGACGGGCTTGTTGGGGAAGGCCTGGGCGGCAAGGCTGGCTGCTGCCAGCGCGGCGGCGAGAAGGGTCTGGGCGAGGGGATTGCGGATGAGGGGGCGCATGGGTTTGTCTCCTGGAGGCGCGTGCAGGGGCCGCCGGCTCTGTGCGGCCGGTTGTCGGTGGCGTGTTTGGTGGCGTGAGGCAGGAAGGCAAGGGCCGCATGCGGCCCTTGACGACGGCGAGACGGCGCAGGCTCAGGCCGGGGCCACGTACCTGTACAGCTCGGTGTGGTCGGCGGCGGGTCCCAGGGATCTGGAGGCCTCGGCCGCCATGGCGCTGACCTGTTCGGCCAGTGCCATGGGCGTGTGCATGGCCTGGCCCAGCGACAGGGCAATGCCCACGTCCTTGGCCTGCAGCGCCAGCGAGAAGCCCGAGTTGAAGGCGCCGTTCAGCATGAACTGGTGGGCCTTGTTTTCGGTGGTGTTGTTCTTGCCGGTGGAGGCGTTGATCACGTCCACGATGGTGGCCGGCGCAATGCCGAAGGCCGCGCCTGCGTGGATGGCCTCGGCCGTGGCGATCAGGGCCGCTGCCGAGACATAGTTGTTCAGCGCCTTGAGCGCATGGCCCGCGCCCACGGGGCCGACATGGGTGATGGCCTGGCCCATGCGTTGCAGCAGCGGCAGGTGCTGGGCGAGCAGGTCCGCATCGCCCCCGACCATGATGGACAGCGTGCCCGCAATGGCGCGCTTGACGCCGCCGGAGACCGGCGCATCCAGCAGCCCGATGCCGCGCTCGCTCAGCAGGCCGGCTAGCGCGCGCGTGCGGTTGGGGTCGGCCGAGCTCATGTCGATGATGCAGGCGCCGGGCGGCAGGTGCGGTGCCAGTTCGCCGACCACGGCATCGACGATGCGGGAGTCGGGCAGCATGGTGAAGACCACGCTGCAGCCGGCAAAGTCGGCCGCGCCGGATGCCACGGCCACACCCGCATGTTCCTGCGCGAATCGTGCGGTGGCAGCGGGCACGGCGTCCCGGATGACCAGGGCGTGCCCTGCGGCGTGCAGCAGGTGGGCCATGGGCTGGCCCATCATTCCGAGGCCGATGAATCCTATGGTGGTCATGCTGCGTGCCTCAGATGTCCATCTCTTTGAAGACTTCCGACGCCACGCGGAAGGAGTCGATGGCGGCCGGCACGCCGCAGTAGATGGCGGTCTGCAGGAAGACCTCCTTGATTTCGTCCTTGCTCAGGCCGTTGTTGATGGCGCCGCGCACATGCAGCTTGAGTTCATGCGGGCGGTTCAGCGCCGTGATCATGGCCAGGTTCAGGAAGGAGCGCGTCCTGCGGTCCAGGCCTGGGCGGTTCCAGACATCGCCCCAGCAGTACTGGGTGACCAGCTCCTGCATGTCGATATTGAAGTCCGTGGCGTTCTGGATGGACGCATCGACATACTCGGCGCCCAGCACCTCACGGCGGGTGGACAGGCCCTGGTCGAAGAGGGTGGGGTTCTTGGGGGCGTAGGCTCGGGTCATGAAAACTCCTGATGGAAGGCGGTGAAGGTGTCTTTCGGTGGAATGGATTTAATCAGATTGTCAGACAATCCTACTTGATGAAAATCGGGATTGCCTGCCGCGGCAGGTGCGTGTATGACAATCCGTCAGTCCGCCCGGCCCCTGGATTGGCAGGTAGGATTCATCCCATGAACCAGATGCTGCGTGTCCCCCGCGAAGAAACGTCGCTGCGCCAGCGCACGACGCAGACCCTGCGCACGGCCATCCTCGATGGCGTGTTTGCGCCGGGCCAGAAGCTGTCCGAGCGCGAGCTGTGCGAGAGCCTTGATGTGAGCCGTTCGTGCCTGCGCGAGTCCCTGCAGCACCTGCAGGCCGAGGGGCTGATCACCATCGTTCCGCACCGCGGCCCCGAGGTCACGGACATCTCGGTGCAGGAAGTGCGCGATATCTACGAGGTGCGGGCCAGCCTGGAGGCGCTGGCCAGCCGGGGCTTTGCGCTGCATGCCTCGGCAGGCCAGCGCGCCGCGCTGCGCGCCAAGCTGGGCGAGCTGGCCGTGCCCGCCGTGGCCAGCGACAAGGTGGCCCTGCTGGCGATCAAGAACCAGTTCTACGACATCCTGATCGAGGGCTGCGGCAATCTGGTGGCCGGCCAGATGCTGCGGCAGCTGAACAACCGCGTGACGGTGCTGCGGCGCATCTCCATGTCCCAGCCCGGGCGCCTGCCGCAGACGCTGGCCGAGCTGGATGCCATCGTGGCGGCAATAGAGCAGGGCGACGCGGACCAGGCTGCGCGCCTGAGCGCCGAGCATGTGCAAAAGGCCAGCCAGGGCGTGTTGCGCGCCATGGCCGAGAAGGCAGGCCCGGCCAGCTGATACCGGGGCCTGTGCCTGGGGGTGTCAGTCCGTGTGCGCTCAGTCCGGCTTGACCTGGGCGCGCTTGAGCACCTTTTGCCAGCGTGCCTGCTCGGTGGCAATGAACTGCGCGAACTGCTGGGGCGTGCTGCCGATGGGCTCGGCCGCATCGCCCTGCAGGCGCTTGAGCGCGTCCGGCGCCTTGACGGCCTTGGCGCATTCGGCAGCCAGCTTGTCCACGTGGGCTCGGGTCATGCTGGAGGGAGCGAGCATGCCGTACCACTGCGTCATCTCGAAGCCCGGGAAGCCCTGCTCGGCCACGGTGGGCACATCGGGCAACTGGGGCAGGCGCTGGGTCGATCCCGTGGCGATGCAGCGCACCTTGCCCGCCTTGATGAAGGGCAGCAGGGCGGCGGCGCCGACCGAGGCGGCGTCCAGCCGGCCCGACATCAGGTCCGTCATCATGGGCCCCGTGCCGCGATAGGGCACGTGCAGCATGAAGATCTCGGCCGTCATCTTCAGGTACTCGAAGGCCAGGTGCCCGGCGCTGCCATTGCCGGCCGAGCCGTAGCTGAGCTGGCCGGGCTTCTTCTTGGCGTAGGCGATGAGTTCGCGCAGGTTCTTGACCGGCACATCGGGGTGGACCACGTACAGGCTGGGCACCTTGGCCAGCAGGCTGACGGGCTGGAAGTCCTTGTTGGCGTCGTAGGGCAGCTTGTCGAAGATGTAGGGATTGACGGCCAGCGTGCCGATGTGGCCCAGGATGACCGTGCTCTGGTCATCGGCGCGCGCCACTTCCTGCATGGCGATGTTGCCGGCCGCGCCCGGCTTGTTGTCCACGAAGACGTTCTGGCCCAGGGTCTTGGACAGCTCGGCCGCCGTGGAGCGCGCCACGATTTCCGAGCTGCCGCCCGGCGCAAAGGGCACGACAAAGCGGATGGGACGCGTGGGCCAGGCGTCCTGCGCCAGCGCGGCCGCAGGCAGCAGGCCCGACAGGGCCATGGCGCCCGTGCCGGCCAGCAGTTGGCGGCGGCCGAGCGGGGGCAGGTCTGCGTGGTGAAGAAAGTCGCGCGAAGGCATGTCTGGTCTCCTGGCTATCGTTGTAGTGAATGGGCAGCGGATGCGGCGCCAGCGATGGTGGCGCCGGCGGCTGTCAATCTGCTGTCAAACCAGGGTCTGCAGGCTACGGAGATACCCGGGGGATCAGGCTTTTCCCTCGGCACCCAGGGCCTGGCCGATGGCCTCGGCCGCCTGCATGCCGCTGCGCACGGCGCCTTCGATGGTGGCCGGATACGGTCCATCCACATGGTCGCCGCAGGCCCACAGGCCGTGGCCCAACTCCATGCCGGGGCGCTGCAGCTGCGGCAGGCAGGCGAAGGTGGCGCGCTTGTCGATCACGGTGCGCAGCGCAACCAGTCCATGCCAGCCCAACTGCGCCTGGGCCTGGGCCAGCACCTGGGCCTGCAGGGTTTCGCGGTCCGATGCGCTGTCGCTGATGACGAAGGCCATCAGGCCCTGAGGGCCGCCGAGTTGCCCACGGTCGAAGACGAATTGCGCAGGCGCATCGGACGTGGAGCGCAGCGCCAGCCAGGGCGCGCCCGGGGGCAATGTGTGGGAGGGATCGCCGGTCTGCGCATAGACGGTGGCAATGGGGCGGTGCTGCAGGTCCTGGGACAGTTGCGCCCAGCGCTGCAGGGCAATGCCGTCGCGCGCAGGCAGGCTGTCGTGCTCGGCAGCGGTGAGTGCCAGGCGCGCCGCCTCGGGCGCGGGGCAGGCCAGCAGCACGACGTCGAAGGGCGCATCTTCGGCCTGGGCTGCGCCCAGCGTCCAGTGCGGGCCCTGGGGCTGCAGTTCTGCGACGCGGCTGCCCAGGCGCACGGCGTGGCCGCGCTCCTGCAGCCACTGCGCGGCCGGCGCCGGGAACAGGCTGCCCAGGTCACGGCGCGGCACCAGGAAATGCGAGCCGCCACGGCCGCTGAACAGCGCATCGCGCAGCACGCGAAGGAACACCGTGCCGCTGGCCAGGTGAATGGGCGTGTTGAGTGCCGAGATGCACAGCGGGTCGATGAACTCGCTGACCAGGCGCTGCGGCAGGCCGGCGCACAGGTCGGCCACCGTGGCTTGCGGCGCGCAGCGAAAGCCCGCCAGCCGCCAGCGCACGGCACGCGCCAGCAGGGCTGCACGCTCGCCCAGGCTCCAGCCGCGTGCGGTGGCAATGCCGGCCAGCGCATCCAGCGGCGCAGGCCAGTCGGGAAAGCGCAGGCCGCTGCCATCGGCATAGGGCAAGGCCATGGGCTGGCGGTGCAGGGCCTGTTCAGGGTCCACGCCCACCTCGCGCATGAGGCGCAGGCTTTCGGTGTACGCACCGATGAGGATGTGCTGGCCGTTGTCCACGCGCAGCGGGCCCTGTGGCGTGTCGAGGTCCATGCCGCGCGCACGGCCGCCGGGCTCGCGTGCGGCCTCGTGCAATGTGATGTGCCAGCCGCTGCGCGCCAGCGCAAGGGCGGCCGCGAAGCCGGCCCAGCCTCCGCCGAGGATGGCGGCGCGCGGCTTGTCTTTGGAGCTCTCTCTGCTCACCGCGCCATGCGCCCCAGCGCCTGCATCTTCCAGGCCAGCCACAGCTTGCGCAGCGGCGGCAGGCTGATGCGCTGGTGCAGCACGCGGAAGTCGTCGGCCTCAATCTCGCGCAGCAGGGTGCGGTAGATGCTGGCCATCAT
Organism: Delftia sp. WSY_10; assembly: GCF_043104705.1. Classification (NCBI taxonomy): domain Bacteria; kingdom Pseudomonadati; phylum Pseudomonadota; class Betaproteobacteria; order Burkholderiales; family Comamonadaceae; genus Delftia; species Delftia sp. WSY_10. The sequence continues at coordinate 446,766 of NZ_JBICKY010000015.1, read as the reverse complement.
CAGGCCGGGCTTTTGCGTGCGGCGGTCGGCCGCGGGCAGCAGGGCCAGGGCCTCGTCGTAGAGGCGGTGGGCGCGCTCGGCCTGAAAGCGCATCAGCGCGGTGAAGCGGTCCGAGTATTCGCGCTTGGTGATCTCATGCGCCTTGACGTCGAACTGCTGCAGCTCGCTGATGGGCAGGTAGATGCGTCCGCGCATGGCGTCCTCGCCCACGTCGCGGATGATGTTGGTCAGCTGGAAGGCCAGGCCCATCTTGTGGGCGTAGGCCGTGGTTTCTTCCTGCGTCTGGCCAAAGATGCGCGCGGCCACTTCGCCGACCACGCCTGCGACCAGGTGGCAGTAGCGCGCCAGGCCCGGGAAGTCGAGGTAGCGGGTCTGCTCCAGGTCCATGCGGCAGCCGTCAATGACGGCCTGCAGGTGGCGCTCTTCGATGGCGTAGACCGGAGCGTGCGGCATGAGCGCCCGCATCACGGGATGCGAGGGCTTGCCTGCAAAGGCCTGGTGCACTTCGTTCTGCCACCAGCCGAGCTTGGTGGCGGCCACGCCGGGGTCGGAGACTTCGTCCACCACGTCGTCCACTTCGCGGCAGAACGCATAAAAGGCGGTGATGGCGGCACGGCGCTCGCGCGGCAGGAAGAGGAAGGCGTAATAAAAGCTGCTGCCCGAGGCGGCAGCCTTGTCTTGGACGTACTGATCCGGATTCATATGGGGCGGGATTGTCCCATGGACGGCTGGGAGCCAAAGCCTGGGTGTCGCAACGGCCGGCCCGCCATCACATGCGCAGGGCGCGCCACAGCAGCAGCGGCGCATCGGCCTTGCCGACGGTGGGGCGGCGGTAGAGGCTGGCGCCCTGCAGCGCATCGACCTTGTCCAGGATGCGCAGCCCGCCCTGCACGACCAGGCGCAGCTCCCAGCCGATGCGGCCCGGCAGGCGGTGCACCAGCGGTGCGCCGGACTGCATCAGTGCACGCGCCCAGGCCGACTGCTCGGCCAGCAGTGCGCGCACGGCAGGGGTCAGCGCAGCGGGCTCGGCGCGCAGGTCTTCACGCCGCACGCCATGGGCGGCGCAGTCGGCATCGGTCAGGTAGTGGCGCTGGCGTGGCAGGTCCACGCTGAAGTCCTGCCAGAAATTGATCAGCTGCAGGGCGGTGCAGATGGCGTCGCTGCGGGCCAGCGATTCGGCATCATCCACCCCGTACAGATGCAGCAGCAGCCGGCCCACGGGATTGGCCGAGCGGCGGCAGTAGTCGAGCAGCTCGGCGCGGTCGGCGTAGGTGGTGCCGGATTCGGTCTTGCGCACGTCCTGCGCGAAGGCGCTGAGCAGATCGTCCATCAGCGCCAGCGGCAGCTGGTGGGCGCGTACTTGCGGCGCCAGCCCTGCAAAGACAAGAGGCCAGGCCGTGCGGGCGAGCATGGAGGCCTCGCCTTCGGTGCCCAGCGCCATCAGGTCGGCACGGTAGGCGGCCAGCGCGGCCAGGCGCTCGGGCGGTGTGGCGTCGCCCTCATCGGCCAGATCGTCTGCAGTGCGTGCGAAGTGGTAGAGCGCGGCAATCGGCGGGCGCAAGCGGGGCGGGCACAGCCAGGACGCCACGGGAAAGTTCTCGTAGTGCGTGACCGGGGCGGGGGAGGCGGGCAGGGTGGGAGCGGTGGACTTCACGGTGGCCGATTGTCGATGCTGCGCGCAAGGCCATGCATTTCACTTGACGGGCTCAAGGGCTTCTCCTAAATTACTAACCCGTCAGTCAGTAAACGGCGCCAGCCAGCTGCCGCGGCATGTTGCCCGGATCTTGCAGCCCGCAGCCGCTTTTCGCACCAGCCCTCCCGGATCCACATGCCCGACTTGCCATCGAACCCTGCCGCGCGCGCTTTGCCGCGCCATCTTCTTCTTGCCCCTCTGTGCCTGGCCGCCGCGCTGGCGCTGGGCGCCTGCTCCAAGGCCGAGCCGCCGCCCGAGCCGGTGCGCGCCGTCAAGCTGCTCACCGTAGGCGTGGGCGCGCTGGACACGCAGCTGGAGTACGCGGGCGAGGTGCGCGCGCGCATAGAGTCGCGCCTGGGCTTTCGCGTGGCCGGCAAGCTCGTTCGCCGCGAGGTGGAGCTGGGCCAGCACGTGCAGGCAGGCCAGTTGCTGGCACGGCTCGATGCCAGCGACTACCGGCTGGGAGCTGACGCCGCGCGCGCCCAGGTGGCGGCCGCGACCACGCAGCGCGATCTTGCCGCTGCCGATGTGAGGCGTTACTCGCAGCTGAAGGCGCAGAACTTCATCAGCGGTGCGGAGCTGGAGCGGCGCGAGGCCACGCTCAAGTCCGCCCAGGCCACGCTGGACCAGGCCAAGGCGCAGCTGGCATCGCAGAGCAATCAGGAGGCCTATGCCCAACTGCTGGCCGATGTGCCCGGCGTGGTGACCGGCATAGACGCCGAGCCGGGCCAGGTGGTGTCGGCCGGATCGCCCGTGGTGCGCATTGCCCAGGACGGCCCGCGCGACGTGGTGTTCGTGGTGCCGGAGGACAAGCGCGGTGCCATCCGCGTGGGCCAGAAGGTGAATGTGCGCCCATGGTCGGCCGGCATGCAGCCGCTGCAGGGCCAGGTGCGCGAGGTGGCGGCCAGTGCCGATCCCGTCACGCGCACCTACCAGGTGAAGGTGGCACTGCCCACTTCGGACGCCGCCGCCGTGCCGCCGCTGGGTGCCACGGTCCACGCATTGCCCGAGGGCATGGGCCCCACGGGCCAGCCCGTGATCAAGCTGCCGACCACGGCGCTGCGCCAGGAAGGCGGCGGCGGCCAGGGCACGGCCGTGTGGGTGTTCGATGCCGCCAGCAGCACGGTGAAGCTGCAGCCCGTGCAACTGGCCACGGCCGATGGCAACGAGGCCGTGATTGCCGCCGGCCTGACGCCCGGCATGCAGGTGGTGGCCGCCGGCGTGCATGTGCTCACGCCCGGGCAGAAGGTCACGGTCTATCAGGACCGGTATGACAAGACGCAGCAGCCGGCACAGGCGCCTGCCGCCGCAGGTGCCGCAGCTTCCGCAGGTGCTGCGTCCAGCGGAGCGGCCCAATGAGCGGGCCCAAGCACAAGGCGCCGCAGGGCGGGCACTTCAATCTTTCGCGCTGGGCGCTGGACCATGTGGCGCTGACGCGCTATTTCATGGTCGTGCTGCTGCTGCTGGGCTTTGCCTCTTACTTCCAGCTGGGGCAGGACGAGGACCCGCCCTTCACCTTCCGCGCCATGGTGGTGCGCACCAACTGGCCCGGCGCCACGGCGCAGCAGATGGCCGAGCAGGTCACCGACAAGATCGAGCGCACGCTGCAGGAGGTGCCCTACGCCGACAAGATCAGCAGCTACTCCAAGCCCGGCGAGTCGATGATCATCTTCCAGCTCAAGGACAACTCGCGCCCCGGCGATGTCCAGCAGCTGTGGTACACGGTGCGCAAGAAGATCGGCGACATGCGCTACACCCTGCCGCAGGGCGTGCAGGGGCCGTTCTTCAATGACGAGTTCGGCGATGTCTATGGCGTGATCTACGCCCTGCAGGCCGACGGCTTCAGCTACGCCGAGCTCAAGACCATGGCCGACGACGTGCGCCAGCGGCTGCTGCGCGTGCCCGATGTGGCCAAGGTCGAGCTGTTCGGCGTGCAGGACGAGAAGGTCTACATCGAGCTGTCGCAGCGCCGCTTGTCGCAGCTGGGCCTGGACATGAACCAGGTGCTGGGCCAGCTGGGCCAGCAAAACGCCATCGAGGGCGCAGGCGTGCTGCAGACGCCGCGCGAGGATGTGCAGGTGCGCGTGGCCGGCCAGTTCCTGGCGGTGGATGAACTGCGCGCCATGCCGATCCGCGGCGCATCGGGTGCGCAGCTGCGCCTGGGCGATATCGCCGAGATCCGCCGCGGCTATGCCGATCCGGCCAATGTGAAGGTACGCCACCAGGGGCGCGAGACGATTGCGCTGGGCGTGTCCATGACCAAGGGCGGCGACATCATCCGCCTGGGCAAGTCCCTGCGCGGCGCCGTGGGCGACATCGCGCGCACGCTGCCGGCCGGCGTGGAGCTGGCCAACATGCAGGACCAGCCCAAGGCGGTGGCCGATTCGGTCAACGAGTTCCTGCAGGTGCTGATCGAGGCCGTGGTGGTGGTGCTGGCCGTGAGCTTCATCAGCCTGGGCCTGCACAAGCGCGAAGGCCACCAGCCGCTGTGGAAGCGCTGGTACATCGATCCGCGCCCGGGACTGGTGGTGGCCATCACGATTCCGCTGGTGCTGGCGGCGACCTTCCTGGCCATGTGGTACTGGAACATCGGCCTGCACAAGGTGTCGCTGGGCTCGCTGATCATCGCGCTGGGCCTGCTGGTGGACGACGCCATCATTGCCGTCGAGATGATGGTGCGCAAGATGGAGGAGGGCTACGAGAAGTACCGCGCCGCCACCTTTGCCTACGAGATCACGGCCAAGCCCATGCTGACCGGCACGCTGATCACGGCGGCGGGCTTCCTGCCCATCGGCATGGCCAAGTCCATGACGGGCGAGTACACCTTCGCCATCTTCGCGGTGACGGTGATTGCGCTGGTGCTCAGCTGGTTCGCCTCGGTGTACTTCGTGCCCTACCTGGGCATGCTGCTGCTCAAGCGCCCGCCGCACGCGGCCACGCTGCCGCCCGAGGTGGCCTCGGGCGAGGTGCCCATCGAGGAGACCAACCTCAATGCGTCCTCAGCCGAGCATGAGGTCTTCGACAGCCCGTTCTACAACCGCTTCCGGCGCGCCGTGAACTGGTGCGTGACGCACCGCTGGCTGACCATCGCCATCACGGTGCTGGTCTTCGCGCTGGGCCTGGTGGGCATGTCGCGCGTGCAGCAGCAGTTCTTCCCGGATTCCAGCCGGCCAGAGGTGCTGGTGGACATCTGGTTCCCCGAAGGCACGTCGCTGGCCGCCAACGAGGCCGTCACGCGCCGCGTGGAAGAGCGCTTCATGAAGCTCGACGGCGTGCGCACGGTCAGCGAATGGGTAGGCTCGGGCGTGCCGCGTTTCTACCTGCCGCTGGACCAGGTGTTCCCGCAGAACAACGTCTCGCAGTTCATCCTGGTGGCCCAGGACCTGCCCACACGCGAGCGTCTGCGCAAGGCGCTGCCGGCGCTGCTGGCCCAGGAGTTCCCCGAGGTGCGCGGCCGCGTCAAGCTGCTGCCCAACGGGCCTCCGGTGCCCTATCCGGTGCAGTTCCGCGTCTCCGGCACCGATCCGCAAAAGCTGCGGGCCTATGCCGACGAGGTCAAGCAGGCCATGATCGCCAACGCCGACATGCGCGGCGTCAACGACAACTGGAACGAGTCCGTCAAGGCCGTGCGCCTGGAGGTGGACCAGGACAAGGCGCGCGCCCTGGGCGTGAGCAGCCAGGCCATCGCCCAGGCGGCCCGCGTCATGCTCAGCGGCTCCACCGTGGGCCAGTTCCGCGAGGGTGACAAGCTCATCGACATCGTGCTGCGCACGCCGTATTCGGAGCGCGACGCCATCACCGACATCGCCAACGCCTACCTGCCCACGGCATCGGGCAAGTCGATCCCGCTCACGCAGATCGCCAAGCCCGTGATGGTCTGGGAACCCGGCGTGATGTGGCGAGAAAAGCGCATGTTCGCCATCACCGTGCAGGGCGATGTGCGCGAGGGCCTGCAGGGCGCAACGCTGACCCATGCGCTGCTGCCGGGCCTGCGCGAGATCGAGGCGCGCTGGCATGCCGCGGGCGACACGGCCTACCGCATCGATGTGGCCGGCGCCGTGGAGGAAAGCTCCAAGGGCTCGGACGCCATCGTCGCTGGTGTGCCCGTGATGCTGTTCCTCACCTTCACGCTGCTCATGCTGCAACTGCGCAGTGTCAGCCGTTCACTGCTGGTGTTCATCACCGGGCCGCTGGGCATTCCCGGCGTGGCGGCGGCGCTGCTGCTGTTGGGCCGGCCCTTCGGCTTCGTGGCGCTGCTGGGCGTGGTGGCGCTGATGGGCATGATCCAGCGCAACTCGGTGATCCTGATCGACCAGATCGAGACCGACCGCGCGCGCGGCGTGCCGGCCTGGGACGCCATCATCGAAGCCGCCGTGCGCCGCCTGCGCCCCATCGTGCTGACGGCCGCCGCCGCTGTGCTGGCCATGATCCCGCTGTCGCGCAGCGTGTTCTGGGGCCCCATGGCCGTGGCCATCATGGGCGGGCTGATCGTGGCCACCGTGCTGACACTGCTGGCGCTGCCGGCCATGTACGCCGCCGTGTTCCGCGTGCGCCGTGAGCCCACGCATTGAGGTGGCGAAAACGCAGAGGCCGCCGCTCAAATCCGGGGTATGGCAATGCACCCCGCAATTGCGGCTAGAATCTGCGCCCTGACCTAGGAGCCGCCGCGCAGGCGGCTCCCTCAAGAACCAGCGCGGGTGGCGAAATTGGTAGACGCACCAGGTTTAGGTCCTGACGCCAGCAATGGTGTGGGGGTTCGAGTCCCCCCCCGCGCACCACGCACCAACGCCGCTCAACTGCGGCGAACACTGCTCAAGCCCGCTTCCTGTAGAGGAGGCGGGCTTTTTTTCTGGGTCTCCGCTGCAAAACGGAACGGGTTGAAACCGGCACAAAACAGCGCAAAATCACATCACAATCCCGCGCAGATCCCGCTTGTGATCCCGCGCGTGCAGCAGGAGATGGGATGGCGTATTTCCGGAAGGTGAAGAACGGCTGGCGGGCCGAGGTGGAGCGTGCGGGCATCCGGCGCACCGCCACGCGGGCGACCAAGGCCGAGGCGCAGGGATGGGCCGTGGCCGAGGAGGCGGCCATTCTGGCCGGTGCGCGCGGGGAGTTTCCGCGGCGCACGCTGGCCGAGGCGGTGGAGCGCTATCGGCGCGAGGTCACCGACAAAAAGACGGCCAGCACGGCGCGGGCCGACCATTTGCGCTTTGATGCCTGGCTGCGCGAGTTTCCCGAGCTGGCGGCCAAGGTGTTCCACGAGATCACGGGTGACGACCTGGCGCGCTGGCGCGATGCGCGGCTGCAGCAGGTCTCCGGCGCCAGCGTGCTGCGCGAGGCGCAGCAGTTCCGTCCCATCTGGACGCTGGCGGTCAAGCAGTGGAAATGGGTGGGCAAGAGCCCCTGGCCCGAGATCAAGCTGCCGGCCAAGTCCCATGCGCGCCGGCGCACGGGGCAGTGGAGCGAGGTGCGGCGCATGCTGCGCTCGGCCAATGTCTCGCCGCGCCTGGCGCCTGTCACCGCCATGGAGCAGACGGCCTGGACCATGCTGGTGGCCCTGCACACGGCCATGCGCAGCGGCGAGATCCTGCGCATGGGCCGCAGCAATGTGGATCTCAAGCGCCGGGTCTACCACCTGCCGCACCACAAGACCGAGGCCAAGGTGGGCGAGCGCCATGTGCCGCTGACGCGCCGTGCCGTGCGCCTGCTGCGCGTGCTGGACGCCGCCGCCGAGGCTGCCGGGCGCGACGCCTACTGGACCATCAGCGACGCCAGCCGTGACACGCTCTACCGCAAGCTGCGCGACCGCGTGATGGTGCAGGGCCTGCGCTTCCATGACCTGCGCGCCACGGCGCTGACCTGGCTGAGCAAGCGCGTGGATGTGATGACGCTGGCCCGCATCAGCGGCCACGTGGATATCAACGAGCTGTTCAATACCTATTACCGGGAGACGGCCGAGGACATCGCGGCACGGTTGTAGGCAGGATGGCTGTCGGAAATATCACTCCAATATGATATGTTGACAATATTATTCTGGAGTGATAATTTCAATTCATCATCTTGAGATGATATTTTGAATGCCCTGGCCAGGAGAACACCATGGACCATCTGTTGCAACTGCCCGATCGGCTTGCGCTGCACCTGAAGTCGCTGCGCAAGGCCGCTGGCGTGAGCCAGGCTGAACTGGCACAGCGGCTGGGCGTGTCCCAGTCGCGTGTGGCGGCGATAGAGCGTGACCCGGCCGCCATCAGCGTGCGCCAGCTGATGGAGATCCTGCAGCTGCTGGATGCCGATCTGCTCATGCGGCCCAGGGCGGATGCGGTGGTTTCTCCTGCGTCTGCACCTGCACCTGTGCCTGCTGCGTTGAGGGTGGCCGAGCCAGCTCCACAACCGTACGCGGGTGACAACGTGCCCCGCAAGCCCGCCGACCGCCCCGTGGCCTTCAAGCCGCAGGCGCTGCCGCCGCACTGGCAGGACCGCAAGCCGAAAGGGTCCTGGTGATGGCGGCGCTGGGCGTCTGGATGAATGGGGAGCGGGTGGGCACCTGGGAGGTCACGCGCACGGGCCGCCATGTGTTCGCCTATGACCCGGCCTGGCCGCAGAGCGCGCATGCGCGGCCGCTGTCACTGTCCATGCCCTTCACCCGCGACCTGACGGTGGCGGGCGAGGTGGTGGCCCACTATTTCGACAACCTGCTGCCGGATGGCGAGGGCATTCGCCGGCGCATTCACCAGCGCTTCGGGCTGCGCGGGATCGATGCGTTTTCGCTGCTGGAGGCCATTGGCCGCGATTGCGTGGGTGCCGTGCAGCTGCTGCCCGAGGGGGCCGTGCCCGACGGTTTTGACCAGGTGCGCTTCGAGCCGCTGAGCGAGGCGCAGATTGCAGAGCACCTGGCCAGCCTGGGTGGCGGGTTTGGCGCGCTGGAGGTGGACCAGGAGTTCCGGCTGTCCATCGCCGGTGCGCAGGAGAAGACGGCGGTGCTGCGCCATGGCGGCCAGTGGTGCCGCCCGCTGGGTGCGACGCCGACCACGCATATCCTGAAGCCGGCCATCGGCGTGGTGCCGCACTGGCACTACGACCTGAGCGAGTCAGTGGCCAATGAGTGGCTGTGCGCCCGCCTGCTGGCCGAGCTGGGCTTTGCCGTGGCCGACAGCAGCATCGAGACCTTTGGCGGGCAGCAGGTGCTGTGCGTGGAGCGCTTTGACCGCGCCTGGACGGCCCAGGGCTGGATTGCGCGTCTGCCCCAGGAAGATTTCTGCCAGGTGCGCGGCGTTGCCAGCGCAAACAAGTACGAGACCCATGGCGGGCCCGGCATGCTGCAGTGCCTGCAGGTGCTGCAGCATGGCAGCGAGCCTGCCCAGGATTGCGCCCGCTTCGTGATGGCCCAGCTGGCGTTCTGGCTGCTGGGGGCCACGGACGGGCATGCCAAGAATTTCTCGGTGTTCCTGCAGCCGGGCGGCGGCTATGAGATGACGCCTCTGTACGACGTGCTGTCGGCCTGGCCCATCATCGGCCATGGCCACGGCAAGATTGCCCGCCAGCGCGCCAGGATGGCCATGGCCCTGCCGGGGCGCAGCCGCCACTACCGCCTGGCCGAGATCCAGCGCCGCCACTGGAAGGCCCTGGCCGAGACCACGCGCATCGCAGGCCTGTGGGAGAGCATGGTGGAGATGGTCGAGGCGCTGGACGGCGCCATAGCCCGGCTGCAGCCGCGCCTGCCGGCCAGCGTGCCGCAGCCTATGGCCCGGCAGATCTTCGACGGGGCGCGCGACCAGGCACGCCGTTTTCTTGCGGGCAGCGATCACTGAGCGCACGGCGATGGCCTGGTGCCGGCTCACCGGCGCCCCTCGGCCCAGGCCTTGACGTCGGCCATGCGCCAGTAGCGGATGCGGCGGCTGGCGTTGATGAAGGGCTTGGGAAAGTCCGGGCGCTTGGTCAGGCGCGCGGTGACGTGCTCGCGGCTCAGGCCCAGGTAGTTGGCGATGCCCTGGGTGTCCAGGCGCGGGGCGCTGTGAAAGAGTTCCATGTTCTGTTGCGTCATTGCGGTGTTCTCCGATGTCGTGTCCGGTGCTTGGGTGCTTGATCAGGCCTGGCGCGGCGTGATGGACTTGCCTGACTTCTTGCGCTCCACACGTTCAACTCGCTCCACTCGCTCCACTCGCAGAACGGGCCGGCCGCTGGCCAGCAGGGCGCAGGCCTGGGCGTGGCTGGCGCTGGCCGCTTTCAGGCGCAGCACGGGCAGCAGGCGGGCGTCGGCCAATTGATCCAGCTGCGCGGCGTCCACGCCGTGGGGGATGAGGGTGGCGCGGTAGCTGCGCAGGGCGGTGATGTTGTGGTGCATGGTGGGTCCTCCTGGGGTGGATCAGCTGGAAAAGAAAGCGTGGTTGGATGGCGTGGCGCCGGATGTGGGGCGGTGCAGCACTGAATCGGCACCCGAATCGGGCCCGGCCGGGTTGGCCCGGTCCTCGCGCTGGTGCCCGCCGCGGTCGATGAGGGCGCGCAGCGTGTGGCCCGTGAGCCGGGCCGTACAGTTATTGAAACCAGTCCAAGCGCGCGCCAGCGGCGCGCGGGCGGGCAGGGCGGGCGGGGCCACGTCGGCGACCTCGGCACCCTCGGCGCTTTCTGTACCTTGGGTTTCCTGGAACTCCAGCGTGGCGCGGGCCACGCTGCGCCAGGCGATGCGGCGCGAGACCAGCCACTGGCCGCGCCGGGTTTCCAGGCCCACCACGCGGCCGCAGCCGGGCGCGATGGCCTCGCCGTATTGGTTGACGGCGCCGGCGGGCACGGGGCGGCGTGCCATGCGCAGGTGCCAGCGGTCGCGGGCCAGGCAGTGGCCGCCCATGGCTTCCATGTAGCGGCGCCAGTCGGCGGGGATGTCGGGCCCGTGGCGGTGGCTGGCGCCCCAGGCCTTCCAGCTGGCCTTGTCGCCTTCGATGCGGATCTGTTCGACCTGGTCCTTGCTGACACGGCGCAGCTCGCGCCAGACGCAGACGCTGGGCATGCCCACGGCCTGGAACTGGCGAATGCCCCAGCAGGCGGCCCAGGCGTCCACGCGGCGGTGGCCGGGCATGCCGCCCTGCTCCACATCCCACAGGCGGCCCTGCACCACGTCCAGGTGGTCGGCCAGGGCCGCATGGCCCACGCTCTTGGCGATGTACTTGGCCACGTAGCCGGCAGCGCCGCCGCCGGTCATGCGCTTGACGTTGACGCGGTTGCGCTGGGCGCCGCGCTCGTCGCCATCTTCGCTGAGCCACCATTTGCGGATGGCGGCCTCGATGTGCCGGGCGTGCTCCTCGCACTCGGCCCAGACCAGGGCGTGCCAGTGCGGCGTGGCGTCATGGTGCGGCTCGGCCACGCGGATGCCGTACATGGCGATGCGCTGGCGGCCCAGGTGCGATCGCACGCGCGCCCACATGGTGCGCAGCCACAACTGGGCATCGCGCGGCGTGCTGCGGCCGTCGTAATGGGGATTGGGGCGCGGCCGGCCGCCGCTGCCCAGCGTGACGGCGTGAAAGCGGCTGGGCGCCGTCAGCGTGAGAAAGAGGCCGACGTGGCTGCGCGCGTCGGCATATTCCTCTGCGCCGCGGATGCGCGTCATCAGCTCGCCGCCACGGATCACGGGGTTGGCCGGCGACAGCGCGGCCAGCTCGGCCAGGGTGAAGACCTGGCCGGCCTCGTTTCGGTAGAGGCTGCGCTCCAGCGCGCGGGCGTTGCGCTCGATCTGCGCGGTGCGCCGGCGCACGGTGGCATTGCTGGCATAGCCGCCGGCGCTGCGGTTGACGATGCCCAGCTTGACGGCGCCGGCCTCCACGGTGCGCGTGACGTGGCGGCGCAGCATGCGGCGCCACCAGGCCGCGTCCAGCGCGCGGCGGATGGCGGGCTCGCCGGCCAGCGGCGTGCTTTCCTGCAGGCCCAGCATGCGCAGCATCAGCCGCACCAGGTCCACGCGTGCGGCCAGATCCATGTTCTGGGCCTGGGCGCCGGCGTCGAGCTCACCGACTTCGTCGCTCAGGCGCCTGGCCATCTGGCAGATCTCGTAGTCGTCCAGATTCCACTCGGCCGCACGGCCGTGGCGGCTGGCAAAGTCGTCAATGGCGGCCAGCGCGTCGTGGCAGGCCGCCCATTCGGGCTGGCCGTTGGCGTGTTGCGCGCCCTTTTGCCAGTCGCCCAGGCCCAGCAGCTTCATGGGCTGCAGCCACTGCGGGGGCAAGGCCTTTTCCAGCGCCTGCATGGCGCGCTGGACCATGTGGGGGCGCGGCTTGTGCTGGTCCCATTGCTGCAGGCTGGCGGTGCGCAGCCTGCGGCCGGTGGATTTGGCGGCGAGCAGGACGGACATGGGCTCAGGTCCTCAGGGCCAGCGCGCGCAGCGGCAGCAGGCAGCTGCGCAGCGCGCGGATCTGGCGGCGGATGGCGTCGCGCTCGGGCGGCGGCATTTCGCGCCAGTCGCGCAGGGCCAGCTCCTCGATCTCGCCGTCTATGCCCGCCAGCAGCACCAGGGCCATGCGGTAGTGGCTGGCCAGGCCCGCCCATTCGCGGCTTTCGGCGCTGCCGCAGCGGCCGTTTGCGCAGCGCTGCGCGGCCTCGCGCTGCAGCTCGCGCAGGCGGATGCGGCAGTCCTGGACGCTCAGGCGCTGGTAGGCCTCGGGCAGCGCGGGCGGGTCCTCGGGCCGGTATTCGGGCGCGGGCGCATCGTCTGCCCGCAGCAGTCGCATCAGATCGGAAAGGCGCAGGTCGCCGAGCTTCATGGTCTGTCCAGGTCGTTTCAGGGTGAGCGCATCCCGCAGGGCCTTCATGCAGGCTCCGCAGGTTGCGGGAAAGGGGGTTGGGTGGCGGCGGTGCAGGCGGGCTGCCCGCGCGCCGGGTGGGGCGCCGTCAGGAGAAGGCGCCCCGGCCGCGCTAGCTGCGCGCGCCTTGGGGGGATTGGGCGGATTCGGCCGCCTGGGCTGCGCGGTGCGCTGCGCCTTCGTATTGCGAGGACGGCATGGCGTCCAGCTGGGTCTGCAGCAGCTTGCGCTTGATGTGCGTGCTCATCGGCAGGATCACCATGGGGTTGGGGATGGCGCTGGGGCTGATGGTGCGGTTGATCTCGGTGACCGCCGAGAACACATGGCCGCACTCGAAGTTGCGGCACTGGAAGATGGTCTCGCGGCTGGTGCTGGTCAGCTGCAGGCTGGTGCGGGTGTAGGCGTGTTCGTTGCAGTGGGGGCACATCATGCGCATGGCAGGCTCCTGGGGGCAGTTGGGATCGAAGACAAGGCGGTGAACAGGTCGGCGCGGGCGGCTATCGCGCCTGATCGGCCTGGGGCAGCGGCGGCATCTGCTGCTCGTACTGCTGCATGCCCATGCGGTACAGCTTCAGCGCGAAGTTGGAGGCGCTGCGGCTTTCACGGCTGGCATAGCGGGCGTGGCGTTCGCGTTCGGATGCCGTCATGCGCAGTGGCACGGGCCTGTCATGAAGCACCGGATCCGCAGGGATACCGGGCACGGCTCTGGGGGAGTGCATGGCTGTCATGTAGTATTTGGGATGGTTTGGATGGTTTGGTTACACGCTGACTGCATCATTGCTCGAAATTTCGAGCATGTCAATTGATGAATAGAAGAAATTTCGATCACATCGGTGAAAGGCTGAGGCAAGAGCGTCTGCGTCTGGACGTGGCGCAGCTCGCCATGGCCGACGCCTGCGACGTCTCGCGCGGCACCCTGGCCACCTGGGAGAAGGGCGAGCAATCGCCCAATGCGGCCGCCCTGGCCGTGATGGCGGGCCTGGGCGTGGATGTCCTGTATGTGGTCACGGGCCAGCATGCGAACGCATCGGTCCAGACCCTGGCGCCCGACGAGCGCGAGCTGCTCGATTGCTACGGCCGGGCCGACGATTCGGGCCGCGCCGCCATCATGGCCGTGGCGACCCTGGCCGCGCGCTGAACGGCCTGCGGTGGCCGCTCCAGGACGCGCTCTACCCGCCCCTCTCGCTCACTTGGCGCGTGTCTCCAGCGTCAGCTTGGAGGTGAAGCCGGCGTCGCCCAGTTCGTGCTGGATCTTGACGACCAGCCACGGCGTGTCATCGATCTCTGCCTTGAATCCCTGCAGCTTCAGCGGCGTCTGCGGCATCAGGTCGGGCCGCGCCAGCGCCAGCTTCAGGCCCATGGTGGCCTTGGCGCGGTTGATGCGGCCCATCTCGGCCTTGGCGGCGGCCTGCGCCTCGGCCTCGCTGCCGTAGGTGTCCTTCAGGCGCTTTTCGTTGTCTTCGGCGCCCTGCGTGGCGCTGCGTTTTTCGGCGCGATCCGCGTCGTTCCAGTACGCGCGCACGCCGCTGTAGTCGTTGCGTGCGGCCGTGTGGTAGTTGTGGCTGTCGCCCTCGGCGCGCGTGAGCGTGGCGGCCTCCACGGTCTGGCCGCCGGCGGTGATCTTGCTGTCGATGGCGATGAAGGCCAGCTTGCCCTTCTTGACCGTGCACACGGCGTCGTACTGCCGCGCCAGGCGGCTGCAGAAGTTCAGGTCGCTTTCGTGGGTCTGGTCGATGTGGTCCACGCGCAGGTTCTCGAACTGCGCGTCCACGCGCACCTGCAGGCCGTTGCGCTGCGCAATGCTGCGCACGATCTGGCCCAGCGTGCTGTTGTGGTAGCTGTGCTCGGAGCGCGTGCGCAGCTGGCGCTTGAGCTCGGCCGAGCGCGCATGCACCACGATCCTGTCGGGCGCACCCTGGTGCTCCACCTCGTCCACCTCGTAGGTGCCCTTGTCGACCAGGCCGTGGCCGGCCCAGCCCAGCTTCAGCGCGATCTTGGATCCCTTGCTCGGCAGGGCCAGGCGCCCATCGCTGTCGTCCAGCGTGATGTCCAGCTTGTCGGCTTCTTCGCCGCGCGATTCGGACAGCGTCAGGTTCATCAGCCGCGTGTCCACCTGGCTGGTGATGTTGCGCCCGTCCAGGACGATCTCGTACTGGGGCTTGGCGTGCAGGTATTCCTGTGTGGCCATCAGATCCACCATTCCCAGAAGTCGTCATCGGGCCAGGGATCGACGCCGCCGCCGCCTTCGGCCAGGTGGTCGTCCACGCGGGCCAGCTTGAGATCGAACTCGATGCGGCGCGGCTTGCCGCCCGGTGTGTAGTGCGTGCCGGTCTGCTGCAGGCTCTCGATGACCCAGGCGCCCAGGATGCTTTCGCCGCCCACCAGGGCCCATGCCTTGCCCTGGTCGGCCATTTCGCGCAGGTCGTCCAGCGACTTGGCCGTGCCCCGGAACTCGGGTGCGAGCACGCCGGTCAGGCCCAGCGTTTCATCGCCTGGGCCCAGCGACTGGCGGGCGGGGCGCGCGCCCACGCGGCTGTTGCTCGGGTGGCGCCAGGTGCTGCTGCGCACCAGCTTGTCGAATGCCAGTGTGTCGATGCCGAAGGCAAACTGGCCCAGTGTGATCAGCATGCTCATGCTCCTCAATCGATATCGGACAGCTGCGACAGCACGCTGGAGCGCTTGGCCATGTCGCGGCGGTCCAGCTCGGCGGCCACGGCGCGCGCAATGGCCTGCGCATCCTGGCCGGGCGCAGCGTTGACGGTGATATGGATGGTGGCGCCGGCCACCGGGGCCGGTGCCGGCGCGGGTGCAGCAGCGCTGGCCAGCGGCGGGCGGCTGTCGATGCGCACGGCGCCCGTGTCGGCCAGGGCCGGCATGGCGCCCGTGGCCAGCGTGGCCGCCGTGGCTGCAGCAGCGACACCCTGGCGCAGTGCGCCGGCGCGGCCCTGGTCGGGTGCCGACGCATCGCCGGACTTGAACCATGAGCCCACCGACGAGGCCAGGCCGCTGATGCCCTTGCCGGCCAGGTCAGAGACCACGCCGAACAGGCCGCCCGTGGCGCCATCGAGGCCGGCCTTGCCGGCCTCCAGCAGCGTGCCGCCGACGCCCTTCCAGTCGCCGGCCTTGAAGGCGGTGGAAAGGCCGTCCCAGTTCTGCATGATCGAGCCGCCCGCGCCCATCAGGCCGCCTGCGAGCCGGCCCATGGGTGTCATGCGCACCAGGCCCATCAGCGATGCGGCTGCACCACCCAGACTACCGCCCAGGCCACTGCCGACGGCTCCTGCGGCCCCCAGGCCGGCGCCCAGCAGGCCCATGACGGCGCCCGCACGGCCCTTGCCTGCACCGCCGCCGAAGATGCGGCCTGCAGCGCGGCCCGCGCCGGCCAGGGCGGTGCCTATGCTGCCCATGGCAGCGCCGCGGCCCATCATGGCCAGCGACAGGACCACGGCTCCCAGCCCGCGCCTGAGCACGCCCGCAGCGTTGCTGGCCATGCGCAAGCCGCCGGCCAACAGGCCCATGGCACTGCCGCCGCCGCCCATCATTCCCAGCGACAGGACCACGGCCGCCAGGCCGCGCCTGAGCACGCCCAAGGCACTGCTGCCTGCGCCCATGGCCGCGCCCAGCAGGCCGAACACGGTGCGCGTGAGCAGCAGCGGCGCCAGCAGGCCGAACAGCACGCTGCTCACCACGCCGACGCCTGCGACCAGCAGGCCCAGCACGGCCACGATGCGCAGCGTCCACTGCACGATCTGGGGATGCTCCTTGACCCAGGCACGCATGCCTTCGGTCATCTCGCGCAGCGTGCCCAGCACGGCCTTGAGGTCGGACTCGATGGTCGAGCCCATGTCGCTCAACAGGCCGTTGTAGCTGTCCTTGACGGACTCGTATTGGGCCGAGACCGAGTCCTTCAGGATGGCCACGCGCCCATCCAGATCCGCCTGTGACTTGAGCTGGGAGGCGATCTGCTGGTAGCCGCCCGGGCCCTGCTGGAGCAGCGCCTCCAGGGCCTTGCGCGTCTGCGCATCGCCGCCCGCCAGCTTGTCCAGCGCAGCGGCGCGCAGCTTGTCGCTGCCCAGGCTCTGCAGCTTTTGCAGCTGGGCCATCATCTGCTCGGTGCCGCCGAACTGGCCGCTGGCGTCCTTGAAGTCCAGCGACACGCCCTGGCTCGCGAGCATCTTGTTGACCTGGCCCAGCTTGGCCGGGTCCATGGAGTTCTTGACCAGGTTGCCGACGGCCTTGCCGGCGGCCTCGCCGCTGATGCTGGCGTCGTTGAGCATGAGCAGCAGCGGCGCGAACATCTGTCCCGACCTTGCGCCCTGCTGTCCCAGCTGCGGCAGGGCCTTGCCGATGGCGTCCAGGCCCTTGACCATGCCTGTGGGGTCCAGTCCCAGATGGGAGGTGCGCTGCACCGTGTCGGCCAGTGCGGCCATGTCGCCCGCGCTTGCGCGGGTGGCCTGCTGCAACTGCGCCGCAAACTCGCCGGCCTCCTTGGCGGGCATGTTCAGCACCGCGCCCAGGTTGGCCGCCTGCCGGGCCACGCCGCCCAGCACATCCTGCGAGGACACGCCCTGGCGCTGCAGCTGGTTCATCATCGCGATGTAGTCGGCCGTGCTGCCGGGCATGTCGGTGCCCAGGCTCTTGGCCAAGTCCAGCACCTGCTGGTAGTCGGCGCCCGGCTTGCCGTTGCTGCCCGCCATGGTGGCGCGCAGCTGTGCGGCGGCCTGGTCGTCGGTCATGAAGGCCTGGCTCACGGCGCGCACGGGCGCCAGCATCTTGCCGCCCGTCTCGCGCAGCGCCTGGCCGCGATCGGCCAGGGTCTTGCTCTGCTCGCGCAGGGCGTCGATCCTCTCCAGCCGCTGGGCGGCCGGTGCCACCACCTTGCGCTGCTTTTCCATCTGGGCCGTGGTGGCGCGGATGTCGTTGTGCAGCTTGCGCTCGTGCGCGGACAGGTTGCCCGTGTCCACGCCCGCGCCGCGCAGGCCTTCGCGCATGTCCATCAGGCGCGATCGCTGCGTGGCGCGCAGCAGCGCCAGGCGCTCTTCCTCGACCTGGGCCGAACGCAGCGCGCGCAGCATGGCGCGCGAGGGCTGCTCGCCCGCGCCCGATTCCAGCCGCAGCTGGGCCATCTGCTGGCGCGCGCCGCGCAGCCGTGCCGTGGTGTCGGCCAGGCCGCTGCGCAGCGCGCGGTAGTCGCCCAGCTGGGCTTGCTGCTGCTGCAGCTTCTTCAACTGGTCGACCGTTTCCTTGAGTTCCCGGGCCGTGTTGCTGCTGGTTCTGCCCAGCAGCGCCAGGGGCTGGTGCACGCGCTCGGCCTGCTTGAGCACCTCGTCCAGGCGCAGGGTGTCAACGGCCATGGAGGGCTCCCTGGCCGGTGCGGTTTTGGCGTTGGGTGGAGGTCATGGGCAAGGGGCGTGCAAGAGAGGGGCGAGAGGCGGGCGATGGAGTGGAGGTGGTGCTCAGTCCTGGCTCAGTCCTGGCTTTCGTAGCGCTCGCGCGCCCGTTCATGCCATTGGCCGAGTTCGGCCAGCGACATGTCCTCCATGTCCGCCGGCCGCCAGTGGAAGACCATGGCCAGGTCGGCCATGGCGTCCTCTACGCGCTCGGGAATTGCTCCCTCTGCGCCTTCGGCACCAAAAAAGAGGCCACCTCCGTACCCAGGGTCACCAGGTCGGCGGGGTCCAGCTGCAGCACCTCGGCCTTGTGCAGCATGGGCTCGGTCACGCGCGGCAGCAGGGTCTGCAGCGCGGTCACGTTCATGTGCAGCAGCTCGACCAGCGACAGGCCGCGCAGCGCGCCGGCATTGGGGCGGCGCACCAGCACCCGGGCCAGGTCGCCGCCCGGGCGCTTGAGCGGCACGTCGAGCGTGATCTCGCGCGCATCGCCCGATGCGAGGGCGGCCGCGTTGGCGGCAGCCTGGTTCTGGAGGTCTTCCTGGGGCTTGGTGGTGTCCATGGTGTGTCAGCGTTCGGGTGAAGAAAAGAGGAGGACCGGGCCGGCCGGCCCGGTCAGTTGAGCCAGGCTCAGATGCCCAGCGCGGCGCGGACCTGGGCCAGGCGGTCGATGCCGTTGACGACTTCGACGAAGTTGACCGGATCGATCTCGATCAGCACCTGGCCGTTGATGGACAGGCGGTAGTAGCTGACGGCCAGCTTGTACTTGATCTCGGTCTTGTCGCCGGCCTTGGCCTTGCCGGGGTCGAACTCCGAGAAGCGGCCACGCATGACCACTTCCAGCGAGTCCACGCCTTCGCTGTCATCGCCCTGCAGGGCGCCGGCGAAGCGCAGCAGCACGCCGTCGTGGCGCAGCGTGCCCCAGGTGGAGATCAATTCCTTCATGTAGCCGGCAGCGGTCAGGTCGGCCTCGATGGCCTCCATGCCGAAGTCCAGGCTGACCTCGCCGTTCATGCCGCCGGCGCGGTACTTCTCCATCTTGCGGGTGAGCTTGGGCAAGCCCACTTCGGGCATGTCGCCGATGTACGAGTTGCCATCCACGAAGGTGGCGAAATTCTTGAGAGAGCGGGGCAGTCCCATGGTGCTTTTCTCCTGTGTATCCGGTGTGTTCGGTGTATTGGGTGTGTCGGGTGCGGCCGCCGCTTACTGGCCGGTGCCCACGCGCAGGGCGAAGTCGGCGAAGTAGCGGTCGGTGATGCGCTGGCGAAAGCCCAGGTCCTCCAGCGGAGGCACGGGCGTGTAGTCGTAGTCCAGCACCAGCTTGCCGGCCTTGAGCGTGGCGGTCTCGTTGACCGTTTCGTCGTACCAGGCCTTGCCGTCCAGGATGTAGCCCAGGGCCTTCAGTTCGCGGAACTTGGTGTTGATGCCTTCCAGGATGTCCTTGACCAGGCTGGGGTGCATGGGCTTGTCCACGGCCCAGAAATGCGCCTCGGCCATGGTGTCGGCCAGCACCTGCGCGGTGCGCACGCTGGACTCGAAGCGGAACAGCTCGCTGTCCGTGCAGGTGCGCGAGCCCCAGAAGCGGTGGCCCTGGCTCTGGATCAGCGTGGTGATGCCGGCCTGGTTGAGGATGCCGGCCTCGGTATCGGGGCTTTGCAGGTCCCAGTGCACATCGCGCGAGATGCCCAGCACGCCGGACAGCGGCACGTTGGACAGCGTCTTGTGCCAGCCCTGCTCCTGGTCGATCCGCGCGCGCAGGCCCAGGGCGTAGGCCACGGGCGAGGCGTCCTGCACGGCGGCGGTGGACAGATCCAGCGCCTTGAAGCCGGGCCACAGCAGCATCAGTTCACGCTGGCCGAAGTGCTCGCGGTAGGCCTGGGCCTCGGCCACATCGTTGCCGATGGCCGCCGCATACGCAAAGCCGCGCAGCTTGATGGCCACGGACGCCAGCGCGTCGGTCACGGCCTGGCTGTCCAGGCCCGGTGCGCCCAGAATGCGCGGCTTGACGCCGAGTTGGGCCTGGGCCGCCAGCAGCGCCTGCAGGCCTGTGTACTGGTTGCCGGCGGTGGTGCCGATGACCTTGGCGTCCTGGTCGGTGCGGCGCTCGGCCTCGGTGGCGCCTTCGCCATCGGCCACGCGCACGACGACCAGCACCGGGCGGCACTGCTCCTTGATGGCGTTCAGCGCCTGGGCCAGCGTGCCCTTGGTGCCGGCCTTGCCGATGGCCGCATCGACCTTGGTGACCAGCACCGGGCGGTTCAGCGGGAAAGTGGCCGCATCGGCGTCGCTGGCCGTGGCCACGAGGCCGATCACGGCCGTGGACACGATGCGGATGGAATTGATGCCTTCGCTCACTTCCGTGACGCGAATGCCATGATGGAACGGGGCTGTCGCCATGGTGTTCTCCGGGTTGGGGGGTGGTTGGGCCGTGGGGCTGTCGTCAAAAAGGGGTGGTCACGGCTGTTCGTGGGCTTGTACGGGGCCGTCCAGGATTTCCTGGGCACGCCCCGCGGCGATGAGTCCGAAGGCCTCGAACCGGCGCAGGCTGTCGGCCAGTTCGGGGTCGTCAAGATCGAGTTGCCGCGCCTGCTCGATGTCCTTGAGCAGCGAGCGCAGCGTGGCCGCGTTGAGCCGGTCGGCCTCGCCCGCCTCGGCACGGTCCACCACCGCCCACTCCAGCGCCGTGCGCTCGACCACGGTGAAGCGGCGGCGCAGGGCGTGGGGGGTGATGTGGCGGGAGGCGGGTTCGTTGGACGCTGCCTGGTCTTCAGGCAAGGCCTGCGCCACGTCTTCCCAGTGCGTGCCGGTCCAGCGGCGGCCGAGCACCGAGGTGTCGTAGCGGGGCAGGGGGAGCAGGTCGGGAGCGTTGAGCTCGGCGTGGGTTTCGGTGATGGCGAAGGCCACGCCGGCGGGGGTGAGCTGGGCGTAGTGGTGGGACATTACTTGAACTCCACCAGTTCCCAAGACATGGAGAACCCAGTTCCTGCTCCCGCCCACGGTGGAAGCGTGCAGTTCCCTTCAATTTGGGTGCCAGAAATCAAGGCAACATGTCCTCCGTTGAACATGCCTTCGGTGTTCCATTGGCGAACACCTGTGCTACCTAGATACGACAAGGCTGCTTTTGCGGGATTGACCGGTGAAATGCTGACAACCACCCTGCTAGTGCTTCCGCTACTAGCGGCGGGAATATCGATTCGACCCCTCTGAACGCTCTTGATGACAGTACTGCCGTTGACCTGGCTGCTCAGTTCCGCAACCGCGCTGCGTGCGGCCGCCAGGGAGCTGGTCAAGGCAGCAATCTCCGCCCGCGTCTTCACCAGATCGGCACTGATGACGGCATCCAGGCTCACGCGGGCACCTTTGCGCAAGCTGCGGTGTTGATGGAATCGACAGTGATGGTTTGTTTCATGCTGAAGTTCATGCAGCCAAGGCGGCCTGGTTGTCCTGGCAGGGCCTGACGCCGGCCGCCTGCAAGGCCGCTGGCGCTGTGCCCGGGTTGCATTGATGTTCTCGCGGCGGGGGCTTGGGCACCAGCGACCTTGGCTGTGCCGGAGGGCTGCACAGAGGCTTGCTTTTGCACCGGTTTTGGGGTGCAGATCAGAAACGGAAAAGCCCCGGCCGCCCAATAGGTGCCGGGGCTTTTGCAGGTGGGGATATCAGGGGCGTTCGCCGGGCTGGACGGGTGCCACGAGGATCTCGCTTGCGCGGCCTGGTGCGATCAGTTGCAGCTCCTCGATCAGCCGCACGCCGGTGGCTACGTCCGCATCGTCCAGGTCGATGAAGCCGGCCTGCTCCTGGTCCTTCAGGCAGGCGCGCAGCATGGCGGCATCCTTGCGCTGCTTCTCGCTGGTGTCGGCACGGTCCACGGCCGCCCATTCGATGGCCGAGCGTTCGGCCAGGGTGAAGCGGCGGCGCAGGGCCAGGGGGGTGATGTGGCGTGGGTCTGGATGCTGTGGCAAATCTGGCAGGATCGGCGGCTTCTCGTAGGGGTGTTCTATCCAGCCGTTGCCGGTCCACAGGCAGCGTGTGGTGCCGGGCTCTTCGGGCATGTCGGTGCATGATGGCGCCAGTGTGGTGCAGCGTTCACGCCAGGTTTGGTGCTCACCGACATACCAACCCCAGAGGTCATATTCATAGTGCATGGTAGGTCTCCATGGCATCTGGGTTGATTTCGTAGCGTGCGCCAGGGACGTTGGCGCTTGAGTTGAAGAACAGACCGGTTCCCCCCACCTTGGCATGTATTCCAGGCGGCGTCTCCGAGGAGCCGCTGGAACTTGGCGTGTAGAAGGAGGGCATTAGCCGGACGCGGGTTCCTTCCCTGATTTCAAGCAATACGAACCGGCCAAGATCGCCGGCCACCCCGTTGGTGAGGCGCGCACCTATGTACAGTGCGCCGTCATATATGGATGCTTTGTCGGAGCATTGGGCGATATAGCCATGGTGCCCGAAAATCATGCCAGTGGTGCCTGCTCTCCAGTTAATGCCGTCGTCCGAGATCACGGTTGAGATGGATCCACGCGCCACATCAAGTATCACGAAGCGTCCATCAATAACATAGGCTTGGCGAGCGGTAATAGAGCCATAGTTGCCTGGCAAATCTGTCAGCGCCTGGCTCAGATTGGCTGTAGCCTGCCAGCTGGTTCGCCCATCCTGACTGGCATAGGCGCGGTCACAGTAGTAGTCCAACACCAAGTAGCGGCTGCCGTTGAAAAGCATGTATTTCCACTGGCGAGATTCTGGAAGGGGAAGCGTCTCGCAGCCGCCCGTCACCGTAAACAGATAGTAATATTGGGAGGAGTTGAGACCAAACCCATAGGCACCCGCAGCTACGACATTGATTAATGTCGTTCCATTGAGGGCGGTAGGCCAGGTCAGGCCGTTGTCATTGGATATGCTGACTGTTTGGCGGTTGTTCCACCACAGCAAAATCGTTCTGCCGATATTAGAGATACTGGAGACGTTGCTGGCACTGGAGCGCAGTACCCATGTCTTGAGATCGGCAGAAGTGTAGACAGAAGCTCCCACGCTGCCATTGATCTGTGTCCCTGCATATATCTCGCCGTTATGGCAGACAGATTCCAAGAAGTAGTTCGGGCTGAAGGCTGGCAGCATCCGATAAGGACTGTCCCCACCCACCCGAATCCCCGGTGCAAATCGCTCCGGGCCTTTCCACACTGGCCGTGACCGCAATTGCAGCCCCATGTCCTTTTGCAGGCTCTGCGCCAAACGCCGCACTTCACTGTGCGTAATCACATCCAAGCTCATCCCTGCACCTCCGTCGCATTCACCCCGGACACCCGCCCCGTGGCGGCGTCGTAGGCATAGGTTTCCGTGCGCACGCGCCCGCGGTAGCTGGTCTGCTGCTGGGAGACGCGGCCGGCGCCGTCGTAGCTGACGGCGGTGGTGGCGCTGAAGCCGTTGACGCTGCGCGTGATGCTGCTGATGCGGCCTTGGGCGTCGTAGCCGAAGCTTTCGCTGGTGGCGCCGTTGGCCGGGCCCAGCGCGAGGTGCTCTGGGTTGAGCTTGACGTTGATGCCGGCCACACCGTTGACGCTGGCTACCTTGCCGGTGCTCAACGCCTGGGCAGCGGTCTCCAGCTGCTCTATGCGGTGTGCCACCACGTCCATGGCGTCCTGCACGCCCTGGGAACTGGCCTTGGTGTCGATGAGCTGGCGCGCTGCGGTCAGTGCCTGGTCCACGTCCTGCACCGCTTGGCGCAGCCGCAGCACGTCGTCCTCGAGCCGGTTGTCGGGGTGGGGCAGGGGCCAGCCCTGCGCTGTCTTGTCGTCGTGCAATGTCATATCACGATGGCTCGCAGGTTGGTGACCTGGGGACGGGCGCTATGGCTGCCCGTGAGGACCAGGCGGACACGCAGGCGCTCGGCGTTGATGCCGGCCAGGCGGTAGGTGATCTCCAGCACGCCGGCGGTCTGCGGGCTGGTGCTCAGGTAGGGGACGTTTACCCAGGTGCTGCTGCCCTCGGCCTGCATCTGCACGACCAGGGAGCTGCCAGCGGGCAGCACGGCCTCTGCCACTACGCTGAGCGTGGTGTTGCTGCCGGCGTTGATGGTGGGGCTGATGTAGTCGCCGGTGTTTTGCAGGCTGGCGGCGGCCAGTTGCATGCCGGGCAGCAGATGGGCTGCCAACTGGGTGTTGCCCGAGAGCTTGGCGCGCACGGCCACTTCGCCGTTGTAGCGGCTGGCCAGTTGCACGGGCTGGCCGGCTGCGGCCTCCAACGTGGTTCCATCCTCCAGTTGCATGGCGAAGACCACCTGCGAGTCGGCTGCCGGCAGCATGGCGCCGGCCTGCACCATGAGGTCGGTGGCGTCCTCCACGGTGACGCGGCCCAGCTCGACGGTGCGGGTGTTGGCCGTGTGTTCAGCCGCCAGCAGTTCGAAGGCGAGATCGCGCGTCTGGTGTGGCGTCCAGGTGCTGGCGTTGCTGCTGGACAGCAGCACGCCCACGCTGTAGGGCTGGCTGGTGACCCATTGCGCGCGGGCCTGGTCCCAGCCACCGAGTTCGGCCACGGCCACGGCGGTGGTCATGTCGTTGGTGAGGATGACAATGGCGTATTCGACGCCGGCCTCCAGCAGCTGCGGCGCCCATTGCGCAAGGGTGGGCTTTCCTGCGGCGACGTCGGCCCGGATCTGCTCCGGCTTGAGCACGCATTCGGAGATGACGCCGCGCGAGGGAACGCCGCCTGTGACTTCGCGCAGTTGCACCTGCACGTCCTCTTTGCCCGGAGTCGTGAACCACAGGCGTGTTCCGCAGACTTCGCGCGTGGTGCCCAGTGTGAAGGTCTGGGCCAGCGGATCCCAGCCGTTGGTCAACATGATGACGACCACCACCGAGGCCAGCGTACGGCTGCGCAGCGTGCCTTGACCGGTGAAGATGGTTTCTGCATGGCTGCCGCCTCGGCCTGTGAAGCGCACGGCCTTGGTGCCTGCGGGCACGCGAGCCGGGATCTTGAACTTGCCTTTCAGACCTTGTTCCGTGGCCACCAGCGTGCCGCCTGCCAAAGGCTCTGGCGTGACGGCGATGCCATCGAAGGTCACTGCCGTCAGCGTTTCGCCCACAGGGAAGTCGATCCAGAACTGCACCTCGATCTGGCGCAGGAACTCAATGTTCTTGGATGTGTCCGAGAGCACACGCTCGGACTCTCCGCTCCAGAAGCTTGCGATGATGGGATTGGCCCATGTGGTCTGCACCTCGGTCCAATAGTCCACGGCGGGCGTCAGCCTGGTGGAGCTGGGCAGCGGGTCGAAGGCCCCGTAGGGGTTGACCAGCATGGTGGTCGTGCGGCCCAACTGGCTGAGCACGGGCACAGCCTGGTAGGGCGTGGTCTGGGGTGAGGTGATGTCGGTGCCGATCTGGTGCAGCTGCACATTCAGCGGCAGGCGCAGATGGCCACCCAGGATATGGCCGGTCTGCGCACGGCCTGCATCCCGCAGGCTGTCATCCAGCATCGGATCCGCAAACAACCCCTTCTTGACCCCGCTGTGCCGCCCCGACACGTCCACCGACAGCCGCAGCTCGGCCAGGTCGGCGTAGATGGTCTGGATGTGGTCCTGGTAGGCCTTGAGGGTCTGCATGGGCACGACGCGCACGGCGTCCTGGTCCACGCGGCGGTTGCTGTCCCAGCTTTGGTAGACCGAGGCCAGGGCCAGGGTGCCGCTGGGTGCGGCCGGAACCTTGGGCGACCAGGCGGCGGGCACGCCGGGCACCCATTGCAGCTGGCCTTCGCTGTTGAGCACCAGGCGGTCGTAGCGGCGCAGCGCGTAGTGGTAGCTGACCAGTACCAGGGTGTCCTTGAGCGCGCCTTCCACGGTGAAGCCCGTGGAGTCCACGGCCGTGGGCGTGGCGTTGAGCATGTACTGGTAGGTGACCTGGTAGGTGCTGCCGGGAACGGGCTCGGCGCCCGAGGGGCTCCAGTCGATCTGGCCGCCCACCAGCTTCCAGTCCGTGCCCTGCATGTAGGTGGTGCCGGCCTGGACCACGCTGTCCACGGCCAGTACGGCGTTGTCGGGCAGCGGGTCGGCCGCGCCCGTGAAGCCGCCATGCGTGAGCGTGACGGTCTTGCGCGCCTGCACGCGCACCTGGGGCGTGCCGACAGCGGGCTGGCGGTCGAAGCGGATGCGCTGGGCGGCCGTGCCGGCCGAGGTGTGGGGCTCGCTGTCCACGAAGAACAGGTCGGGCTTGGCCTCGTAGACCAGGCGGCGGCTGGCACCCAGCTCCAGCGGATGGCCGTTGACGCGGGCGGCGCCCTCGCGCACGGTGTAGACCTGCTGGCCGGTGGCCAGGTCCTCGCCCATGATCACGTCCAGGCCGCGCACCACGTAGGTGCCGCCCGCGCTGTCGCGGTCATAGCGGGCCAGGGCCTGGGTGACGGCGTCGATGTTGGGCGGCGGCTCCTTGGGCATGACGGAGCCGTCGATGATGGTCCACACGGGATAGAACGTGCCGGCCGTGCCGTCGCCCTGCGCACCCCAGACCAGGGTGACGCGCTCGCGCAGCGCACCGGGCTCGCCATAGCCGCGCGTGCCGGCGGCGGGGTTGAGCAGTTCGGGGTCCTGCAGCTCGGTGACGGTATCGGTCTGCAGGTAGGCGCCCACGTAGACCGTGCCCACGGTGGCCACGGTGAGCGTGCCCGGCGTGATGCCGCGCACGGCGCCGGCCACGTAGAGCGCGCCGGCCTCGATGGTGGTGGCACCCGTGTCGGCGGAGGTGATGCACTGGCAGCCGCGGACGATGTCGCCCTCCTTGAACAGCACATCGGTGATGCCGCGCAGGCGGTGCTGCTGCATGCTCTGCAGCTCGTTGAGTTCGGCCGATTGCAGCACGCGGTCGGCCGCGAACTGCAGTCTGTCGTAGCGCTTGCCGGCGTCGAAGCGGTCGTAGATCTTGGTCTGGCTCATGGGGTGCCGTTCAGAAGGGGAGGATGATTTCTTCGACCTGGCGCACGCTGCCGCTGCGCAGGATCCGGGGGCGGCGCTCCAGCGTGTACAGCTCGCCCTTGCCGGTCAGCTGGCTGGCCAGCACCCAGCGCTGGCCGGGCGGCACGTCGGTGGCGACCTGGGTGCCGAAGAACACGCCCATCTCGCGCACGTCCTCGCCCTTGGCGTCGTCGAAGCCGAAGGCCGCGCGCAGGTAGACGAAGGTGGTGGGTGTGTCGCTGACGCTGTAGCGCGCGCCGCTGGGCAGCTCGATCTCGCCGTTGTCGTCGGGCCGCGCAAAGCGCACCTCGGTGACCAGGCGGCGGCCGATTTCGTCGACCAGGGCGTTGGCGGTGATGGGTTCGGGCTCGGGCGCGGCGTCCCAGGCGGGCAGGCCGCGGCCCCAGGCGATGTGGATGGTCTGGGCGGCGACGGCCTTGGCGAGGGCGATGCGGCCCGCTTGCTGCAGAACTGCCATGTTCAGGGTTCCTCGGGTTCTTCGGTGGTGGTGGTGCGGGTTTCGAAGGATCGGCGCCAGGGCGTGCTGTCCCAGCGTCCGGTCCAGGTACGGGTGTTGTCGTGCGGGCGCTCGGTGCTGGCCCAGGGGTGCAGGCTGGCCAGGGCCAGCGGAGCGGGCGCCGTCCAGGCGCTGTGGGTGGCCATGGCCTGCGCGGGAATGGGCCGCAGCGGCGCGTAGTAGGCGGGCTCGCCCGTGGTGGTGGCGTTGACTTCGGTGATGCCCAGGCTGGCGTCGATCAGGATCTCGCTGTCCAGCGTCCAGGCATCGAGCAGCATGCGGTCGGCATAGGTGGCGATGGTGGTGACGCGGAACAGCTGGGCCGTGAGCACGCCGTCCGAAGGCGGTGCCTCGGTGCCGGTGCGGCGGGGCAGGCCCTGGCTGAGCTTGACGGGTTCGCCATACGGCGACACATCGATCCAGGT
Organism: Delftia sp. WSY_10; assembly: GCF_043104705.1. NCBI lineage: Bacteria > Pseudomonadati > Pseudomonadota > Betaproteobacteria > Burkholderiales > Comamonadaceae > Delftia > Delftia sp. WSY_10. The sequence goes on along the minus strand of NZ_JBICKY010000015.1, from coordinate 419,025 downwards.
GCCGCTGTCGTTGTCCAGCATGCCGGCGTCCAGGCCCGGGCCGTGGTCCAGCCGCAGCGGGCGCAGGTCGTGGCCGTGGAAGACGCGGTAAAAGCGCACGTGCGCCGGCAGGCTGGCGCGCACCACATGGGCCACGCTGGCCAGCTCTGCGTCGCCGATGATGCGTCCCAGGTCCAGGTGCAGCCAGGCACCATCCTCGTCGAGCTGCGCGCCGTCATAGCCCAGCCAGCCCAGCGCACGCTGCATGGACGCGGCCGTGCCGCGCTCGCGCAGCCAGGGCAGGCCGTTGGCGATGAGGGCGGGCACATCGTCGAAGTAGCGGTCGAACTGGGCGATGCCCCATTCGGCCGCCAGCCAGGGCAGAAAGGCCGCAGGCTCGCCATGGGCCGGCGCGGGAAAGGCGCCGGCCAGGCCATCCCAATTCGGGACGACCTGGTCCACGGCCTTCTCCAGCGCCGTGGCGTTGGGCGGCAGCACGTGGCGGCGGGGCGCCGTCGGGACGATGGCGGCGGTGCTCATGCCTGCAGGCCCTCGTCCACCAGCTGGACGCGGCCCAGCACCGGGTATTCGTCGGCGGCCAGCGGCGTGAGCTCGGCCGGGGCCTGGGCGTCGGGGTAGGTGACGCGGGCAATGCCGTCCACATGCAGGCGCGTGGTGATCCACGAGCGCGGCACATCGCGGCCCAGCAGCGCGTAGGCCGCAATCTGGGCGGCCAGGCCGGCCTGCAGGCGCGCCACGATGTCCACGGGCGCACCGGGCTCGCGCAGCAGGTGCGCCGTGATGTCGATGGGGTGCGGGCGCGCCAGCGATACCGACACGGGTACGCCCAGCGGCCGCGCGCCTGGCGCATTGAGGGCCGACAGCACGATGGCCAGGGTCTCTTCGGCCTGTGCGGGCTCGACCAGCCACAGCTGCACGCTCACGCGGCCGGGCTGGGGCTGCGTGGCGATGGCGCTGTGCACATTGGCGCTGGCCGTCATGGCCAGGTGCTCGTAGTGCTCTGCCGTTCCGCTGCCGGCCAGCGCGCGCACGCGCAGCAGGATGCGCTGGCGGTAGCGTTCGTCGCTTTCGCCGGGCAGTCGGGCCACGTCATAGAAGGCGCCCTTGTGATCCAGGTCCGAGCCCTGGGCGAACGCAATCAGGTGCGCACGCGCGGCATCGTTGACGCGCGCCCGGTACAGCAGCTCGCGATAGGCGTGCGCCTCCAGCAGCTTGTTGAGCGGCTCGCTCTCCAGCGCCAGGACCTCGGCGGCCTCGGGGTGGCGCGCCAGCAGATCGGCGCGGTGGGCGTCGAGGATGCGCTCGAAATCCAGCGTCTCGACGACGCCGGGCGGCGGCAGGGCGTCCAGTGCAGGGGTCATGTCTTGCTTCATGAAAGGGTGCGGGCGATGGGCATCTGCAGGCTCAGCGGGGCCGGGCGGCGCGTGTTGTTGAAGGTGCCGATCAGCGTCAGGTCGGCGCGCCCGGGTGCGGCCGGATCGCGCTCGATCACGATGCGCGTCAGCCGGATGCGCGGCTCCCAGCGCATCAGCGCGCTGGCCACGGCGGCGCGCAGGCGCGCCTGGGTGGCGTTGTTGTCGGGCTGGTCCAGCAGCGCCGGGACCAGCGATCCATAGTCGCGGCGCATCACGCGCGAGCCGATGGGCGTGGACAGGATGTCGGCCACGCTCTGGCGCAGATGCTCCATGCCCTCGATACGGCGGCCTGTATGGCGGTTCATAGCGGCCCCTGCGTGACGGCGTCGCCTGCCCTGACGCCGCCGTGTCGGTGGCGCAGCAGGCTGATGGGGCCGGTGGTCACATCGGGCGCGCCGGCCAGGCCCTGCGCATTGACGGTGGCCGAACCGCCGCCGGCCTGCAGGCTGATGCCTTGCTCGTCGATGCTGATCACCGAGTTGCCCACGCGCAGCGTGATGCCGTGGGCCACGTTGATGTTGAGACGGCCCGTGGTGCTGTCGTGCTCCATGAAATCGGTGGGGCTCCACTGCGTGTGGCATACCCCTTCGCGGTCGCTGGGCTGGGCTGCGGCGCTGCTGTAGATGCCGGTCAGCGCCACGGCGCCCAGCAGGTCGCCGCCGGGCGACAGCAGCACGCACTGCTCGCCCACGGCCGGTGGCCACCAGACGCTGGCGTTCTCGCCTGCGGCGCGCAGTGCCAGCCAGGGAATCCAGTTGGTGGTCAGGTTGCCGGTCTTGACGCGGCAGCGCGCAGGGCGTGCATGGCGGACTGCGGCGATGGTGCCGGTGCGGATCAGCCCCTCCAGGCGGCGGATGATCTCGTACGGGCTCTCGGTTTGTGCGACGGGCGAATCCATGGCGTTCATGGTGCCGGCCGGGCCCTTGCGTGTCGCCGTGTGCCGGGCGTGGCGCACGCTGCCACATGCAGCCCGGCATGCGGCCCGGCCACGCCTCAGCGCGGGTCGTAGTTCCACTCGGCCACCTTCTCGCCGAACAGGAACAGCTCCCACAACTGGCGCTGCGCAATGTCGAGCTGGCCTGGCGGCTCGGGCTTGTAGATCAGGTCGAAGGCACCGGGGCCGCCCTCGCGCGGGCGCGCCAGCACAGCCTCCACCAGGTCGATCTCGATCGCGAGCTGCTGCGGCTGAGAGGCGGCTGCAGGGTCCGTGGAAGGGGGCGCAATGTCGAAGCGGATCGCCTGCTCGCGCTTTTCGGCATGGTCGAACAGGTCGGGCTGGTGGCGCCGCGCCCAGACCAGCAGCGGCACGGTCACGGCATCGATGCTGCCGGTGAAGTCCGCAATCACCAGGCTCAGCGTGTAGCGGTATTCCCAGGAAAGGGACGGCGTGCCCGTGTTGACCACACGGCCCCTCTGGATGGTGAAACGGATGTTCCCCGGCGACTGTTGCAGCTGGGGCAGGGCAGCGACGAGCGCGTCGCGCAGGCTAGCGGGCTTGAGCATGGCGTGGGTCCGGGGTCATGGTGCTTGTCAGGGCGCTGGTCAGCGCGAGCCCGGCGTCGTAGGCGCGCTCGCAGGCGCTGCCTCGGTGGCGGGCGTCGTCAGCAATGCGCGCCAGCGCTCCCGCTCGCTCGTCAGCGCGGCGCTGCAGCTCGGCGAGCAGATCGAGGGCTGCGGTGTCTGGCGCGCACTGTCCGGCAGCGGCGCGAGCCTGGGCGGCGGCACGGTGGGCGGTGAGGTAGCTGGCGAGGTCGCCGCGCAGCCGGCCAGCAGCAGCGCGGGCAGCATCGGCATCCGCCGCAGCGCGCGCCAGGGCCAGGTCCGTGTCGCGTGCAAGAAAGTCGAGGCGTTCACGGTAGGCTCCTTCCCGTTGTCGATAGCGTTCGGATGCGTGCAGCGCGGCGGTGGCAGCGGCCTGGCGGTCGGTCGCCAGATCCGTGCGTGCCTGCGCCGCATCGCGCTCGGCACCCAGCCGCGCCAGCGACTGCCAGACCAGCAGTGCCGCCAGCAGCAGGGCCAGCAGCTGCCAGGCATGGGTTTGCAGGCGGTCCATCAAGGCTGGGCCTCCATGCAGGCCGCGTGGCGCGCCTGCTGGCGTGTCCACACGCCGCGGCACACCTTGTTGCCGGGTGCCGAGCAGTCAAAGCGCCAGCGCGTGGGCCGGCCTGCGCCATCCCATCGATAGGCGCTGAAGCCCTGCAAAGGCTGGCTGCTGGTCATGAATCGCCAGGACAGGTAGGACTGGCAGGCGCCGGCGTAGTCGCCAGCCCGTGTCCGGGCCAGCATCGAGGAGCCGCGCCAGGCCCCGCAGCCGTACTGGCCTGCGAAGTCCACCGCCTGGGCGAACTCGGCCGGGTGCACCTGCGTGTCACCCAGCGAATCGCGCACACAGGCGCCGTACTGCTGCTCCAGCAGGTTGATGGCCAGCTCGCGTGCCCGTTCGCGGGTGATGGGCGGGTCGGCCAGGGTCACGCGTGTGCCGTCCTCGTAGCGCGTGGCGCCGTGGCCGATGGTGGGCACATCGCCCTGCACGGGAATGATGGGCGCCGCACTGAAGCCTTCTGCGGCAATCCAGGCAGCAACGATGGCCGCGCCAATGCCCAGACCTGCCGCTGGCATGCGCGCTGTGCTCATGGGGCCACTCCGGTGTCTGTGGCGGTCGAAGACGCCTTCCTGCGCGCAGCGTCCTCGGCCTGGCGCGCGCGCCGGTCCTCGCGCTCATTGCGCCAGCGCCACAGCAGATACACGGCCTGCAGCAGCACGTAGACGATGGTCAGCGCGGTGGCGGTATGGGTCATGGTCCAGCCATTGGCCACGTTCGCGGCCACGACGGTGACGGGAGGCGCGGCCTTGGCGCCTTCCAGGGCGGCGGTCTTGACGATGGTTTCTCGGTCCATGTCAATCCCAGAAACTGATCAGGGGCAGGCTGGGGGCCTGGGCGGGTTCGGTCAGCTCGACGGCCAGGCCGGCGGGCAGATGGGGCCCGTGGGCCGACAGGCCCGGGTTGCGCTCCAGCGTGGCTTCCACCACGCCGCGCGTGGCGCCCAGCTGGCGCATGCACAGCTCGTCCAGCGTTTCGTATTCACGGGCAATGGCCTGCATTAGTCGCACTCCCTGTACCCATGGGTGGCGGTATGGGCAGGGGGCGATATCGCCTGATCCGGCGCAGGAATGGGAATGGGAATGGCAAGACTCACTGAGGCTCCTCGTGGGCCGGCCCGCATGGACCTGTTCCTGGTGCACCCGCCATGCATGTGGCTGCGGATGCCGGGAACGCCTCAGTCCACCGGATCACGGAGGCACCGGGCAGGCGGTATGCCGGGTCCGGCGCGCGGGCCGGGGTTGAATGCCATGTTTGCCCAGGGGCGCCAGCCGGGCAATCGCCGAAGCCTGTGCGCAAACCGGGCACACCATCGGCGTATCCGGTGCAGGAACGACAAGGCCCCGCAGGGCGGGGCCTTGTCGAGGCGAAGGTGGGCTGGGCTAGCTGCGCTTGCTGCCAATTGCCTGGCTGCGATGCAGATGGTCGGACAGGTCGCCCGCCGCCGCGCTGAGCTTGCGTGACACCGGCAGCAGCAATGCGGTAATGGCCGAGGCGTGCACGGCCGTGCCCCGGGCTGCAGCCAGCAGCTCGCAGATGGCGGCCACTTGCTCGCTGGCGCTTTCCACATCGTCCCTGACCGTCTCAATCTGGTGCTGCATCACGTCTTCTTTCTACTGTATGCACATACAGTATAGGTCGAATGGGCAGATGTTTCAATTTGAAGTGACCCTGTTTCATCTGCTGATTGAGGACGGCAAGCGGGGTTTTGATCAGGTCGTGTACATGTCGACCTGGGGTGTGCAGAGTGCACCTGGAGGCTTTTGAACGGCCCGCGCGAATCCCGCGCTGTGAAGACAAGTGATTGTTTTTGAATGGTTGACGACCCGCCCCCCGCGCACCACGCACCAACGCCGCTCAACTGCGGCGAACACTGCCCAAGCCCGCTTCCTGTAGGGACGGCCCGTTTGCAAACGGATTGGGGGATTCCCCGCAAGTGGGTGCGTCCGGAGGTTAAAACCGCCTCGTTTATAATGTCCGGCTTCGCTTACATCACGGGTTGAGCGAACCATGTGCGGTCCCCAGCGGCCAGGCGCATGTGATGTAAGCCCTTGAAATCTGAGGTGCCGCGCGGCCGACTGGCTTTGGCTCGCGTTGCACCGTGACTTTTGCGCAATACGGTGCGGGCTGTACAGCAGCCGGCACGGTCCAATCCCTCATAGGAACAAACATGGCCGTTACTGTTGAAACCCTTGAAAAGCTCGAGCGCAAGATCACGCTGAGCCTGCCCCTGAACTCCATCCAGAGCGAAGTCGAGAACCGCCTCAAGCAAGTGGCGCGCACCGTGAAGATGGACGGCTTCCGTCCCGGCAAGGTGCCGATGAGCGTGGTGGCCCAGCGTTATGGCTATTCGGTGCAGTATGAAGTGCTCAACGACAAGGTTGGCGAGGCTTTTGCACAGGCCGTCAACGAAGCCAAGCTGCGCGTGGCCGGCCAGCCCCGCATCTCCGAAAAGGAAGGCGCTCCCGAGGGCGAGGCACAGTTCGAAGCCATCTTCGAAGTGATGCCTGAAGTCAAGATCGGTGACCTGACCTCGGCCGAAGTCGAGAAGCTGACGGCCGAAGTGGACGACGCCGCCATCGACAAGACCGTGGACATCCTGCGCAAGCAGCGCCGCACCTTCGCGCAGCGCGCCCAGGCCGATGTGGCCGTGGACGGCGACCGCGTTACCGTGGACTTCGAAGGCAAGATCGACGGCGAGACCTTCTCCGGCGGCAAGGCCGAAGACTTCCAGTTCCTGGTCGGCGAAGGCCAGATGCTCAAGGAATTCGAAGACGCAGTGCGCGGCATGAAGGCCGGCGAGTCCAAGACCTTCCCCCTGGCTTTCCCCGCCGACTACCACGGCAAGGACGTGGCCGGCAAGACTGCCGACTTCCTGGTGACGGTCAAGAAGATCGAAGCCGCCAACCTGCCCGAAGTGGACGAGGCTTTTGCCAAGGCCCTGGGCGTGGCTGAAGGCACGGTCGAAGGCCTGCGCGCCGACATCAAGAAGAACCTGGAGCGTGAAGTCAAGTTCCGCGTCCAGGGCCGCAACAAGCAAGCCGTGATGGACGCCCTGGTGTCCAAGGCCGAGCTGGAACTGCCCAAGGCCTCGGTGCAGGCTGAAGTCGCACGTCTGCTGGAAGGCGCCCGCGCCGAGCTGCAGCAGCGCGGCATCAAGGACGCCGACAAGGCCGAGATCCCTGAAGACGTGTTCCTGCCCCAAGCCGAGCGCCGCGTGCGCCTGGGTCTGGTGGTGGCCGAGCTGGTGCGCGCCAACGAGCTGCACGCCACGCCCGAGCAGATCAAGGCCCACGTGGAAGAGCTGGCCGCCAGCTACGAAAAGCCCGAAGACGTGGCACGCTGGTACTTCGGCGACCGCCAACGCTTGGCTGAAGTCGAAGCCGTTGTCATCGAAAACAACGTGACCGAGTTCGTGCTGGGCAAGGCCAAGGTCTCCGACAAGGCCGTGTCCTTCGACGAACTGATGGGCCAGGCCTGAGGGTTTGAGCACCGCCTGCCTGCCGCTTCGTGAGATCGGCGGGCGGGTTGGCATCTGCGGGGCTTGTGCTTTGGCGCACAAGCCCCATTTTCTTTCCGGATACGGCTAAAGTAGCCCCCTAGTACTGGAGAAAACATGAGCGCATTGGAAACTCAGGGTTTGGGCATGATCCCAATGGTCATCGAACAGTCCGGCCGCGGAGAGCGGTCGTACGACATCTACTCGCGCCTGCTCAAGGACCGGGTGATCTTCCTGGTGGGCCCTGTCAATGACCAGACGGCCAACCTCGTCGTGGCCCAGCTGCTGTTCCTTGAAAGCGAAAACCCCGACAAGGACATTTCGTTCTACATCAACAGCCCCGGCGGCTCCGTAAGCGCCGGCCTGGCCATCTTCGACACGATGAACTTCATCAAGCCCGATGTGTCCACGCTGTGCACCGGCATTGCAGCCAGCATGGGTGCCTTCCTGCTGGCCGCTGGCACCAAGGGCAAGCGCTTTGCGCTGCCCAATTCCCAGGTCATGATCCACCAGCCGCTGGGCGGCATGCAGGGCCAGGCCACCGAGATCGAGATCCACGCCCGCGAGATCCTCAAGACCCGCGAGCGCCTGAACAAGATCCTGGCCGAGCGCACGGGCCAACCGCTGGAAAAGATCCAGCACGACACCGAGCGCGACTACTTCCTGTCCGCCGACGAAGCCAAGGACTACGGCCTGGTCGATCAGGTGATCAACAAGCGCTCCTGAAGCCCGGAGGCTGTATGAGAATGGGCGGCGTTTTCCCCCTACGGAAAACGCCGCTTTCCATTTGGTTATCATCCTTTTCCATATTTCTGTAACAAGGCACCGACCCCATGGCCGAGAAAAAAGGCTCCTCCAGCGAAAAAAACCTTTATTGCACCTTCTGCGGCAAGAGCCAGCATGAGGTCAAGAAGCTGATCGCGGGTCCGTCAGTCTTTATCTGCGACGAGTGCATCGATCTCTGCAACGAGATCATCCGCGACGAGCAGCCCAGCACCGAGGCCAAGGACGGCCGAGGCGACCTGCCCACGCCCGCCGAAATCAAGGCCAACCTGGACAACTACGTGATCGGCCAGGACCTGCCCAAGCGCACGCTGGCTGTCGCCGTATACAACCACTACAAGCGCCTGCGTCACAAGGACAAGGCTGGCAAGGACGAGATTGAGCTGGCCAAGAGCAACATCCTGCTCATCGGTCCCACGGGCTCCGGCAAGACGCTGCTGGCGCAGACGCTGGCGCGCATGCTCAACGTTCCCTTCGTCATGGCCGATGCCACCACGCTGACCGAGGCCGGCTACGTGGGCGAGGACGTCGAGAACATCATCCAGAAGCTGCTGCAAAGCTGCGAATACGACGTCGAGCGTGCGCAGCGCGGCATCGTCTACATCGACGAGATCGACAAGATCTCGCGCAAGTCCGACAACCCCAGCATCACGCGTGACGTGTCGGGCGAGGGCGTGCAGCAGGCCCTGCTCAAGCTCATCGAAGGCACCATGGCCAGCGTTCCCCCGCAAGGCGGCCGCAAGCATCCGAACCAGGACTTCCTGCAGATCGACACGACCAACATCCTGTTCATCTGCGGTGGCGCGTTCGCGGGCCTGGAGAAGGTCATCGAGAACCGCACCGAGGCGTCGGGCATCGGCTTTGGCGCCACGGTCAAGAGCAAGAAGCAGCGCTCCATCTCGGAAGTGTTCCAGGAGATCGAGCCTGAAGACCTGATCAAGTTCGGCATCATCCCCGAGCTGGTGGGGCGCATGCCCGTGGTCACGGCCCTGGCCGAACTGGGCGAAGACGCCCTGGTGCAGATCCTGACCGAGCCCAAGAACGCCCTGGTCAAGCAGTACAGCAAGCTGCTGGCCATGGAAGGCGTGGAGCTGGAGATCCGGCCCGCCGCGCTCAAGGCCATCGCCCGCAAGGCGCTGGCGCGCAAGACGGGTGCGCGTGGCCTGCGCTCCATCCTGGAGCAATCGCTGATCGGCACCATGTACGAACTGCCCAATGCCGACAATGTCGAGAAGGTGGTGGTGGACGAGTCCACCATCGAAGACGGAAAAGCACCGCTGCTGGTTTACCGCGAGGCGGCCAAGAAAGCCTGATGCGCCGCTGCCTGCAAAGGTCCGGCAGCGCAAGTCCCTGTGGCCCGAAATCCTTTCGGGCTGCGGGGTTGAAATACACCGGTGGGCGGACCATCTTCCGCTGACAAACCGAGGATTCCCATGTCAGGACATACCCCTTTGCCTTCCACCCCCCTAGACCTGGCGCTGCTGCCGCTGCGCGATGTGGTCGTGTTCCCCCACATGGTGATTCCGCTGTTCGTGGGCCGCGCCAAGAGCATCAAGGCGCTGGAGCTGGCCATGGAGGGCGACCGCCGCATCATGCTGGTGGCCCAGAAGACCGCCTCCAAGGACGAACCCACGGCGGCCGACATGTTCGACGTCGGCTGCGTCTCCACCATCCTGCAGATGCTCAAGCTGCCCGACGGCACGGTCAAGGTGCTGGTCGAAGGCCAGCAGCGCGCGCTGGTCAAGCAGGTCATGGATGAAGAGACCCACTTCGTGGGCTCCGTCGTGCCCGTGGCGCCCGAGGCCGAAACCCACAAGCCCAGCGAGATCGAAGCCCTGCGCCGCGCCGTGACGCAGCAGTTCGACCAGTACGTCAAGCTCAACAAGAAGATCCCGCCCGAGATCCTCACCTCCATCGCCAGCATCGATGATGCCGGCCGCCTGGCCGACACCATCGCCGCGCACCTGCCGCTCAAGCTCGAGAACAAGCAGGCCGTGCTCGACCTGGTGGACATCAAGGAGCGCCTGGAAAACCTGTTCGAGCAGCTGGACCGGGAGGTCGACATCCTCAATGTCGACAAGCGCATCCGTGGTCGCGTCAAGCGCCAGATGGAAAAGAACCAGCGCGACTTCTATTTGAACGAGCAGGTCAAGGCCATCCAGAAGGAGCTGGGCGAGGGCGAGGACGGCGCCGACATCGAAGAGATCGAAAAGAAGATCAAGCTCGCTCGCATGCCTGCCGAGGCGCGCAAGAAGGCCGAGGCCGAGCTCAAGAAGCTCAAGCTCATGTCGCCCATGTCGGCCGAAGCCACCGTGGTGCGCAACTACATCGATGTGCTCACGGGCCTGCCCTGGAGCAAGAAGACCAAGATCAAGCACGACCTGGCCAATGCCGAGGAGGTGCTCAATGCCGACCACTTCGGCCTTGAAAAGGTCAAGGACCGCATCCTTGAATATCTTGCCGTGCAGCAACGCGTGGACAAGGTCAAGGCGCCCATCCTGTGCCTGGTCGGTCCTCCGGGCGTGGGCAAGACCTCGCTGGGCCAGTCCATCGCCAAGGCCACGGGCCGCAAGTACGTCCGCATGGCGCTGGGCGGCATGCGTGACGAGGCGGAAATCCGCGGCCACCGCCGCACCTACATCGGCGCCATGCCGGGCAAGGTGCTGCAAAGCCTGGACAAGGTCGGCACGCGCAACCCGCTGTTCCTCCTGGACGAAATCGACAAGCTCGGCATGGACTTCCGTGGCGATCCGTCGAGCGCCCTGCTGGAAGTGCTGGACCCCGAGCAGAACCACACCTTCGGCGATCACTACGTCGAAGTGGACTTCGACCTCAGCGACGTGATGTTCGTGGCGACCTCCAACTCCATGAATATCCCGCCCGCGCTGCTGGACCGCATGGAAGTGATCCGCCTGTCGGGTTACACCGAGGACGAAAAGGTCAACATCGCCATCCGCTACCTGCTGCCCAAGCAGATCACCAACAACGGTGTGAAGGAAGGCGAGATGCGGGTGGAGGAATCCGCCATCCGCGACATCGTGCGCTACTACACTCGAGAGGCCGGCGTGCGTTCGCTGGAGCGCGAGCTGTCCAAGATCTGCCGCAAGGTCGTCAAGGGCCTGCAGCTCAAGAAGCTGGAGCCCACCGTCGTCGTCACTGCCGACAACCTGCCTGACTACCTGGGTGTTCGCAAGTACACCTATGGCCGTGCCGAACTGAACAACCAGATCGGCCAGGTCGTGGGTCTTGCCTGGACCGAGGTCGGCGGCGATCTGCTGACCATCGAGGCCGCCATCATGCCCGGCAAGGGCGTGATCTCGCGCACCGGCTCGCTGGGCGACGTGATGAAGGAATCGGTCGAAGCCGCGCGTACCGTGGTGCGCAGCCGCTCGCGCATGCTGGGCATCAAGGACGAGGCCTTCGAGAAGAAGGACATCCACGTGCACGTGCCCGATGGCGCCACCCCCAAGGACGGCCCCAGCGCGGGTGCAGCCATGACGACGGCCTTCGTCTCTGCGCTGACGGGTATCCCGGTGCGTGCCGATGTCGCCATGACTGGTGAAATCACGCTGCGCGGTGAGGTCACCGCCATCGGCGGCCTCAAGGAAAAGCTGCTGGCGGCCCTGCGTGGCGGCATCAAGACGGTGCTGATTCCCGAAGAGAACGTCAAGGACCTCCAGGAGATCCCCGACAACGTCAAGAGCGGCCTGGAAATCATTCCCGTCAAGTGGATCGACCAGGTCCTCAAGGTGGCGCTGGAACGTGTGCCAGAGCCTCTGTCCGACGAGGAGGCCGCCGCCGTGGCCCCGGCGGAAACCAAGGCTGTGGAGCCTGCAGTCAAGCACTGAAGATGAAAAAATGTAGCGTTTTTCCTGAACCCTCCAAGAACTACGCTACAATTCATCCCATCGCAGCAAACGACGTTGTAGAATGTCAGGCTTCGATAGAAATGCGGGAATAGCTCAGTTGGTAGAGCGCAACCTTGCCAAGGTTGAGGTCGACGGTTCGAACCCGTTTTCCCGCTCCAGATTTTGAACATGCTTTCGGGTGTGTTCGGTTCTGGTGGCGGTTGGCTGCCAGAATGGATGATTCAAGCGGGAATAGCTCAGTTGGTAGAGCGCAACCTTGCCAAGGTTGAGGTCGACGGTTCGAACCCGTTTTCCCGCTCCAGTTTTGAATGTGCCTTGTGTACGTTCGATTCAGGTGACGGGTAGTTGCTTGAATGTTTGCGGGAATAGCTCAGTTGGTAGAGCGCAACCTTGCCAAGGTTGAGGTCGACGGTTCGAACCCGTTTTCCCGCTCCAGTTTTTAAAAACTGCAGCAATGCTGTAGTTGTTTGATAGTGATCTTGGCGCGATAGCAAAGCGGTTATGCCCCGGATTGCAAATCCGGTTAGACCAGTTCGACTCTGGTTCGCGCCTCCAAAAATTCATTGCGAAAACAGTTCAAAAGGCCCTTCGGGGCCTTTTTCTTTTTCTGCGTCAGGATCATTGCTTGTCCTTGCTGTCTGGTTCGAGCCAGCCCCGTGCCCGGTCAAGCTCCATCTCTCCCTCTCTCTAAAGTTTCGGCACTCTGCGAGTGGTTCAGGGCTTGTTCTTCTGTGACATGAAGAGAATTCCATTCTGTAATTCATTGCCAGTTCGGTGAATTATTTTGTTTCCAATTGTTCTGCCTGGATCCTCGCCGCGAGCGTGCTTATTGGAAGTTGATTGGAAAATTGCAAAAAAGTGCAAATGGCTTGCCATTGGCGGTGGATTCAATTGGCCGGTCGTGGATATGATGCGCGCTTCATTCATCGGGAGGGATTATGAAGATCAAGCTATTGACGGCGATTGTTGCCAGCGGCGTGGTGCTGGCGGGTTGTAAAACCATGGAGTCCGCTGATGTGGGCGGGCTGCTGGATTCAGGCTCCACGGCCATGAAGGCCATGACGCTCACGGATGACGATGTGGTCACGCTGTCCAACGACTCCTGCGCGGCCATGGATGCGCAGAACAAGGTGGCCGATGCCAAGAGCAAGTACACGGTGCGGCTGAACAAGGTCATTGCCAGCATGCCGCAGGCCGTCAATGGGAAAAAAGCCGTCTACAAGGTCTATATGACGCAGGACGTGAATGCCTGGGCCATGGCCAATGGCTGCATTCGCGTCTACAGCGGCCTGATGGATCTGATGAACGACGATGAATTGCGTGGCGTGATTGGCCATGAGATCGGGCATGTGGCGCTGGGTCATAGCAAGAAGCGCATGCAAACGGCCTATGCGGCATCGGCTGCGCGCTCGATTGCAGCCAATAGCGGCAATTCGGCGCTGGCCTCGCTGTCGCGCTCGCAGGCCGGAGATCTGGGTGAGAAGTTCATCAACGCCCAGTTCTCCCAGTCCCAGGAGTCGGCGGCTGATGACTATTCCTTTGACCTGCTCACGGAAAAGAAGATGAGTCGCCAGGGCCTGGTCACATCGTTCCAGAAGCTGGCCAAGCTCAGCGGTGGCAGTGGCGGCAGCTCCATCCTGAGCTCTCACCCCCCGTCTGAACAGCGCGCCAAGCGCATGCAGGACCGCATCGACGGCAAGTAAGCGACGGCATGGAGCGGGCTGCTGTGCGGGTGGGCATTGATCCGCTTCGACGTGGATTTTTTCCGGACTTGGTCCGGAGTGCCGGAAATCTGCGCTAGAATTCAAGTCTGCTCTGTGAGGCGCACAGCTTGACAGATATGCGGGAATAGCTCAGTTGGTAGAGCGCAACCTTGCCAAGGTTGAGGTCGACGGTTCGAACCCGTTTTCCCGCTCCAATTCAGAAAAAAGGGAAGCGGTAACGCTTCCCTTTTTCGTTGGTGCTGCAGTTCGCAGGCATGAGCAGCTTGCGTTGGCCTGTGACGCTGCGGCGCAGGGCCCCGATGGTGAAATTGGTAGACACTGCGGACTTAAAATCCGCCGCTTCCGAACAGGGGCGTGCCGGTTCGATCCCGGCTCGGGGCACCATGAGCTATGTGCAGCAACGTTCTGATGCTGCAATCTTTGCAGCAATTTTGCGTTGAGGCGAATGCTGCGGTTGCGCAATGTTTCGCGGTGCTGCGCAGTGCATGTTGCTGGCTTCGTGCTCTTGCAGCACCGCATTGTGGCCATGCGCCGCCAAGTCCTTGCCGGCTGCATTACGTGCGAGAATCCCTTCATCAGGCCCCGGGCTGCTTGCCTGGATGGCGCGGCTCGGGCAGACAGTGATGGCGATGCCTGCATGCGTTCCGTTGACATTGATCGTGGCACATGGTGCGGCGTGACAGGTGTGGCCAAACTCATCCCAGACGAGAACATGTCGAATTACAACGCTCCATTTGAAATCCACGTGCACGGCCAGGTGCTGCTGCGCCCCGACACGACCTACGAGCAGTTGCAGGAAGCGCTGGGCCCGCTGTGGAAGTATGCGGGTGCCCGCTCCCTGGCCGATGGCGCTGGCAGCGTCTACGAAGAAGAGCCCGGCATCCAGTTCGATACCAAGGAGCGCCTGCTCCAGGTGTGCTGGACGGTGCGCGGCGATGAGGACTTCCGCCAGTCGCTGGACGACATGTGCATGGGCATCAACGAGCTGGCCGAGCAGGGTGCTGCCATCGAGGTAACCTTCTACGACACCGAGTTCGACGAGGAAGAGGAGTCCGAAGAGGCCGAGTCGCGCGACGACTTCGTCATGCTCTTCGTGGGCCCGACGCCCGCGGCCATCATGCAGGTGCAGCGCGACCTGCTGGTGCAGGACGTGGTCAACCTGATGGAGCGCCATTTCGACGGCTCCGAGCTGGGTGGCGTGGTGCAGGAGATCGACAAGCTGTTCTCCCAGCGCTTCGACGCCCTGGTCAGCTCGCTGGAGATCGGCAAGCCGCCGCGCGGCATGGGTGGATCGGGTTCGGGCCACGGCGGCAACCGCCGCCCCCGCCACCTGCATTGAGCGCAAGGCGCTGCCCCGCGCAGCGTACAGCCATGGCGGCACAGACCAGCACGCCCAAGTATTCTGGAGCAGTCACCGAGACCGTGCGCCGCCAGCGCGAGCAGCGGCGCGAGGTGGCCGGTGGCGCGCTGCCGCTTCCCTACCTGTCCGCCTACCCGGCCGCGCTGCAGTCACAGGTGCGTGGCTGGCTGGCCGATGACAAGGCCGAGGCCTGGCTGCTGCGCAAGCATCCCGAGGCCCATGCCGTGCGCACGGACAAGAGCCTCTATGACTACGTGGATGCCCTCAAGGGCCGGCACCTGCGCAATGCCGGCACGCTGAACAAGGTAGCCTACGACGGCCGCATCCATGTGGTCCACAACGCCCTGGGCCTGCACACGCGCCGCGCCGTGGTGCAGGGAAGCCGCCTCAATGCACGGCATGAGATCCGCATCGGTGCACTGTTCAAGCAAGCGCCCGAGGCTTTTTTGCGCATGATCGTCGTCCACGAGCTGGCCCACCTGCGCGAGCCCGATCACGACAAGGCCTTCTACCAGTTGTGCACCCACATGGAGCCCGAATACCACCAGCTGGAGTTCGAGTTGCGGCTGTACCTGAGCTGGATGGACCACTCGGGCCGGCGCCTGTGGCAGGCGCAGCCGTGATTCAAGCGGCCGTGGGGATGGCGCTGGATTCGCCGACCTGAACGGACGAGCAGCATTGCGCGGGCAGATCCAGCCAGCGCGATGCCGCAGCCTGCAGGGCCTGCAGCGATCCCGTGGTCATCAACCGGACCTGGCCCTCCGCCGCGGGCAAGGGTCCTGTTTCGCTGGCCAGGGTGCCCAGGCGGTCCAGCACGCGCCGCGTCTGGCGGGCTACCGGGGCACCTGTGTCGATGAACTGGATGTCCGGCCCCAGCAGCGTGCGCAACTGCTCGCGGGCGAATATGTAGTGGGTGCAGCCCAGCACCAGGGAATCCATCTCACCCGTCTTCTGTCCGAAGCTGCCCAGGGCATTCACATACCTGGCGCACAGGCGCGCGACCTCGGTGGCCATGGGGTCGGCGGGAACGGGCTGCTCCGTGCTTTCCTCGATGGCCTTGGCCAGTCCGTCGCAGGGCTGGACATGGAATTGCACGCGCTGGCCATGGTCGGCCACCAACCGGGCAAAGCGCGCACTGCTCACCGTGCCGCGCGTGGCCATCACGCCCACGTGGCCGGTCTGGCTCGATAGCGAAGCGGGCTTGATGGCGGGCTCCACACCGATCAGGGGCAGTTCGGGCATTTCAGCGCGCAGCATGTCCACGGCAGCGGCCGTGGCCGTATTGCAGGCGATCACCAGTACCTTGATCTGGTGCTGGTCGCACAGGTGGCGCGCAATGGTGCGCGTGCGCTGCTGCACGAAGGCGTCGCCGCGTGCATCGCCATACGGAGCATAGCCGCTGTCGGCCAGGTAGATGAAGCGCTCATGCGGCAGCTCATGGCGCAGCGCCTGCAGCACGCTGAGGCCGCCGATGCCGCTGTCGAAGACGCCGATGGGAGAGGCCGGGGAGGTCATGTGGAGATGCGGATAAAGGCTTTTGGAGGCGGCGCCCAGTATGCCCGCTCGGGCGCGTTCATGCTGCGGCCATGGCTTGCTGCTGCAGCCATTGGGTATGTGTCAGGCGATACAGGCAATGCCTGCGCAGCGCATGGCCTGCCGGCACCTCCGGATGGTCGAAGTCATGGGCGTCGCGCTCCATGCCCAGGCGCTGCATCACGGCCTGCGAACGCAGGTTGGACAGCGCGGTGAACGAGACGATGGACTCCAGATGCAACGCGCCGAAGCCGTGCTCCAGCGCCGCCCGCGCGCCTTCGCTGGCCAGGCCCTGGCCCCAGAAAGGCCGGGCGAGCCGCCAGCCGATTTCCACGCAGGGCGAGAACGGCAAAGACGCGGCGGGAGTGTGCAGCCCGATGAAGCCCATGAACTCGCCACTGGCAAGGTGCTCTGCCGCCCAGAAGCCCCAGCCGCGTTCCTCGATCAGTGCCTGGATCCTGTCTGCCATGGCATCGCTTTGTTCACGGCTGAGCAGTGTCGGAAAGTGCTCCATGACCTGTGGGTCGGCATTCAGCGCGGCAAAGGGCTGCCGGTCGCCGGCCTGCCACTGGCGCAGTATCAGGCGCGGTGTCCGCAGGGTCGCTACAGGGGAATGTGTGGTGGTCATGGTTGGAGAGGGCGCTGCAGCACCAGCAGATAGGCGGCCGCATGGCCGTGGAAGGAGTGGGGGATGAAGCCTGCCTTGCCTGCCAGCTTTTCCACGCTGGTGCGGCGCTGGAAATGCGGGTCGAAGACCAGCTCGGCCACGGCCAGCAGGCCGCCGGGGCGCAGGCTCTGGAACACGTCGGCCAGCGCGGCCTGGCGGTCCGGGATCTCTCCCAGCACGGCGGCCATCACGGCGCGGTCGTGCTGCTCGGCTGCCAGCTGCCCCTGGCCCAGCGCCGCCGCCTGGGTGCGCACATTCTCCAGCCCCTGCGCGCGCGCCTTGGCCGCCACCTGTTCGAGCATGGCCGGCTGCAGGTCCACGGCAAGCACCTGTCCCTGCGCGCCAACGGCATGTGCCAACGGCAGGGTGACGCGGCCCGGGCCGCAGCCCGCGTCCAGCACCTTCATGCCTGGCTGGATCTGCAGTTGCCCGACGATGAAGGCGGCCTTGTTGCTGGCCGCGAAGGGATTGTCGAGCTCGACCATCCAGCGCAGCCAGGACGGGCAGGGCAGGACATGGCGGCGGGAGGACAGGCGCCAGGCCAGGCTGGTCGCGGCCAGCAGGGCGATGAGGACGAGCGCGATGGTCATGTTGAATGGGCAGTGTTGCAGGCAGCGGGCAGTCTGTCACAAATGCCCGCGCCAATGAAAAGACCGCCCGAAGGCGGCCTCTTTGCGCTTGGCGCCGGCGTCAGGCCGAGGCAATCTCAATGGTCTTGAACTCGCCGGATGCGATGCGCTTTTGCCATTCGGCAGGGCCGGTGATGTGGGCGCTGGTGCCGCCGGCATCCACGGCCACGGTCACGGGCATGTCCACCACGTCGAATTCGTAGATGGCTTCCATGCCCAGGTCCTCGAAGCCCACGACCTTGGCGTTCTTGATGGCCTTGGACACCAGGTAGGCGGCGCCGCCCACGGCCATCAGGTAGGCCGACTTGTGGTTCTTGATGGACTCGATGGCCACCGGGCCGCGCTCGGCCTTGCCGATCATGGCGATCAGGCCGGTCTGCTCCAGCATCATGTCGGTGAACTTGTCCATGCGGGTGGCCGTGGTGGGGCCTGCGGGGCCCACGGCTTCGTCCTTGACCGGGTCCACGGGGCCGACGTAGTAGATCACGCGGTTGGTGAAGTCCACGGGCAGCTTCTCGCCCTTGGCCAGCATGTCCTGGATGCGCTTGTGGGCGGCATCGCGGCCCGTGAGCATCTTGCCGTTGAGCAGCAGGGTGTCGCCGGGCTTCCAGCTGGCCACTTCTTCCTTGGTCAGGGCGTTGAGGTCCACGCGGCGCGACTTGTTGTAGTCGGGCTCCCAGTCGATCTTGGGCCACAGGTCCAGCGAGGGGGCGTCCATGTAGACCGCGCCGGAGCCGTCCATCACGAAGTGCGCGTGGCGCGTGGCCGCGCAGTTGGGGATCATGGCCACGGGCTTGGAGGCCGCATGCGTGGGGTACATCTTGATCTTGATGTCCAGCACGGTGGCCAGGCCGCCCAGGCCTTGCGCGCCAATGCCCAGGGCGTTGACCTTCTCGTACAGCTCCAGGCGCAGTTCCTCGACCTGGTCGAGCTTCTCGCCGCGCGCGGCCTTGGCCTGCAGCTCGTACATGTCCAGGTCTTCCATCAGGCTTTCCTTGGCCAGCAGCACGGCCTTCTCGGCGGTGCCGCCGATGCCGATGCCCAGCATGCCCGGCGGGCACCAGCCCGCGCCCATGGTCGGAACGGTCTTGAGAACCCAGTCCACCAGGTTGTCGCTGGGGTTCATCATGATCATCTTGGACTTGTTCTCCGAGCCGCCGCCCTTGGCGGCCACGGTCACGTCCAGCTTGTCGCCGGGCACGATCTGCACGTTGATGACGGCAGGCGTGTTGTCCTTGGTGTTCTTGCGCGCGAACAGCGGATCGGCCACGACGGAGGCGCGCAGCGTGTTGTCGGGGTGGTTGTAGCCGCGGCGCACGCCTTCGTTGATGGCGTCTTCCAGACCGCCCGTGAAGCCTTCCCAGCGCACGTCCATGCCCACCTTCAGGAACACGTTGACGATGCCGGTGTCCTGGCAGATCGGGCGGTGGCCGGTGGCCGACATCTTGGAGTTGGTCAGGATCTGGGCCATCGCGTCCTTGGCCGCCGGGCTCTGCTCGCGCTCGTAGGCGCGGGCCAGGTGGGCGATGTAGTCGGCGGGGTGGTAGTAGCTGATGTACTGCAGGGCGCCTGCGATCGAATCGATCAGGTCCTGCTGGCGGATCGTGGTGGTCATCGGTGGGGTGTCTTTTTGATCGGGGGAACAGGGGAGGGGAATCCCGGGGGCGATTATCGGCGCTGCGCGGCGGAAAGTGCACGCGAGGGGTGCAGTCTTGTACAAGAGTCGAGGGGTTTGCCTGGACAAGCCCGCCTCGGCGACACCTCAGTGGGGGATGGATGCGAGAGGTTCCCATTTGCGGAGTTACCATGGGCGGGTTTTTGCCATTGCGGCCCCGCCAGCCAGACATCCCCGAGCCACGCAGCGCGCGGCCCGCCGACCTGCCTCCAGCCAACTGCGCCGCGTTGTTTTCACCAAGGAGTCCACACCAATGACCGCGACCCGCCAGGAAAAAGACACTTTCGGACCCATAGCCGTCCCCGCAGACAAGCTTTGGGGCGCGCAGACGCAGCGTTCGCTGCAGAACTTCGACATCAGCGGCGAGCAGCAGCCGCGCGAGATCATCCACGCGCTGGCCCAGGTCAAGAAGGCCTCGGCCACCGTCAACCACAAGCTGGGCCTGCTCGACGAGAAGAAGACCCGGGCCATCCTGGCCGCCGCCGACGAGGTGATCGCCGGCAAGCACCCGGACGAGTTCCCGCTGGTGGTCTGGCAGACCGGCTCGGGCACGCAGACCAACATGAACGTCAACGAGGTGCTGGCCAACCGCGCCAGCGAAATCCTCGGTGGCGAGCGGGGCGAATCGCGCCTGGTCCACCCCAATGACGACGTGAACAAGAGCCAGTCGAGCAACGACGTATTCCCGACCGCCATGCACGTGGCTGCCGTCACGGCCATCGAGCAAAAGCTGCTGCCCGCCATTGCCCTGCTGCGCAATACGCTGCAGGCCAAGAGCGAGGCCTATGCCGACATCGTCAAGATCGGCCGCACCCATCTGCAGGACGCCACGCCGCTGACGCTGGGCCAGGAAATCTCGGGCTGGGTGGCCCAGCTGGCCCATGGCGAAAAGCATGTGCGCGCCGCGCTACCGCACCTGTACGAGCTGGCGCTGGGCGGCACGGCCGTGGGCACGGGCCTGAATGCACCCAAGGGCTATGCCGAGGGCGTGGCGGCCGAGCTGTCCCAGCTCACCGGCTACCCGTTCGTGACGGCGCCCAGCAAGTTCGAGGCCCTGGCCTCGTGCGACGGCCTGGTCCACGCCCACGGCGCGCTCAAGACGCTGGCCGCCAGCATGATGAAGATCGCCAACGACGTGCGCTGGCTGGCCTCCGGCCCGCGCAGCGGCCTGGGCGAGATCTCCATTCCCGAGAACGAGCCCGGCTCGTCCATCATGCCCGGCAAGGTCAACCCCACGCAGAGCGAGGCGGTGACCATGCTGGCGGCCCAGGTCTTCGGCAACGACGTGGCCATCAACTTCGGCGGCGCCTCGGGCAACTTCGAGCTGAACGTGTTCCGCCCCATGGTTTCGCACAACTTCCTGCAGAGCGTGCGCCTGCTGGCCGATGGCATGAAGAGCTTCAACGACCACTGCGCCGTGGGCATCGAGCCCAACCGCGAGCGCATCACCGAGCTGGTGCAGCGCTCGCTGATGCTGGTGACGGCGCTGAATCCGCACATCGGCTACGACAAGGCGGCCTACATCGCCAAGAAGGCGCACAAGGAAGGCTCCAGCCTGCGCGAAGCGGCCGTGGCCTCCGGTCACCTGACCGGCGAACAGTTCGACGCCTGGGTGATCCCTGCCAAGATGGTCGGCAACCTGTAGGACCTGCTGATGCCATCAAAAAGGGGAGCCGATCGGCTCCCCTTTTTTTGCTTCATGGCCTGGCTCAGTTGTCCGCCTGCGGGCGGCGCACGGTGCGGAACACGTACTTGAGCGCGTCGCCGATGGTGCTTTCCCAGACCGGCCATTCATGCTTGCCGTTGACGATGCGCAGCTCGGCAGGCTGCTTGTTCCTGCGCAGCTGGGCGTAGAGCTGGGCGGCGTCGGACTCGATCATGAATTCATCGTCGTCGCCCGAATTGATGTACATGGGCACGCTGATCTTGCGGGCGAGAAAGCTGTCCCACAGCGCGGGGTAGTTGTAGCTTTTCCAGACCGTGGTGCTGTACTGGCCGCCCGTGTTGGGTTCGGCAAAGACCTTGACCGAGCGTGCCG
Organism: Delftia sp. WSY_10; assembly: GCF_043104705.1. NCBI lineage: Bacteria > Pseudomonadati > Pseudomonadota > Betaproteobacteria > Burkholderiales > Comamonadaceae > Delftia > Delftia sp. WSY_10. The sequence continues at coordinate 397,732 of NZ_JBICKY010000015.1, read as the reverse complement.
AGGAATCGGCGGGCGGCTCGGGGTTGTAGATGGCGGGGCTCAGCAGGGCGGCGGCCTGGAATTTCTCCGGGTACTTGAGCACGTAGCGCAGCGCGCCGTAGCCGCCCATGGACAGGCCGCCGATGACGCGGCCATCGCGGCTGGTGAGGGTGCGGTACTTCTTCTCGACATGGGGGACGAGGTCCTGGAAGAAGGCCGTCTCCATGGGCTCCTTGAGGTCCACGTACCAGGTCGTTCCCGCGTCGGGCATGACGATGATGGCGGGCGGGATCTCGCCGTTCTGGATCAGCTGGTCCACCGTGCGCAGCAGGTTGCCCTTGACGGGCCAGTCGTTGCGCTGGCCGTCGTTGCCGTGCAGCAGGTACATGACGGGGTAGCGCAGCCTGGACTGGGCGTCGTAGCCCGTGGGCAGGTAGACGTTGTAGGTCCAGCTGCGCTGGAGCGTGGCGCTCTTGAACTCGGCGGCCTCGATGGAGCCGGCCTGGGCGGCCGGGCCGGCCAGCAGCGCGGCGGCCGCCAGCGTGCCGGAGGCGGCCTGGCGCAGGACGATGGAAAAGGAAAGTTGGCGCATGTTTTTTGTCTCCTGTGGTCCGTGGCAAGGGCCCACGGCTGCGCCAATGTAATCGAGGCCCTGGCCCCGCCTGCGCTCCGCGCGGCCGGGCCGTCGCCTCGGGGACCATGGCCCTCAGCCGGGCGCGCGCTGCGCGTGGCGCAGCGCGCTGCGAAAGCCCAACTGCCCCACCACGCAGGCCACGACCAGGGCCAGCGCGGCCGACAGCGCCGGGTTGCTGCCCAGGCTGGCGCCCAAGGTGCACAGGCCGCCCACGGCCATTTGCGTGCTGCCGTAGACACCGGCGGCCGAGCCCGTGAGGCGCGGATGCACGCTCAGCGCGCTGGCCAGCGCCGCAGGGCTGGTCAGGCCCGAACCCAGCGCGAACAGCACCATCAGCCCCACCACGATGGCCGGCGTGAGCTGGTTGAACAGGGCCAGCAACAGCAGCATGGCCGCGCTGGCCAGGCTCAGCAGATTGCCGTTGAGCATCAGCCGCTCCAGGGGCCAGTGGCGTATCAGCTGGCGGGCCAGCGCATTGCCCACGGCCATGCCGCCCATGAGCAGGCCCAGGTAGATGGCCACCTCATGCTTGGTGGAATGCAGCTGCTCGATGAACACGAAGGGCGCCGCCGCCAGGAAGGCATAGATGGACGTGGTGGCGCAGCCGCCGCCCACGGCAAAGCCTACGAAGGCCGGCGAGCGCAGCAGGCTGCGGTAGTCGTCGCGGATGGTGCCCAGGTGCAGGCGGCCCGTGGGCTGGCCGGTTTCGGGCAGCAGCTTCCAGATGGCGAAGGCCGTCACGCCGCCGACCACGGCCAGCGTGCCGAAGATGGCGCGCCAGCCCAGGGCGTCGTCGATGGCCGAGCCGATGGCCGGCGCGATGCCGGGGCCGATCATCATCATCAGGTTGAGCAGCGCCAGGCTGCCCACGGCGTTCTCGGGCGTGCTCGAATCGCGCGCAATCGCGCGGCCCAGGGCCAGGCCCGCGCAGCCGCCCAGCGCCTGGAGCAGCCGCGCGCCGATCAGCCAGGGGGCGGACGGGGCGAGAAAGGCCGCCAGGCTGGCCAGCGCATAGAGGATGAGTCCGGCCAGCAGCATGGGGCGGCGCCCCAGGCTGTCCGACAGCGGGCCATAGATCAACTGGCCCACGCCCAGGCCCAGGATGTAGACCGTGATGGTCAGCTGCATCTGGCTGGCGCCGGCCTGGAGCTGGCGTGCCGCATCGGGCAGGGCGGGCAGGAACATGTGCATGGCCAGCGTGCCGACGATGGTCACGACCACCAGCAGCCATAGCGGCGCCTTGCGGCTGGCCGCTGTATGGTCCTGGGCGGGTGGCAGCGAAGAGTGCTCGGCAGCCATCTCAGGCAGCCTGCTCGTCGGGCAGGTCCGTGTCGCAGGCGGGCTCGGCGGCCATGGCCTCCAGCAGGCGCTGCAGCGTGGCGTAGGCCGCGCCCAGTTCCTCGGGCGGCACGGCGCCCAGCACCTGGGCGCGGGCCTGCTGCAGCAGGCCCTGCACGGCTTCGACCTGGGCATGGCCGGCTGGCGTGAGCTGGATTTTCCTGACGCGGCGGTCGCTGTCGTCCACGCGCTCTATCCAGCCCTGGGCGGCCAGGCCGTCCACCAGGCGCACGACCGAGGAGCTGTCCAGCGCCAGGGAATGGGCCAGATCCTTCTGGCGCATGGCTTCAGGCGAACGCGCCAGATGCATCAGCGGCATCCACAGCGCCTGGGTCAGGCCCATGGGCGCCAGCAGCCTGTCCAGCGTGCGGCGCCATTGCTTGTTGACCTGGCCCAGCGTGAACATGAAATGCCGCTGCACGCTGGCGGCATCGGCTTGCGCGGGCGGGGACTGGTCGGGAAGGGAAGACATCGTGGCATTCAAATAGTTGGCATTCCAATTATCTGCATGTCAACGATATCGTTTCCCGGAGCCGCCTGATACATCCGCAGGCGTCAGGGTTTTGGCCCCCGCAGGGGAGGCGGGGCCTACATGCCCAGGGACTTGAGCAGTTCGTCGGTGTCCGTGCTGCCGGCCGGTTCAGGCGCTGCGGCGGGGGCGCTGGCGTTGGCCTGCGCCATGAGGGCGTCCGGGTCGGGGCGCTCCTGCGGTTCGAAATCCACCACCTTGATGAACTCCGTGCGGTCCATGGCCAGCTCGAGATAGAAGATGTTGTTGTTGCCCGTGTAGAAGGTCACGCGGCGCGCCTCGGGAGAGTCGAGGTTGGCATCCACGCTGAGGTTGACCTGCTTGTTCAGGCGGATCATCTTGGGCTGGCTTTGCGTGATGTAGGTCTGAAGCTCGCGCTGGACCTTGCTGGTGAAGTCGCCCACCACCTGGTTCATCAGCTCGCCCATGACGTTGCTGACATCGTCGGAGGTGTAGGAGCTGGCAAGGTCCTCCTCGCCCATGCCCATGCTCAGCATGTAGCTGCGGTACAGCTCCATGGCGGCGGCGGCCGAGAAGTTGATGATCACCAGGCCCGAAAAGCCGCCGTCCACCAGGACAAAACAGCCGATGTCGGGCTTGAGGCTGGTCTTGGTGATGCGCTGCACCATGCCCGAATACTGGATCTGGCACTGCGTGGCCACCTGGAGCACGCGCGAGACGGAGTTGCAGAGGCTGATCAGCACGTCTTCCGTGCCATGGACGATGGGATGTTGGGGCTGGTTCATGAGGTCAACGGGACAAAATTGTGAGCGATTATGGGTGCAAGTCCGTTGTTTGCGACTGTTTGTAACATTGAAAGTCCAATGTGCCCCCTCCTGGGGCGGGGATTGGCAGGCGGCCCCGAAAGCCGCGCTCAGCGAATCGCCTGCGTGGACTCGCGCACGATGCAGCGCCCCTGCATGACCACCTTGCGCACGGGCAGCTCGGGCGCATGCAGCCGCTCCATCAGCAGGCTGAAGGCCGTTCGGCCCATGGCGTCGATCGGCTGCTCGATGACGGTGATGGCGGGGGCCACCAGCTCCGTCCAGCGCTCGTTGTCGAAACCGGCGAGCGCCACATCGCCGGGGATGCGCAGGCCTGCGGCGCGTATCGCGCGCAGGCAGCCTTCCAGCAGCAGGCCGTTGCTGGCCACGAAGGCGTCGGGCCGCTGCGGCTGGCGCAGCCATTGCGTGACTTCGGCCTCGGCGGCATCGCTGGTCGGGGGCAATTGGCGCAAGTCGGGCTCCAGGCCTGCATCGCGCATGGCGGCCAGATAGCCGTCGCAGCGCTCGCGCGCCGTGCTGCTGGTGCTGCCGAAGACGCCTGCAATACGGCGGCGGCCCTGTTCCACCAGATGCCTGACCAGGGTGGCGCAGGCCTGGGCGTTGTCCAGCACCACGCTGTCATGGAAGGCCGGGGCGCCCGCCCGGTCCACCAGGACAACGGGAAACTCCAGCTGCATGCGCTCGAGCTTGTGCAGGCTGGCCTGGGTGGGCGCAAAGATCAGCCCCGCGATGCGCTCTTCCTGCATGAGCTGCAGGTACATGGCTTCGCGCTGCGGGTCTTCGTCGGTATTGCACAACAGCACGCGCCGGCCCTGGCGATAGGCCTCGGCCTCGACCGCGCGGATCAGGGCCGTGAAAAACGGGTTGCGTATGTCGGCCACCAGCACGCCCATGGGCCCTGCGTCGCGCGCGCGCAGCCGGCGCGCCATCAGATTGGGCCGGTAGCCCGTGGCCTGCACGGCGGCCGCGACCCGCGCCCGGACTTCTTCGCTGACCGAGCCGCCCGCCAGCGCGCGCGATACCGTTGATTTGGAAACCCCGGCCGCACGGGCCACATCGTTGATGCTGATGCTCAATGCAATCGTTCCCGTTGGTTGTGGTGTGCCGCAGAGGATAACTCCAAAGAAATGCCGAGGTATGGCCGGATTGTGGCCAGGTTATGTTGCAGTGCAGATTGACTGATGGTTGGGAACGTTCCCACAATCCGCGCCATGATCAATGCCCATTCATCCCTCCCGGCGGTTGCACCCACCGCTTCTGCGGGCCTGCAGATCGCCGTGCGCCTGGGCGCCAGGGTGCGCGACAAGGCCGACGCCATTGACCAGGCCGCCCGGCTGCTCCAGGACAGCGGCTGCGTGGCCCCTGGCTATGCCGCCGGCATGCAGGCGCGCGAGGCCCAGGCCGAAACCTTTCTGGGCCACGGCGTGGCCATTCCCCACGGCCGCGCCGAAGACCGGGCCCTGGTGCTGCGCGACGCGGTGGCCGTGCTCCAGGTGCGCGAGGGCCTGGATTGGAATGCCGGCCAGAACGTGCATCTGGTCGTGGCGGTGGCGGCACGCTCCGATGCCCACATCACCTTGCTGCGCCGCCTGGCCGGCCTGCTGCAGACACCCCGGCTGCAGGCGCTGTTCACCACCGGCGATGCGCAGCAGGTCATCGATGTCCTCCAGGGGCAGGCGGACCCGGCACCGCCTGCCGCCCGCCCGGCGGCAGTGGACCTGGCCGAGGCGTGCGAATGGACCATTGCCTATCCCAACGGCCTGCATGCGCGGCCTGCCACGCGCTGGGCGGAGGCGGCGCGCGGCTTTGCCTCGCGCATGCAGGTGCGCCATGGCGGCGAGGTGGCCGATGCGCGGCAGATGGCCAGCCTGCTGCAGTTGGGACTGCGCGAAGGCGACAAGGTCACCGTCTCGGCAGAGGGGCCCGATGCCAGTGCCGCGGTCCAGCGCCTGTGTGCCGTGGCCCAGGCCCTGGTGGTCCAGGAACGTGCCGATGCCGACGCCGCTGCGCGCAAGGCGGCCGAATCGCCCGCCACGGGCTGGCTGCCGCCGCTGGCGCGGCCTGCCTTTGTGGGCCTGGGCGCCAGCCCGGGGCTGGCCGTGGCCCGCATCCACCAGTGGCGTGTGGAGGCCGCCGAGATCCCCGACCTGCCTGAGCCGCTCAGCGTGGGCGGCGGGCGGCTGCATGCGGCGCTGGCCGAGACACAGGGCCAGCTGCGCGCCCTGCATGACGACACTCGCCGCCGCCTGGGCGAAGGCGATGCGGCCATCTTCAGCGCGCAGGCCGAGTGGCTGGGCGACACCGGTCTCCTCACGCGCGCCTGCCAGTTCATGGTCCAGGGCCACGGCGTGGCCTGGGCCTGGGACCAGGCCGTGGAGGAGGGCGCTGCCCGTCTCCAGGCGCTGGACAACCCCGCGCTGGCCGCGCGTGCCGCCGACCTGCGCGACGTGGGCCGGCGCGTGCTGGTGCAACTGCAGCCCTCGCTGGCAGCGGCGGGGCCGGAGGGCCTGCCGGAAGGCGGCTGCATCCTGGTCGCGGCCGATCTTTCGCCCTCGGAAACCGCCCAGCTGGACACGGCGCGCGTGGCCGCGCTGGTCACGGCGCAGGGCAGTCCCACCTCGCACACGGCCATACTTGCGCGCACGCTGGGGCTGCCGGCCGCCGTGGCGGCAGGCGGCGGCGTGCTGGGCATGGCCGATGGGGCCCTGGCCATCGTCGATGGCGCCAATGGCCGCATCTACCTTGATCCCTCGGAGCAGGACCTGGCTTCGGCGCGTGCCCACATGGCCGAGCAGCAGGCACTGCAGGAACGCGTGTCCGCGCAGCGCAGCCTGCCTGCCATCACCACCGATGGCGTGCGCATCGAAGTCTGCGCCAACGTCAACCTGCCCGGGCAGGTGCCGCTGGCTCTGTCCCAGGGCGCGGAGGGCGTGGGCCTGATGCGCACGGAATTCCTGTTCCTGGAGCGCGGCAGCACGCCCGGCGAGGACGAGCAGTACGAAACCTACCGCGCCATGGCGCAGGCGCTGGAGGGCCGGCCGCTGATCGTTCGCGCGCTGGACATCGGCGGCGACAAGCAGGTCGCCCACCTGGAGCTGCCGCGCGAGGACAACCCCTTCCTGGGCGTGCGCGGCGCGCGGCTGCTGCTGCGCCGCCCCGACCTGCTGGAGCCCCAGATGCGCGCCCTGTACCGGGCGGCCCGCGATGGCGCAAGGCTGTCCGTGATGTTTCCCATGGTCACCGGCGTGCAGGAGCTGCTGGCGCTGCGCGCGGCCTGCGAACGGCTGCGTGCCGAACTGGACGCCCCGGTCCTGCCGCTGGGCATCATGATCGAGGTGCCCGCCGCCGCCGTGCAGGCCGACGCACTGGCCCGCCATGCCGATTTCTTCTCCATAGGCACCAACGACCTGACCCAGTACGTGCTGGCCATGGACCGCCAGAACCCGCAACTGGCGGCCGAGGCGGACAGCCTGAATCCGGCCGTGCTGCGGATGGTGCGCGCCACCGTGCAGGGCGCTGCCACCTGCGCGCGCCCCGTGGGCGTCTGCGGCGGACTGGCCGGCGACCCGTTCGGTGCGCTGCTGCTGGCCGGGCTGGGGGTGACCGAGCTGTCGATGACGCCCAACGACATCGCCGGTGTCAAGGCCGGCCTGCGCGCGGCCAGCCTGCGGCAGTTGCAGGCGCTGGCAGACAGGGCGCTCGGCTGCGAGGATGCCGCGCAGGTGCGGGCACTGGCCAAGGAGGTGACGGCATGAACGCCCCGCAAGCCATCACCGTGACCCTGAACCCGGCCATAGACCAGCTTGTGACCCTGGATGCGCTGCTGCCCGGCCAGGTGCAGCGCGCGCTGGGCAGCGTGCAGGCGCCGGGCGGCAAGGGCATCAATGTTGCCGCCGCCTTGGCGGGCCTGGGCATTTCCACGGCCGCGCTGGGCGTGCTGGGCAGTGACAACGCCGGCATGTTCGAGGCCTTGTTCGCCCAGCGCGGCATTGCCGACGCCTGCCTGCGCGTGCCGGGCCAGACGCGCACCAACATCAAGCTGGTGGCCGACGGCGGACGCCAGACCACGGACATCAACCTGCCGGGCCTGGCCTTGGCCGAAGCGCATCTGGACGCCGTCATGTCCACGCTGGCCCGGTATCTGCGGCCCGGCCTGGCCGTGGTGCTATCGGGCAGCCTGCCGGCCGGCCTGCCTGCGGACAGCTGGGCCCGGCTCCAGGCCCAGGCCGTGGCCGCCGGTGCCGACGTGCTGCTGGACACCAGCGAGGGCCCCCTGGCTGCTGCCCTGGCGGCACCCCATGCGGCCATGCCCTGGGCCATCAAGCCCAACCGGGAGGAGTTGCAGGCCGCCACCGGCCTGCGCCTGGACGGCCGCGACGCGCTGCTGGCCGCCGCGCGCCGCCTGCTGGACAGGGGGCTGGGGCTGGCCGTCGTGTCCATGGGCGAGGAGGGCGCGCTGTTCGCCACCGCGCAAGGCGCGGTGATCGCGCGGCCGCCGCAGCGGGCACGCGGCAGCTCCGTGGGCGCGGGCGATGCCATGGTCGCGGGCATGGTGGCCGCGCGGCTGCGCGGACTGGATCTGGCGGACACCGCACGCCTGTCCACGGCCAGCGCGCTGGCCTGGCTGCAGGCCGCGCCCGCGCGCGAAGTCGATGCCAACCGCGTCCAGGTCCTGGCTGCCAGCGTGCTGCTGGAGCCATGCCAGTGGCCGTGATCCCCCATTCTTCAGGAGCTCTCATGAACCCTCTTTTTGTGGTGATCGCAGCCGCCGGGCACGACGCCGAAGCGCTGCTGGCCGCCGAAGCCCTGCGCCATGCGGCCGGACAGCGTCCCTTGGCTGTGGAAGTGCGCGCCAGCGGCGGCGTGATCGGGCCGCATGCGGCCGATGCGGCCGCGCAGGCCGGGCAATTGCTGATCGTGGCGGATGCCGGCACCCATGACGATGCAGATACCGCCGCCGATGCCTCCCGCTTCGTGCACGCCGCCGTCGAGCGCTGCAGCCTGCGCGAGGCGCTTGATGATCCGGCCGGCGTGCTGGCACGCTGCGCTGCCGCCAGTCCCGCAGAAGAGCGCATGGGCGAGAACATGGGCAAGCGCACGGGCAAGCGGATCGTGGCCGTCACCTCCTGCCCCACGGGCATCGCCCATACCTTCATGGCGGCCGAGGGACTGCAGCGAGGCGCGGCGGCGCTGGGCCACGCCATGCGCGTGGAGACACAAGGCTCGGTGGGCGCGCTTGATGCGCTGACGCCGCAGGAGATTGCCGAGGCCGACCTGGTCATCATCGCCGCCGACCGCGAGGTGGATCTCTCGCGCTTCGCGGGCAAGCCGCTGCTGCGCAGCGGCACCAAGCCGGCCATACGCGATGGCTCGGGGCTGATCGCCAAGGCGCTGGCCGAAGCCACCGTGCATGGTGCCGCCGTGGGCGCTGCTGCTGCAGGCAGCGCCGCGCCCACGCCGGCCCGGACCCAGGGCGGTGCCTATCGCCACCTGATGACCGGCGTGTCCTTCATGCTGCCCTTCGTCACGGCGGGCGGCATTCTGATCGCCATGGCCTTTGCGCTGGGCGGCATCTATGTCCATGACGATGCCCACCAGGGCACGCTGGGATGGACGCTGTTCCAGATCGGCGCCAAGGGCGGCTTTGCGCTGATGGTGCCGGCGCTGGCCGGCTATATCGCCTATTCCATTGCCGACCGGCCCGGCATTGCGCCGGGCATGATCGGCGGGATGATCGCGTCCAGCATGGGCGCGGGGTTCATCGGCGGCATCGCGGCCGGCTTCATCGCCGGCTACGGCGTGGCCTTCATGGCGGCGCACATCCGGCTGCCGCAGGCGCTCAAGGGCCTGCTGCCCATGCTGATCCTGCCTGTGCTGGGCAGCCTGTTCACGGGGCTGCTGATGTTCTATCTGGTCGGTGCGCCCGTGGCCGAGCTGCTGCAGTGGCTGAGCGCCTGGCTGCGCGGCATGCAGGGCGCCAGTGCCTTGCTGCTGGGCCTGTTGCTGGGCGCGATGATGGCCTTTGACATGGGCGGGCCGGTGAACAAGGCCGCCTATGCGTTTTCCACGGGAATGATCGCCAGCCAGGTCTACACGCCCATGGCTGCAGCCATGATCGCCGGCATGACGCCGCCGCTGGGGCTGGCCCTGGCCACGCGCCTGTTTGCCGACCGCTTCACGCGCGAGGAGCGCGGCAGCGCCGCCTCGGCCGGCGTGCTGGGCCTGGCCTTTGTCACCGAGGGGGCCATTCCCTACGCGGCGCGCGATCCGCTGCGCACGATTCCGGCCCTGGTGCTGGGCTCGGCCGTGGCCGGTGCCGTGTCCATGCTGGCGGGGGTGGAGCTGAAGGTGCCGCATGGCGGCATCTTCGTCGCGCCCATTCCCAATGCCGTGACCCACGTGGCCATGTATGCGGTGGCGCTGGTGGCGGGCGTGGTGGTCACGGCCATCGCCCTGCGCATGTTCAAAAGGCCCGCCGAAGCGGGCCTTTGAAGCAGGAAGCCGGGGGAGCGCCTGGCGCGGCTCCCCCGCAGCGTTCAGCGGGCTGCGGCGCGGGCCTGTTCCAGCCAGCCGTCGAAGGTCTTCTGGTGGGCCTTGATCCAGCCGTCCACATGGCGGTTGATGTCCGAAGGCTTGCTCTGGCCCTGGCTCATCATGTGGTTCTGTGCGCTGATGTCACCCACGGGGACCTGCATCAGCTCGAACAACTTGGCGGCATCGGGATGCTTGTCGGTGAAGGCCTTGTTGGCGATGATCTGCTGCTTGTTCACCACGAAGCCGTAGTTCTTGCCGTTGGGCAGCTTGGTGTCCAGCTTGGCCTGCTCGCCGGGCAGCGAGGAGAACGGCACCTCCAGCCATACCACGTCCTTGCCGGGCTTGAGCACGTTGCTCACCCAGTAGGGCGTCCAGGTGTAGTAGAGGATGGGCTTGCCGGCCTTGTAGCGCGAGATGGTGTCGGCGATCAGCGCCGAGTAGGTGCCCTGCTTGTGGGTCACGGTGTCGCGCAGCTTGTAGGCCGTCAGGTGGTGCTCGATCACGGCCTCGCAGCCCCAGCCCGGCGTGCAGCCGGTGAGGTCGGCCTTGCCGTCGCCGTCCGAGTCGAACAGCTTGGCGATCTTGGGGTCCTTGAGCTGGCCGAGGTTGGTGATCTTGTATTCGTCGGCCGTCTTCTTGTCCATCAGGTAGCCCTGGGCGGCGTTGTCCGAGTACACGCCCTTGCGGAACAGCTTGGCGTCGCCGCCCGCGTTCTTGTAGTAGTCGGCGTGCAGCGGGTTCCAGTGCGTGGCCAGGAAAGTGGCATCGCCATTGGCAATCGCCACGTGGGCCGTGGGGTACTCGACCTCCTGGAAGGGCTGCACGTCGTAGCCCAGCTTCTCCAGGGCCTTCATGACGATGAGGGTCTGGAAGCTCTCTTCGGCGATGGAGCTCTTCAGTGGCAACACCTTCACGCCCTTTCCGGGCTGTTCGTCGGCCGACCATGCGCTGGCGCAGGCCAGCGCAATGCCTGTGGCGATGGCGCCGGCGCGCAGCCAGTGGCGCAGTGCGTTGGCCTGCAGTCGGTTGGGGTTCAGGGCTTGGATCATCCTCGGGTTCCTCCGTTGTGTGATGAAAGGGGAGCGGGCGGCCAGCGGGGCTGGCCGTTTTTCGGGAAGGCGGCGCGGCAGAAGGCCCGTCCGCGCCGCAGGCAAGGCGTTCAGCTGGTGCTGCCGCGATGAACTGGCTTGCTGCCGGCGCCCAGCAGGCGGGCAATGCAGCCGGCGGGGCCGCTGTGCCACCAGCGCGCGCCGCCACGGGTGGTCTGTCCCATGGCCTGGGTGATGCGGTCCAGCACGATGGCCAGCAGCACGATGCCCAGGCCGCCCACGGTGGCCAGGCCCATGTCCAGGCGGCCGATGCCGCGCAGCACCATCTGGCCCAGGCCGCCCACGGCGATCATGGAGGCGATCACCACCATCGACAGCGATAGCATCAGCGCCTGGTTCACGCCGGCCATGATGGACGGCATGGCCAGCGGCAGCTGCACCTTCCACAGCAGCTGCCAGGGCGAGGCGCCGTACGCGCGGCTGGCCTCGATCAGGTCGGGGCGCACCTGGCGGATACCCAGGTTGGTCAGGCGGATCAGCGGCGGCAGCGCGAAGATGATGGTCACGATCACGCCGGGCACGTTGCCGATGCCGAACAGCATCACCACGGGCACCAGGTAGACGAAGGCCGGCGTGGTCTGCATGGCGTCGAGCAGCGGCCGCGTCCAGCGCTGGGCACGGTCGCTGGAGGCCAGCAGGATGCCCACGGGCAGCCCGATGACCATGCAGAACACCAGCGAGGTCAGCACCAGGGACAGCGTCACCATGGCCTCGGGCCAGATGCCCAGCATGGCGACCACCACCAGCGAAACGGCGGCGCCAATGGCCATGGCGCGGCCCGCGAACTGCCAGGCCACCAGGGTCAGGATCAGGATCAGCAGCGGCCAGGGCAGGGCCAGCATGGCATCGGTGATGCCCGACAGCGTGCCGTCGATGGGCGTGCGCACGGCCTGGAAGAAGGGGCGGAAATGGTGGACCACCCATTCCAGGCCGCTGTTGATCCAGCCCTGCACGGGCAGGCCGTCCGTGGTCAGTTGGTGCCAGAGGCTGGCCTGTGCGTCGTCGGGAACCCCGGCCGACGCGCCCAGCCAGTCGCCGCCCGGTGCATCGCCGCTGCTGGCAGCGCCCCAGGGATCGGGCGACGCATCGGCGGGCGCCTGCGTGGAGGCGGCTGCCCAGGGATCGGCAGCAGGGGCTGCGTTTGCATTGGCGCCTGCTTCGGCCCAGGGATCGGTGGCGGCAGCGGCGGTGTTCGGGTTCAGGCTGTTGGTTGCATCGCTCATGCGGCATCTCCTTGTCGTTGTTCGATCGGCTCCACGGTCGGCGCGACGGTGGGGGCGTTGGAGGCCGGGAAATGCGGGTTGAGCGTGACGGGCGGCACGATCTCCTGCGGCGGCGGCACGGGCGGCGTGTCGCGGTCCAGGAAGCGCAGCATGGTGGTGCGGCTGACCACGCCCATGAACTGGCCGTCGTCGCTGGTCACCGGCAGCGCGCAGGGCGCAGCGGCCACGGGGCCGAACAGCTCGGCCACCGGCGTGCCTGCGGACAGCGGCTCCACGTTGGGCAGAAAGGCGTGGCTCAAGCCCAGCATGCCGGGGCGGCCATGCAGTGCGTCGCGCAGCGATTGCGAGGACACCACGCCCAGGAAGCGGCGGCGCGCGTTGACCACATAGGCGTAGTCGCGGTCGGAGTCTTCCAGCAGGCGCTGGGCGGCGCGGCAGCCGCGGTCGCTGTGCTCCGACACCACGGTCAGGGCCTGGCGCGCAATGTCCCCGGCCTTGAAGACCGAGGCCGCGTCCACGCCGCGCACGAAGCTGCGCACATAGTCGTCGGCGGGGCTGCGCAGGATCTCGTCGGGCGTGCCGACCTGGATCACCTGGCCGTCCTTCATGATGGCGATGCGGTCGCCGATGCGCATGGCCTCGTCCAGGTCATGCGAGATGAAGACGATGGTGCGGCGCTGGATCTGCTGCAGGCGCAGCAGCTCGGACTGCATCTCGGTGCGGATGATGGGGTCCAGGGCCGAGAAGGCCTCGTCCATCAGCAGGATGGACGGATCGGACGCCAGCGCCCGGGCCAGGCCCACGCGCTGCTGCATGCCGCCCGACAGCTCGTCGGGATAGCTGGCGCCCCAGGCGCCCAGGCCCACCTGCTCCAGCGCGGCCTGGGCCTGCTTCTGGCGCTCGGCCTTGTCGGCGCCGGCCAGCTCCAGGCCGAAGGCCGTGTTGTCCAGCACCGTCATGTGCGGCATCAGCGCAAAGGACTGGAACACCATGGAGATGTCCTTGCGGCGCAGCGCGCGCAGATCGCGCTCGCTCAGGGCATTGATGTCCTGGCCATCGACCACGATGCGCCCGGCCGTGGGCTCGATGAGGCGATTGAGCATGCGCACCAGGGTGGACTTGCCCGAGCCCGACAGGCCCATGACGACGAAGATCTCGCCGGCCTCGATGGTGAAGTCGGCGTCGAACACGCCGATGGACTGGCCCGTGCGCTCCAGGATCTCCTGTTTGCTCAGGCCTTGTTGGACGAGCTCGAGTGCGGTCCTGGGGTCGTCCCCGAAAACCTTGAACACATGATCGATGATGATCTGCTTGGCCACTGTGGCGTTCTCCTTTTGGGTGAGATGGAACACAGTCCAGCGTCCTCGACGGGCGAAGACGCTGGCGCGCAAGCCAAAAATGAAGCCCTGATGCCGTTCGCTGCAGGGGACGGCCGTCCCCCGTTGCTGGAATTCAAACAGGTGCGAAAGCACCCGAGACGGCTCGGATGGCACGCGAAGCGGTGCGCAAGAGCCAGAGGTCGAGAGCAGCCGGCGGCAAGCGCGCGCGGTGTCTCAGGCGGGCATCGTGGCTGAAGATCAGCCAGCGCGATGCCCCACAACATCAGGACCGAGTTTCGGCCCGGTTGACGGGGCTGTGCCGGGAGCACAACGATCCGCCGGAGGGATCGGCAGGCCGTGAAGACGGTGCCGATGACCTGCTTGGCAGGTTGTAAAGAAGCCGAAATTATATAAAACAGGTTTTACTGCGTCAAAACGCATGAGCCGGAAAAGACCTGTTTCGGGCTGTTTCAAGCCCTTGAGGTCTGCAATCCGGTCAGTATTTGCTCACTTAATGAGAGCATAGAGATCATGATTCACAAGGCATATGCTGTCATCGATGAATAAAATCGGTCAAGCGTCAGCTTGAGGAAAGCTTCAAGCCCGATCTGCGGCAAAAAGCGTGCCTGCGCCCGCCCATGAAAAAAGCCCCGCAGCGGCTGGCGCTGCGGGGCTTCGGTGTGGGATGCCGCCGGCTCAGTGGTTGCCGGCCGTGCTGTTGATCAGCTTGTCGGTGTAGGCGATGGCCAGGGCGCTGGCCAGGAAGGTGACGTGGATGATGGTCTGCCACATCAGCACCTTGACGTCGTAGCTGCCTGCGTTGATGAAGGTCTTGAGCAGGTGGATGGAGCTGATGCCGATGATGGACAGGGCCAGCTTCACCTTGAGGATGGAGGCGTTCACGTGGCCCAGCCACTCGGGCTGGTCGGGGTGGCTGTCCAGGCCCAGGCGGCTGACGAAGGTTTCGTAGCCGCCCACGATGACCATGATCAGCAGGTTGGAGATCATCACCACGTCGATCAGCGCCAGCACCACCAGCATGATGATGGTTTCGTTGAGCGCGCCAATGGGCGCATCGTGCTTGTAGCCGATGCTGGTGATCAGCGCCTGCAGCGCTTCCTGGTTGCCGAAGGCGGCCTCGATCAGGTGCCACAGCTCCAGCAGGAAGTGCCAGACATAGACGCCCTGGGCGGCGATCAGGCCCAGGTACAGCGGCAGCTGCAGCCAGCGGCTGGCGAAGATCAGGGAGGGCAGGGGACGCAGGGGGGAGCCGGGGGCTCGGTTGGAGTTTTGCTGGCGGGCCATGGTGGTCGGTCGCGCTTGTCTTGCGTGGGGGCGTGGATGGGAGGGGACAATGGCCGTGGAAAACGGGCGCGCGATTTTAGCGGCGAAACAGGCCATTGCCGGTGACAGCCAGGAACTGCGGGGAATCCCCAGGTAGACGCGCCCAAGGGTGTTTCAGTCAGTGGCATGTAAGACCGGCCCCCGACAGTCACACCACAATTTTTATTTGGCCAGCCCAGGAGACAAGCAAGCATGAGCACCGCAACAGCATCCCCCATTGAATCGGTACTGGTGGAGAACCGGGTCTTCCCGCCGCCGGCAGACTTTGCCGCCAAGGCCCGCATCTCCGGCATGGAGCAGTACAAGGCGCTGTGCGCCGAGGCAGAGAACGACTACCAGGGCTTCTGGGCCCGCCTGGCGCGCGAGAACGTGGTCTGGTCCAAGCCCTTCACCCAGGTGCTGGACGACAGCAATCCCCCCTTCTTCCGCTGGTTCGCCGACGGCGAACTCAATGCCAGCGCCAATTGCCTGGACAAGCACATGGGCACGGACGTCGAGCACAAGACGGCCATCATCTTCGAGGCCGATGGCGGCGAGGTCACCAAGGTCAGCTACCGCGAGCTGCTGGAGCGCGTCTCGCAGTTCGCCAACGCGCTCAAGGCGCAGGGCGTGCAAAAGGGTGACCGTGTCCTGATCTACATGCCCATGACCATCGAGGGCGTGGTGGCCATGCAGGCCTGCGCGCGCATCGGCGCCACGCACAGCGTGGTGTTCGGCGGCTTCTCGGCCAAGGCGGTGCAGGAACGCATCGTCGACGTGGGCGCCGTGGCGGTGATCACCGCCAACTACCAGATGCGCGGCGGCAAGGAATTGCCGCTCAAGGCCATCGTGGACGACGCGCTGGCGCTGGGCGGCTGCGAGGCCGTGCGCCATGTTTTCGTCTACGAGCGCACGGCCACGGCCTGTGCCATGACGGCGGGCCGCGACAAGACCTTCGGCGAGATCCTGGCCGGCCAGAGCACGGAGTGCGCGCCCGTGGCCGTGGATTCCGAGCACCCGCTGTTCATCCTCTACACCAGCGGCTCCACCGGCAAGCCCAAGGGCGTGCAGCACTGCACGGGCGGCTACGTGCTGTGGGCCAAGCAGACCATGGAGTGGACCTTCGACCTCAAGCCCAGCGACGTGTTCTGGTGCACGGCCGACATCGGCTGGATCACGGGCCACACCTACGTGGCCTACGGCCCGCTGGCCGCTGGCGCCACGCAGATCGTGTTCGAGGGCGTGCCCACCTTCCCCAATGCGGGCCGCTTCTGGCAGATGATCGAGCGCCACGGCTGCACCATCTTCTACACGGCGCCCACGGCCATCCGCTCGCTGATCAAGGCCGCCGACAGCGATGCCGCCGTGCATCCGAAGAACTGGAACCTGTCCAGCCTGCGCCTGCTGGGCAGCGTGGGCGAGCCCATCAATCCCGAGGCCTGGATGTGGTACCACAAGCATGTGGGCGGCGAGCGCTGCCCCATCGTGGACACCTTCTGGCAGACCGAGAACGGCGGCCACGTGATCGCACCCATGCCTGGCGCCACGCCGCTGGTGCCGGGTTCGTGCACGCTGCCGCTGCCGGGCATCATGGCCGCCATCGTCGACGAGACCGGCCACGAACTGCCCAACGGCGCAGGCGGCCTGCTGGTGGTCACCAAGCCCTGGCCCAGCATGATCCGCACCATCTGGGGCGACCCCGAGCGCTTCAAGAAGAGCTATTTCCCGGCCGAACTCGGCGGGCAGACCTATCTGGCAGGCGACGGCGCCGTGCGCAGCGAGGACCGGGGCTACTTCCGCATCACCGGCCGCATCGACGACGTGCTCAATGTCTCCGGCCACCGCATGGGCACGATGGAGATCGAATCGGCCTTGGTCGCCAAGACGGATCTGGTGGCCGAGGCCGCCGTCGTGGGCCGCCCCGACGACCTGACCGGCGAGGCCATCTGCGCCTTCGTGGTACTGAAGCGGGCACGCCCCACGGGCGAGGAAGCCAAGCAGATCGCCAAGGAGCTGCGCGACTGGGTGGCCAAGGAAATCGGCCCCATCGCCAAGCCCAAGGACATCCGCTTTGGCGACAACCTGCCCAAGACGCGCAGCGGCAAGATCATGCGCCGCCTGCTGCGCTCGATTGCCAAGGGCGAGGCCATCACCCAGGACACGAGCACGCTGGAGAACCCGGCCATCCTCGACCAGCTGGCCGAGACGAACTGAGGTCCGACACGACCGCCATGAAGAACCGGAGCCCTGGCTCCGGTTTTTTCTTGGCCGGACTGCGGGCGGCGCCCTGTCTTGCAGTCCTATTTTGTGTGGGCCGACAGCTCAGGCATGATGGTTGCGGTACAACCGAAGCTGTTGCTTTCACCACTGCCGAGGGAGGCCTTTCACCATGAATCTGAGAACCCTGTCGCTGCTGGTCACCGTGGCCCTGATCGCGTTGCTGGCGGCATTCAACTGGAACACGCTGGCCGCGCCATCCGTCGTGTCGCTGGGCGTCACCGATGTCCAGGCGCCGCTGGGCGTGCTGATGCTGGCGCTGACCTGCCTGCTGGGCGTGTTCTTCGTCGCCTATGTGCTGTGGCTACAGGGCTCGGTGCTGATGGAGGCGCGCCGACACGCCAAGGAAATGCAGGCCCAGCGCGACCTGGCCGACAAGGCCGAGGCCTCGCGCTTCACCGAGCTTCGCACCGTGCTGGAAGACCTGCATGCGCGTGACAAGGAGGTGCTGATGGCGCGGCTGGATGCGCTGGAGGCCCATCTGGTGCAGCGCGCCCAGGAGTCGGACAACAGCACGGCCGCCTATGTGGGGCAGCTGGAGCAGCAGGTACGCCTGCACCAGCAGCCCGGCACGGGCGCTGCGGACTACAGGTAAGGGGGCCGGGCCCGGATTCACCGGCGGACCATGAAAAAACCGCGCGACTTGCGTTGCGCGGTTTTTTTTTGCGGGCCCTGAGGCGGGGGCCCCGAAAGAAAGGCGGAGCCTACTTCAGCGACATCACCCAGGCGGCCAGCTTCTTGGCATCGGCTTCGTTGACCTGGGGGTTGGCGGGCATGGGAACCGGGCCCCAGACGCCGCTGCCGCCCTTCATGATCTTGCCTGCCAGCTTGTCCACGGCGTCCTTCTGGCCGGCGTACTTGGCGGCCACATCCTTGTAGGAGGGGCCCACCAGCTTCTTGTCCACTGCGTGGCATGCCATGCAGTTCTTGGAGGTGGCAAGTGCCTGGTCGGCCATGGCGGGGGCCACGGCGGCGACGGTCAGGGCAAATGCGATCAATGTCTGCTTCATCATGAGTTCCTGGGGTGTTGTCGGGAATAATTATGCGAACCATTGTAGTAGGCGCGCATGCGTGATGCGTTACCTCGTGTGAAGCGCTTTGTGGCGAAGGAGAAGTGATGTATCTGTTGGGAATTGCGGTCCTGCTCACCCTGCTCAAGCTGGCCGAGATCGAACCTGTCGCCACCTGGTCGTGGTACGTCATCCTGGGCGCCTATGGCTTGACGGCGGCCTGGTGGGCCTGGGCGGACATGTCTGGCTACACCAAGCGGCGCGCGGCCGACAAGATCGAGCAGCGGCGCCTGAAGCGCATCGAAAAGAACAAGGAAGCCATGGGCACGGGCACGCGTTCGCGCCGCTGATCGGATCTGAATTGCGCAGCAGGCTTCGCCGCAGGCGATGCCTGGGGTCTGCAAAGGGGCGGTCCACGCCGGCCGGGGCATTCCTGCGCCCCAGCGGTGCGGCGGGTGCTGCGCCATAATCTTCGCCCAGACCCTGGCCTTCCCCACAGGACCAGGGACGGACCGAGACGACAGACAACTGGATTGCCCATGCCCGCATACCGTTCCAAGACTTCCACCGGCGGCCGCAACATGGCTGGTGCGCGCGCCCTGTGGCGTGCCACCGGCATGAAGGATGGCGACTTCGACAAGCCCATCATCGCCATCGCCAATTCCTTCACGCAGTTCGTGCCCGGCCACGTCCACCTCAAGGACCTGGGTCAGCTGGTGGCGCGCGAGATCGAGGCCGCAGGCGGCGTGGCCAAGGAATTCAACACCATCGCCGTGGACGACGGCATCGCCATGGGCCACGACGGCATGTTGTACTCGCTGCCCAGCCGCGACATCATCGCGGACTCGGTGGAGTACATGGTCAACGCCCACTGCGCCGACGCGCTGGTGTGCATCTCCAACTGCGACAAGATCACCCCCGGCATGCTGATGGCCGCCATGCGGCTGAACATTCCCGTGATCTTCGTCTCGGGCGGCCCCATGGAAGCGGGCAAGACCAAGCTGGCCAATCCCACCACGCACACGCTGGAGTTCAAGAAGCTGGACCTGGTCGATGCCATGGTGATCGCGGCCGACTCCAACTACACCGACGAGCAGGTCGCCCAGGTCGAGCGCTCGGCCTGCCCCACCTGCGGTTCCTGCTCGGGCATGTTCACCGCCAACTCCATGAACTGCCTGACCGAAGCCCTGGGCCTGTCCCTGCCCGGCAACGGCACGGTGCTGGCCACACATGCCGACCGCGAGGAATTGTTCAAGCGCGCCGGCCGCCGCATCGTCGAGCTGGCCCGCGAGTACTACGAGCAGGAAGACGCATCCGTGCTGCCGCGCTCGGTGGGCTTCAAGGCCTTCGAGAACGCGATGACGCTGGACATCGCCATGGGCGGCTCCACCAACACCATCCTGCACCTGCTGGCCATTGCCCGTGAAGCCGAGATCGACTTCACCATGGCCGACATCGACCGCCTCTCGCGCCAGGTGCCCCAGCTGTGCAAGGTCGCGCCCAACACGCAGAAGTACCACATCGAGGATGTGCACCGCGCCGGCGGCATCTTCGCCATCCTGGGCGAGCTGGCTCGCGCCGGAAAGCTGCACACCGACGTGCCCACCGTGCACGCCAAGACCCTGGGCGAAGGCCTTGCGCAGTGGGACATCACCACCACCCAGCACGAAGCCGTGCGGCACTTCTACCTGGCAGGACCGGCCGGCATCCCTACCCAGGTGGCCTTCAGCCAGAACACGCGCTGGCCCAGCCTGGACCTGGACCGTGCAGAAGGCTGCATCCGCTCCTACGAGCACGCCTTCTCCAAGGAGGGCGGCCTGGCCGTGCTGACGGGCAACATCGCCCTGGACGGCTGCGTGGTCAAGTCGGCCGGCGTGGACGAAAGCATCCATGTGTTCGAGGGCACGGCCCACGTGACCGAGTCGCAGGACGAGGCCGTGCAGAACATCCTGGACGACAAGGTCAAGGCCGGTGACATCGTCATCGTGCGCTACGAAGGCCCCAAGGGCGGCCCCGGCATGCAGGAAATGCTGTACCCGACCAGCTACATCAAGTCCAAGGGCCTGGGCAAGGCCTGCGCGCTGCTGACGGACGGGCGCTTCTCGGGCGGCACCTCGGGCCTGTCCATCGGCCACTGCTCTCCTGAAGCTGCCGCTGGCGGCGCCATCGGTCTGGTGAAGAACGGCGACCGCATCCGCATCGACATTCCCAACCGCAGCATCAACGTGCTGGTCTCCGACGAGGAACTGGCCCGCCGCCGCGCCGAGCAGGATGCCAAGGGCTGGAAGCCCGCCCAGCCGCGCCCGCGCAAGGTCTCGGCCGCGCTCAAGGCCTATGCCAAGCTGGTGATGTCGGCCGACAAGGGCGCCGTGCGCGACCTGTCGCTGCTGGACGACTGACACCGGGCTGCACCGCCGCCCGGCGGTGCGCACCCGATGGAAATGAAAAGGGATGGAAGGCCTTGCGGCTTTCCATCCCTTTTTCTTTTCTCTTCTCTCAGGCCCTCGAGGGCTCTTGTTTCATCGTGGGGCGACCGGCTTGCCGTTTCATCGTGGCTGCCGGTTCGGGTTTTCATCGTGGAGCAAACAGCCCACTCTCATTTATGGGAAGTGCCTGAAAAACTGGCGCGGCCAAAACAAGGGACAGCGAGCAAGGGCTGCCCCGCCGCGAGGCTGTCGTCCCCCTCCTGCGAAGCGAGAGAGGGGGAAGGCGCGAAGCGCCTCAGGGGGAGCTTCATTCAGGCCGGTTCGCCCATCTTGCTTTGCAGGTAGTTGGGCAGACCGATCTTCTCGATCAGGCCCAATTGCTTCTCCAGCCAGTAGGCGTGGTCTTCCTCGGTGTCGCGCAGCTGGGCCAGCAGCAGGTCGCGGCTGTTGTAGTCGCCGTGGCGCTCGCACAGGGCCATGGCCGAGCGCAGGCTGTCGCGCACGCGATATTCGGTGGCCAGGTCCTTGCGCAGCATCTCTTCTACGGTCTCGCCGGGCGTGAACTCATGCGGGCGCATGTCGGGGCGGCCGCCCAGGAACAGGATGCGGCGCAGGATGGCGTCGGCGTGCTGGGTTTCCTCTTCCATCTCATGGCCGATGCGCTCGAACAGGCGCAGCAAGCCCTGGTCCTCGTACTGGCGCGAGTGGATGAAGTACTGGTCGCGTGCGGAAAGTTCGCCGCGCAGCAGCTCTATGAGGCATTCGATGACTTCTGGCTGGCCTTGCATGTTCTTCTTCTCCTGACTGTGTTGAACACCGCAAGTATCGCGTGAACCCCCGGATCGGCCAAAACGCCTGCCGCAATTCCCCGCGGGCCGCGCATTGCATGCATGCGCGACGCAGAAGCATTCGCATCGCCACCGGTCTGGGTGGTGACCGGCCTAGGGTAAACGCTGTATTGCTATGTCGAATAATAGTTATTTATCATAACGATTATGGATCCGAAGCATCGGTGTCCAACCTCCCATTTCCCTTTTGCACAAGGAAGCGCAATGAGCACCGAACGTACCGAAGAACAGACCGTGTCCTGCACCGTCGAAGGCCGCGTGGCCTGGGTGAAATTCAACCGCCCCGAAAAGCGCAATGCCATGAGCCCCCAGCTCAACCGCCAGATGATGCGCGTGCTCGACGACCTGGAGTTCCGTGACGACGTGGGCGTGGTCGTTCTGGCCGGTGAGGGCACGGCCTGGACTGCCGGCATGGACCTGAAGGAATACTTCCGCGAGACCGAGGCCACGGGCCTGGCCGGCACCCGCAAGGCCCAGCGCGAGAGCTATGGCTGGTGGCGCCGCCTGCGCTGGTTCCAGAAGCCGACCATCGCCATGGTCAACGGCTGGTGCTTCGGCGGCGGCTACGGCCCGCTGTTCGCCTGCGACCTGGCCTTTGCCTCGGATGACGCCAAGTTCGGCCTGTCCGAAATCAACTGGGGCATCCTGCCCGGCGGCGGCGCCTCCAAGGTGGCGGTGGAGCTGCTGTCCTTTCGCCGCGCCATGTACCACGCCATGCTCGGCGAGAACATCGACGGCCGCACGGCGGCCGAGTGGGGCCTGGTCAACGAATCCCTGCCGGCCGACCGCCTGCAGGCCCGCGTCACCGAAGTGGCCGAGGCCCTGCTGCAGAAGAACCCCATCGCCCTGAAGGCCACCAAGGACGCCATCCGCCGCGTGCGCGACATGAGCTACGACAACGCCGAGGACTATCTGGTGCGTGCCCAGGAAGCCGCCAACAGCTTCGACAACGAAGGCCGCAAGGAAGGCATGCGCCAGTTCCTGGACGACAAGACCTACAAGCCAGGTCTCGGAACCTACGACTTGAGCAAGCAAGTCACCCCCTGAGGCGCTTCGCGCCTTCCCCCTCTCTAACTCGCTTCGCGAGGGAGGGGGACGACACCCTCAGTGCGGGGCGGCGCGGCCGGCTTAGGCCCTTCCTCGGTGTCCCTCGCTTGGGCAGCGTCCACCACGCGCGGTAGGCCTCCCAGCTTTAATCATTGGAGACAAGAATGACAACGACAGAGATGGCGGCCGCCGTGCGGCCCGACATCGGCAGGCTGCTGAGGCCGCGTTCCATCGCCATTGTCGGCGCCTCGGCCACGCCGGGTGCGCTGGGCGCATCGGTGCTGGGCAATCTGGAGCGCAACGGCTTCGCTGGCGACATCCACCTGATCAATCCCAAGCGCAGCGAGATCGCCGGCCGGGCCTGCCTGGCTTCGGTGGACCAGCTGTCCGAGGGCGTTGACGTGGCCGTGCTGGCCATCCCCCAGCCCTTTGTGCTGGACACGGTGCGCGCGCTGGCGGCGCGGCGCGTGGGCGCGGTGGTGATTTTCTCGGCCGGCTTTGCCGAGGCAGGCGAGCGCGGCATGGCCGAGCAGCGCGAGATCGCACGCATCGCCGCCGAGGCCGGCATGGTGGTGGAGGGCCCCAACTGCCTGGGCTGCATCAACTACCTGCAGCGCGTGCCGCTGACCTTTGTCGAGGTGAATATCGACGCGCAGCAGGTCGATGCCGCGCGGCCCGCCATTGGCGTGGTCTCGCAAAGCGGCGCCATGATGACCGTGCTGTGCACCACGCTGGCCAGCCGCGCGCTGCCGCTGTCGCACGCCATCTCCACGGGCAACGAGGCCGCCAGCCATGCCGAGGACTATGTGGACTTCCTGCTGGAGCAGCCTTCCACGCGCGTGGTCGCCATGATCGTCGAGCAGTTCCGCCAGCCCGGGCGCATTCTGGCCACCGTGGCCCGTGCGCGCAGCCTGGGCAAGTCGGTGGTGCTGCTGCATCCGGGCAAGAGCAGCGCGGCGCGCGCCTCGGCCGCCACGCACACCGGCGCCATGGCCGGCGACTATGCGCTGATGCGCACCAAGCTGGAACGCGCAGGCGCCGTGTTTGCCGAGACGCTGGAGGAGCTGGGCGACATCGCCGAGATCGCCATCCGCTGCCCGGTGCTGCCATCGGCTGGTGCAGCCGGTGCAGCAGCTGCAGCTGGAGTTGCCGTGCTGGGCGAGTCCGGTGCCTTCAAGGCGTTGACGCTGGACTGGGCCGAGGAGCTGGGCCTGGCGCTGCCCGCCATCGGCGACGACGACTCGCCCGCGCTGCGGGCTGCGCTGCCCGAGTTCGTGGGCGTGAGCAACCCGCTGGACCTCACGGCCCAGGGCCTGGTCGAGCCGGACCTGTATTTCCGCACGCTGGATGCGCTGTTTGGCGATGCGCGCTTTTCCACCATCATCGTCGGCCTTATCCAGGGCGACCCGGTGACCTGCGGCATCAAGATGCCGCCCGTGCTGCGCGCCGTGCGCGAGCTGCGGCCGGCCAAGCCCGTCATCGTGGCGGGCCTGGACGAGGGCGCGGCCGTGCCTGCCGAGTTCATCGCCGAGATGCGTGCGCTGGGCGTGCCGTATTTCCCCAGCACCGAGCGTGCCCTGCGCGCCGTGCAGCGCCTGACCGCCTTCAGCGAGCGCAGTTTCGAGTGCACCGATGCCCAGCCCGTCGCACTGGCTCTGCCCGCAGGCCGCACGGTGGTGCCCGAGTACGAATCCAAGGCCGTGCTGGCCCAGGCCGGCGTGCCGTTTGCGAAGGGCCGCCTGGCCACCTCGGCCGAGCAGGCCGTGGCGATTGCGGCGGAGATCGGCTGGCCCGTGGCGCTCAAGGCGCAGTCGGCCGACCTCAGCCACAAGAGCGATGCAGGCGGCGTGATCCTGAACATTGCCGATGCGCAGGCCATGGGCGAGGCCTGGAGCCGGCTGCATGCGAATGTGGCCGCCTATGACAGCGCCATTGCGCTGGACGGCGTGCTGGTCGAGGCCATGGGCCGGCGTGGCCTGGAGATGATCATCGGCGCGCGCAACGATCCGCAGTGGGGTCCCGTGATCCTGGCGGGCCTGGGCGGCGTGACGGCCGAGATCATGCGCGACGCGCGCCTGCTGGACGCCGACCTGTCCACCAGCGAGGTGCTGCGCGAGCTGGACCGCCTGCAGGGCGCGCCGCTGCTGCACGGCTACCGTGGCGCCCCGGCGCTGGACCGCCAGGCGCTGGCCGAACTCATCGTGCGCCTGGGCCAGGTGCTGCGCGGCACGCCGGCCATCCGCGAGATCGACCTCAACCCGGTCATCGTGCTGCCCGAAGGGCAGGGCGTGGTGGCGCTCGATGCGCTGATGCTGGTCGAGCACAGCGCCGGCTGATGCCTGCGCAAGGGCTGGCGCGGCGCGCCGGCCCTTTTCATGCGCAGCCCTGTCTCGCTTTCCCGCTTTCTTTTTTCCGCTTTCCCTTCCTCCACAGGAGGTCTCCATGAGCCTGCCTTACCCGCCGGGCCGCGTGTCCACGCCCGCGCCGGCCGAGTCGAACGGACTCGGCTATGCCTACTACGTCACCATCATCCTGCTGCTGGCCTACACCCTGTCCTTCGTGGACCGCCAGATCCTGGGCCTGCTGGTGCAGCCCATCAAGAAGGATCTGCAGCTGTCGGACTGGGTCTTCAGCATCGTCCACGGCTTTGCCTTCGCCATCTTCTACACCTTCGTCGGCATCTTCCTGGGGCGCCTGGCCGACCGCTGGAACCGCCGCAACCTCATCGTCATCGGCATGGCGATCTGGGTGGTGGCCACGGCGGCGGGCGGCTATGTCACGGGCTTCGTCTCGCTGTTCGTGGCGCGCATGTTCGTGGGCGTGGGCGAGGCGGCACTGTCGCCGGCGGCCTATTCCATGCTGGCCGACTACTTCCCGCCCGAGCGCCGCGCACGCGCCATGAGCATCTACACCTCGGGCGTGTACATCGGCTCGGCCACGGCCTTCATCGTGGGCGGCCTGGTCATCCAGGCCACCAGCCAGGCCGGCGAGGTGGTGTTCCCGCTGCTGGGCAGCTTCAAGCCCTGGCAGGCGGCCTTCATCTTCGTGGCCCTGCCCGGCATTCCGCTGGTGGCGCTGATGTACACCGTGCGCGAGCCGCTGCGCCGGGGCCTGCAGGCCCGGGCCGCGTCCGCCAAAGTGGCCGCGCCCGCGGGACCGGCGCCCGACCTGTCCCATGTGTTGCGCAACAAGCGCGCCTTCCTGCCGCTGCTGCTGGCGCCGGGCATCACGGCCATGATCACCTTCGGCGTCACGGCCTGGCTGCCGGCCACCTTCATCCGCCAGTGGGGCTGGACGCCCGGCGAGATCGGCCCGGCCTACGGCGTCATCATCCTGACCTTCGGCATTGGCGGCATGCTGCTCAGCGGCTTCCTGGCCGACTACCTCACGGCGCGCGGCAAGCAGGTGGGGTCGATCGTCATCTCGCTGGTGGCCACCGGCGTGCTCGTCATCACCGGCCTGGTGCTGGCCTTTGCGCCCACGCCCACGGTGGCCCTGGTGGCCGTGGCGGCCACCACCTTCTTTCTGGGCATGCCGGTGGCGCTGGCGCCGCCGATCCTGCAGGCGGTCACGCCCAACCAGCTGCGCGGCCAGGTGACTTCCATCTACCTGCTGCTGATCAACCTGATCGGGCTGGGCCTCGGTCCCTTCCTCGTGGCCTTTTTCACGGACTTCGTCTTCCATGACGAAAAGCTCGTGGGCCTGTCGCTGGGCCTGGTGTCCGCACTGGCCGCGCTGCTGTCCGTGCTGTGCCTGGCCAGCGCCATCGGTCCCTACCGCCGCCTGGTCGCGGCCACGGAGGGCCGGGCATGAGCGCGCAGGCATCACATTGCTCGCACTACCAGCCGCCGCTGCAGGACATCCGCTTCGTCCAGCAGCACTGGCTGGGCGCCGAGGGCGACTGGCGCCGCATGCCGGCCCACGAAGCCCTGGACCAGGAGACGGCCGACCTGGTGGTCGAGGCGGCCGGGCGCTTTTGCGCCGACGTGCTGGCCCCGCTCAACGGCCCGGCCGACCTGCAGGGCTGCCGACTGCAAGAGGGCAGGGTGCGCACGCCCGACGGCTTTCCCGAGGCCTATGCGGCCTTTGTGGAAGCCGGCTGGCCGGCCCTGGCCTGCGCCCCCGAGGCCGGCGGCCAGGGCCTGCCCCAGCTCCTGGACGCCGCGCTGCACGAAATGCTGGCCTCGGCCAACCATGGCTGGACCATGTATCCGGGCATCCTGCACGGCGCCTATGCCTGCCTGCACGCGCATGGCGACGAGCACCTGCGCGCCACCTACCTGCCCCACATCGTCAGCGGCCGCTGGCTGGCCACCATGTGCCTGACCGAGCCCCAGGCCGGCTCCGACCTGGGCCTGCTGCGCAGCCAGGCCAGGCCCCGGAGCGATGGCAGCTACAGCCTGGACGGCAGCAAGATCTTCATCTCGGGCGGCGACCAGGACATGAGCGAGAACATCGTCCACCTGGTGCTGGCGCGCCTGCCCGATGCGCCTGAGGGAACGCGCGGCCTGTCGCTGTTCCTGGCGCCGCGCGGCATTCCCCGGGACGACGGCAGCTTTCTGCCCAACGCCATCCACTGCGACGGCATCGAAAAGAAGATGGGCATCAAGGGCAGCGCCACCTGCGCCATGCGCTTCGAGGGCGCGCAGGCCTGGCTGGTGGGCCAGCCCCACCAGGGCCTGGCTGCCATGTTCGTGATGATGAACTCGGCCCGCCTGCACGTGGGCCTGCAGGGCCTGGGCCATGCCGAGATGGCCTGGCAGCTGGCGCGCGCCTATGCGGCCGAGCGACGCCAGATGCGCGCCCAGCCCCGGCCTGCCGATGCGCAGGGCCCCGCCGACCCCATCGCCCTGCAGCCGGCCGTGCAGCGCATGCTGGCCGACCTGCGCGTCTGGACCGAAGGCATGCGCGCCATTGCAGGCTGGGTGGCGCACCAGCTGGACCTGGCCGAACAGGCGCCGGATGCCGAGGAGCGCGCCCAGGCCCATGCGCTGGCCTCGCTGCTCACGCCCGTGGTCAAGTCCTTCTTCACCGAGCGGGGCTTTGCGCTGGCCAGCGAGGCGCTGCAGGTCTTCGGCGGCTACGGCTATGTGCACGAGTACCGTATCGAGCAGACGCTGCGCGATGCCCGCATCGCCATGATCTACGAAGGCACGAACCAGATCCAGGCGCTGGACCTGCTGCAGCGCAAGGTGGCCTCCAGCGGCGGTGCCGCGCTGGCGCCGCTGCTGAAGGTGCTGCGTGAAGAGGCCGATGCCTGCGACGCCGCGGGCATGGAGACCGGCTTTGCAGGCGCGCTGCGCAGCTGGGCCGAGCGCATGCAAGCGCTGACGGGCGAGCTGTGTACCGGCGCTGCCGGCGACAGGCAATTGCTGGCGCGTTGTGCCGAGGACTACTTGCGACTGGTCGGCACGCTGTGCATGGCCTTTGCCTGGGCACGCGCGGCGCGCGTCAGCCTGCCGCTGGCCGATCCGGCGCTGCGCCGCTCCAAGGCGGACAGCGCGGCCTGGTTCCTTGCGCATGGCCTGCTGGATGCGGAGCACTGGCTGCGCCGTACCGAGGCCGCTGCCCGTACGCCGCTGCCAGCCGCCGTGGCTTGAGCGGGCTGCCGGGGCTTTTATGATGGAACGCCGCACCGGCCCTGCAGAACCGCGGGCGCCGGTGCGGCCTTGCTTCGTTGCGCCTTCTTCCTCTTCCGGATCCGTGTCCATGGACAGCTCCTTCGAACCCGCCGTCGACCAGTCGCGCCTGCAGCGCTTTCTGGGCTACCGCCTCACGCGCGCGGAAATCCACATCCACAAGCTGTTTGCGCGGCGCGTGGCCGAACTGGACCTCAAGCCCAGCGAGTTCTCCATCCTGGTGCTCATCCACGCCAACCCGGGCATCTACCTGCGCCAGCTGGGCGAGGCGCTGGACATCTCGCCCTCCAACCTGGTGCCCGTGGTCGAGCGCCTGGTGCAGCGCGGCCTCATCGGGCGCCAGCCCGATCCGCGCGACCGCCGGCTGCAGCAGCTGCACCTGACGGACGACGGCAGCGCACTGCAGGCGCGGGCCGAAGGCGTGGTGGTGCAGCTGGAAGACGAACTGGAGCAATTGCTCACCGCCACTGAGCAGCGCCATCTGCTGTCTGCCCTGGACAAGCTCACGGCCATCCAGGAAGGCCCGCAAGGCTGAGCGGGCGGGACGCCATCTTTCCAACCCCTGGCCGGCGCCGGCCATGCGGCGCTGCGGCACAATGCCGACCATGCTGATGTACCCGCAGATCGATCCCGTGGCCCTGCAGATCGGGCCCCTCGCCGTGCACTGGTACGGCCTGACCTATCTGGCCGCCTTCGGCCTCTTCCTCTGGCTGGGAACGCGCAGGCTGCGCCACCCGCCCTTCGTGCGCATGCAGGGCGACCGCGCCTGGACGCGCAAGGACGTGGAAGACATTCTTTTCCTGGGCGTGCTCGGCGTGGTCGTCGGCGGGCGGCTCGGCTATTGCCTGTTCTACAAGCCCGGCTACTACCTCAGCCATCCGCTGGAAATCTTCTACGTCTGGCAGGGCGGCATGAGCTTTCATGGCGGGCTGATCGGCGTCATCGGCTCCATGGTCTGGTTCGCGCGCTCGCGCGCACGCTCGTGGCTGGAGGTGGCCGACTTCGTCGCGCCCTGCGTGCCCACGGGCCTGGCGGCGGGCCGTGTCGGCAACTTCATCAATGGCGAACTGTGGGGCCGCTTTGCCAGTCCCGAGCTGCCCTGGGCCATGGTCTTCCCGCAAAGCGGCTCCATGCTGCCGCGCCATCCTTCGCAGGTCTACCAGTTCCTGCTCGAGGGCCTGCTGCTGTTCGTGCTGCTGTGGCTGTATGCACGCAAGGAGCACAAGCCGGGCCAGGTGGCGGCGGTCTTCCTGACCGGCTATGGTGCCTTCCGCTTCATTGCCGAGTACTTCCGCGAGCCTGACGACTTCCTGGGCCTGCTGTCGCTGGGAATGAGCATGGGCCAGTGGCTGTGCGTGCCCATGGTGATCGGCGGCATTGCCATGTGGCTCTGGGCGGCGGGGCGTCCGGCCTATCCGGCCCATGCGGGCAAGCCGGCCTGAACCTGGCTGGACACAATGCGAAGCGGGCCCTGGGCCCGCTTTCTTTTTGGCGTGGCGCGCGCGTGCTGGGGATTGCCCGAAGACAAGAACGCGACATCGGCGTACACGCGCTGGCGTACAGACTCCCATAATGTGAGCAGCAAGGGATTGTCATTGGCCCGTTGGCGGCATGACAGTCCCGTGACCGCTTGATATGGAGGAGTGTCTGAATGGGTCTGGCTACCGACTGGATTGCCCGCAATGTGTCCCGCTTTCGCAGCACCGAGGCCGCTGCGCCTGCAAAAAAGGCCGAAGGCGATGCAGCCAAGGCTCCCGCGCCGCGCGGCACGGCCCAGCGCCTGCAGGCCACCCTGCGCCGAGGCCAGGAAGTGCTGTCCCCGCGCGAGTTGCGCAAGCTCATGGAAGACCTGCAGGCTGCCGCCGACGCAGCGCTCAGCGATGTCGAGGGCGGCCGCCACGCGCAGCAGCTGATGGACTGGTATGCCCAGGCCGAACTGCCGGCGCGCCAGGATTTCTGGGCGCTGATCGTCGAGCAGTTCGGCCCCGACACCGACGCCTTGATGACCGCACGCAAGCGCTATGACACGGCCACCAGCGACGCCGAGCGCGGCCATGCCGAGATGGATCTGCGCCGCGCGCTGATGTCGCCGCGCACGCGGCTGCTGCAGCGGTTTGCCCAGCCCCAGGGCGGCATGGGCTTTCTGGTGGACCTGCGTGCCGAACTGCTGGCACTGCCCAAGGCGGAGCAGCAGCGCTTTTCCGCGCTGGATGCCGAGCTGGAGCATCTGTTTTCCACCTGGTTCGACGTGGCCCTGCTGGAGCTGCGCCGCCTGAGCTGGGACTCGCCGGCCTCGCTGATCGAAAAGCTCATCCAGTACGAGGCCGTGCACGACATCCGCAGCTGGGCCGATCTCAAGAACCGCCTCGACAGCGACCGCCGCTGCTACGGCTTCTTTCACCCCCGCATGCCCACCGTGCCGCTGATCTTCGTGGAGGTGGCGCTGGTGGACAAGATGTCCGACAGCATTGCCCCACTGCTGGACGAGACCGCCGCAGCCTCCGACCTGGGCCGCGCCACCACGGCCATCTTCTACTCCATCAGCAACACCCAGACCGGCCTGCGTGGCGTGAGCTTCGGCGACTCGCTGATCAAGCATGTGGTGGAGACGCTGACGGGCGAATTCCCCCGGCTGCGCCATTTCGCCACGCTGTCGCCCATTCCGGGCCTGCGCGCCTGGATCGCCAAGCACGGCGACGCCATCCTGGAGAAGATGGACGAGCGCCAGCGCAAGGCCTTCGAGCTCAAGGCCGGCGGCATGGGGGCCGAGCACCTGCTGGCGGCGCTGGATGCGCCGCAGGATCTCAAGCCCGACGCGCCCGTGCGCCGCGCCCTGCTGTTCTGCGCTGCCCACTATCTTGGGCGCGAGACGGCCAAGGGCCGGCCGCTGGACCCGGTGGCGCGCTTTCACCTGGGCAACGGCGCGCGCGTGGAGCGGCTCAACTGGGCGGCCGACCTGTCGGCCAAGGGGCTCAAGCAGTCGCTGGGCCTGATGGTCAACTATCTCTACGACCTCAAGCGCCTGGACAAGCATCGCGGCCTGCTGGCGCAGGGCCGCATACCGGTGTCCTCGGACATCGAAGCCCTGTGCAAATGAAAAGGGGCGCGGCGCAGGCCGTGCCCCTTTTCTTGCACAGGGATTGCTGCGCCTGACAACGAAGACAGCCTCAAAGAGGCGACAAGGAGACAAGTCATGCAAGCTTCCCACCCCACGGGGCGGCGCGCGGTGTTGCGCGCGGCCGGGGCCTCGATGGCCGCGCTGGCCCTGCCCATGGCAGCCCGCGCCGCGACGGACTGGCCGTCCAAACCCGTGAACCTGGTCGTGCCGTTTCCGGCCGGCGGCGGCACCGATGCCTTTGCCCGCCCGTTCTCGGCCCAGTTCGCCAAGAGCGCGGGCAAGACCCTGGTGATCGACAACCGCGGCGGCGCAGGCGGCACCCTGGGCGCCAGCTACGCGGCCAAGCTGGCGCCGGACGGCTACAACTTCTTCATGGGCGGCACCCACCATGTGATTGCGCCGTCCATGTACCCCCGCCTGGACTATGACCTGGAGCGCGACTTCGTCGCGCTGGCCCTGCTGGCCAGCGTGCCCCAGGTGCTGGTGGTCAACCCGCGCAACGTGCCGGGCAAGACCGTGCAGGAGCTGCTGGCCGACCTGCGCAAGCGGCCGGGCAAGCTCAACTACGCCTCGGCGGGCGCGGGCACATCGCACCATCTGGCCGGAGAGCTGTTCAAGCTGCAGACCAATACCTTCATCACCCACATTCCCTATCGGGGCGCAGGCCCGGCGCTGCAGGACCTGATCGCCGGCAATGTGGACATGATGTTCGACGGCCTGGGCTCCTCGGCCCAGCACATCAAGAGCGGACGCATCCGTGCGCTGATGGTCTCGGGCGACAAGCGCAACCCCGCCTTCCCCGACGTGCCCTGCGCGGCCGAGTCCGGCCTGCCCGACTACACGGTCACCACCTGGTACGGCCTGTGGGCGCCCAAGGGCACGCCGCAGGCGGTGCAGGCCCAGGTCATCGACCAGGTGCAGCGCATAGGCTCGGCCGAAGAGATCAAGTCCATCTGGGCGCGCAACGGCGCCGACTACGGCGGCATGAACCAGCAGCAGTTCGCGGCCATGGTGCATGGCGAGATCGCGCGCTGGGCCCAGGTGGTCAAGGCCTCGGGCGCCAAGCTGGAGTAGCGGACGAGGGGCCGGTCAGGGCGGGGGCAGGGCGGCGGCATGCGCGTGCATGTCACCACCCTGTCACGGGCCTTGGCTACGGTCCATCCCTTCTGAGATCCATCCTGGGAGGGAATATGAACAAGGCAGACAAGGTCCGCTCGCCCGCATCCGTGCTGCTCGCGCTGGTCCTGGCTTTCGGCACGGCCACGGGCCTGGCAGGCTGCGGCGGCAGCGACGACGGCCCCGAGACCATCGGCTCGCTGCGGCTGATCGGCGACTACAGCATCAAGACCAAGACACTGTTCGACGGCGTGGAGTTCGGCGGCATCTCCGGCCTGGACCGCGCGCCCGATGGCAGCTACTGGGCCATCTCCGATGAGCGCGGCGGCGAGCGCGGCACGCCGCGCTTCTACAACCTGGGCATTCAGTTCGATGACAAGGCCATCCAGGCCGTGACCATCCGCAAGATGGTCACGCTCAAGGGCCGCGACGGCCAGCCCCTGCCCGGCACGCGCCGCACCGTGGACCCCGAAGGCATCCGCGTGGCGCCCAACGGCAACCTCTACGTGTCCAGCGAGGGCAACTTCAGCACCGACCCCGCCAGCCTGTTCCAGCCCTTCGTGCGCGAGATCAGGGTGGACGGCAGCTTCGTGCGCGACTTCGAGACGCCTGCGGCCTTCAACTACGTGGACAACACCACCAGCGGAGGGCGCAACAACAAGCTGTTCGAGGCCCTGGCCGTCACGCCCGACGGCAGCGTGTTCACGGCCAACGAGGATGCGCTGGTGGAAGACGGCCCCCTCACCACGCTGGCGGCGGGCAGCGTGGTCCGCGTCCTCAAGCTCGATCCGGCCACGGGCAAGTCCGGCGCGCAGTACGTCTACCAGCTGCCGAAGATTCCGCTGGACAAGGCCGCCAGCGGCAGCTTTCCGCCGGACAACGGCCTGCCCGAGCTGCTGGCGGTCTCCAACCACGAGTTCATCGCCATCGAGCGCGCCTTTGCCGACGGCGTAGGCAACACCATCCGCCTGACGCGCGCCACCATCGAGCCGGACACCACCGATGTGCGCAGCTTCAAGAGCCTGGTGGGCGCCAGCTACAAGCCCATGAAGCGCGAGCTGCTGCTGGAGATGCCCGTGACCTACCAGGGCGTCAAGCTGGACAACATCGAAGGCATCTCCTGGGGCCCGCGCCTAGCCAACGGCAACCGCACCCTGGTGCTGGTGGCCGACAACAACTTCGCGGACAACCAGGTCACGCAGTTCCTGGCCTTCGAAGTGCGGCCCTGAGCCCTCTTCGGGCTACCTTGACTTGCGCGGGCGCTCGTACCCCACCTGCGCGGGCGCGCCCAGCACCATGTCGGTGAAGGCGCTGCCGCCTGCGCAGATGTGCTGGCGCATGGCCTCGGCGGCCACCTCCGCCTGGCCCGCGCAGATCGCAGACACCACGGCCACGTGCTCCTGCTGCGAGCGCGCCAGGCGGCCCGGCTTCTCGAACATCCGGCCCCGGTAGGGCGTGATGCGCAGCCGCAGCAGCCGGGTCTGTTCCACGATGAAGTCGTTGCCGCTGGCCTCGTATATCAGTTCGTGCAACTGCATGTTGGCCTGCACATAGCCTTGGGCATCCTGCGCCTGGGCGCAGGCGGCGGTGTGCGCCAGCGCCGCCTGCAGCCGCTCGCGCAGCTGCGCATGGATGCGCGTGGCGGCCAGCCGGGCCAGCACGCCTTCCAGCTCGGCCAGGCCTTCCATCATGGCCACCAGCTCGCGCGCATCCAGGCGCCGCACATAGATGCCCGAGCGCGGAACGATCTCCACCAGCCCCTTGGCCACCAGCAGCAGCAGCGCCTCGCGCACGGGCGTGCGCGAGGCGCCGAAGCGCTCGCACAGGGCCGGCTCGTCGATGGCATCGCCGGGCTGCATGGCGCCTGAGCGCAGCTCGTCTTCCAGCGATTGCCGTATACGCTCCTGCAGGCTGGACGTGGCCGGGGTTTTCTCCAATGGCTGCTTGGCTGGAAGCATTTTCTAATTCAAATATATCTGATTGACTGACTGATACATATGACACCCAGACTCGACATCCAGGATCACCTGGCCACCATCACGCTGCAGCGCCCCGAAGCGGCCAACAAGCTGGCCCCCGAAGACCTGGGCACGCTGGTCGCGCATGTGGAGCTTATCAACCGCCGCGACGATGTGCGCGTGGTGGTGCTGCGCAGCGAGGGCAAGTACTTTTGCAGTGGATATGATATATCAGAGATCCAAGGCAGCCAGACCGAGGGCAGCAGCTTCGGCGAGATGGTGGACGCCATCGAGCAATGCCGCGCCGTGACCGTGGCCGCCATCCACGGCGGCGTCTACGGCGGTGCCACCGACATGGCCCTGGCCTGCGACTTTCGCGTGGGCAGCACGGCGGCCGAAATGTTCATGCCGGCCGCGCGCCTGGGCCTGCATTTCTACGCGGGCGGGCTGGAGCGCTATGTCTCGCGCCTGGGCCTGGACACGGCCAAGCGGCTGTTCCTGACCTGCGAGCGCATCCAGGCCCCGGAGATGAAGGCCTGCGGATTCCTCACCCATCTGGCCGAACCCGCCGCCTTCGACGCGGCCGTGGCCCAGCTCACCGGCACGCTGGCCGCCATGGCGCCCATCCCTTTGTTCGGCATGAAAAAGCACCTGAACCTGATCGCGCGCGGCCGCCATGACGTGGCCGAGATCACGCGCGAGGTGCAGCGCAGCATCGCCTCCGAAGACCTGCAGGAAGGCGGCCGGGCCTGGCGCGAGAAACGCAGCCCGGAGTTCAAGGGGCGCTGAACCGCATCCTCCCGCATACACGCAGATTGCCCGTGGTGCTGCCTACCGCCCACAGCCCACGGAACCGGCGCGGCCCAACTCGGGGACACCGAGGAAGGACCGCTCCCGCACCGAGGGTGTCGTCCCCCTTTGGGGGAAGGCGCGCAGCGACTCAGGGGGTATCAATAAAGAGGAGACAAGCCATGTTCAAGCGTTTTGCACTGTCGTTGCTGCTGGCCGGATTGGCCGGTGGCGCGATGGCCCAGTCCTATCCCGCCCGGCCCGTCACGCTGGTCGTGGGATTTCCTCCCGGCGGCGGCGCCGACGCGGTGGCGCGCATCGTGGCCGACAAGGTCGGCAAGATCCTGGGCCAGCCCCTGCTGGTGGACAACCGCCCGGGCGCCGGCACCACGCTGGCCTCCGAGCATGTGGCGCGTGCAGCGCCCGACGGCTACACGCTGCTGCTGGGCAGCGCCAACATCTATGGCTCAGACCAGCTGCTCTACAAGAGCGCTCGCTATGAGGGCGCGCGCAATTTCACGGGCATCACGCGCTGGAGTTCGGCCCCCATGCTGCTGGCCGTGCGCAAGGATTTTCCGGGCCAGAGCGTGGGCGATCTGGTGGCGCTGGCGCGCAGCCAGCCCGACAAGCTCAGCTATTCCTCCTCGGGCGCAGGCGTGATCACGCACCTGGCCACGCTGTCGTTCGCGGGCGCCAGCGGCGGCCTGCGCATGCTGCATGTGCCGTTCAAGGGCGGGGCGCCATCGATACAGGCCGTGGCCGCTGGCGATGTGGACCTGACCTTCGGCACGCCGCCCTCCGTGCTGCCGCTGGCCCAGGCGGGCAAGCTGCGCATGCTGGCCGTGAGCACGGCCGAACGCTCGCCGCTGTTCCCCGATCTGCCGGGCATGAAGGAGTCCGGCGTGCCGGGCTTTGACTACACGTTCTGGTTCGGCCTGTTCGCCCCGGCGGGTCTGCCCGAGGACGTGGCGAAGAAGCTGTTCGATGCCAGCACCAAGGCGCTGGAAGACCCCGATGTGAAGGCCAGGCTGGCCAAGCAGGGCAATCTGGCCGCGCCCTCGGCATCCCTAGAGGAATTCCGTGCCTGGGCCCTGAAGGAAGGGCAGGAGTCCAAGGCCCTGACCCAGCGTTCCGGCGCCGGGCTGCAGTGAGACCCCCCCTGAGGCGCCACGTGCCTTCCCCCTCTCGCTTCGCGGGGGCGACGACACCCTCGGTGCGGGAGCGGCCCTTCCTCGGTGTCCTGGTCTTGGGCCCCGCCGGTCCCACGGGTTGTGGGTGTCGCATCAAGCAATAGATAACGATATGGAAATCCCTATGAATGAACAAGCCACGGGCCTGCCGCTGCAAGGCCTTACCGTCATCGACCTCACGCGCGTGCTGGCCGGTCCCATGTGCACGCAGATGCTGGCCGACCTGGGCGCGCGCGTGATCAAGGTGGAGCAGCCCGGCACGGGCGACGATGCGCGCGGCATCGGACCGTTCGTGGACGGGGGCTCGGCCTATTTCCTCTCGGTCAATCGCAACAAGGAGTCGATTGCGCTGGACCTCAAGCAGCCCCAGGACCGCGAGGTCTTCGAGCGCCTGCTGCAAGGCGCCGATGTGCTGGTCGAGAACTTTCGCCCCGGCACCATGGACAAGCTCGGCTATGGCTGGGAGACCCTGCATGCACGCCATCCCCGGCTGGTGATGACCTCGGTCTCGGGCTTTGGCCAGACGGGGCCCTACAGCGGCTTTCCCGCCTACGACATGGTGGTGCAGGCCATGAGCGGCATGATGAGCGTGACCGGCCACCCGGACGCCGGGCCCTGCCGCGTGGGCGTGTCCATCGGCGACCTGGGCGCGGGCCTGTACGCGGTCATCGGCACACAGGCGGCCTTGATGCGCCGCTCGCGCACGGGGCAGGGCGAGCGCGTCGATGTCTCCATGCTCGACTGCCAGGTGGCCTTGCTGGAAAACCCTGTGGCCCGCCTGGGCGCGCTGGGCAGCGTGCCGGGGCCTATCGGCACGCGGCATCCCTCCATGGCGCCCTTCGATGTGTTCGCGGCGCAGGACGGCTGGTTCGTCATCGCCGTGGGCAGCGATGCGCTGTTTCGCAAGCTCTGCGGCCTGCTGCAATTGCCCGAACTGGCCGAGGACGCGCGCTTTGCCGGCAATGCCCTGCGCTGCGAGCACCAGGCCGAGCTCAAGGCCGCGCTGCAGGCGCGCCTGCGGGACAGTCCCAGGGCGCATTGGCTGGGGTTGCTCACTGATAATGGCATCCCGGCGGGGGAGTACAACAGCGTGGCCGACATCGTCGAGCACCCCCAGGTGCGCGAGCGCGGCATGCTGGCCCAGGTGCAGACCCCCAGCGGCCAGACGCTGCGCGTGGCGGGCAATCCCTTGCAGGCCTCGCTCGGCCAGCCCCTGGTGCGCAGGCAGCCGCCCGCGCTGGACGCGGACCGCGAGCGCATCCTGCGCGAGCTGTCCGTGGCGCCGCCTTCGCCAATCCATGAACGTGCCTGAGATTTCCCGGTCCCCAGCGGATTCTTCCTTCTTCTTCACAGCCATGACCAACCGCAATCTGTTCGCTGCCTTGCGCGCCGCCTTTCCCCAGGATCTGCAAAAATGGGCCGTAGAGGCCATAGGCGCTGACGGCGCCAGCCTGTTCTACAGCTGGGCCGACCTGGACCGTGGCAGCGCGCGCATGGCCAACCTGCTGCAGTCACTGCAGCTGCCGCCCGCCAGCCGCATCGCCGTGCAGGTGGACAAATCGGTGGAAGCGCTGATGCTCTACCTGGCCACGCTGCGCAGCGGCCATGTCTTTCTGCCGCTGAACACCGCCTACCAGGCCGCCGAGATCGAGTACTTCGTGGGCAATGCCGAGCCCGCCGTCGTGGTCTGCACGCCGGCCAATTTCGGCTGGGTGTCCAAGATCGCCTTCACCTCGGGCGTGGCCCATGTCTACACCCTGGGCGACGACCGCAGCGGCACGCTGCTGGAGCGCGCCGCCCACCATGGCGACGAGCATGAGGTGGTGGAGCGCGGCGAGGACGATCTGGCCGCCATCCTCTACACCAGCGGCACCACGGGCCGCAGCAAGGGGGCGATGCTCACGCACGGCAACATGCTGTCCAACGCCGAAACCCTCAAGGACTACTGGGGCTGGCAGGACGGCGACGTGCTCATCCACGCGCTGCCCATCTTCCATGTGCACGGCCTGTTCGTGGCCATCCATGGTGCGCTGCTCAACGGCAGTCCCATGATCTGGCTGGCCAGGTTCGAACCCGGCACGGTGATCTCGCGCATGCGTGACGCCACCGTCTTCATGGGCGTGCCCACGCTCTACGTGCGCATGCTGGCCGATGCGCGGCTCACGCGCGAGGCGGCGGCCCACATGCGGCTGTTCATCTCGGGCTCGGCACCCATGCTGGTGGAGACGCACCGCGACTGGCAGGAGCGCACCGGCCACGTCATCCTGGAGCGCTACGGCATGAGCGAGACCATCATGCTGACCTCCAACCCCTACCGTGCCGATGACCGCAACGGCGGCCAGTCCGAGCGCCGCGCCGGCACCGTGGGCTTTGCGCTGCCCGGCGTGGGCGTGCGCATCGTGGACGACGCAGGCCAGCCGGTGGCCGTGAGCGAGATCGGCAACATCCAGGTGCGCGGCCCCAACGTGTTCAAGGGCTACTGGCGCATGCCCGAGAAGACGGCCGAGGAGTTCACGGCCGATGGCTGGTTCCGCACGGGCGACGTGGGCAAGCTCGACGAGCGGGGCTATGTGAGCATCGTGGGCCGCAGCAAGGACCTGATCATCTCGGGCGGCTACAACGTCTATCCGGCCGAGATCGAAGGCTTCATCAACGAGCTGCCCGGCGTGGCCGAAAGCGCCCTGGTCGGCGTGCCGCACCCCGACTTCGGCGAGGTGGGCGTGGTGGTGGTGGTGCCGCGTCCTGGCGCTTCGCTCGAGCCCCAGGCGGTGGTCGATGCGCTCAAGGGCCAGCTGGCCAATTTCAAGATTCCCAAGCGCTGCTTCGTGGTGCAGGAGCTGCCGCGCAACACCATGGGCAAGGTGCAGAAGAATCTCCTGCGCGACCAGCACAAGCAGTTGTTCGCCTGAGTGGTCGCCAAGGCGCGGGTCGCGCCCTGGCCTGATTGAAAAAGC
Source organism: Delftia sp. WSY_10 (assembly GCF_043104705.1). NCBI lineage: Bacteria > Pseudomonadati > Pseudomonadota > Betaproteobacteria > Burkholderiales > Comamonadaceae > Delftia > Delftia sp. WSY_10. Next base: position 358,587 of record NZ_JBICKY010000015.1, on the reverse strand, counting down.
AAAAGGCATCGGCGCCGCCGATGCCTTTTTTTGTGCAGCGAAAGCCGAAGCTGCCGCTACCCTTCAGCGCAGTACCAGCACGGGAATGTGGGTGTGCGTGAGCACGTGCTGCGTCTCGCTGCCCAGCAGCAGGCGCTGCAGGCCCTTGCGGCCGTGCGAGGCCATGACGATGAGGTCGCAGTCGCGGCGCTTGGCCACGTCGATCACGCTTTCGGCCACCAGGTCGGACTTGACGATCTCCGTGGTCACGTGGACCTTGAGCGCCTGGCCCTTGGCGTGGATGGCATCCAGCACGGTCTGCGCGTTGGCCGTCCACTGGCCTTCGATGCGTTCGATCTGCTTGAGATCCACGGTTTCGCCGCCTTCGAAGTAGCTGCGCGGGTAGTGCTGGACCACCTTGACGACGATCACGCTGGCGCCGCACAAGGCGGCAAGGCCCAGGCCGCTGTCCACGGCCTTGTCGGAAAGCTCGGAACCGTCGGTGGCGATCAGGATGCGGTTGTACATGCGTGCTCCTTTCGTGTGTGCTGATGGGTGGGACGAAGTCAGCATAGACCCAACCATGAGTTAACGGTTGATTAATGTCAATACGCTTATCATGCCCCCCGATTACGCTAAGAACCATGCCCCACACCATTGCAGCCCCATCCAGCGAGGCGGCGGTGGCGGCGCCTGATTCAGGTCTCTCGCCCTCGCAGCAGGCCACGGCCCGACTGCTGGATGATCCGCAGGAGTGGAGTTCGTTCGGACGGCCCGCAGGCCCCGCAACTCCCGCCGACCCTTCCAAAGAACCCACCGATTTCCCTGCCTGGGATTCGCACGTCGTTCTGGAGGGCATGCACTGTGCCGCATGCGCGCTGACCATCGAGGATGCGCTGCGGGCCGTGCCCGGGGTGGAGAAGGCCGAAGTCAGCGCAGCCACGCGCCGCGCGCGAGTCACCTGGCGCCACGAGCAGGTGCTTCCATCCCAGTGGATGGAGGCCGTGCGGCGCGCCGGCTACCAGGCGCTTCCTGCGCGCGATGCCTTTGCGCGCGAGCGCCGCCAGGCCGAGAGCCGCCGTGCGCTGTGGCGCTGGCTGGTGGCCGGCTTTTGCATGATGCAGGTGATGATGTATGCGTGGCCCGCCTACGTGGCCCGCCCCGGCGACCTGTCGCAGGAGATGGAGACGCTGCTGCGCTGGGCCTCCTGGGTCATCTCGCTGCCCGTGGTGCTGTTTTGCTGCGGCCCCTTTTTCTCCAGCGCGCTGCGCGACATACGCCAGCGCCGCGTGAGCATGGACCTGCCCGTGGCGCTGGGCATGCTGATCACCTTCGTGATCAGCTCGCTGGGCACCTTCGATCCTTCGGGGCCCTTCGGCGAGGAAGTCTTCTACGACTCGCTGACCATGTTCGTCTTCTTCCTGCTGTCCGGCCGCTGGCTGGAGCTGCGGCTGCGCGACCGCACGGCCGGTGCGCTGGAAGCCGTGATGAACCGCCTGCCCGATGCCGTGCTGCGCGAGAACGCAGCCGGCCATTTCGAGCGCGTGGCCACGCGCCGCCTGCGTGCCGGCGACCTGGTGCGCGTGCTCAGCGGCGAGGCCTTCCCGGCCGACGGCACCATCGTGCGCGGCCGCACCCATGCCGACGAGGCCCTGCTCACGGGCGAGTCCACGCCCGTGCTGCGTGCCGAGGGCGACAGCGTCACGGCCGGCAGCTACAACCTGGACGCCGTGGTCGATGTGCGCGTGGACGGCGTGGGGGCCGACACGCGCTTCGCCCAGATCGTGGGTCTGATGGAAAGCGCCTCGCTGCAAAAGCCGCGCCTGGCCCAGCTGGCCGACAAGGTGGCGCGGCCCTTCCTGGTCGTGGTGCTGCTGGCCGCGCTGGGCGCTGCCATCTGGTGGTGGCCCACCGATCCCGGCAAGGCCATGATGGTGGCCGTGGCCGTGCTCATCGTCACCTGCCCCTGCGCGCTGTCGCTGGCCACGCCCGTGGCCATGCTCACGGCCGCCGGCACGCTGGCGCGCAGCGGCGTGCTGGTGCGCAACCTGCAGGGCCTGGAAGCGCTGGCCGCCGTGGACACCCTGGTGTTCGACAAGACCGGCACGCTCACACGCGACGGCCTGGCGCTGTCCTCGTTCGAGCCTGCGCGCGGCGAGGATGCCGACGAGGTGCTGGCGCTGGCGGCGCTGCTGGCGCGCCAGTCCATGCACCCGGCCTCGCGCGCCATCGCGCAGGCTGGCGCCCATGCCGCGACGCACTGGAAGCTGGACACCATGCAGGAAGTGGCAGGCCTGGGCCTGGACGCCTGGGTGCAGGGCCCGGGCGGACGCCGCCATCTGCGCCTGGGATCGGCCCTGCATGCGGGCGTGGCGGGCGAGCAGCCCGTGCAGGGCGTGTTGCTGGCCGAGCAGACCGAACAGGGCTGGCATACGCTGGCGCGCTTTGTACTCAGCGAGGACGTGCGGCCCGAGGCCGCCGCCGTCGTGCAGGCGCTCGGGAAGCAGGGCATCGCCGTGATGCTGCTGTCCGGCGACCGCGAGGACGCCGCACGCGCCATGGCGGCGCGCGTGGGCATCACCCAGGCCCACGGCGGCTGCAGCCCGCAGGACAAGCTGGAGCGGCTGCAGCAGGCGCAGGCAGCCGGCCACCATGTGGCCATGGTGGGCGACGGCCTCAACGACGGCCCAGTTTTAGCTGGAGCGCATGTCTCTTTTGCTTTTGGTAGAGCAGTGCCGCTGGCACAATCGCGCGCAGATTTCGTTGTTCTGGGCGACAGCCTGGAACTGGTGCTCCAGGCATGTCTGTTGTCGCGCCGCACACTGCAGGTGGTGCGCCAGAACATGGCCTGGGCTGCCGCTTACAACGCGGTGTCGATTCCACTGGCCCTGGCGGGCTTCATGCCTGCCTGGGTGGCCGGCCTGGGAATGGCACTGAGTTCGCTGCTGGTGGTGCTCAACGCCGCGCGCCTTGCGCGCAGCCTTCCACTGGCCTTGACGAATCACACGGGCACGCCTGCTGCGCCCGCAGCGTCCGTCACCATGCCGACGGGCTCCACCGCAACGGTGGGGAGGTTCTGACTATGGACATTCTCTATTTACTGATCCCGCTGTCGGTGGTGCTTGTGCTCGCCATCCTCGCGGCCCTGTGGTGGGCCGTCTATCGCGGGCAATTCGAGAGCGTGGAACAAGAGGGCGAACGCATTCTTCGGGACGATTGACGTGGGTCAACACGCCCGACAGCGAAGAAAGTAACACTTTGATAGCAATCTAAGGGGTGCACGATGGATAGTTCAAATAACAACGCTGTCTATTACGACGATACCGTCGTAAGGCAGTTCTCTATCATGGCCGTCGTCTGGGGAGTGGTGGGCATGGCTGTCGGGGTGTTGATCGCCTCGCAGCTGGCCTGGCCGGAACTCAACTTCGGCATTCCATGGCTGAGCTACGGACGCCTGCGTCCGCTGCACACGAACGCCGTGATCTTTGCCTTTGGCGGATCGGCGCTGTTCGCAACCAGCTACTACGTGGTGCAGCGCACCTGCCAGACGCGGCTGTTCATGCCCAAGCTGGCCAGCCTGACCTTCTGGGGCTGGCAGATCGTCATTCTCGCCGCCGCGATCAGCCTGCCGCTGGGCTACACCCAGGGCAAGGAGTACGCCGAGCTGGAGTGGCCGATCGACCTGCTGATCGCCGTGACCTGGGTCTCGTATGCCATCGTGTTCTTCGGAACCATCGGCATCCGCAAGGTCCGTCACATCTATGTGGCCAACTGGTTCTTCGGCGCCTTCATCATCGCCGTGGCGCTGCTGCACATCGTCAACAGCGCGGCCATTCCGGCCGGCTGGATGAAGAGCTACTCGGCCTACGCCGGCGTGCAGGACGCCATGGTGCAGTGGTGGTACGGCCATAACGCCGTGGGCTTCTTCCTGACCGCAGGCTTCCTGGGCATGATGTATTACTTCATTCCCAAGCAGGCTGGCCGTCCGGTCTACAGCTACCGCCTGTCCATCGTCCACTTCTGGGCGCTGATCTTCACCTACATGTGGGCGGGTCCTCACCACCTGCACTACACCGCGCTGCCCGACTGGACGCAGTCCGTGGGCATGGTGTTCTCGCTGATCCTGCTGGCTCCCAGCTGGGGCGGCATGATCAACGGCGTGATGACGCTGTCGGGCGCATGGCACAAGCTGCGCGACGACCCCATCCTGCGCTTCCTGATCGTGTCGCTGTCGTTCTACGGCATGTCCACGTTCGAGGGTCCGATGATGTCCATCAAGACCGTCAACGCGCTGTCGCACTACACGGACTGGACCGTGGGCCACGTTCACTCGGGCGCCCTGGGCTGGGTGGGCCTGATCACCATGGGCTCGCTGTACTACCTGATCCCGCGCCTGTTCGGCAAGACCAAGATGCACTCGGTGGGCGCCATCGAGCTGCACTTCTGGATGGCCACCATCGGCATCGTGCTGTACATCGCCGCGATGTGGATCGCCGGTGTGATGCAGGGCCTGATGTGGCGCGCCGTCAATCCCGATGGCACGCTGACCTACACCTTCGTCGAAAGCGTCAAGGCCAGCTATCCGTTCTACGTGATCCGCGTGGCCGGTGGCCTGCTGTACCTGGGCGGCATGCTGGTCATGCTGTGGAACACCTGGAAGACCGCGATCTCCGGCCGTTCCGTGAAGGTGGCCGTGCCTGCCGTCGTGGCCCACGCCTGAGCGTCTAGGAGCATTACTCATGTCCGATCACAACCATAGCGCTCCCAAGAGCTTTTCCCACGAGAAGGTGGAAACCAACAATTTCCTGCTGATCGTGCTGACCCTGCTGGTGGTCGCCGTCGGCGGCCTGGTGGAAATCGTTCCGCTGTTCTTCCAGAAGTCGACCACGGAAGCGGTGGCGGGCCTCAAGCCCTACACGCCGCTGCAGCTGATGGGCCGCGACGTCTATCTGCGCGAGGGCTGCTACAACTGCCACTCGCAGATGATCCGCCCCTTCCGCGCCGAGACCATGCGCTACGGCCACTACTCGGTGGCGGGCGAGTTCGTCTACGACCACCCCTTCCAATGGGGTTCCAAGCGCACGGGTCCCGACCTGCACCGCGTGGGCGGCAAGTACAGCGACGAATGGCACCGCATCCACCTGAACAACCCGCGCGACGTGGTGCCCGAGTCCAACATGCCTGCCTACTCCTGGCTGGAGAAGAACAAGGTGGATGACACCGTGGTCGCCCAGCACATGAGCGCGCTGCGCAAGGTGGGCGTGCCCTACAGCGACGAGGAAATCAGCGGCGCCGCCGAGCAGGTCAAGGGCAAGACGGAAATGGACGCCGTCATCGCCTACCTGCAGGTGCTGGGCCGTTCGGTCAAGTAAAGGAGAGCGACATGGACATCACCACCATGCGCATCGTGGCCACGCTGGCCTCTCTGGCCTGCTTCATCGGTATCTGGTGGTGGGCGTTCGCCCGCCGCAACCAGGCCCGTTTCGAAGAGGCCGCCCAGCTGCCGTTCGAGCAAGACTGAGTCCCTCCACCAGAACGAGAACTTCCCATGAGCGATTTCGTAAACAACTTCTGGTCGATCTATGTCACGGCGATCACGCTGGGCGGCATCATCGGCTGCCTGCTGCTGCTGTATCTCACCGCACGCAAGAAGGTGGTCCCCTCGGCCGACAACACCACGGGCCACGTCTGGGACGAGGACCTGCGCGAGCTGAACAACCCCATGCCCAAGTGGTGGATGTGGCTGTTCATCATCACCTCGGTGTTCGGCTTCGCCTACCTGGCGGCCTATCCGGGCCTGGGCTCGTTCGCGGGCAAGCTGGGCTGGACGCAGCTGGGCGCCTATGAAAACGAGATGGCCAAGGCCCGCGCGGACCTGGAGCCGCTGTACGCCAAGTTCACGAGCATGAGCACCGAAGACATGGCCAAGGACCCCCAGGCCATGGCCATCGGCGAGCGCCTGTTCATGAACAACTGCGCGCAGTGCCACGGCTCGGATGCACGCGGCGGCAAGAGCTTCCCCAACCTGACCGATGGCGACTGGCTGCATGGCGGCACGCCCGACAAGATCAGGGAAACCATCACGGCGGGCCGCATCGGCATCATGCCGCCCATGGCCGCTGCCGTCGGCACGCCCGATGATGTGCGCAACCTCTCGCACTATGTGCTGAGCCTGTCGGGCAGCCCGCACGACTCGCTCAAGGCTTCGCTGGGCAAGTCCAAGTTCACGGCCTGCGCCGCCTGCCATGGCATGGACGGCAAGGGCAACCAGGCCCTGGGCGCGCCCAACCTGACCGATGACATCTGGCTGCACGGCTGGGGCGAGGCCGCCATCACGGCCATGATCAACAACGGCAAGCACAACGAGATGCCTGCCCAGAAGGACAAGCTGACCGAGGCGCAGATCGCGGTGCTTGCCTCCTATGTCTGGGGCATGTCGCACAAAGACGGCGCAGTCCGTCAATAAGGACAGGGGGCGGCGCTGCGGCGCCGCCTTTTTGCCTTTTGAGTTTTCAGATATTCCAAAAAACCAAGGAACCCACCATGAAGCCCGAGAACGGGGATGATGCCGGGAAGCCTCCCCGCAAAGTCATTCCGATCACGCCTGCCGACCCGGACCCGGGCCAGCTGGTGTCGATGTTCGAGTCCGAGAAGAAGGTCTACCCGCGCTCCATCAGCGGTGTCTTCGCACGCTGGCGATGGGCTCTGGTATTTCTCACCCAACTGGTTTTCTATGGCCTGCCCTGGCTGGAATGGGGGCAGCGCCAGATGGTGCTGTTCGACCTGGGTGCGCGGCGCTTTTACCTGTTCGGGCTGGTGCTGTACCCGCAGGATTTCATCTACCTGGCGGGCCTGCTGATCATTTCGGCGCTGGCGCTGTTCCTGTTCACGGCCGTGGCCGGTCGCCTGTGGTGCGGCTTTTCCTGCCCGCAGACGGTCTACACCGAAATCTTCATGTGGGTGGAGCGCAAGGTCGAGGGCGACCGCAGTGCGCGCATGCGCCTGGACAAGAACGGCTGGACCTTTGAAAAGCTCTGGAAGAAGTCGCTCAAGCAGTTGCTGTGGATTGCCATTGCCCTGTGGACCGGCTTCACCTTCGTGGGCTACTTCGTGCCCATCCGCGAGCTGGGCGGCGAGCTGCTGGCGCTGCAGGGCAGCTGGCAGGTCTTCTGGGTGCTGTTCTACGGCTTCGCCACCTATGGCAACGCCGGCTACATGCGCGAGCAGGTCTGCAAGTACATGTGCCCCTATGCGCGCTTTCAGAGCGCCATGTTCGACCGCGACACCATGATCGTCAGCTACGACACGGGCCGGGGCGAGCCGCGCGCGCCGCGCACCAAGAAGGTGGACTACAAGGCCCAGGGCCTGGGCGACTGCATCGACTGCAAGATGTGCGTGCAGGTCTGCCCCGTGGGCATCGACATCCGCAACGGCCTGCAGTACGAATGCATAGGCTGCGGTCTGTGCATAGACGCCTGCAATTCCATCATGGACAAGATGGAGTATCCGCGCGGCCTCATCCGGCTGACCACGCAGAACGCCATGGCCGGCATGTGGCGGCGGGCCCAGGTGCTGCGCCGCATCTTCCGTCCGCGCGTACTGGTCTACTCGGCCGTGCTGATCGGCCTGAGCATGGCCATGATCGTGAGCCTGGCGCTGCGCCAGTCGGTCAAGGTCGACGTGATACGCGACCGGGCGTCGCTGTCGCGCATCGTCGCGGGCGGCAAGCTGGAAAATGTCTACCGCCTGCAGATCATGAATGCCACCGAGCAGGCCCAGCGCTACCGCATCAGCGCCCATGGCCTCGACGGGCTGGAGTTGGCGTCCGAGCAGGAGGTCGAGGTCGGCCCTGCCGAGACGCGCGGCATTGCGGCGCGGCTGCAGATTCCCTACGGTTCCGCCGAGCCGGGCTCGCACACCGTATTCTTCGATATCGATGCCGTGCATTCAGGCGCGGGACGCGCGTCCGAAAAGGCCGTCTTCCTGGTGCCCCGGTGATATGTCTGGCCGGCGCCGCCCAGGCTGCGCCGGCTGTTTGAAAGAAAGAGGTTATCCATGTCTTCCAGTCCCGCAGTCTCCGCGCCCGCCACGGCCCCTTCGCATCCGGACGCCGGCAAGCCCTGGTGGAAGTTCGCCCATGTCTGGCTCGTGGTGGCCGGCCCGGCCGCCGTCGTGGTGGCCGGCGTGGTCACGGCCGTCATTGCGATCAATGGCGCCGATCCCGTGATCGATCCTGACTATTACCGCAATGGCATCACCATCAACGAGCGTGCCGATGGCGTGCGCGAAGTGCCCAAGAGCCTGGCGCCCGCGGTCACCGGCCGCAACCACGCGGCCACGCCCGCGCAGGACCATCCCACGGACCGCTGAACGCAGGAAAATGCCGTGCACAAGGCCGCAGTCACGGCCTTTTTGCATGGTGGATGGCATCTCCAGCATGCGCGAGGGCCAAGGGTTTCCTACAGGCAGTGCAGGGTGCGCAGGGCTTGGCACGGTGCGAGGGCGGCGCGCACAATGAAAGCCACCCCTCGACAGCTCAAGGAGATCGCTGATGTTGGCCCAACGCTGGATGTGGATTGCCTGGCCGGCCTTTCTGGCCGCCGCCGTGATGGAGATGCTGGTATTCGCCTTCGTGGACCCGCTGGAGCTGCACTGGCTCGGCGACCTGGGCTGGTCGCGGCAGGGAATCTACACGCTGGCCTTCTTCGCCTTCTGGGGCGTGACCATGCTGTCCAGCCTCATGACCACCATGCTGGGACGCTCCACGCACGATCTCAACGACGGCGTGGTCTCCGAGCCGGACCCAAATCTGGCCATGCAGGGCCTGGGGCGCGATTGAACCTGCGTGCACTGCAATGGCAATGAACAAGGCCCGCGATCGCGGGCCCTGTTCATTGCCGGGGGGCGGGGCCTTGCGGCCTCACTGGCACTGCTGGCTGTTGACGATGCGCTTGAGCGCGTCCGTGTCCAGGATGCGCAGATGGCGCTGGCGCACCTCGATGATGTTTTCCTCGGCAAACTTCGAGAAGGTGCGGCTCACCGTCTCCAGCTTCAGGCCCAGGTAGCTGCCGATTTCCTCGCGTGTCATGCGCAGCACCAGTTCCGACTTGGAAAAGCCCCGGGCGTGAAGGCGCTGTACCAGGTTGAGCACGAAGGCGGCCAGCCGCTCCTCGGCACGCATGCTGCCCAGCAGCAGCATCACGCCATGCTCGCGCACGATCTCGCGGCTCATGACCTTGTGCACATGGTTTTGCAGGGCCGTGACCTCGCGCGACAGGTCCTCCAGCTTGTCGAAGGGCATGACGCAGACCTCGGCGTCTTCCAGCGCGACCGCATCGCAGGTGTGGTGGTCGTTGACGATGCCATCCAGGCCGATGATCTCGCCGGCCATCTGAAAGCCCGTGACCTGGTCGCGCCCGTCCTCGGTGGCCACGCAGGTCTTGAAGAAGCCCGTGCGGATGGCGTACAGCGAGGTGAAGGACTCACCGTTGCGAAACAGCAGGCCGCCGCGCTTGACCTTGCGGCGCGTGGCCACGATGTCGTCGATGCGCTGCATCTGCTCGGCATCCAGGCCCATGGGCATGCACAGCTCGCGCAGGTTGCAATTGGAACAGGATGCTTTGATGGTCTGAAGGTTCATGGAGTAAACATCAGCGGCGCAGCAGTGCGCCGGCGGTGACCTCGTGGATGGCGATGAGTTGGATCAAATTGTCGCAGCACTGCCGCGAACAACTCTTGATATGAGTCAAGGACGCGACCAATGGGCTGCGGCACAGTGGACGACATTAGAGGAAAAAACCCATGACCGCTGTCACCCCAGAGCTGCTGCGTCGCTTCGACGTACCGGGGCCCCGATACACCTCGTTCCCCACGGCCGATCGTTTCGTGGAGGCTTTCGGTGCTGAAGACTATATCCTGGCACTTGAGCACCGCAAATCGAGTACCGCAGCGCGGGCCATGCCTTTGTCGCTGTATGTGCATGTGCCGTTCTGCGAGTCGCTGTGCTACTACTGCGCCTGCAACAAGATCGTGACGCGCCACCACGATCGCGCTGCCGTCTACCTGGACTACCTGGCGCGCGAGATGGCCTTGCACACGGCCCATTGCGGCAAGGGCCAGGCCGTCAGCCAGCTGCACCTGGGCGGCGGCACGCCCACCTTCTTCTCGGACGATGAGCTGCGCACGCTGATGGCCCTGCTGCGCGAGCATTTCAAGCTGGAGCCGGGCGGCGAATACTCCATCGAGGTCGATCCGCGCACCGTCAGCGTCGAACGCCTGGCCGTGCTCAAGGAGCTGGGCTTCAACCGCCTGAGCTTCGGCGTGCAGGACTTCGACGAACAGGTGCAGATCGCCGTGCACCGCGTGCAGCCGGCCGAGCAGGTGTTCGCGCTGGTGGCGGCCGCACGGCAGCTGGGCTTTGCCTCCATCAACGTGGACCTGATCTACGGCCTGCCCAAGCAGACGCCCGAGTCCTTCGAGCGCACGCTGGCCCAGGTCAATGCGCTGCGGCCCGACCGCATCGCGCTCTATGCCTATGCCCACCTGCCCGAGCGCTTCAAGCCGCAGCGGCGCATCGCGGCCGGGGACCTGCCCCAGGGCGCCGACAAGCTGGCCATGCTCTCGCGCTCCATCGCGGCCTTCATGGACGGCGGCTATGTCTACGTGGGCATGGACCACTTCGCCTTGCCCGAGGACGCGCTGGCCGTGGCCAAGCGCCAGGGCCGGCTGCATCGCAACTTCCAGGGCTACAGCACCCAGCCCGACTGCGACCTGATTGCGCTGGGCGTGTCGGCCATCGGCAAGGTGGGGGCCAGCTACAGCCAGAACGCCAAGACGCTGGAGGAGTACTACGACGCCATCGACGCCGGCCACCTGCCCGTGGTGCGCGGCCTGGCACTGTCGCGCGATGATCTGGTGCGGCGCGCCGTCATCATGGCCATCATGTGCCAGGGCGCCGTGCTGTTCGAGCCCATGGAGCAGGCCTGGCTGCTGGGCTTTCGCGAGTACTTCGCCCCCGAGCTGGCGGCGCTTCAGGACCTGCAGGCCAAGGGGCTGGTGCAGATCAGCGACGAGGGATTCCAGGTCACGCCCATGGGCTGGTACTTCGTGCGTGGCGTGGCCATGCTGTTTGACCGATATCTGCAGGCCGACAAGAACCGGGCGCGGTTTTCGAGGATCATCTAGGCCCCATGCTGTTGTCGCTGCTCTGGACCGCTTTGATCATGGGGCTCGTCGGCGGGCCCCATTGCCTTGCCATGTGCGCCGCGCCCTGCGGCGTGGTCACGGGCGGGGCGGGGCAGGGCACGGTACAGGGTGGTGGGCAGGTGGTCGCCGTCCATGGACTGCAAAGCCGGCTGTGGCTGCGCACGGCGCTGTTCCATAGCGGGCGGCTGGCCGGCTATGCCAGCCTGGGCGCTGCCTCGGCGCTGGCCATGGAAAGCCTGTCCTGGCTCACCAGCCAGACCACGGCGCTGCAGCCGTTCTGGACGCTGACCCATGTCGCCGTGATGGCCTGGGGCCTGGCCATGATGGTGCAGGCCCGCCAGCCCGCCTGGCTGGAGTCTGCGGGCCGCGCCGCCTGGCGGCGCGTGCAGCCCTGGGTGTCCGCCCCTGGCGGCACGCTGGCGGCGGGCTATGCCTGGGCGCTCATGCCCTGCGGACTGCTGTATTCGGCCGTGCTGGTCGCCGCGCTCAGCGGTGGCCCCTTGCAGGGCGCATCGGCCATGGCGGCCTTTGGCGTGGGCAGCGGGCTGTGGCTGGTGGCCGGCCCCTGGCTGTGGCGGCTGGGCCGCCAGCGCCTGAACGGCCTGCGTGCCGAATGGGGCACGCGGCTGGCCGGCCTGATGCTGGTGGGCGTGGCCGTGTGGGCGCTGTGGATGGACCTGATCTACAAGCCCAGTCTCTGGTGCCGATGAACAACAGCGGGGGACAGACTTGGTCCTGAGGGTCGCGGATTGCCTGCAAGGCCCTCAGAACTGGAGATAATGCCCGAATCATCGGCTTACATTTGCCGATTCCTTCAGCCTCGGGGCCGTTGCCGCGCGTGAACCATTCCGTCCTCATCGATATCCGAGACCTCCGTCCGGGCATGTTTGTCCAGCTCGATGTTGGATGGCTGAACCATCCCTTTCCGGTCAGCAGCTTCAAGATCACCTCCAGCGCACAGATCCAGACCCTGAAATCCCTGGGCCTGGAGGCGGTGCGCTGCGTTCCGCACAAAAGCGACGCCTGGCCGGCCGAGGTGCGCACTCCGCCGCCGCAGCCGCTGCCCGCTGTGGCGGCCGCCGCAGCCGAACCCGCCGAGGAACCTGCACCCGCAGCGCCGCTGCTGCTGTCCGTGCCCAACTGGCGTGGCCGGCTGGAGGACTGCAATGCGCGCTTTCAGAAGGTGGAGCGTGGCTATGTGGCCATCGAAACCACCCTTGCCAGCGCGCCCGAGCAGGCGCGCATGCCCACCGAAGCCCTGGTCGACGGCTGCCTGGCCGAACTGGCCGGCCCGCAGGACGTGGCGATTCACCTCCTGTCCGATGGCGTTGGCAGCAACCAGAGCGTGCATGCCGTCAACGTGACCGTGCTCGGCCTGCTGCTGGGCCGGGCCCTGGGCCTGGAGGCTGCGCTGCTGCGCGACCTGGGCCTGGCGGCGCTGCTGCACGATGCCGGCAAGCCGGTGGCCGGCGCCGAAGGCATGCACGGCCTGGCCCTGGAGTCTTCCGTGCCCGACGCGCTGCGCGACCGCTACGAGCGCCATGTGGGTGAATCGGTGGCCATCGCCATGCGCATGGGCCTGTCGGCCCAGGTCACCACCGCCATCGCACAGCACCATGAATGGGCCGACGGCACGGGATTCCCGCTGAGCCTGGTGGCCGAGGACATGGAGCTCACGGGCCAGATCCTGGCCCTGGTCAACACCTATGACCGCCTGTGCAATCCCGGCGATGCGCATACGCCGCACACGCCGCACGAGGCGCTGTCCATGCTGTTCAGCCGGCTGCGCGACAAGTTCGCCGCGCCCGTGCTCAATGGCTTCATCCGCATGATGGGCGTGTTCCCGCCGGGCTCGGTGGTGGAGCTGACCGATGGGCGCCATGCCATGGTCATGTCCGTCAATGCATCGCGGCCGCTCAAGCCTTCGGTGATGGTCCATGACGCCAGCGTGCCGGCCGCCCAGGCGCCCGTGCTGGCGCTGGAACTGTTTCCCGCGCTGGGCATACGCCGGGGCGTGGCTCCTGCGCAGTTGCCGCGCGACGCGCTGGACTATCTGTCGCCGCGCCGGCGTGTCTGCTATTACTTTGAACGGGCGGTGGAATTGGATCCGCCGAAGGTGGCGTCTTGAACAAGCAAGCGCTCAACCGCGCCTGGCCCCGCCTGCTCGATGCACTGCAGGAGGCGCTGTGGCTGATCGATGCCCGCAGCCTGAAGGTGCTGCGCGCCAACGCCGCCAGCGAATCCGTCACCGGCTATGAGACCGATGCCGCCGTGGGATTACCCGTGCAGGTGCTGGCCGCCACGCCGCAGCAGCAGGCGTTCTGGAGCGACCCTTTCAACTGGCAGGCCGGCGCCCAGTTCATTTCCGAGGTGCGCCGTGCCGACGGCCAGCTGGCGCCCGTGGAGATGCGCGTGCGCGCGCTCGACGGCGAGGTGCTCCTGGTCAGCATGCTGGACCGGCGCGAGCAGGCGCTGCACGAGGCCGAATTCGAAAGCCTGCTGGGCGAGTTGCGCGCCACGCTGGAGTCGGCGGCCGACGCCATCCTGGTGTGCGATCCCGATGGCCGTATCCGCGCCTTCAACCACCGATTCGCCACGCTCTGGGGCATTCCCGAGGCGTTGCTGGTGCGCCGCAACGACGCGGCCATCCTCGATCACCTGGCCGGCCAGGTGCGCGATGCCGAGTCCTACGCGCAGCAGTTGAAGCTGCTGTCGGCCCAGCCCCTGATGGAAGCGTCCGACGTACTGGACCTGCGCGACGGCCGCATCCTGGAGCGCCGCGCCGTGCCCCAGCTGCGCCGGGGCCTGCCCATGGGGCGCATTTTCTCCTTCCGCGACATCACGGCCGAGGCCCAGACCCAGGCGGGCCTGGAACTGGCTGCGCGGGTCTTCGAGTCCAGCCTGGACGGCATCTTCATCGCCGATGACCACATGGACGTGGCACGCACCAACCCGGCCTGCGAACGCTTGCTGGGCGGCATGCCCGTGCAGGGCCGCACGGTGGAATCGCTGTTCGAAGCCGCCGAAGACCCATCCGACACGCTGGGCGACCTGGCCCGCATACAGTGGCATCAAGGCGGCTTCTGGGAGGGCGACCTGTGGCTGCGCCAGGCCGGCGGTGCGCGCTGCGCCGTGCGCCTGTCCTGGGTGCCGCTGCGCAATGCGCAGGGCGACGTGGTGCAGAGCATCGGCTTCATGCGCGACCTCACCCAGCAGCGCGTGGCACAGCAGCGCATCGAACAGCTGGCCTACAGCGACGCGCTCACCGGCCTGCCCAACCGGCTCAATCTCACGGAGCGCGTGGATGCGGCCATCGAGGCCGCACGCGCAGGCGGCACGGTGTTCAGCATCCTGTTCATCGACCTGGACCGCTTCAAGATCATCAACGACTCGCTGGGCCACCAGTTCGGCGACCGAGTGCTCAAGCTGGTCGCGCAGCGCCTGAGCGACTGCATGCGGCCCGTGGACATCCTGTGCCGCCTGGGCGGCGACGAGTTCGTGCTCTACCTGCACGGCTGCAACGCCGAGCTGGCTGCAGCGGTGGCCAGGCGCATCCTGCAGGAGATGGAGCGGCCCTTCCTGCTCGACGGCCTGGGTTTTTCCGTGCAGTGCAGCATCGGCGTGGCCCAGTACCCGGCCGACGGCCTCACGCTGGACGAGCTGATCCGCCAGGCCGACACGGCCATGTACCGCGTCAAGGAGCGGGGCCGGGGCCATTTCAGCTTCTACCAGCCGCAAATGAGCGCGGGCCTGCTGTCGCGCATGAAGCTGGAGCATGCCATGCGCCAGGCGCTGGAGCATGGCCGCATGGCCGTGTACTTCCAGCCCCAGGTGCACATCGACAGCGACCGCATCGTCGCGGCCGAGGCGCTGCTGCGCTGGACCGACCCCGAATTCGGCGTGGTCTCGCCCGGTGTCTTCATCCCGCTGGCCGAGGAGTCGGGCTACATCGTCACGCTGGGCGCCTGGGTCATGGAGCAGGCGGTGCAGGAGGCTGCGCGCTGGCAGAAGCAGGGCATGCCGATCAAGGTGTCGGTCAACGTCTCGGCGCTGGAATTTCGCCAGTCGGGCTTTGTCGAGCGCGTGACCGAGCTGCTGCGCCGCTATGGCCTGGAGCCCCATCTGCTGGAGCTGGAGCTGACCGAAAGCATCCTGCTGCAGGATGCACAGGACATGGCGCTGCGCGTATGCCAGATCGCCGATCTGGGTGTGGGCATGGTGATTGACGACTTCGGCACCGGCTACTCCAACCTGGCCTACCTGAAGAAGCTGCCCATCTCCAAGATCAAGATCGACCAGAGCTTTGTGCGCGGCCTGCCCAGCGACGAGGGCGACCAGGCCATCGTCGGTGCCATCATCAGCCTGGGGCTGGCGCTGGGCGTGGAGATCGTGGCCGAGGGCGTGGAAACGCACGAGCAGCTGACGGCCATCCACCGCATGCAGGGCCACTACTTCCAGGGCTTTCTGTGCGCGCCGGGCCTGCCGCGCGAGCAATTCGGCGAATGCCTGCAGGCCCAGCGCGCCGGCATCGGCGCCATCGCCTACCGGCAGAGAATGGCCCAGGTGGCAAGCGCTCAGCTGCCCGCGCTCAAGCCCTTCCAGAGCATGTAGGCCGCCAGGCCGAACAGCAGCGTGGCGAAGATCCGCTTGAGCTGGGCCACGGGCAGCCGGTGCGCGGCCCGCGCGCCCAGCGGTGCGGTCAGCACGCTGCAGCAGGCCAGTGCCAGCAGGGCCGGCAGCCACAGGTAGCCCAGCGAGTATTCGGGGCGTCCCGCATCACCGGCGCCTGTGAAGATCAGGCCTGCCGCATTCACCACGGCAATCGGAAAGCCCAGCGCCGCGCTGGTGCCCACGGCCATGTGCATGGGCACCGAGCAGCGCATCATGAAGGGCACGCTGATGAAGGCCCCGCCTGCCCCCACCAGCCCCGAGATGAAGCCCAGGCCCGTACCCGCGCCGTACAGCCCCAGCGGCCCCGGCAGGGCGCGCGTGGCCGTGGGCTGGCTGTTGCTGCGCAGCATGCGCAGCGCCATGTAGCCGATGAACACGCCAAAGAACAGCGCCAGGTACTTGCCACGCAGCAGTGCGAAGACTCCCAGGCTGGCCAGCAGCCCGCCCGTGATGATGCCCGGCGCCAGGCTGCGCACGATGTCCCAGCGCACGGCGCCGCGACCGTGGTGGGCGCGCAGGCTGGAGATCGAGGTGAACACGATGGTGGCCATGGCCGTGGCGATCGCCATCTTCACGGACAGGTCCGGGCCGACCCCGCGCTTGTCGAGAAAGTAGGTCAGAAACGGCACAAGCACCATGCCGCCGCCCACTCCCAGCAGGCCGGCCAGGAAACCGGAGCACAGGCCCAGCAGGGCCAGTTCGAGAAACAGCAGATCAGGCATGCGGCGGCAGATCGGTAGTGGAGGGGCGGGCAACAAAAAACCCGGCGCACCGTGGAGGTGCGCCGGGTTGGAATCAGGTGTCTGCAAAGACCACCGGGCCGTCATCCTGAACCGGGGTTCAGGGGGGCAAGGGCAGCCAGACGTTGGGTTCATCTGACGCGAGACGATCACGCTCGAATGGCAATGTACCAAGCCCGGGCTCATAGAGCATTGGTCCAAGGAACTATAAAGCCCGGCGGGTTTGCAGACGCCTCCATTCTAAGGCCGTTGATCAGGCCCGCGATCAAGTTCTTTGAACGGCATGGGCTTTTCATTGACATGGGCGATGCAATGAAAACAGCCTCCGAAGAGGCTGTCGTGCGGGGCAAGGAAAGGCAGCGGCGGCCCAGGCTCAGATCAGCCGCGCATCGCCCTCCAGGGCCTGGTCCAGGCGCAGCACCAGTTGCTCGGCAAGGGCCTGCTGGCGCGCACGCTCGGCCAGCTCCTCGGGGCTGGGCTCGGGCGGCTGGGATGGGGCGTTGTGCTGGGAAGCGGCCTCGTCATGCAGGGACTGCATCTCGGCCTGGGCCGTGGCCATGGCGCTTTCCTGGGCTTCGCGGTCCAGCACGTCGAAGGCCATGTTCAGCGCGGACAGCACGGCCACGCGCTCGCGGGAGCGGACCTTGCCGCTGTCGCGGATGCGGGTCATGGCCGTGTCCACTCGGCGCACGGCTTCGAGCAGACGCTCTTCCTGGCCATCGGGGCAGGTCAGCACATAGCTTTGCTGCAGGATTTGCACTTCGATCTGCTTCATGGGCGTTCGGGGCGTCGGCGGTTGCGAAGGGGTCAGGCCCCCTGGTTGGAGGGCAGGCGCTCGATCAGGGCATCGACGCGGGCCCGGGCGGCGTTGAGCCGCGAGCGCAGCGAATCACGCTCCTGGGTCAGGGCCGCCACCTGCTCGGCGAGCAGCGCATTGGTGCGTTGCAGTTCCTCGTGGCGAACCAGCAGGCGCTCCACGCGCTCTGCAATGTGGTCGAGGGAAGTCTGGGAGGTCATAGACGCTGAGATTGTAGGACGTGCGAACGAAGTGAGCACATTCCGTGGAAGTATCCGAGGAAACCTGGTAACAGGCAGGCGTACACGGCTTGACGTCAGCGCCTTGCTCGGGTATTGGAGAGCGAGCGCCAGACTGTCTCACAAAATCGTAGCGCCATCTGTAGGACTCGTCTGCTTCGGCGGGATGTATTGCGTAAGCATTGGTTGCGGCCGCGGTGCGGGCGCGCACTACAATGCGCCGCGCGGAGCGAACACATGAACATTGACCTTGGCCAGGGCGGGGCACGCTGCCCGGCGCTGCTGATCACTTCCACGGCTTCGGGCCAGGGCAAGACCACGCTGACGGCTGCGCTGGCGCGGCTGCATGCGCGCCAGGGGCGCCGCGTGCGCGTGTTCAAGTGCGGCCCTGACTTCCTGGACCCGCACTGGCACGAGCTGGCCAGCGGCGCGCCCGTGCACAGCGTCGATCTGTGGATGACGGGCGAGGCCGACATGCGTGCGCGCCTGCACGCCGCCGCCTGCGAGGCCGACCTCATCCTGGTGGAAGGCGTCATGGGCCTGTTCGACGGCACGCCCTGCGCGGCCGATGTGGCCGAGCGGCTGGGCCTGCCGGTGCTGGCCGTGATCGACGCCTCGGGCATGGCCGGCACCTTTGGCGCACTGGCCCATGGCCTGCAGCACTACCGGCCCGGCCTGCGCTGGGCCGGCCTGCTGGCCAACCGCGTGGGCAGCGCCCACCATGCCGACCTGCTGCGTGCCGGCCTGCGCGAGCCTTCGCTGTGGCTGGGCGCGCTGGCGCGGGTGCAGGGCGCAGGCGCCACCTCGCTGCTGCCCGGGCGGCACCTGGGCCTGGTTGCCGCGCATGAGCTGGACGATGCCCTGCAGCGCCTGGACGTGGCCGCCGATGCGCTGCTGGCCACGCCGCTGGGCCAGTTGCCCTGGCAGGCCGAAGTCGGGCAGGGCGCCAGCTGGCAGGACTGGTCCGTGGACTTTGAACCGTGCCCGGAACCTGCCGAAACCGTGCAGCCCTGGCTGGCGGGCCGCACCGTGGCGGTGGCGCGTGATGCGGCCTTCAGCTTCATCTACCAGGCCAACCTCGACTGCCTGCGTTCCATGGGTGCGCGGATTGCCTTCTTCTCGCCCCTGGCCGCAGAGCGCCTGCCGCAGTGCGATGCGCTGTGGCTGCCCGGCGGCTATCCGGAACTGCACCTGGACGCGCTGGCCGCCCATGCCGCGCTGCGCGGTGACATTGCCGCCCACGTGGCTGCCGGCCGCCCGGTCTGGGCCGAGTGCGGCGGTATGCTCGCGCTGTGCGAACGACTGACCGACACTGCGGGCCGGACCACGGACCTCTGGGGCCTGTTGCCCGGCCATGCGCGCATGCAGCCGCGCCTGGCCGGCCTGGGCATGCAGCAACTGCCCACGCCCTGGGGCCTGTTGCGCGGCCATACCTTTCACTACAGCCGGCTGGACACTTCCATGGCCGAGGCCGGGCGCAGCAGCCGCCCCGGCCAGGCCCCCCAGCCCGACCGGGGCGAGGCGCTGTACCGCCAAGGCAGCGTGTACGCCAGCTATTTCCATGCCTGGTTTGCTTCGCAGCCGCGCGCCGTGGCGGCGCTGCTGGGCGCTGACATTCCCGCAGGCCAGGCGTCATGACCGACCAGATATCTACCTATTCGCTTGCGCGCAGCCAACTCATTCTGGGCGGCCAGAAAAGCGGCAAGTCGCGCCGTGCCGAATTGCTGGCCCGCGCTTGGCTCGATGGCGCCCTGGACCGCGAGGCCGCGCTGATCGCCACCGGCCAGCCCTGGGACGACGAAATGCGCGAGCGCATCGCCCGCCACCGGCGCGACCGCGCCGAGCGCGTGCCCGGCATGGCCACGCTTGAGGAGCCGCTGGACCTGGCCGCCATGCTTGCGCGGCACAGCACGCCGCAGCGCCTGCTGGTGGTGGACTGCCTGACGCTGTGGCTGACCAACTGGATGATGCCGGCCCAGCCTTCCGAGGAACTGGCGCGCGGATGGGAGGGCCAATGCACGGCCTTTCTTGCCGCCTTGCAAGCTGCGCCCGGCCCGGTGATCCTGGTCGGCAACGAGATCGGCCTGGGCGTGATCCCGCTGGGATCGCAGGTGAGGGCCTTTGTGGATGCGCTGGGTGTGCTCAACCAGCGTGCGGCGCAAAGCTGCGAAACCGTCACGCTGATGTGCGCCGGCCTGCCGTTGGCGCTCAAGGGCCCGCAGCCGTGAGGCCATGGCGTCCCGCCCTGTGGGGCCTGGCGTTGGCACTGGCGCTGTCTGCGGCGCAGGCTGCCATCCGGGTCACGGACGGGCGGGGCGTTCCGGTGGAGCTGCCACATCCGCCGCAGCGCATCGTCAGCCTGCTGCCCTCGCTGACCGAGACCGTGTGCGAGCTGGGCGGCTGCCAGCGCCTGGTCGGCGTGGACCGCTATTCGAACTGGCCGGCCCATGTGAAGACCCTGCCTGTGGTGGGCGGCGGAATCGATCCCAACATCGAGGCCATCGTCGCGCTCAAGCCCGATCTGGTGCTGGTGTCCATGGCCTCGCGCTCGGTGGCGCGGCTGCAGGCATTGGGCCTCAAGGTGGTGGCGCTGGAGCCGCGCACCCATGCCTATGCGCAGGCCGTGCTGCGCACCGTGGGCCAGTTGCTGGACCTGCCGCCCGCGCAGGGCGCCGACCGTGTCTGGGCCGCCATTGAGGCGCGCATGCAGGAGGTGGAGCGCAGCATGGCCCCCGCGCTGCGCGGGCAGACCGTGTATTTCGAGGTCAACCGCGGCCCCTTTGCCGCAGGCGAGTCTTCGTTCATCGGCGAGACCCTGGCGCGCCTGGGCATGCGCAACATCGTGGGCGCGCAGCTGGGGCCGTTCCCGCGCATCAACCCTGAATTCGTGGTGCGCGCCGACCCGGACTTCATCCTGGGCGGCGACCGCAGCCTGGGCACATCGGGCGAGCCCTATCCGGGCTGGGGCCGCCTGCGTGCCATGCAGGCCGGGCGCGTCTGTCGCTTTGTGCCAGCCGAGCTGGACGTGCTGGTGCGCGCCGGCCCGCGCCTGGCCGAGGGCGCTGCGCTGATGGCGCGCTGCCTGAACGGGGCCGCACGGTGAGGCAGGCCCGCAGGCACCACAGCGGCCTGGCTGCGCCCTGGATGGCACTGGCCCTGCTGGTCGTGAGTGTCCTGCTCATGCTGCTGGGCGCGGGCGTGGGCAGCACGGGCTGGGAGAGCGTTTGGGCGGCGCGCAGCGATCCGCTGTCCTGGCAGATCGTCACCGAGATCCGGCTGCCCCGCACGGCGGGCGCGTGGCTGGCGGGCGGCCTGCTGGGGCTGGCCGGGGCCATCGCCCAGGGCGTGTTCCGCAACCCGCTGGCTGATCCCTATCTGCTGGGCAGTGCCTCCGGCGCCTCGCTGGGCGTTGCGTTGAGCATGGCGGCGCTGGGCGCCTCGCCCTTCGCACTGGCGGGACTGGCGCGCCTGGGTGTCACGGGCGCGGCCTTTGCGGGCGCGGCCCTGGCCGTGCTGCTGACCCTGGTGCTGGCCCAGGGCGTGCACAACACCATGCGCCTGCTGCTGGCCGGGGTGGTGGTGGGGGTGGTGCTGGGCGCGGCCGCATCGCTGGTGCTGCTGATGAACCCGGACATCATGCAGGCCATGCAGGCCTTCATGCTGGGCAGCACCTCCTTCATCGGCTGGGGCGCCTGCGCGCTGATGCTGGCCGTGCTGCTGGCCACCACCCTGGGCGCCTGGTGCCTGGGCCGCGTGCTCGACGGCCTGTCCCTGGGCGAGGCCACGGCCCACAGCCTGGGCCTGCCGCTGGCGCCGCTGCGCATGGTGCTCATCTTGCTGCTGGCGCTGGCCACGGGCACGGCCGTGGCGCAGACCGGGCTGATCGCCTTCGTCGGCCTGGCTGCGCCGCATCTGGTGCGCTCCATGGTGCGGTCCATGCACCGCTGGCTGCTGGTGCTCAGCGCGGGCATGGGCGCCGTGCTGCTGCTGGCCGCCGACCTGCTGGCGCGCTGGCTCATCGCCCCGCAGGAGCTGCCCGTGGGCGCGCTCACGGCCCTGCTGGGCGGCAGCTACCTGCTGTGGCTCATGCACCGCCGCCACGCCCTGCGCGGCGGGGAGGGCGCATGACGGCACTGGCCCCCGCCCTGCAAGCGCGCGCCCTGAAGGTTCGCCTGGGCGATCGACAGGTCCTGGGCGGCCTGAGCCTGGCCCTGCCCGCCGGCCGCTGGACCGCCATCGTCGGCCCCAACGGCGCCGGGAAATCCACGCTGCTGCGCGCCCTGGCAGGCATGGAGTGCGGCGCTGGCGTGCAAGGCGAGGTGGAGCTCCTGGGCCGCCCGCTGCGGCAATGGAGTGCGCGCGAACGGGCCTGCTCGCTCGCCTGGCTGGGCCAGAACCAGCCCGTGGCCGGCGACATGCAGGTCCAGGACGTGGTCATGCTGGGCCGCCTGCCGCACCAGGGCTGGCTGGCTGCGCCCAGCCAGGCAGACCATGCCGCCGTGGAGCAGGCCCTGCGCCAGACCCAGGGCTGGGACTGGCGCATGCGCAGCGTGGGCAGTCTCTCTGGCGGCGAGCGCCAGCGCGTGCTGCTGGCGCGCGCCCTGGCCGTGCAGGCCCGCGTGCTGCTGATGGACGAACCCCTGGCCAACCTCGACCCGCCGCACCAGGCCGACTGGCTCGAATGCGTGCAGGCCCTGGTCGCCCAGGGCTGCACCGTGGTCAGCGTGCTGCACGAGATATCGATGGCCTTGCAGGCCCAGGACCTGGTCATTCTCGACAAGGGGCAGGTGATGCACCAGGGCGCCTGCGCCGACGCGGCCACGCATGCGGCGCTGGAGGCCGTGTTCGAGCACCGGCTGCGCATCCGCGCCATCGACGGGCAGTGGCTGGCCCTGCCACGGCTGCGGGGGCAAGCCGCAGCTCCCTGATCGCCTGTTGGAAAAAATGTCTCTCCATGCGCCGTATCTGAGCCGCTGGGCTCTGACCATCGATGGCCAGCCCCTGTCCACGCCGCGCGGCGTGCTGCTGCCCGTGCGCCAGGGTGGCACGCCCGCTATGCTCAAGATTGCGCTGGAGCCCGAAGAGATGGCCGGCGCTCGCCTGATGGCCTGGTGGAATGGCGACGGCGCCGCGCCTGTGCTGGCCCAGGAAGGGCCGGCCTTGCTGATGCTGCGCGCCACAGGACCCGAATCGCTGGTGGAGATGGCCCGTGGCGCGCGCGATGAGGAGGCCACGCGCATCCTGTGCACCGCTGCCAAGCGCCTGCACCTGCCGCGCGCCAAGGCGTTGCCACCCCTGGTGCCTCTGACGCAGTGGTTCCATGCATTGCTTGCACAAGGCCATGGAACCGCCAGCCTGCTCGGCCTGTGCGCCACCACGGCGCGCGAGCTGCTGGCCGCACCGCGCGACGTGACCGTGCTGCATGGTGACCTTCACCACGGCAATGTGCTGGACTTCGGCCCCCTGGGCTGGCTGGCCATCGACCCCAAGGGCCTGCACGGTGAGCGCGGCTTTGACTACGCCAACATCCTGAGCAATCCCGACCCCGCCATCGCACTGGCGCCGGGGCGCTTTGCGCGCCGCATGGCCACCATTGCCGAAGTCTCGGGCATAGAGCAAAGGCGCCTGTTGCAATGGGTGCTGGCCTGGTCGGGGCTGTCTGCCGTCTGGAGCATGGAAGACGGTGATGATCCTGGCGCTGCAATGGCTGTGGCGCAAATGGCGGCTTCGGCCCTGGCATGCTGATTTTCAGACTGCGATACATCTCTTTTTCTGTCGCAACAGGGTGAAATGGCGCTTCACAAAAAAAGGGTGGAGGAATTTTTCGATGCTTGCCGATGCACTGGGGATGTTTGAACAGCAGGGATTTGTCATCTGGCCAAGACCCATGGAGAAGGGCCTTCTCGACAGCTTGGTGGCATCTGTTGAAGCCATCCAGCGCCATGCGCAGGCCAGGACACTGGATCCGGCGCTGGACGAGCTGTTGGTGTACGAGAAAGATCTGCCGGCCAGCAAGCGCGCCGGCTTGGATGGTGCCCTTACCGGAAACTCGATCTTCATTGTTGGAGATCCCGCCCGCTTTGATGAAGTCTTCGCAGAGACACTTCACGATGCCGCGCTTGTCTCGGCGGCAACGACGCTTCTTGGCGTGGACGAGGCAGTGGTCCATTTCATGAACGTGACCATCAAGAATCCCGGATTCGGACGGTCAATCTCCTGGCACCGCGATTATCCCAATGGGTATTTCTGCACCAGGGATTCCAGCTTTGTTCGTCTGATGATCTGCCTGGATGGCATGTCGGTGGAGAGCGGTGCCACCTGCTTTGATGCGGGCACTCATCGCATCTCCGACCAGGAGGCGCAGCAGCAGAAGGTGAGTGGCACCTGGCCCACTCCCGATCCGGCCGACACCGTCACCGTGCAGTGTGACCCAGGCCAGATCGTGGCGATCCACCCGAAGGTGCTTCATGGCGGAGGCATGAATACCGGCTCTGGAATGCGGCGCAACGTCATCCTGCAGATTGGCACTCTGGGTGCAGAGCCCATGACACACGCCGAAGAATCTCTGACCGGCATCGTCATCGGCGCGAAAGGCTGCAGGGAACACCTGAATCGCTGAAGGCGTATCGGGGACGAGGCCAAGGCCATCGTGGACCGCGTGGTGAGGGGCATGATGCCTTCGCCCATCCTTCGCTCATCCCTCGTCCAAGGGCATCTGAAGGGCGCAGGCCGGCCTGGTTGTCCTGCCAGCGGAATTTTTCTAACATACAGAAATCTGTACGAAAGATCTTTGCAAAGGATCTGTGCGAGAAATCTGTACGAAATTCCTGCTCTGAGGGCCGTCATGAAGACCACGCTTGACCTCAACGATGCATTGCTGACCGAAGCAAAGACCTATGCGGCACAGCAGCACACCAGCCTGACGCGCCTGATCGAGGAGGGCCTGCAATTGCGCTTGCGCAAGGCCCAGGCGCCTGCCCGGCGCGTGCGCCTTCCCGTCTACCGCGGCAAGGGCGGACTGGCACCGGGGCTGGACGCACTGAGCAACCGCGCGCTGCTGGATGCCGCCGGTCAGCAGGATCAACCATGACGCCCGATGTCAACCTGCTGGTTGCGGCATCGCGCAGCGACCACCCCCATCATTCGGTGGCCCGCGACTGGCTGGAGCAGGCCATGGCCGATGCCAGCCAGGGCGTGCTGCTGAAATTGCAGCCCATGGTGGTGGCGAACTTTCTGCGCCTGGTCACGCATCCGAAGATCTTCGTCAACCCGACTCCTATGGTCGAGGCTTTGCGCTTCGTTGACGCATTGCTGGCATCGCCCGGCGTCGAGCAGGCCGTGCTGGGTGCCGAATGGCCGGCGTTAAGGCAACTGTGCGCCGACAAGGCGCTTTCCGCCAATGACGTGCCGGACGCTTGGCTGGCCGCCGCCGCCATCCACCAGGGCGAGCATGTGGTCAGCTTCGATGCCGATTTCAAGCGCCTGCTGCCGCGCTCCCAGTTCACCCGGCTGGCGCCCCAATAATTCCTTTCCTTTTCAGATTCCCCCAATCCATGACCCGCATCGCCCTCATCCACGCCCTCAGCCATTCCGTCGCTCCCATCAACGAAGCCTTTGCGCGCGACTGGCCCGAGGCGGTACGCATGAACCTGCTGGACGACAGCCTCTCGGCCGACCTGGCGCGCAACGGGCGCGGGCTGGACGCCGCCATGCACGAGCGCTTCCAGCGCCTGGCGCAGTACGCCGTGGACACGGGCGCGCAGGGGATCTTGTTCACCTGCTCGGCCTTCGGCCCCTGCATCGAGGCCGTGGCCGCGCGCCATGCGCCGCTGCCTGTGCTCAAGCCCAACGAGGCCATGATCGAAGAGGCGGTGCAGGCCGTGCAGGGCCAGCAGGGTGCTTTGGGTTTGATCTCCAGCTTCGCGCCCACGCTGCAGTCCATGCCGCCGGAGTTCCCGGCCAGCATCGAATTGGTGCCTGCCCTGGCCGATGGCGCCATGGACGCGCTCAACCGCGGCGACACCGCCACGCATGACCGCCTGGTGGTCGAGCAGGCCAGGGCCCTGGCTGCGCGTGGCTGCACGCGCATTGCGCTGGCCCAGTTCAGCATGGCGCGTGCCCGCGCCGCCTGCGAGGCCGCCACGGGCCTGCCCGTGCTCACCACGGTGGACAGCGCCGTGCGTGCCCTGCAGCGCCGGCTGGGCGTGCGCCTCGGTTAAAGTGGCGCTCCGCTGCGGCGCATGCCCGCCGCAGCGTGTGCAACTTTTGAGGACGACAGACCCATGCA
This sequence comes from Delftia sp. WSY_10, assembly GCF_043104705.1. Lineage (NCBI taxonomy): Bacteria > Pseudomonadati > Pseudomonadota > Betaproteobacteria > Burkholderiales > Comamonadaceae > Delftia > Delftia sp. WSY_10. The sequence goes on along the minus strand of NZ_JBICKY010000015.1, from coordinate 332,670 downwards.
GATTGAACAGGCCCCGACGGAAAAGCCCTATGAAAAGCCCGAAGGCGAACGCCGTGGCCTGGTGCTGGTGAACACCGGCGACGGCAAGGGCAAGAGCACGGCGGCCTTCGGCCTGGCCCTGCGCGCGCATGGCCGGGGCAAGTCCGTCAAGATCTTCCAGTTCATGAAGGTGCCCACGGCGCGCTTTGGCGAGCACCGCATGTTCGAGCAGCTGGGCATGCCCATCGAGGGACTGGGCGACGGCTTCAGCTGGAAGAGCCAGGACCATGAACGCTCTGCCCAGATCGCACGCGAAGGCTGGGAGCGCGCCCGCACGGCCATTCTCTCGGGCGATCACTTCCTGGTCGTGCTCGACGAAATCACCTATCCGCTGATCTACGGCTGGCTGCCGCTGGAGCCCGTGCTGCAGGCCCTGGCCGACCGCCCGCGCCATGTGCACGTCATGCTCACGGGCCGGCGCTGCCCCGAGGAAATCATTGCCGTGGCCGATACGGTCACGCGCATGGAACTGGTCAAGCACGCCTTCCAGGCCGGTATTCCCGCCCAGCGTGGTATTGAGGACTGATGCCGCCTGCAGGCCCGGCCTGCGGCGGACAATGGCGGCATGAGCAGCGAAACGCATTCCCGGGCGCCAGAGACCATTCCCGCCCAACCCTTTGCCGAGGCCGATCGGGCAGCCGTCTACCGCGCGATCCATGAGCGGCGCGACATGCGCCATTTCTGCGGAGGCGAGGTCGCGCCCGAGGTGCTGCTGCGCCTGCTGCGCGCGGCCCACCATGCGCCCAGCGTCGGCTTCATGCAGCCCTGGCGCTTCATCCGCGTGCGCGATGCGCAGTTGCGCCAGGGCATACACGCCGTGGTCGAGCAGGAGCGCCTGCAGACCGCCCGCGCCCTGGGCGAGCGCGAGGAAGACTTCATGCAGCTCAAGGTCCAGGGTGTGCTGGATGCGGCCGAGGTGCTGGTCGTGGCCATGCCGCCCGGGCGCGATGCCCATGTCTTCGGTCGCCGCACCTTGCCCGAGATGGATGTGGCCTCGGCCGCCTGTGCCATCCAGAACCTGTGGCTGGCCGCGCGTGCCGAGGGGCTGGGGCTGGGCTGGGTCTCGCTGTTCGATCCCGAGGTGCTGGCCGCGCTGCTGCAAATGCCCGTGGGCAGCCGGCCGCTGGCCGTGCTGTGCCTGGGCCCCGTGTCCGCCTATTACGCAGAGCCCATGCTGCAGCAGCAGAAATGGGCCAGCCGTGCGCCGCTGCAGGACATGCTCTACGACGACCTGTGGGGCCAGCGCGCCGCCGGGGCGCCGCCGCAGGCATGAACGACAGCCATTTCTGGCAACTGTCGGGCGCCGCGTTCAGTCCGCTGTGGTGGAGCTGGCAGGCGCTGTCGCAGCCTGTGCCCGACCCCTGGGCCCGCCACGCCCTGGCCGCCGCGCTGGCCGTGCCCGTGGCCCTGCTGATCGACCGGCTCTGGGGCGAGCCACCCGTGTGGATGCACCCCGTGGTCGCCATGGGCCGGCTGCTGGCTGCGGTTGGGCGAAGAATTGCCCCACGCGAAGAACATGTGCGCGACTGGCCACGCTTTGCGCTGGGCGCCGTCGCCTGGTGCCTGCTGGCGCTGCTGTTCTTCGCCATCTACGCGTTCATCCAGTGGCTGCTGCCGCCCATGCCCTGGTGGCTGGGCGCCCTGGTGCTGGGCGTGCTGCTCAAGCCGCTTTTGTCCTGGCGCATGCTGCGCGACGAGGTGCTGACCGTGGAAGCTGCACTGCAGCAATCCCTGCCCGCAGGCCGCGAGCGCCTGACCTGGCTGGTCAGCCGGGACACGGCGCAGCTCGACGCAGGCCAGGTGCGCGAAAGCGCCATCGAAACCCTGGCCGAGAACCTCAGCGACTCCGTGCTGGCGCCGCTGTTCTGGTTTGCCGTGGCCGGCCTGCCGGGCGCGGCCCTCTACCGTTTTGCCAACACGGCCGATGCCATGTGGGGCTACCCGGGCTGGCGGGGGCATGGCGATGACCGGCGCCACTGGCAATGGGCCGGCAAATGGACGGCGCGTGCCGATGACCTGCTCAACTGGATACCGGCGCGCCTGACCGCCTTGCTGCTGACCTTGTCCGGCCTGGCCGCTGGCCGACGTCCGGGCTGGGGTGCGCTGCGCCAGGACGCGCGCATCACCCCGTCGCCCAACGGCGGCTGGCCCATGGGCGCCATGGCAAGGCTGCTGGGTGTGCGCCTGGGCAAGCCCGGCGTCTACGTGCTCAACCCCGCAGGCTGCGTGCCGCAGGCGGCCGAGCTGCAGCAGGCCGTGGCGCATGCGGGCCGCGTGGTCGCCATGCTGGTGGCTGCAGGGCTGGCCGCCGCCCTGGTCATTGCATGGGCGATGGCAGGAAAGACACCATGAAACCGATCCCAGTCACCCACGGCGGCACGGATGCGCTGGGCGTGCCCGCGCACGATTTCTCCACCAACCGCAATGCCTGCGGACCTTGCCCGCAGGCGCTGGATGCGCTGTCCCAGGCACATGCAGCCCAGTACCCGGACCCGCACTACACGGCGTTGCGCGCACGGCTGGCGGATCTTCATGGCGTGCAGGCCGAGCGCATCGTCATCGCGGCCAGTGCCAGCGACTTCATCCACCGAATCACCATGCATGCGGTGAGAGAGGGCGCGGCCGTCGCCAGCCTGCCGGCACACCACTATGGCGACTACGCCCACGCGGCCCAGGTCTGGCGCCTGCGCCAGGCCGCGCGCGACGGTATCACCGAAGCTGGCCCTGGCCTGCATTGGGCCTGCGCACCATCGAGCCCCCTGGGTCGGCCCGAAGATGTCTGGCCCCTGTGGAGCGAGCCCGCACCGCCCGGCACCTGGCGCGTGATCGACTGCGCCTATGCGCCCCTCAGACTGGAGCCGGGCATGGAACCCGCCGTGCCCTCCCCGGTGCGCGATGCCTGGCAGATGTGGACTCCCAACAAGGCCCTTGGCATGACCGGCGTGCGCGCGGCCTACGCCATTGCGCCCGAAGCCGTGCCGCACGACGAGATCGATGCCTTGCGTGCCCTGTCACCCTCCTGGCCCGTGGGCGCCCATGGCGAGGCCATGCTCACGGCCTGGACCGCACCGGCCACCCGGCAATGGCTGGCGCAAAGCCTGCAACGGCTGCGCGATTGGAAGGCGCAACAGATCGATCTGGTGCAGCGCCTGGGCTGGCAGGTGCTGCCCGGCTCGCAGGCCAATTACTTTGTGGCGCGCTGGCCGCAGGCACGGCAGGGCGACGCCATGCAGACGCGTCTGGCCCAACTGCGCGCGCAGGGCATCAAGCTGCGCGACTGCGACAGCTTCGGCCTGCCCGGCTGCGTGCGCATGGGCGTGCTGGCGCCTGCATCCCAGAACGCCTTGCTGGCTGCCTGGCAGCCAATGGAGAAACACCATGCAATCGAGTGAACCCGCCGCCGTGAACCTGCCCTTGCCCGAGCCCGGCCAGCGCCCCGCGCTGTGCGTGATGGTGCTGGGCACCAGCAGCGGTGCCGGCAAGAGCTGGGTGGCCACCGCGCTGTGCGCCTGGTACCGCGCCCAGGGCTACAAGGTGGCGCCCTTCAAGGCGCAGAACATGAGCAACAACGCGCGCGTGGTCTGCGCGCCGGGCGGTGCCTGGGGCGAGATCGGCACGGCACAGTACCTGCAGGCCCTGGCCGCAGGCTGCGCGCCCGATGTGCGCATGAACCCGCTGCTGCTCAAGCCCGAGGCCGACATGCGCAGCCAGGTCGTGCTGCTGGGCCGGGTCAGCGAGGAACTCTCGGCCTTGCCCTGGCGCGGCCGCAGCGCCCGCGTGTGGCCGCAGATCGCCGAGGCGCTGGACAGCCTGCGTGCCGACAACGACGTGGTCGTCATCGAGGGCGCAGGCTCGCCGGCCGAGATCAACCTGCATGCCAGCGACGTCGTCAACATGCGCGTGGCGCGCCACTGCGGCGCGCATTGCCTGCTGGTATCCGACATCGACCGCGGCGGCGCCTTCGCCCACCTCTACGGCACCTGGGCGCTGCTGCCGCCTGACGAACAGGCGCTGATCCGCGGCTTCGTGCTCAACAAGTTCCGGGGCGACGCCAGCCTGCTGGCGCCCGCCCCGCAGATGCTGCAGGAGCGCACCGGCGTGCCCACCGTGGCCACCATCCCCATGCAGTTCCAGCATGGCCTGCCGGAGGAGGATGGCGTCTTTGATGACCGTGGCTCTGGAGGAGGGGCGGGGCGCGCCGTGCACACCACCATCGCCATCATTGCCTACCCGCGCATCAGCAACCTCGACGAATTCCAGCCCCTGCTGCAGGTGCCGGGCCTGCGCGTGGTCTGGGCGCGCACGCCGGCCCAGCTGGCAGGCGCGGACTGGATCATCCTGCCCGGCTCCAAGGCCACCGCTGCCGATCTGGCCTGGATGCGGTCCCAGGGCCTGGATGCTGCCGTCGCCGCCCATGCGGCGGCAGGCCGGCAGGTGCTGGGCATCTGCGGCGGCCTGCAAATGCTGGGCGAGGCGCTGATCGACCTGCACGGCGTGGACGGCAACGCAGCCGGCCTGGGCCTGCTGCCGCTGACGACCCTGTTCGCGCCCGACAAGACCGTGCTGCCCGCCAGCGTGCAGCTGCCGCCGCTGCCAGGGGCTTTGGCGGCGCTGTCCGGCGTGCAGGCCCGGGTCTATGAAATCCACCATGGCCAGACCAGCGTGCGCCCCGACATGGTGGCCGCTGGCAGTGCCGTGGCCGAGCCCGTGCCGAGCCTGCTGTGGCACAGCCCTGACGGCCGCATCGCCGGCTGCTATTGGCACGGCCTGTTCGAGAACGCGGACGTGCTGCGCGCCCTGTGGGGTGCCGAGGTTCCCACGCTGGACAGCGTCTTCGCGCGCATGGCCGACGGCGTTCAGCGCTGGTTTGCCACCCAGGCTTGACCCAGGTCGGCGACCGCTTGCGCGTTGCGCGGCAACATGTAGGCCATGGACTGCATGCGCAGCCGTGCTGTACCGATAAATGGGGAGCTGGAAAACACGCATGCTTGGGCCTTGACTTTTTCACGAGGAATGGAGTGAAGCTATGAAGAATCCATGGATCCGTCCCCTGCAGCTGTGTATTGGCGCTGCCGTCCTGGGCATGGCCGGCCTGGCCACCGCCCAGCCCGGCCCCGGGCCTGATGGCACGCCGCCTCCGCCCCCCGCCGCGGAAAAGGCCAAGCCCCATCACCACCACAAGAAGCACGCCGAGCACAAGGGGCCCGCCAAGCGCGGCTATGACCGCCGCGACCCTGCCCAGCACGAGGCCGCCGCCGTCCAGGAGCAATCGCGCCGAGGCGGCGTCCAGTCGGGTGACAACTTCCAGCGCAATGCCGTGGCCCGCTGCGATGTCTTCAAGAACGAAGGCGACCGCCGCTCCTGCGTGGAGCGCGTCAAGGACGGCCAGGTCAGCGGCTCCGTCGAAGGCGGCGGCGTGCTGCGCGAGTACACCGAGCAGGTTCCTGTAAGGCAATAACAGCGCTGGCTGTTGTTCACCTGAGAAAACCCGCCGGGCCACGAAGCCGGCGGGTTTTTTAATGAGCGAGCTTCAAACGAAATGCTTGAAGATCGGATTGGCGTGGTGTATTGCCGAGCCGACTTCTGTCGGATGGCTGATCATTTGATTGATTTCAAAAAATCAGGATCTTCAATCAGTTCTTCGACACTCATTTTGATATTTTCCTTCAGCACGCCAAGCGCATTACCAAATTTATTGGTCTTGCGTTGAATGTTTTTGACTGCTGCATATACGATATTTCCTGAGGTTTCTTCTTTTACGGTGTAATTGACTTTGTAAGTCCAATCGATGCTGTAGCCTAGGTCATCAATGAAGAAATCTTGAATGTCTCCTGTCAGTACTTTCCCGCCCGAACTGGTATTTATGCCAACAAAACGGAGTTCAACAAAAACAGCATCTCGGATAAATTTCGATACGTCGCGATCCAGTTTTATTTCACCCATAGCTGTGTTACGTATCACATCCGGAGGCATGGGCTTGGATGTCTTTGGGTCTACAGCTGAATATGTAAACTCGCCGACAGCAAGACTGCCTTGAGCGGTCTTGGTAGAGCTTGGTGCGTAGTCAATCGTAAGGCCTGTGGGAGTGCCGCAGCCCGCCAAGGCGGTGGCAACGAACAGGGCAAACAGGATCCGCCGGCCGTATCTGTGAATTATTTTCATAGTTTCCTTTGTTTTACGATGTGTTACATATGGATTTGGGATTGTATCTGAACAATTTCCATTGCTGGCAAGGACGGCTCATAGTCTAAAAATTCGAGTGCGAAATGGACCGTGGCCGTGCACCTAACCGCAGTTCCAAGCCACAGCTGGTTTGGAGTCAACCCAGGTTGCTGTCGTGGGCCACGCGGCTCCAGGCGTCGTAGTCCATGCGTTGCTGGATGTCGCCGGTTTCAGGTCCACGACCAGACGCACCTGCGCAGGTGGTTGCGTTGAGGGCGGGGAACGTGGCCTGCAGCCACTCCTTCATCCACCCCAGCCCCTCGCTGGTAGCGTGCGCGGCCGCGCCGCGCGCGGGGCGGTATTCGCAGCCTATCCAGTCGTCGTAGCCCAGCTGGTCCAGCAGGCGGAACAGGTAGGGGTAGTTGACCTCGCCGACGTCGGGTTCGTGGCGTTCGGGCACGCCTGCGATCTGCACATGCCCCACGCGGCCCGTGGGCAGGTACTGGCGGATCTTCATGGCGAGGTCTCCCTCGACGATCTGGCAGTGGTAGAGGTCCATCTGGACCTGGATACCGGATTTGATCTGGGTCATACAAACCCATTCCACCTGTCCCGGACCGGCGCGCACCGGCAAGGCATTTCTATGATGGCGCCGTACTTCCCATATGGAAAAGGATTCAACCCATGCAAGCCTTCCGGATCGTGGTCATTGGTGCGGGGCAGACCGGCACTCCCTTGCTGCAGCAGTTGCTGGACGCGCCCTTCGTGCAGTTGCTCGGGGTGGCCGACCTGGACCTGGACCAGCCCGGCATCGCACTGGCACGCGCGCGTGGCGTGCCGGTCACCACACGGTTCATGGATCTGGTGGATGCAGCGGTGGACATCATCATCGACGTGACCGGCTCCCCCCAGGTGCGCGAGTCGTTGCGCAGCAAGATGGTGGAGACCGGCAACACGCACACGCTGATCATGCATGAGGCGATTGCGCTGCTGATGATGTCGCTGTCGGCCGGCCGGCTGGTGACCAGCAAGCACAGCGATCTGGAGTATTCCTGAACGCAGGCGGCCGCGCCTCTACAGAAATCCGATCGACAGCCAGGGCACGACCGCCACCGCCACCGTACCCAGCAACAGCGCCAGCAGGTAGCCCACGATGGGCCGCAAGCCCTTGTCCGGGTGGATCTGGCCTATGGCGCAGGCTGCGTAGTAGCCCACGCCCAGTGGTGGGGCGAACAGGCCCAGGCCCATGGCGAGCACGACGACGATGGCGTAGTGCACTTCATGGATGCCCAGGTCGCGTGCGATGGGAAACAGCAGCGGGCCGAACAGCACGATGGCGGGTATGCCTTCCAACACCGATCCGAGGATGACGAAGATCAGTAGCGAGACCGCGAGAAACGCGGGTGCCCCGCCGGGCAGGGCGGCCATCGCCTCCGCCAGCGAGCGCGAGAAGCCCGATTGGGTCAGGCCCCAGGCCATGGCCGTGGCAGTGCCGATGATGAGCAGGATGGCGCCCGACAGCGATGCCGTGGCCACGAGCATGGGCCCCAGGCGGCGCCAGTCGAACTGGCGGTAGATCAGCAGACCCGCAATGGCCGCGTAGGCAATGCCCAGGGTCGAGACTTCGGTGGCCGTGGCCACGCCCTCGACCACGGCCGCGCGGATCACGAAGGGCAGCGCCAGTGCCGGCAGGGCGATGAAGCCTAGCCGCGCGATCTGCGACCAGGGCTGGCGCTGTGTCTGCGGCGGCTGGTCATGGCGCGAGCGCCACCAGACGACCACACACAGCGACAGGCCCAGGGCCAGCGCCGGCAGCAGTCCGCCCGTGAACAGCGCTGCAATGGACACGCCCGTGACCGAGCCGATGGTGATCAGCACCAGGCTGGGCGGCACGGTTTCCGTCTGCGCGCCTGTGGCTGACAGCAGGGCCACCAGATCGCCTTCGTCCGCGCCGCGCTTGCGCATTTCGGGGAACAGTGCCGGAGCCACGGCCGCCATGTCGGCCGCCTTGGAGCCCGAGATGCCCGAGACCAGGTACATGGCCCCCACAAGCACATAGGACAGGCCGCCGCGCACATGGCCGAGCAGGCCCGCGAGAAAAGCCACCATGGCGCGCGCCATGCCCGTCATCTCGATCAGCAGCCCCAGGAAGACGAACAGCGGAACGGCCAGCAGGATGAGGTGGGACATGCCTTCGTCCATGCGCCCGACGATCACGGGCAGGGCGGTGTCCGTGGCCAGGGCCAGATAGCCGAGCGTGCCCAGGCCGAAGGCAAAGGCAATGGGCACGCCGCCGAACACGCAGGCCGCGACCACGCCGACGAAGAAGACCAGCAGGTTCAGGCGCCCCAGGTCCTCGAAGAGGCCGAAGATGCCGTTTGCCAGCACGAACGCCGCCATGATGGCGGCCACCACGGCCAGTGCCTTCCAGGCCGCCGCCTTTTCGCCGCTGCGCACCAGGCGCAGCACCGAGAAAACACCCATCAGCACGATGCCGGCGGGCAGTGCCGCAGCGCGCCAGATGTTGGAGATTTCCAGCGCGGGCGTGGTGATGAAGTGCTCGTCCGCTGCCCATTCCCAGGCGGGCCAGGCCACCAGGGCGAGAAAGGCCAGCGTGGCACAGGTGCCGATGGCATCGAACAGGGCCCGGCGCGCAGGCGACAGGCGTGAGAGCAGGGCCGTCATGCGCATGTGCTCGGCGCGCCGCAGTGCGATCACGGCACCCAGCATGGCCAGCCAGATGAAGAGCATGGAGGCCAGTTCATCCGCCCAGACCAGTGGCTGGTGGAAGACAAAGCGTGCCACCACTCCCGCAAACAGCACGCCGATATCGGCCAGCACCAGCAGGCCCGCCGCGCAAGCCACGGCCGCGCCCATCCAGCGGTCGATGCGGTCCCACGCGGTCCAGGCATCGTGCGGGGTATGGGCGGGCTTGTCCTGGGGCGCAGTCATGCCAGCGCCCCGACGCTGCGCTCGAGGATGGCCCAGGCCTGGTCACCGTGCTTGCGCTTCCATTCGGCGTAGAAGCCGACCTTGCGCAACCGCTCACGGAAGGCGGCGGTGTCGGCAGTGTTGAAGGCCAGGCCCTTGGCGGCCAGCTCCTTTTGCAGGCCGGCGTTGAGCTCGGCGACATCGTCGCGTTCGCGCAGGCCTGCGGCATTGATGTGTCGCGCCACGATGTCGCGCAGGTCTGGGGGCAGTCTTTCCCAGGCACGGCGGTTGGCCAGGAACCAGAAACCGTCCCACATGTGGTTGGTGAGCGAGCAGTACTTCTGCACCTCGTAGAGCTTGGCCGTGGAGATGATGGCCAGCGGGTTCTCCTGCCCGTCCACGATCTTCGTCTGCAGCGAGGAATAGACCTCGGCAAAGTTGATGGACGCGGGCGCGCTGTCCAGCGCCTTGAACATCGAGGTCCACAGCGGAGAGACGGGCACGCGGATCTTGAAGCCCTGCAGGTCGGCGGGACCCGCGATGGGGCGCGTGGAGGAGGTGATCTGCCGGAAACCGTTGTCCCAGATGCGCTCCATGGCCACCAGGTTGGCGTGGGCGATGCGTGCGCGGATATGGGCGCCCAGCTCGCCATCCATGGCCTTCCAGACACTGTCATAGCCGTCGAATGCAAAGCCCACGCCGCTGATGGAGGCTGCCGGCACCAGGGTGGACAGGATCAGGCCCGACAGCGTGAAGAACTCCACGCCGCCCGAGCGCAACTGGCCCAGCACATCGGTGTCCGAGCCGAGCTGCCCATTGGAGAAGACCTGGATGTCCACCCGTCCACCGGTCTCGGCCAGGATGGCCTGCGACATCTGCAGGGCCCGGATGTTCATGGGGTGCGTGGCGGGCAGGTTGTTGGCGTACTTGTAGCGGAATTCGGCCTTGCTGGCGAAGGCGCTGCGCTGTGAAAGGGCCAGTGGAAGGGCGCAGGCTGCGGCACCGTGCAGCACGTGGCGTCGGGAAAGGGTCATGGCTTGTCTCCTGAGTGTTGTCTTTGTGTCGTTCGGGCGCAAGCGGCGCGCGGGGGGGCGCATCACGGGGTCGGGGCGGCCTGCTCCTTTCCCTGCGTCATGTTCTGCAGCAGGCGTTCGCGGATTTCCTTCTTGACCACCTTGCCGTAGCCCGAGCGGGGCAGGGCGTCCCAGAAGTGGAACTGGCGCGGCCAGCGGTAGCGCGCGCAGCGGCCCTCCAGGTGCGCCAGCAGCGCCTCGGCCGTGAGGTCTCCAGCGGTGGCATCGGCACCCTCCCGCGCGACCACCACGGCCACGCCGACCTCGCCCCAGGTGGCGTCGGGCATGCCGAGCACGGCGACCTCGGCCACGGCGGGATGGGTCAGCAGCGCCTCCTCGATTTCGCGCGGATAGACGTTGGAGCCGCCCGAGATGTACATGTCCGATTCCCGCCCCGTGATGTAGAGCAGGCCCCGCTCGTCCAGCCGCCCGAGATCGCCCGTGTGGAACCAGCCGCCCCGAAAGGCCTGGGCCGTGGCCTCGGGGTTGTCGTGGTAGCCCGCAAAGACGGCGGGGCCGCGGCAGCAGATCTCGCCGATGGCGCCCGTTGGAACGGGCTGCAACCGGTGGTCGAGGATGGCGACCTCCATGCCCGTGCGCGGGCGCCCGCAGGTTCCGATCAATGTGTCGGCGGTGCCGGTGCTGCCGTCGCTGTGCCCGTCGTCCAGTGCGTGCATGGAGGGCGTCAGCACGGTGATGCAGCCCGTCACCTCGCCCAGGCCGAAGTACTGCACCAGCACCGGGCCCAGCTTGTGCAATGCGCGCTGCTGGTCGGCGTGGTACATGGGCGCGCCCGCATAGACCACGTAGCGCAGCGATCCGTGGTCGAAGCGGTCCACCGCGGGGTCTTCCACCAGCAGCTTGACGATGGTGGGCACGGTGAAGAGATTGGTGACCCGGTGCCGCTGCACCAGCTCCCAGACCTCGGCAGGGTCCAGCCGGTCGGCGGTGGGCAGCACTGTGGCCGCACCGCGCGCCACGTTGAGCAGGGCATGTATGCCTGCGCCGTGCGACAGCGGTGCCACGGCAATGGAGCAGTCGCGCTCGTCCGTGCCCGGGATCAGGTCGGCAAGGTGGTTGGTCACCACGAAGGCCATCTGTCCATGGGTGAGCATCGCGGCCTTGGGCCGGCCTGTGGTGCCGGAGGTGTAGAAGAACCACAGCGGCGTATCGGCATGCACATGGGCTGTAGATGCGGGAGCGCCTGCGTTGTCATGCAGCAATTGCTCGTAGTCCTGCTCGCCCCGGCTTTCGCGAGGCCGGCCGATGGTGATCACATGCCGCAGCCGTGGCGAGGCGGCGCGCACGGCGTCCACATGGCCGGCGAAGCCCTCTTCGGCCAGCATGGCGGTGGCGCCGCTGGCGTGGCCCAGCCAAGCCACTTCGGATGGTGTAAGCCGGAAGTTGACCGGCACCCAGACGGCGCCGAGCCGGAAGGCGGCCCAGCAGCTTTCAAACAGGGCAATGCCGTTGCGAGACTGCACCAGCAGGCGGTCACCGGCCTGCATGCCCAGCGCGCGCAGGCCTTGGACCAGCGCATTGACACGCGCATCGATCTGCGCCCAGGTCCAGCGGCGGTCGCCCTGGATCAGGCCGGGCCTGTCGGGAAACAGGGCGGCCGTCTGCGACAGCAGCAGCGACAGGTTGGCTGCCTGGGGCGCGGGGACTGCCGCGATGTCCGCAGGTGCAAGCCTGTTCATGCGGCCTCCAGCACGCTCAGGTAGTTGGCCACGGCCGCACCACCCATGTTGAAGACGGCGCCCAGCCGGGGCGCGGGCAGTTGCATGGCCCCGGCCGAGCCTGACAGCTGCATGGCCGCCATCACATGCTGGGAAACGCCTGTCGCGCCTATGGGATGGCCGCGCGACTTGAGTCCTCCCGACGGGTTGACGGGCAGCCGCCCGTCGCGGCATGTGCTGCCGTCGAGGATGGCGCGCGCGCCTTGGCCATGTGGCGCCAGGCCCATGGCCTCGTATTCCAGCAGTTCGGCCATGGTGAAGCAGTCATGTGTTTCCACGAAGCCCAGGTCGGCCAGCGTGACGCCTGCGTCGGCCAGCCCGCGCTGCCACGCCAGGGCGGCGCCTTCGAAGCGCGTGGGGTCCCGCCGCGACAGGGGCAGGAGGTCGTTGACCTGGGTGCGCGAGCGCCAGCGCACGGGCGCCACGCTGGCATTGCCGCAGGCCTGGCGCGAGATGACCAGGGCGGCCGCGCCGTCGGAGACCAGCGAGCAGTCCGAGCGCTTGAGCGGGCCTGCGACGAAGGGGTTCCTGTCCGAGGCGTGGCGGCAGAAGTCCAGGCCCAGGTCACGCCGCATGTGGGCGAAGGGGTTGTGCACGCCGTTGGCATGGTTCTTGGCCGCGATGGCTGCCAGTGCATCGCTCTGGTCGCCGAAGCGTTCGAAATAGCGGGTGGCGATCTGCCCGAACACGCCTGCGAAGCCCGCCGGTGTGGCAGCTTCCTCCTTCACGTAGGAGCAGCGCAGCAGGATCTCGGCAATTTTCTGCCCAGGCTGGGCGTTCATGATCTCGAAGCCCACCACCAGCGCGCAACATATGCGGCCGGACTGCACGGCGTCGAGCGCAGCCCAGATGGCAGCCGAGCCGGTGGCGCAGGCGTTCTCGCTGCGCGTGGCGGGCACATGGCGCAGTTCAGGCACGGCCAGGGCCACCAGGCTGGCGCTGAAATCCTGGGGCAGAAGGCCGCCATTGAAGTGGCCGACGAAGATGCCGTCGATGTCCCGGGGCTCCAGGCCGGCGGTTTGCAGTGCCGGGTCGATGGCGTCACGCAGCAGTTGCTCGGCATCGGCTGCGGCATGCTTTCCGAAGGGCGTGTGGCCCCAGCCGATGATGCGGGGTGGGTTCATGGCGTGGCTCCTGTGGTGCGGGCGGTGTTCAGGACTGCGCGGACTGCACGGTTGCCGGTGCCTCGGCCAGCCGGCGGCGCAGCGTGGGCAGACCCACGCCTGCGGCATCGAAGCCGCCGTCGACGGCCAGCACCTGGCCATTGATGAAGCTGGCCGTATCGCTGCAAAGAAAGCCCACGGCCTCTGCCATTTCCTGTGGTGTGCCGTAGCGGCCCAGCGGGATGGCGTCGTGGTAGTCGGAGCGTATGGCGACGCTGTGCACGAGCTTGGCCATCTCGGTCTCCACCGGCCCTGGCGCGATCACGTTGACGCGCACGCCCAGATTGCCCAGTTCCACCGCATGCTGGCGCGTCATGTGGATGAGGGCGGCCTTGCTCGTCCCATAGGCCACGCGCAGCGTGCTGGCCCGCAGGCCCGAGATGGAGGCGATGTTGACGATGGCTCCGCCGCTGCCGCCGCGGCCTTCGTTGCGAGCCATCCGGGCACCGAAGGCCTGCGTGCAGAGAAAGGCGCCGTCGAGGTTGGTGGCCATGACCGTGCGCCATTCCTCGAACGATGTCTCCAGCACGGGCTTGAAGACCGCCACGCCGGCGTTGTTGACCAGCGCATCCACGCGGCCCCAGCGCGCCATGACGGCGGTGGCGGCCTCGTCCACCTGCTGCGGGTTCGAGACGTCGCAATGCTGGCACAGCAGCCGGGCCGGGCAGTCCATGTCCTGCGCCGTGCGCTCCAGCGTTTCACTGTCGATGTCCAGCAGCGCTACGCGCCAGCCCCGCTGTAGAAACCATTCGCCGATGGACCGGCCTATGCCGCGCGCCCCTCCGGTGACCACGGCGACGCGTGCGGGGGATGGATGGGAATCTCGTTGGTTCATGGACAGGCTCCTGGATCCGGGGTCAAGGCAGAAGGGGTTTGGGGAAGCCACTCTTCGAGGGTCAGCTCGAAGGTGATGCAGACGGGGTTGGCTCCGGCCACGAAGGGGCCGCCATGCACCTGGCCGGTGGTGTCGGCGACCACGCCGCTCAGGCAGGCACGCAGCGAGCCGTCGTCCTGGCAGCGCACCTCGCCGGCGAGGCTGACCACCTCGATGGCCGGCCCGCGCAGCAACAGGCAACCGCCGTCGGCGCGCGCCAGGCAGGCATCGACCAGGCTGCCCAGGGCGCCGCGCACGAAGGCATTGCGAAAGCCCTGCAGCGCGCAGAGCTTTTCCACGCTCAGCACCAGATCTTCGTTGGGGGCAATGCGTGCGTAGGCGACGCGGCCCATGCGGCCTGACTCGACCATGCGGGCCTCAGCCATGGCAGACCTGCGCGGCGGCCGGACGCATCAGGGACATGCGCGTTTCAGGGTCGTAGGCGATGCGCAGTCCGAACCCGTCCAGCGAGGTCGCCAGGGCGCTGACGGGCGCATTGACGATGCGGCAGCGCTGCGTGAGCACATGGCCGCCGAGCAGGTGGCCCTGTGCGCTGGAGAAGACGGCATGGCAGTGCACAGCCGGATGCCCTGTTTCGGCGCAGCCCAGCGTGGCGTTGCCGAACAGCAGCCTGGCGGACTGCAGTGTCGCGGGCGGGCCGTAGGTGGCCACGACATGGCCGCTGCGATCGGGTGGCGCCACGCAGAAATCCAGGTCTTCGAGATCGCCTTCCAGCAAGGTCAGCGAGGCACTCTCGACGCTGGCCGATGACAGTGCGCCGACGATGGCGTCGAACAGCGTCAGCCCGGGCGCCAGGGCCAGCCGCATGTGGCGCGCAGCGGGCGTTTGCCGGTGATCCAGTCGCACGGCGCTGCAGGGGCCGGGATGTATGAGGGTGCGTGGCCTGGGCAGGCCCGCGAGGCGCTCTGGCATGTTTGTCTCCTGCTGCTGCTTTGTATTCAGCTTGTGTTGTCCTGGGCGCGGGATGGTGCGTACAGGCCTGCAGCGCAGTCTAGGGATCTGGTTCAATGCAAGGAAATTTGCAATTCATATGGATCGATTTGCGGAGGCTATGAATGGACATGCGACATCTGCGGTGCTTCGTGGCCGTGGTCGAGGAGATGCACTTCGGTCGTGCGGCCGAGCGCCTGCACCTGACCCAGCCCCCCGTGAGCCTGGCCATCAAGGAGCTGGAGGAGGAGCTGGGCGTGACGCTGCTGGAGCGCACGTCGCGGCGCATCGTGCTTACGAAAGCCGGGGAGGATGCGTTGCGCGACGCCCGTGCCGTGCTGGCCGCTGCCGACACCATGCGGCGCCGCGCACGCGAGACCTCGCAGGGGCTCATGGGCTCCATGTCCATCGGGTTCATCAGCCTGCCGGCCTACTCCTTCCTGCCGGAAACGCTGAGGCGCTTTGGCGAGGACTATCCGCAGGTCCGGCTATCGCTGCAGGAGGGCACGACCGACCAGATTGCACATGACATCGAGAGCGGGCGGCTGGATATCGGCCTGGTATTTCGCACGCCGGACCTGCCCGCGTCACTGGACTCTGTGCTGGTGCGCAGCGAGCCGCTGGTGGTGGCCTTGCCCGAGTCCCACCCGCTGGCCCGCAACCGGCGCATCGCGCTGGAGAAACTGGCCCAGGAGCGTTTCCTGGGCTTCGAGCGCCACCAGGGGCCGTTGATGTTCGATGCCATCGTCTCCACCTGCATGCGCCACGGCTTCAGCCCCCGGCTGTTCGCGGCGCGGCAGATGCACACCATCGTCAGCCTGGTCTCTGGCGGTTTGGGCGTGGCGCTGGTGCCCGCCTGTGTGCAGGCCCTGCACCGTGAAGGCGTGGTCTACCGGCCCTTGCTGGGGGAAAGGACGGCCGTGGAGACGGTCGCCGTCTGGCGGCGTGCCGATGATTCGCCGCTGGTGCGTGCGCTGCGGGGGTATCTGCCCGGATCTACAGCCACTCCTTCATCCACCCCAGCCCCTCGCTGGTAGCGTGCGCGGCCGCGCCGCGCGCGGGGCGGTATTCGCAGCCTATCCAGCCGTCGTAGCCCAGCTGGTCCAGCAGGCGGAACAGGTAGGGGTAATTGACCTCTCCCACGTCGGGTTCGTGGCGTTCGGGCACGCCTGCGATCTGCAGGTGGCCCACGCGGCCCGTGGGCAGGTACTGGCGGATCTTCATGGCGAGGTCTCCCTCGACGATCTGGCAGTGGTAGAGGTCCATCTGGACCTGGACATTGGGCTCGGCAATGTCGGTCAGCAGGGCGTGGGCCTGGTCCTGGCGGCTCAGGAAGAAGCCGGGCATGTCGCGGCCATTGATGGGCTCCAGCAGGATGGCGATGCCGTGGGGCGCGGCCAGCCGTGCGGCGTGGCGCACGTTGGCGATGTAGGTGGCGCGCAGGGCATCGTCGCTGGCGCCTTCGGGCTTGAGGCCGGCCATCACGTGGATGCGCGGGCAGCCCAGCGCGCGGGCATAGGCAATGGCGCGTTCCATGCCCTGGGCGAATTCCGCCTCGCGCCCGGGGATGCAGGCCAGGCCGCGCTCGCCCGCGTTCCAGTCGCCGGGCGGGGCGTTGAACAGCACCTGCTGCAGGCCGTTGTCCTGCAGGCGGCGGGCCAGTTGCTCGGGCGCGAAGTCGTAGGGAAACAGGTATTCGACAGCCTGGAAGCCGTCGCGCGCGGCGGCCTCGAAGCGGTCAAGAAAATCCAGGTCGTTGTAGAGCATGGACAGGTTGGCGGCGAAGCGGGGCATGAAGGCTTTCCTGAAAACGGATGCTGAGTGTGGCATCAGGCGCGCTGCAACGCGCCGAAGGCCTTGGTGAAGAAGTCCGTGGTGCCGAAGTTGCCGGACTTGAGCGTGAGGTGCAGCCCCTGCGGCGCCAGGGGCGAGGCGGCATGGCACCAGGGCACGCCAGGGTCGATCTGCGGCCCTATGCGCATTTGCTCGATGCCCAGCGCCTGCACGCAGGCGCCCGAGGTTTCGCCACCGGCCACGACGAGCTGGCGCACACCCATCTCGACCAGCCCCCGGGCGATGGCGGCGATGGTCTGTTCGACCAGGGCGCCGGCCTGCTCCACGCCCAGGCGGCCCTGCACGGCCTTGACGGCCGCGGATTCGGCCGTGGAGTAGATCAGCACCGGGCCGCTGGCGATGTGCTGGCAGGCCCAGGCCAGGGCCTTGCCGGCTTCGTCCTCGCCGGCGGCGATGCGCAGCGGCTCCAGCGCCAGGGCAGGGCGCCCCGAGGCGATGAAGTGCGCCACCTGCGCATTGGTGGCCACCGAGCAACTGCCCGAGACGACCGCCTGCAGGCCGGTGGCGGTGGGCAGGGCAGCGGCCTGGGCCGAGGGCTGTATGCCGAAGTTCGCGGGCAGGCCGATGGCCACGCCCGAGCCGGCCGTGACCAGGGGCATGCCGGCCAGCGCCGGGCCCAGGCGCAGCAGGTCGTCGTTGGAGACGGCATCGACCACGGCCATGCCCACGCCCTCGGCCTGGAGTGCGGCGATGCGCGCGCGGATGGCGGCCTCGCCCTGCGCGACGGCCACATGGTCGATCAGCCCCACCTTGCGCCGTGTCTGCGCCTGCAGCACGCGCACCAGGTTGGCATCGGTCATGGGCGTGAGAGGATGGTTGCGCATGCCGCTGTCGCTGAGCAGCACATCGCCCACGAACAGGTGGCCCTTGAAGACGGTGCGCTGGTTGTCGGGGAAGGCCGGCGTGGCGATGGTGAAGCCACAGCCCAGCGCGTCCATCAGCGCATCGGTCACGGGGCCGATATTGCCCTGCGGCGTGCTGTCGAAGGTGGAGCAGTACTTGAAGTAGATCTGCGGCGCGCGGCCATTGGCGCCCTGGGCCTGCAGCCATTGGAGGGCCTGCAGCGATTGCGCAATGGCGTCGGCCGGCGCGATGGTGCGCGACTTGAGCGCGACCACGACGGCGTCCACGCCCTCGTCCACCGGGCCGGCAGGCACGCCAATGCTCTGCACCACGCGCATGCCTGCGCGCACCAGATTGTTCGCCAGATCGGTGGCGCCCGTGAAGTCGTCGGCTATGCAGCCCAGAAGAAGGGTCATGGGGATTCCGATGGAGCCTGGGGCAGGGTGATGCCCGGGAAGATCTTGATGACGGCGCTGTCGTCCTCGCGGCCATGGCCGGCGGTGGATGCCTGCATGAACATCTGGTGGGCCGTGGAGGCCAGGGGCAGCGGGAATTTGCTGTGGCGCGCGGTGTCCAGCACCAGCCCCAGGTCCTTGACGAAGATGTCCACGGCCGACAGCGGGGTGTAGTCGCCGGCCAGCACGTGGGCCATGCGGTTCTCGAACATCCAGCTGTTGCCGGCGCTGTGGGTGATGACCTCGTAGAGCGCGGCGGCATCGACGCCTTCGCGCAGGCCCAGGGCCATGGCCTCGGCCGCTGCGGCAATGTGCACGCCGGCCAGCAGCTGGTTGATGATCTTGACCTTGCTGCCCGCGCCCGCGCTGTCGCCCAGGCGGTAGACCTTGGCGGCCATGGCGTCGAGCACGCCTTCGCAGGCGGCATAGGCCTCGGCGCGGCCTGCCGTCATCATGGTCATCTGCCCGGACGCGGCCTTGGCCGCGCCGCCGGAGATGGGCGCGTCAATGTAGTGCACGCCCTGCGCCTGCAGCCTGGCCTCCAGCGCCACGGACCAGTTGGGGTCCACGGTGGAGCACATGACGAAGACGGAGCCGGGCTGCAGCGCGGGGGCGATGCCGCCTTCGCCGAACAGCACGGCCTCGGTCTGCTGGGCGTTGACGACCACGCTGACGATGATGCTGCAAGCGGCGGCCATGTCGGCCAGCGTGGCGCAGGCCGTGCCACCTTCGGCAGCGAAGGCGGCTGCGGCCTCGGGGCGGATGTCGTGGACATGCACGTGGTGGCCGGCGCGGCGCAGGCTTTGCGCCATGCCGGCGCCCATGGCGCCCAGGCCGATCACGCCGACGGCGCGGGGTGTGGCGGTGGTGTGGTTCATGGCTGGCGTCGGGGTGTCAGGTCATCGGCGATGTAGGCGCGCACGATGGCCGCAAAGTTCTCGTCGCCGCGCAGGCCCAGCCGGTCGGCGCGCGTGGTATCCCAGCGGCCGGGCCAGCTGCCGACGATGCGCTCGACCTTGTCGTCGGGCTGCCAGCTCACGCGGTTGGCCACTTCGTCGCCAGCCACTTCGCGCAGCGCACGCACCATGTCGCCCGCGCTGACGGACACGCCGGGCAGGTTGATGGGGCGGCGGTCGGCGACGGCGCTGGCATCGAGTTCGCAGCCTGCGACCAGGGCCTCGACGGCGCGGCGCGGGGACAGCAGCCACAGCCGCGTGGTGGCGCCCACGGGGCAGTTGGCTGCTTCGCCGTTGAGGGGCTCGCGGATGATGCCGCTGGCAAACGACGAGGCGGCCGCATTGGGCCGGCCCGGGCGCACGCTGATCGTGGGCAGGCGCAGCACGCGGCCGTCGACAAAGCCGCGCCGCGTGTAGTCGGCCAGCAGCAGCTCGGCAATGGCTTTTTGCGTGCCGTAGGAGGACTGCGGGTTCAGGGCCGTGCCGTCCAGCACGGTGTCGGGCAGGTCGCCCCCGTAGACGGCCACCGAGCTGGTGAAGACCACGCGCGGCATGTGGCCCACGGCGCGGCAGGTCTCTAGCAGGGCGCGCGAGGCATCGAGGTTGATGCGCATGCCTAGGTCGAAGTCGGCCTCGGCCTGGCCGCTGACCACGGCGGCCAGATGGAAGATCACGGCCGTGTCCTGGCCTATGGCGCCGCGCAGCACCTGCGGGTCGGCAATGTCGCCCACCAGGGAGCGCACGCGCGTGTCGTCAATGGCCTGGGTGGCCACCACGTCGAGCAGGTCGATCTGGTGGATGGGCCAGCGGGTGCCGGCCAGCGTCAGCGCACCCTGTTCGAGCAGCTTGCGGGCCAGGCGCTGGCCCAGGAATCCGGCGCCGCCGGTGATCAGTACTTTCATGTGTCTTGGGGCTTGGAGCTTGAAGGATGGGAAGAAGAGCCGGTCAGCGGTTGACCATCTTTGCGGGGGTGAGCCAGACCGCGATGGCGCCCACCACGAGCACTCCCGCCAGCACGAACATGCCGGCCTGCGTGGACTGGGTCAGGTCCTTGAGGTAGCCGATCATGTAAGGGCTGGCGAAGCCCGCGAGGTTGCCGACCGAGTTGACGATGGCAATGCCCGCCGCCGCCGCCGTGCCCGACAGGAAGGCCGTGGGCAGCGACCAGAACAGCGGCGCGCAGGTCAGCACGCCGGCTGCGGCCAGCGACAGGAAGATCAGGGAAAGAACGGTGTTGTCGGCGAAGAAGGCCGTCATCGCAAAGCCCACGGCGCCCATCAGCGCGGGCACGATCAGGTGCCAGCGGCGCTCGCGGCGCCTGTCGGCGCTGTGGCCCATCAGGTTCATCACCACGATGGCGCACAGGAAGGGGATGGCACTGAGCAGGCCGATGTTCAGCGCGCCCGTGACGCCCGTGGACTTGATCAGCGTGGGCATCCAGAAGGTCAGCCCGTACTGGCCGGCGACGAAGGCGAAGTAGATCAGGCACATCCACCAGACGCGGCGGTCGGCGAAAACGGCCTTGAGCGAATGCTTCTGGGCACCTGAGTGCCGCTGGTCCAGATCGATCTCGCGCGCCAGCAGCTGCTTTTCGGAGGCCGTCAGCCACTTGGCGCTGGAGATGCCGTTGTCCAGATAGAAGATGGTCACCACGCCGATCACCAGGGCGGGAATCGCCTCGATCAGGAACATCCACTGCCAGCCGTGCAGGCCATGGTCGCCGTGGAAGGCCTGCATGATCCAGCCCGACAGCGGGTTGCCGAAGATGCCGGCCACGGGGATGGCCGACATGAACAGCGCCACGATCTTGGCGCGCCGGTGGGCCGGGTACCAGTAGGTCAGGTACAGGATCACGCCGGGGTAGAAGCCCGCCTCGGCCAGGCCCAGCAGAAAGCGCAGGATGTAGAAGCCCGTGGGCGTTTCCACATACATGAACATGGCCGACAGAATGCCCCAGGTGATCATGATGCGGGCGATCCAGACGCGCGCGCCCAGGCGGTGCATGAGCAGGTTGCTGGGCACCTCGAAGAGGAAGTAGCCGATGAAGAACACGCCTGCGCCCAGGCCGAACACGGTCTCGCTGAAGCCCAGATCCTGGGACATCTGCAGCTTGGCAAAGCCCACGTTCACGCGATCAAGGTAGGCGATCACATAGCACAGCATGAGGAACGGCACGAGGCGCCAGAACACCTTGGCGTAGGCGCGCGCCGTCTCTGCAGAGTCGGCCTGGGCAGGGTGGGCCCCGGCCTGGCCGGATGCGATATCCGTTGTCGTCATTTCAAGTCTCCCTTGGGTTCGCCGCTTGATTCGCCGCTTGGTGCGCCGCCTGGCGGCTGCGCGGCTGTGGATGGGCTGGGTGGTGGAATGCGGCCGTGGGCGCCGCTGTGCAAATCAGTAGCGCGCCCCGAAGGTGGTGCGCAGCTCGTCGATGGCGGCCGCGTCCAGGGGCTGCGGCCGGGGATGGGTCATGAGCCAGAGCCTTGCGGTTTCCTCCAGCTCTTCCAGCACATGGCTGGCCTGCTCCACCGAGCGTTCCCAGACCACGGGGCCCAGGCGCTCGAACAAGGCGCCGCGCACCTGGCCGGCCAGCGCGGCCACCTCGGTGGCGGCCTGCGGATCGCCGGGCCGGCGGTAGCGGATCAGCGGGATGCGGCCCACCTTCATGACCTGGTAGGGGGTGATGGGCGGCAGCACCTCGTCCTCGCGCCAGACGCCGGACAGCGTCAGCGCCACGAGATGGGTGGAATGCGTGTGGATGACGGCACCGGCCTCGCCGTCATTGCCGTAGATGCCCCGATGCAGGACCAGGGTCTTGGAAGGCTTGGCGCCGCTGACCCAATGCCCGCCGGCATCGACCTTGGACAGCTCTGCCGGGTCGAGCCGGCCCAGGCAGGCGTCGGTGGGGGTGATCAGCCAGCCGTCATGCAGGCGCGCGCTGATGTTGCCGGCAGCGCCAACGGTGTAGCCGCGCTGGTAGAGGCTGGCGCCGGTGGCGCAGATCTGCTCGCGGATGCGGGATTCGTCGCTCATGGGTGAACGCCCAGGCAAAGGCCGGGTGTGCCTGCTGCAAAAAGAGATGTGACTGATATTGTCATCAGGTCATCATACAAATTTTGCGCAAAAACCCAAACAAGGTGAAAACCCTTGGCCATGCGCCAAGGGGTGGTTTCGGAGGTTCAGGGCTTGGCGGCCAGGATGTCGCGGGCCAGGCGTTCGCCGTCCTGCTCCCAGAAGCTGGCGTCGGCGCGGTGGATGCGGTCTATGGCGTTGCCCATGTGCGTGGCGGCGGCCTTGCGCGCGGCCTTGGGGTCGCCGGCCTCGATGGCCAGCACGATGCTGTGGTGCTCGCGTTCCACGGCCTTGCCGAAGTCCTCGCGCCGCGCCTCGTTGGCGCGCGTGATGCGCATGGCACCGCGCAGGAACTGCGACAGGTAGTCCAGCGTGCTGATGAGGAACGGGTTGCCCGAGGCCTGGGCAATGGCGCGGTGAAACGCCATGTCTTCCTCCACGCCATCACGGCCCAGCCGCACGGCCTCGGCCAGGGCGCTCTCCGCATCGTGGATGCGCTGCATATCCTCTTCGCTGCGCCGCCGCGCCGCGAGTTCGGCCACCTCGGTCTCCAGTGCGCGGCGCACCTCGGTGATCTGGATCAGCGCATTCCTGCCAGCCGCCGGCAGGCCTTCGAAGTCCAGTGGCTCTATGCCTGCCGCCTTCACGAACACGCCGCTGCCCTGGCGCGATTCCACTAGGTTGCGCGACTTGAGCTGGGACACCGCCTCGCGCACGACGGTGCGGCTGACCTCGAGCTGCTGCACGAGCTCGGCCTCGGTCGGCAGCTTCTGCCCCGGCTGCAGGTTGCCGGCGCGGATGCGCGCCTCAAGCTGCCGGGCAACCTGGTCCGCAAGCTTGAGACCGGGCTGAATGGCCGAGAAGGAAACCGTCATGGAGGGAGTGGGGGGCTGGGGAGACACGTGTGGCAGCGATTGTCTCAGAACGGTGCGGCCTGTACGGCCTGCTGCGGCAATCGACGCCCAGACCGTCCATGGCGGCAGGAAAGAGACCGATGGTTCTGCCGGAGTTGCGCGGCGCGCCATACTTGCGCCTTTGCAATCCGCCCGCCACGCCCGCCCCGGGCCAAGGCCGCTTCGCCATGTCAACGCCCACCCCGCATTCCGCTGCACCCACAGAACACTCGCACGATGGCGCCATTTCCGCTATTGCCGCCACTACCGCTATAGCCGCTATTCCCGCCATCGCCTCCCTGGCCGATGCCGCCTTCACCCAGCGCGTGCAGCACGCCATAGACCACAAGACCAAGCCGCTGGGCGCACTGGGGCGGCTGGAGCAGCTGGCGCTGCGCATTGCCTGCATCCTGGGCCAGGACAGGCCGGTGCTGCAGCAGCCGCAGATGCTGGTGTTTGCGGCCGACCACGGGCTGGCGGCGCGTGGCGTGTCGGCCTATCCGGTGGCTGTGACCTGGCAGATGGTCGAGAACTTCATGGCCGGCGGCGCCGCCGTCAGCGTGCTGGCGCGCCAGCATGGGCTGGCGCTGAACGTGGTGGACTGCGGCGTGGCACGCGACTTTCCCGCGCGCGAGCAGGACCCCGACGACAAGCTTCCCCAGCCCGGCCAGCCGCGCCTGTGGCGCCGCAAGCTGGGCTACGGCACGCGCGACTGCAGCCAGGGCCCGGCCATGACGGCCACCGAATGCGCCATGGCCCTGCGCAACGGCGCGGCCCTGGTGCGCCAGTTGCCGGGCAATGCGCTGCTGCTGGGCGAGATGGGCATTGGCAATACCTCCAGCGCATCCTTGCTGCTGGCGCGGCTGTGCGGCGAGCCCTTGGCCGAGGTCACGGGTGCGGGCACCGGCCTGGATGCCGCCGGGCTGGCGCGCAAGATCGGGGTGCTGCAGGAGGTGCTGCAGCTGCACGCGCAGGCCACGGAACCGCTGGACGCGCTGGCGGCCATGGGCGGCTTCGAGGTCGCCACCATGGTGGGCGCCGTGCTGCAGGCCGCCGCCGAGCGGCGCGTCATCGTGGTCGATGGCTTCATCACCACGGCCGCCGTGCTGGTGGCCAGCCGCCTGCAGCCGGCCGTGCTGGAGCGCTGCGTTTTCTCGCACCGCTCGGGCGAGCCCGGCCATGTGCGCATGCTGGCCCACCTGGGTGCCGAGCCGCTGCTGGACTGGCAACTGCGCCTGGGCGAAGGCTCGGGCGCGGCCCTGGCCTGGCCGCTGCTGGTGTCGGCCTGCGCCATGCTGGGCGAGATGGCCAGCTTTGCGCAGGCCGGGGTGAGCACGCGCTCGGAATAGGCATAGCCGCTGGGGCTGCGCTGCGGCTAGCGCTGCAATGCAGCCGCTGCCAGCTTGCCCAGCCGCCTGACCAGCGCGCCAAAGCGCGCGGCATCGGTGTTGCCATAGCCGATCACCAGGCCGTTGTCCTGGGGCAGCGGTGCCAGGGCGAAGGACGAGAGGGCGCCCGGGTTCATGCCGGCGCGGCGCGCCTGCTCCACGATGGCACGGTCGGACAGGTCCGGCGGCAGCCGCACCGTCAGGTGCAGGCCGCCGTGGCCGCCCAGCACCTCATGCTCCACGCCCAGTTGCGTGGCCAGCGCCTCGCGCAGGGCCGCCTGGCGCTCGCGGTACAGGCGCCGCATGCGGCCCAGGTGGCGCGAGAACTGGCCGCTTTCCATGAAGTCCGCCATGGCCAGCTGCTCCAGGCGGTGGCCGCCGCGCAGCATCTCCTGCACGGCGGATGCCGCGCTGGTGGCCAGGGTCTGCGGAAGCACCACAAAGCCCAGGCGCAGTGCCGGGAACATGGTCTTGCTGAAGGTGCCCACGTAGAGCACGGGCGCGTCCGGCACCTGGCCCTGCATGGCGGCGATGGGCGTGCCCTGGTGGCGGAATTCGCTGTCGTAGTCGTCCTCGATGATCCAGGCCCCCGCGCGGCGCGCGCGCTCCAGCAAGTCCAGCCGGCGCGCCACCGACAGCACGGCGCCCGTGGGATATTGGTGCGACGGCGTGATCTGGATCAGCCGTGGAGGATGGCTGTCCCACAGGCCGGGGGCGATGGCTGCGCCATCGGCATCCACGCGCAGTGTGCTGACGCACAGGTCTCCCCCCGCAAAGGCCGACTTGGCGCCCCGGTAGCCGGGCTCCTCCAGCCAGGCATGGTCTCCCGGGTTGGTGAGCAGTTGCACGCACAGGTCCAGCGCACCCTGGGCGCCTTCGGTGACGATGATGCGCGAGGCATCGCAGCGCACGCCGCGCGAGATGCGCAGGTGCTGCGCAATGGCCTGGCGCAGTGCGGGCTCGCCCGCAGGGTCGCCATAGTCCAGCGTGGCGCTGGCGGGAAGGCGCAATGCGCGGTCCTGCGATCGGCGCCAGGCGGGCAGGGGGAACCTGTCCAGGGCGGGCGTGCCCGGCGTCAGGGGCAGGCTGCGGTCAATGGCATGACGCGTGGGCACGATGCGGTCCAGGCGCCGTGCCGTGCGGGGTACGCAGGGGGGCGCGGCGGCGGCCTCGGCGGCTGCCGCGGAATGGGTGGACACAGCCGCCACGCGCGTGCCCTGCCGGTCGGCGACCACATAGCCTTCGGCCGCCAGTTGCTCGTAGGCGATGAGCACGGTGTTGCGCGAGACTCCCAGATCCTCCGACAGGGCGCGCGAGGCCGGCAGGCGGTCGCCGGCCGGCAGCCGGCCCGCCAGGATGGCCTGCTTCAGGCGCTGGATCAGCTGGCGCTGGCGGGGAGCCGCTCCAGGGCCGGATTGCAAGGGACTGGTCAGCAGGTCGGAAGCGTGCATGCAATGGACGGCGTGGCACCATGAAATAAGGGGGATATGGCGCTTTCAATGATGCCACGCGGGCGCTATCGTGGCCCTGCCAAATGACCTGACCAGGAATCTCCCATGCCCCCCGCACTCAATGCCCACTCCCAACCCGTAGGCCACGACCTGCCCGGATGGACCCCGCGCCAGCGCCCGCCCCGCACGCCCATGCAAGGCCGCTACTGCCGGCTGGAGCCGCTGTCCGCCGCGCGCCATGCAGCCGATCTGTTCGATGCCTTCAGCCAGGCGCCGGACGCCAGCGACTGGACATACATGTCGGTGGGCCCCTTCGCCGACGCCCAGGCCTATCTGCGCTTTGCCGAGGCCGCCCAGGCCAGCGAAGACCCGCTGCACCACGCCGTCATCGACCTGGCCACGGGCCGTGCCATCGGCTCGCTGGCGCTGATGCGCGTGGACACGGCCAGCGGCGTGATGGAAGTGGGCTTCGTGTGCTACTCGCGCCAGCTCAAGCGCACGCGTGCGGCCACCGAGGCGCAGTTCCTGCTGATGCAGCGCGCCTTCGACGAGCTGGGCTACCGCCGCTACGAGTGGAAGTGCGACAGCCTGAATGCGCCGTCGCGTGCCGCAGCGGCGCGCCTGGGCTTCCGGTTCGAGGGGGTGTTCCGCCAGGCCGTGGTCTACAAGGGCCGCAGCCGCGACACGGCCTGGTTCTCCATCATCGACAGCGAATGGCCGGCGCTGCGCGCGGCCTACCAGCGCTGGCTGGAGCCGGGCAACTTCGATGCAGGCGGCGGACAGGTTCTTTCGCTGTCCAGCCTGATGGAGCCGGGAGCGCAGCCGGCTCAGGAGCCTGCCGGCGTGGCGTAGTAGGCCTGCAGCACCTCGATCAGGGCCTGCGCATGGCGCGGCAGCCGGCCCTGATCGCGCACGAGGATGCGGCGCTCGCGCACGCTCCAGGCGTCGGTCAGATCGATCAGCGCCAGCCCCATGCTTTCGCGGTTGCGCCGCGCGGCGCTCTCGGGAACGATGCCTATGCCCACGCCGGCGCCGATCATGCGGCACATGGCGTCGAAGCTGGACAGCTGTATGCGCAGCTTCATGGGCTTGCCCAGGCGCTCGGTCACACCTGCCAGAAATGTCTGCAGCGTGCTGCCCTGCTGCATGCCGATGGCGTCCTCGTCCAGCGTCTCGGCAAACGCAATGCGCTTGCGCCGCGCAAAGCGGTGGCCGCGCGGCGTGGCCAGCACCAGCCGGTCGGTGCTGAAGTGGATGGTCTGCAGGCCCAGCGTGTCCACCTGGCCGGCCACGATGCCCAGGTCGGCCCGGCCATCGAGCACGCCGCGCGCGATCTCGGCGTTGGGCCGCTCCTGCAGGTCCACATTCACGCGCGGGTGGTCGGCAAGAAAGGCGGGCAGGATCTCGGGCAGGAAATCGGTCACGGCCGTGGTGTTGGCAAACACCCGCACATGGCCGCGCAGGCCGGCGCCGTACTCCTGCAGGTCGTGGCGCAGCTGCTCGGACTGCAGCAGCATGCCGCGCGCGTGGTGCAGGAAGGCTTCGCCGGCCGGCGTGGGCCGCACGCCTCGCGCCTCGCGGTACAGCAGGGGCATGCCCGCCTGCTCCTCCAGCGCCTTGATACGCAGGCTGGCTGCGGCCAGGGACAGGTGCTGCCTTTGCGAGGCGCGCGTGAGGCTGCCCAGTTCGGCGGCATGCACGAACAGGCGCAGATCCGTCAGGTCGAAATGCATGAGGGGCATGAAGGGCGAAGAGGGCATGGGCTGGGTCAAGGCTTTGTCAATTCCGAAGGCCGGGTCAGGAAATGCGCGATTGTGCGCTGGCCCGGCACGGGCAACCATGCGGGCTTGCGACAAGAACAAATGGAGACATGACCATGCCGGATTCTTCCTTTCCCCTGCCGTCGAGCCTTTTGCGCCGCCGAAGCCTGCTGGCCGCCGCACTCGCCTTGCCCCTGCTGGCCCATGCCCAGGCCTGGCCCGCGCGGCCCATCGTGATGATCGTCCCGCAGGCGCCGGGCGGCACCAACGACATCGTGGGCCGGCTGGTCAGCCAGAAGCTGGCCGAGGTGCTGGGCGCCAGCGTGGTGGTCGAGAACCGGCCCGGTGCGGGCGGCAACATCGGCACCCAGGCCGTGGCCAAGGCGCCGCGCGACGGACATACCCTGCTGATGACCATCAGCAGCAGCCAGGCCATCAACCCCGCGCTGTACCGCAAGCCGGGTTTCGATCCGGTGAAGGACTTCCGGCCCATCGGCCTGATCGGCTCCGTGCCCAATGTGCTGCTGGCCCATCCCGGCTTTGCGGCCAAATCCGTGCCCGAGCTGATCGCCATGGCCCGGGGCCGGCCCGACGAGTTCCGCTATGCCTCGGCCGGCAACGGCACGCTCAACCATCTGCTGGGCGAGATGCTCAACAGCATGGCGGGCATCCAGCTGCAGCACGTGCCCTACAAGGGCGTGGCGCCCGCGCTCAACGATGTGCTGGGCGGGCAGGTACCGCTGCTGTTCGGCAGCCTGCCGTCAACGCTGCCCCATATCCAGGCCGGCCGGCTGCGCGCGCTGGCCGTGAGCGGCGCGGCGCGATCGCCGCTGCTGCCCGATGTGCCCACCATTGGCGAGACCGTGCCCGGCTACAACGGCACGCTGTGGGTGGGGCTGTTTGCTCCTGAAGGCGTGCCCGCGCCGGTGCTGGCGCAGTTGCAGGACGGCATGGCGCGTGCGCTGGCGGCCGGCGATCTGCGGGGCAAGCTCGAAGCCTCGGGCGTGGAGCTGGCCGGGCCGGCGGACAGGCCCGTGCCACCCGCCCAGATGGCGGCCCTGCTGCGCGAGGACATCGCCAAGTGGGCGCGCATTGTGAAGGACTCCGGCGCCTCGCTGGACTGAGCCCCGGCCCTTTCAGCCCTGCGGCTCCATGGCCAGCGCGAACAGCTCGCTGCGAAAGTGGATGCCCAGCCGTGCAAATGCGCGGTTACGGTAGGTCTTGACGGTGGGCAGGCTGAGGGACAGGTCGCAGGCAATGCCCTCGTGCGTCATGCCCTGCAGCAAACGGGCGCACACATCGAGTTCGCGCGGCGTGAGGCCGGGCTGTGCCTGCAGCAGGCGCATGCGCAGGGCGGGCAATGTCTGGCGCTGTCTGGGCTGGAGGGCTGGGGACGCCGATGCCGCAGCCACGGCAGGCTGCGCCTGTGTCAGCGCAATGTGCTTGTGCGCCAGGGCCAGCAGCACGGGCGCCATGCTCTCGAAGCAGCCGATCTGCGCATCGCCCAGCGCCCTCTGGTGCTGGTGGCGGTAGAAGTTGACGGCAAACACGCCGCCGTCGTCCTGGTGCTCGACGATGGACACGCGCTCGGCCATGCCGTGCGCGTCGTAGACCAGGGCGCGGTGCTCGCCTTCCACCTCCTGGGCCGTGATGTGGCACAGCGCCGTGCTGCGTGCCGGCGCTGTGCCGCCGTGCTTCCACGTGCTGTCGCGCAGATGGGGGCCTGAGAGATAGGCGCGCCAGCACTCGCGCGTGGTGTCGCGCGCCTCGCTGCTGGCCGACAGGAACAGCTGCGGCCGGCTGCGCTGCCCCGTGCGGTAGACCGACCAGGAGGCGACAGGCAGCAGCGCGTTCATGGCCTGCAGCACCTGCAGGGCGAAGCCCGGCCCACCCAGGCTGGACACCATCTGGCCCAGCGCATGGCTGGACGCCTGGCCGGGCAAGGCGCTGGCGTCAAGGGCGGGGGAGGGGCAGGTCCAGTGTCTCAAGGGATGGCAGGGGCGGGCAGGGCGCTGTCATCTTCCGGGATGACGGCCTGCCCGGGCAATGGTGCTTATGCTAGGTCCCGATCCCATTCACCGGAGCCCCAGAACCATGCCAGATGACGTGCCGCAGCTTGCGGCCTTGCCCGATCCGCGCTTTCGCTTCTTCGCCGACCTGAGCGTGCAGGTGGGCCCGCCGCAGGAGGTCGGTGCCACGGCGCACGGCGGGCGCCGGCTGATCCCCATCCTGGGCGGCACGGCCCGGGGCGACGGCTGGAGCGCGCGCGTGCTGCCCGGAGGCGCGGACTTCCAGCGCATCGTGCACGGCGGGCTGGCCGAACTCGACGCGCGCTATGTGCTGGAGACCGATGCCGGCGACCTGATCTATGTCTGCAACCAGGCCCTGCGCAGCGGCGACCCGGCGCACATGGCCAAGCTGGCACGTGGCGAGCCCGTGGACCCTGCACATATCTACTTCCGCTGCGCGCCCCGCATGGAGACGGCCAGCCGTGCGCTGGCCTGGATCAACGAGCGCCTGTTCTTCGGCACCGGCGCGCGCCATCCCGATCGCGTGCAGATGCGCTTTCACGAGCTGCTCTGAGGGGGCCTTCCCCGCTTCGATACCTACAACACAGGAGACACAACACATGAACAACCCTGCATCCAAGGCGCGCCGCGCCGCCGTGGCCTGCACTCTTGCCGCCGTGCTGGCCACCGGCCTGGCTCCCTGGGCCGCGGCCAGCGCCCAGCCTGCTTTTCCGAGCAAGCCCGTGCGCCTGCTCGTCGGCTTTCCTGCGGGAACGGGGCCGGACATCGTGGCACGCCTGCTTGCGCAAAAGCTGTCCGAGCAATGGGGCAACCTGGGCGTGGTCGTGGACAACAAGCCGGGCGCTGGCGGCCTCATCGCCGCCAGCGAGGCGGCACGCGCCGTGCCTGACGGCTACACGCTGATGCTGGGCGAGACCGGCCAGCTCAGCATTGCCCCCAACACCTACCAGCGCCTGCCCTACGATCCGCAAAAGGACTTTGTGCCCGTCAGCCAGGTCGTCACCTCCGACTTCGTGCTGCTGGTCAATCCGCAGAAAGTGCCGGCCCGCAATGTGCTCGATTTCGTGGCCTGGGCGCGCCAGCGCAAGGAGCTGTTCATCGCCACCTTCGGCGCCGGCACGCCAGGCCACTTCGGCGCCTTCATGTTCGGCAATGCCGTGCAGCTCAGGCCCGAGCCCGTGCACTACAAGAACACCAACGATGCCCTGGGCGGCCTGTTCAGCGGCGACGTGCAGGCCGTCTTCGCCACGGCGGCCCTGGCCGCGCCCCAGGTCAAGGCCGGCAAGCTCACGGCCCTGGGCAGCACGGGCGCCACGCGCACCCCGTCCATGCCCGATCTGCCGACCATCGGGGAGCAGGGCTATCCGTCACTGCAATTCAATTCCTGGTTCGGCGTGGTCACGCCCGCGAAGACGCCGCCCGAGATCGTGGCCAGGCTGCAGGCCGACATCGTGCGCGCCCTGCAGCAGTCCGACAGCCGCAGCCGGCTGGAAGAGGCCGGTTTCCGCGTGACGGGCACCACGGGCGACGAACTCGCCCGCATCATGCGCTCCGACACGGTCACCTGGGGCAAGGCCGTGGCGGCCACGGGCTTCAAGGCCGATTGAAGCTCAGCGCTTGCCCGCAGCCGGCGCAGGCGTCTTGGGCGAGTAGTCGCAGTACGGCGCCACCACGCACTCCCAGCAGCGTGGCTTGCGGGCCTGGCAGACGTAGCGGCCCAGCAGGATGAGCCAGTGGTGCGAGTCCACGGCATAGGCCGGCGGCACGCGCTTCATGAGCTGCATTTCCACCGCCAGCGGCGTCTTGCCTGGCGCCAGGCCCGTGCGGTTGCCCACGCGGAAGATGTGCGTGTCCACGGCCATGGTGGGCTGGCCAAAGGCGACGTTCAGCACCACGTTGGCCGTCTTGCGGCCCACGCCGGGCAGGGCTTCCAGTTCCTCGCGCGTGCGCGGCACCTGGCCGCCGTGGCGGTCGACCAGGATCTGGCAGGTCTGCATCAGGTGTTTGGCCTTGCTGCGGTACAGGCCGATGGTCTTGATGTAGCCCTCCAGCCCTTCAAGTCCCAGGTCCAGGATGGCCTGGGGCGTATTGGCCACGGGAAACAGCTTGCGCGTGGCCTTGTTCACGCCCACGTCCGTGGCCTGGGCCGAGAGCAGCACGGCAGACAGCAGCTCGAACACGTTGGTGTATTCCAGCTCGGTCTGGGGCGAGGGGTTGGCGGCCTTGAGTGTGGCGAAGAAGGGTTCGATGCTGGTGGTTTTCATTGTGGGAAGCGCGTGTCCATCGATGTGGCGAGCATTGTCGTGCAAGTGTGATTTCTAGGACTGTTCTGGTTTTTGATGTCTGCGAGGGCCAGATCGTCTGGTTATGCCGTTGCGGCGTTGACGTGCTGGGGCCGCATGGCAATAGTGGGCCGGATCGATTCCGCCGACACCACACATACAGACAACACGCCACCAGGAGGGGGCGACCGCATGGCCACTCGCAAGATATCCGTTTCTCCCGCGATCGCGGCGGCGCAGACCCTGCTGGGTGATGTCCGCGACCTGATCGAGGCCGCGCGGCTTCGGGTGGCTTCCACCATCAACAGCGAAATGACCCTGCTGTACTGGCATATCGGCCAGCACATCCATGACTGCGAATCCGAGGTGCGGCAGGCCGGCTGCAGCGACAAGGTCCTGCCCTCCCTGGCCGGGCATCTGGTCCAGGGCTATGGCGGCAGTTTCTCGGAAAAGAACCTGTGGCGCATGGTGCAGTTCTCCACCACCTTTCCTGATGAGCCCCTGGTCATCTCGCCCACGCGGCAGTTGAGCTGGGCGCATTTCATCGCGCTGATTCCGCTCAAGGACGCCCTGCAGCGCGAGTACTACGCCAGCATGGCGAGCATTGAGCGCTGGAGCGCTCGCACGCTGCGCAGCCGCATCGATTCCCGGCTGTACGAGCGCACCGTGCTGTCCTTCGATGCGGACACGCTGGTCGCGCAGGAGCCCACGCAGCGAGCCACCGAGCGCATGTCGCCAGCGCTGTTCATGCGAGACCCCTACATCCTCGACTTCCTGGGGCTGCACGATGCCTGGCAGGAGGGCGACCTGCAGGCGGCCGTCATCCGCGAGATGGAAGCCTTTTTCCTGAAGTCGGGCATGGGCTTCAGCCTGGTGGCGCGGCAAAGGCACATGCAGATGGATGACCAGGATTTCCAGCTTGACCTGCTGTTCTACCACCGCAGGCTGCGGCGGCTGGTGGCGGTGGAGCTGAAGGTGGGCGAATTCGCGGCCGAGGACAAGGATCGGATGGAGCACTACCTGCGCTGGCTGGATCGGCATGAGCATGAGCCGGGCGAGGATGCGCCGCTGGGCATCATGCTGTGCTCGGGCAACAGCTCGGAGCAGATCGAGCTGCTGGAGCTGGGCCGCGGCGGCGTCCAGATGGCCGAGTATCTGCCCGGCCTGCCTGCTCGCCATGTGCTGGCCCAGCGGCTGCGGGAGGCCACGCGCCGGGCGCAGTGGCACTGGGCACAGTGCCACCTGGAAGTCGGGCAGGGCTGAGCACGGGCGCCGGCCTGCAGTCCATCCCTTCCGTCTTTCTCTGCTTCTTCTACTTCGTCTTCTTACCCGGGAGGCAGCAGCTCCCGCAGATGCTCCACGAAGGCCCGCACTCCCTTGGACAGCGTGCGGCCTGCCAGCGTCTGCAGCTCGATGGCGCGTGCATTCATGCCGCGTTCGCGTATGGGCACCGCATGCAGTTCGCCACGGCGCACACGCTCGCGCATGGTGACCTCACCACCCAATGACAGGCCGCCGCCATGCAGCACGAAGTGCACCAGGGTCTCGAACTGGCCGCTGACCAGGGCAGGCTCGAACACCAGGCGCCGGTGGCTGCAGGCAATGTCGAACAGCTGGCGCGCGGTGTTGGCGTCCTCGGGCAGGGCAATGGCATGGGGATGCATCTGGGCCAGGGTGATGCTGGCATGCCGGGCCAGTGCGTGGTCGGGCCGCATGATGGCGACCACGGGCGAGACCTGGCGGTGCCAGACCTCGATATCGCGTGCCGCCGCACGGCTGTAGGTCAGGCCGACATCGGCCTCGCCGCCCAGCACGGCCTGGGTCACGGCGGCAGGCGCTTCCACGCGCAGGTGGAACTGCATGCCCGGGTACTGTTCACGAAACAGCGCCATGGCGCGCGGCAGGAATTCGATGGCAAAGCCGCCCGAGCTGCACACGCGCACCACGCCCCGGCGCAGGCCCTGCAGGGCCTCGATGTCCGAGACCACGCGGTCGGCCTCCAGCGCACCGCGGCGCGCGTGGGCGGCCAGCAGCTCGCCTGCCGGGCTGGGCGCCATGCCGCGCGGGCGGCGCTCGAACAGCGGCACGCCCAGCATCTCTTCCAGACCGGCGACCTGGCGGCTCACGGCCGAGGGCGAGACGTTGAGCCGCGCGGCGGCATCGCTGACCGAGCCGCTGCGCACCACTTCGAGAAAGTAGCGCAGGGCCGTGTCCTGAAGGCGGTTGGAAAGCATGTGGCTCCCATTTATGGTTTGCGGAAAACGCAACGATAAGCCGAGAAAATGGCGATTGTCGAAATATTTGCGCCTGCTTATGCTGACTTCGTTCTGTCACAAAAACGAGGAAATCCATGGAGTCAAGCACAAGCGCCGCTGCGCTGCAGCCGGATCTGGCCACCGGGGGCGGTGCCGTGGTGGAGATGTCGGCCGTCGCGCTGTCCAAGGCCATCCACGGCCGCGAGCTGTCCTGCCTGGAAGTGCTGGATGCCTACTGCGCCCAGATCGACCGGCTCAACCCCGTGGTCAATGCGCTGGTGGCTCCGCTGGACCGGGACTGGCTGCGCGGCCGCTCCCGCGAGCTGGATACGCTGCTGGCGCGCGGCCAGAGCCTGGGGCCGCTGCACGGCTTTCCGCAGGCGCCCAAGGACATCATGCCGGCCGCAGGCATGGTCACGACCAAGGGATCGCCGATCTTCGCGAACCAGCTGTCGCAGGCCGATTGCGTGGTGTTCGAGCGCATGCGCGCAGGCGGTGCGCTCTTCGTGGCACGCAGCAATTCGCCCGAGTTCGGCCTGGGCGGCCATACCTACAACCCGGTCTACGGGACCACGCGCAATGCCTTCGATCCTTCGCGATCGGCAGGCGGCAGCAGCGGCGGGGCGGGCGTGGCCGTGGCGCTGCGCATGCTGCCCGTGGCCGATGGCTCGGACATGATGGGCTCGCTGCGCACGCCGGCCGCCTTCAACCATGTCTACGGACTGCGCACCTCGGTGGGCTGCGTGCCGCATGGCCCCTCGGAAGAGGTGTTCTTCCAGCAGTTCAGCGTCGCCGGCCCCATGGCGCGCGACATCCCCGACCTGGCCCTGCTGCTGTCCGTGCAGGCAGGCTTTGATGCGCGCCTGCCGCTGACCCGCCGCAGCGAGCCGCCCCAGGACTGGGCCGCGCAGCTGCAGCGCGACTGCAAGGGCCTGCGCATCGGCTGGCTGGGGGACCTGGGCGGGCACCTGCCCACCGAGCCTGGCCTGCTGCAGACCTGCCGGGCGGCGCTGCAGCATTTCACGGCCGCAGGCTGCACGGTGGAGGAGGCCGTGCCGCAGTTCGATTTCGAGCGCCTGTGGCGCGCCTGGATCGACCTGCGCAGCTTCAGCGTGGCCGGCGCCAACGCCGCCTTGTACAACGATCCGGCCAAACGCGCCCTGCTCAAGCCCGAGGCCGTCTGGGAAATCGAGCGCGGTCTGACGCTGCCGGCCATGGCCGTCTATGACGCGGCGCGCGTGCGCTCGGCCTGGTATGAAACATTGCGCCGCCTGTTCGACAGCTACGACTTTCTGGTGCTGCCCTCCGCCCAGGTCTTTCCCTTCGACGCAGCGCTGGACTGGCCTCACGCCGTGGACGGCCGCGAGATGGACACCTACCACCGCTGGATGCAGACCGTGGTGCCTGCCACCATGGCCGGCCTTCCGGCCCTGGCCGCGCCTGCGGGCTTCGGGCCGCATGGCTTGCCTGCCGGGCTCCAGATCATCGGCCCGGCGCAGGCCGACCTGGCCGTGCTGCAGATCGGCCATGCCTATGACCAGGCCAGCGGCTTGTCGCGCGTGCGCAGCCCGCTGCTCGACTGAAGACTGACGACTGAATTGCCGCATTGAGCTTGTTCCCAGGTTCCCGTTCCCTCGTTCCCCAGGAGATCCGTGCCATGGCCTTGTCCCGTTCCCGTTTTCTGTCGTGCCTGATGGCCGGCGCCGCTGCGCTTGCCTTGCCCTTGGCGCATGCCCAGGCCCAGTCCTACCCGGATCGCCCGATCAAGCTGGTCGTGCCCTTTGCGCCCGGCGGCGCCACCGACATCCTGGGCCGCCTGCTGGCCACATCGCTGGGAGAGCGCCTGGGCCAGCCCGTGGTGGTGGAAAACCGTCCCGGCGCGGGCACCGTGGTGGCGGGCGCGCTGGTGGCCAAGGCGCCGCCCGATGGCTACACGCTGCTGCTGGGCGCCAGCACCACGCTGACGCTGAACCCCGTGATCCGCAACCCGCTGCCCTACGATCCGCTGCGCAGCTTCACGCCGCTGGGCCTGGTGGCCGACATGGGGCTGGTGCTGGTGGCGCACAACGAAACGCCTGCACGCACCCTGCCTGAACTCGTGGCCCTGGCCAAGGCCGATCCGGACAAGCTGTCCTACGGCTCCTTCGGCACGGGGTCGTCGGTGCACTTCGGTGGCGAAATGCTCAAGACCGCCACGGGCATGCGCATGGTGCATGTGCCCTTCAATGGCAGCTCGCCCAGCCTGACCGCGCTGATGGGCGGCCAGGTGCAGGTGGCCGTGGACACGGTGGTGGCCACCACGCCGCTGATCAAGGCCGGCAAGATCCGCCCCATCGCGGCCCTGGGCCCGCAGCGCCTGCCCCTGCTGCCCCAGGTGCCCACCGTGGCCGAAAGCGGCTACCCCGGCTTTGCCATGGACACCTGGTTTGCCTTCCTCGCACCGGCCGGCCTGCCCGCTCCCATCCAGAAGAAGCTGGAAAAGGCGCTGGCTGACACCATGGCCGAGCCGGCCATGAAGAAGAAGCTGGTGGACATCGGCCTGTCGCCCGCATGGGGTCCGGGCAGCGCGCTGCAGGAGCGCATCGAGCGCGAACTGCCGCAGATGCGCGCCGTGGCCGCCAGGGCCGACATCAAGGTGGATTGAACGCAGCTGCCTTCCGGGAGAGAGGGGGCAGAGATGGCGTCTTCCCCTTGGGAGGCGCCGTGCAACGGGAAGGCGCGAAGCGACTCAGGGGACTTCTAATCGTGCAGGAAAGCTGCGGCAGGATTGGCGACAATGCAGGCTTCGCCTTTTCATCGCATCGACAACGAGAATCCTGCCCATGCAATTCGCCGACCGTCTGAACAACGTAGAAACCTCCGCCATCCGCGAGCTGTTCAAGCTGCTGGGCAAGCCCGGCATCATCAGCTTCGCGGGTGGTTTCCCGGACAGCGCCATGTTCGACGTGGCCGGCATCAGCGCCGCCTCCCAGGCAGCGCTGCAGCAGGAGCCGGGCGCCGCGCTGCAGTACGGAGCCACCGAGGGCTACCAGCCGCTGCGCGAGCAGATCGCCGCCTTCATGGCCGGCAAGGGCGTGCGTGAGCTGGCCCCCGAGCAACTGGTGGTCACCACGGGCAGCCAGCAGGCGCTGGACCTGCTGGGCAAGACCATGATCAACCCTGGCGACAAGGTCATCGTGGAAGGCCCGACCTTCCTGGCCACCATCCAGTGCTTTCGCCTGTACGGCGCGCAAGTCATCAGCGCGCCCATCGATGCCGAAGGCGCCCAGGTCGATGCGCTGGAAAAGCTCATTGCCGAGCACCGCCCCAAGCTGGTCTACCTGATTCCCACCTTCGGCAATCCCAGCGGCGCCATGCTGAGCCTGGAGCGCCGCAAGAAGGTGCTGGAGCTGGCCGTCAAGTACCAGACCCTGGTGGTGGAAGACGATCCCTACGGCGACCTGTATTTTGGCGAGGCGCCACCTCCCAGCCTGCTGGCCCTGTCCAGCCAGGTGCCCGGCAGCCGCGATTGGCTGGCGCACTGCGGCTCGCTGAGCAAGGTGCTCAGCCCCGGCCTGCGCATCGGCTGGCTGGTGGCCCCGCCCGAGCTGCTGGCCCGCGCCGTGATGTGCAAGCAGTTCAGCGACGCCCACACCAGCACCTTTGCCCAGGCCACGGCCGCGCAGTACCTGAAGTCCGGCGCCATGCCCGCCACGCTGGCCCATGTGCGCGAGGTCTATGCGCGCCGCGCCAAGGCCATGGGCGATGCGCTGCGCGAGCACCTCGGCGATGCCGTGGAATTCCTGCAGCCCCAGGGCGGCCTGTTCCTGTGGGTGCGCCTGACCGGCAAGGGCGGCGCGCTGGCCGATGCCGGCGAGCTGGCCAAGCGGGCCATCGCCCAGGGCGTGGCCTTTGTGCCGGGCGCGCCGTTCTTCGCGCAAAACCCCGATGCCACCAGCTTCCGCCTCTCGTTCGCCACGGCCGACGAGGACAAGATCCGCGAAGGCATCGCCCGCCTGGCCCAGGCGCTCAAGGCGTGAGCGTGGCTGGGGACAACGAGCGCAGCGGCGAACGCGACGAGGCCCAGGCCCTGCAGGCGCGCGTGATGGAGCTGGAGATCAAGGCCAGCTACACCGACGACCTGCTGGAGCAACTGAACCTGACCATCTACCGCCAGCAGCAGCAGATCGACCGGCTCCTGGACGAGCTGCGCGACCTGCGCCGACGGGTGCCGGAGGGCGGGCCCGCCGGCGGTGCGACCCATCTGCGCGACGAGCTGCCCCCGCACTATTGAGTGCGCAGGGCTGCATGCGAATGCCCAGGCCAGGCCCTGCCTGGGCATCTTTTCATTCAAGCGGCTTGTTGGCCACGTGCTTCATCTTGCCCAGGAACAGGCGCAGGAAAAAGCCCGCCATGATCAGGATGAAGACGATGACGCCCAGGCTCATCAGCCCGTAGTCGGTGGAAAAGAGATCGATCATCAGCTTCACAAGTCCTCCTGTGGTTTGTAGGTATCGGTGGGGTCCCGATCCGACTATCGCCGTGGCATGGCGTGGAGGGCTTGTGATGGGTCAACGCGGCGGCGGGGCGGGTTTGCGGCAGCGCAAAGGCCGGGTGCCCGGCTACTGCGGGCCTGCGTGCCAATGTTCCGTGCTGGCCGCTTTCAGATCTTCCCAATCGTCGGGCGGATGGCCGCGTCCGAGCATTTTTTCGAAAACTGCATAGGGGTCGGACGCGCTGCTCGACGAGCGAAGGGTCTGCTCGTCGTTGACCCATGCGAAGACGATCACCCTGGAGCGGGAGTCGTACCGGAAGAACAGCCTGAACCTTCTGCCGATCTTGGCCCGCCGCCAGTGGCGGTGGCTGGCTCCCAGCGTATTGCCCTGGCGGTATTCGTCGCGTGAGGGATCGCCGGGAATCACTTCCAGCATCAACTGGCTCAGAGCCCTGAACAGTTTGACGTTGGCATTGGAGCCGAAGTCTTGCGGACTGTTGTGCTCTGCGCGTCGGGCGGCCTGGTGCAATTTGCGCAACTGTTCC
Source organism: Delftia sp. WSY_10 (assembly GCF_043104705.1). NCBI lineage: Bacteria > Pseudomonadati > Pseudomonadota > Betaproteobacteria > Burkholderiales > Comamonadaceae > Delftia > Delftia sp. WSY_10. Next base: position 293,483 of record NZ_JBICKY010000015.1, on the reverse strand, counting down.
ACCACGCAGTCATGGAACAGCAGGGTCCAGCCGTGGCGCTGCATCAGATCACCACATCGCCCTGGATATCGTCATCCAGGTCCACCGTACGACCTGCGAGCGCAAGCATGTCGCGGGCCAGGTCGTCGGGCAGGCTCTGGAGCCTTTGGCCGGACTGGATATCGGCAGCCAGCAGATCGAGGAAGGCCGCTATGGCGGGGTCCTGATGCTCTTCTTCGGCGCGGCTGACAACGACCAGGCCATCCTCGCGCAGTCGGAATGCAATCTTGCCGCCCGCATCGACGCCCAAGGCCTGGCGTATGGGCTTGGGCAGCGTGACCTGGCCCTTGGAGGTGAGGGTGGCCAGTTCATGGATGTCGGGCATGGCGCAATCCTTCACAAATGACTTGGGAGATGAGTGTAAGGAATTTTCCTTACATTCGTCGATGCCAAGGACATCACCCCCGCATGAACGGCAAGGGCACCTCCGCAGGAATCGGGCAGGCATAGGGCCTGCCGCCGCGGCGCTCGAGCAGCTCCGCCTTGGCCTCGGCCATGCGCTCGGGCCGCTGCAGCAGGGCGATGGCGGTGGCCGCCATCACCTGGGCGGCGCGCACCATGCCGGCGTGGGCCAGGCCGGACTGGCCCTGCGAGACCATCTGCCAGGAATGCAGCGGCGTGCCGAAGGCGTAGCAGGCCACCCAGGCCTGGACGGTGGGCGTGATCCAGCTCACATCGGCCACGTCGGTGGAGCCGAACAGGGTGCCCTCCACAGCGGGGTCGTAGGGCGCCAGGCCCTCGAACACGGCCGGCACCTTGCCGCGCAGCACGCTGGCCAGCGGGCGGCTGACCTGGTCTACGTCATTGCTGTCCAGCGTGGCCTGGAAGTCGCCGGCCAGGCTGTGCAGGCCGGGGTCCACGCGCAGCGGGCCCAGGGCCTGCATCTGTTCGTACATGACCTGGTTCAGCGTGCGGTTCTGCAGCAGGTTGGAGCAGGCCTTGTCGAAGACGATCTCCAGCCGGCAATCCGTCATCAGCGCTGCGCCGCGCGCCACGTTCTGCACGCGCTCGTAGAGTGCGGCCGCCTCGTGGTTGCGTGCGGCCCGCACCAGGTACAGCACCTCGGCGCGCGCCTGCACCACGTTGGGCGACAGGCCGCCCGAGTCGGTGATGGCGTAGTGCACGCGCGCATCGGTGGGCATGTGCTCGCGCAGGTAGTTCACGCCCACGTTCATCAGCTCCACGGCGTCGAGCGCGCTGCGGCCCAGGTGGGGGGAGTGCGCGGCATGTGAGGCCTTGCCGTGGAAGACGAACTTCGCCTGGATATTGGCCAGCGTGCTCTGGCTGAACACGCCGGAGAAGCTGGCCGGGTGCCAGGTCAGCGCCGTGTCCACATCGTCGAAGACCCCGGCGCGCGCCATGAAGGTCTTGCCCGATCCGCCTTCTTCGGCCGGGCAGCCGTAGTAGCGCACGCGCGCCTTGGCGCCGCTGCGGCGCAGGTGCTCCTGCAGCGCGATGGCCGCGAAATGCGCCGAGGTGCCCAGCAGGTGGTGGCCGCAGCCGTGGCCGGCCAGGCCCGGGCTGTCGGTGGACGGCGTGCAGACCAGGGCGCCGCTTTGCTGGTTCAGGCCCGACAGTGCGTCGTACTCGCCCAGGAACGCCAGCACCGGGCCCTCGTCGCCCCATTCGGCCAGAAAGGCGGTGGGAATGCCGGCCAGGGCGCGTGTGATGCGAAACCCGGCCTGCTCCAGCGCATCGATGTGCAGCTGGGCCGAAGCCGTCTCGGCATAGCGCAGTTCGGCCAGCGACCAGATGCTGTCGGCCAGGGCCGCCATGCGCGCGGACTGCTGCTGGAAGAAATCCTGGAGATGATCGACCGCGCTCATTCCGGCTTCACTCCTGCCTTGTCCAGCAGCGCCTTGTTGCGCTGCAGTTCGCTGGCGATCTGGGCAGGGAAGCGGCCCTGGTCCATCTCGGTGACCGATGCGCCCAGCAGCTTCAGGTGCTTTTGCACCTCGGGCAGGCGCACGGCCTTCGTGGACGCTTCCTGCAACTGCCGGACGATGGCGGGCGGCGTGCCGGCCGGCACGACCAGGCCGAACCAGCTGATGCCCAGCTCGTTGAGCTGCGCATAGCCCAGCTCCTTGAAGGTGGGTACATCGGGCAGATCGGGCGAGCGGCTGTCGCCCGACAGTGCTACGGGGATGAGCTTGCCACCCTTGATCTGGGGCATGGCCGAAGGCAACTGATCGGTCATCACCTGCACCATGCCCGCCAGGGCGTCGTTGAGCGCCGGGCCGTTGCCGCGATAGGGCACGATCTGGATCTGGGTCTTCATGGTCTCGTTGAAGGACGCCACCATCAGATGGCCCAGCGTGCCCAGGCCCGGCACGCCCGCACTGTAGGCGCCGGGCTGGGCGCGCAGCCTGGCCAGGAACCCCGCGAAATCCTTGACGCCCATCTTGGGATGGACCATGTAGACCGATGGCATGGTCACCAGGTTGGCCACGGGCAGGAGCCTGCCTTCCAGCCTGGCGGCGCGCGTGTACAGCGAGGGGTTGATGGTGGCCGTGCTCACCGTGGCCATGCCTATGGTGTATCCGTCTGGCACGGCCTGGGCAATGCTTTCGGTACCGATCAGGCCGCCCGCGCCGGCCTTGTTGTCCACCACCACGGGCTGGCCCAGCGTGCTGCGCAGGCCTTCGGCGATCACGCGCGCGACGATGTCGGTGGAGCCGCCGGCCGCAAAGGGCACGATGAGCTTGACGGGCTTGCTCGGATAGGCGTCGGCCGCATGGGCCGTGCGGGCCAGGGTGAGGCCGCACAGCGCGGCGCAAAGGCCCGCGCCCAGGGAAAGCAGGGTGCGGCGCGGCAGGTGAGAGAGAGGCTGTAAGAGGGGCTTGGCTTGCATGGCATGGACTCCATCGACGGGGAGGGAGCCGCAGCCTGGGCCGTGCCGGCTCCCGATGCAGGCGACTATAGAAATCCTGCCGCCCGCGTGGGCCACGGTATTTGTGCCAAGCTATAAGCCGTTCCGATAGCTTGCCCTTTGCCGCCTGTGGCGCGCCAGGGCCTGCCTGGGGAAAACACCAAGATTCCCATGAGCCACGATTTTGACGACCGCGAAGGCCTGGACGATGCGGCCACGCCCCAGGGCCGGCTGCTGTTCTCGCGCCTGACCAAGCATGTGCGCCTGCGCCAGCTGCAGCTGCTGGTGGCGCTGCAGCAATGCGGCTCGGTGGTGCAGGCCGCCGCCACGCTGCACATGAGCCAGTCGGCCGCCACCCAGGCGCTGGCCGAGATGGAGCGCGTGCTGGACATCCGCCTGTTCGAGCGGCATGCGCGCGGCATACGCCCCACGCTGGCCGGCCAGACCCTGGTGGACACGGTGCGCGGCGTGCTGGCCGCGCTGGAGGAGGTGGCGGAATCGCTGGCCGCCATTCGCCGGGGCGCCGCGGCCGCGCTGCGCCTGGGCGCCATTCCGGCGGCGGCCCTGGCCATTCTTTCGCCCCTGCTGGCGCGGTTCTATGCCGAACACCCCGAGGTGCATGTCGATGTGCACGAAGACGCCAGCACCCGGCTGCTGTCCCAGCTGCTGGGCGGCGGGCTGGATGCGGTGTTCTGCCGCGAGCCGGCGCTGCTGCCCGGCCCCTTCGTCTTCGAGCCGCTGCTGGCCGACACGGCCGTGGTGGTGGCCGCACGCTCGCATGCACTGGCCGGGCGCCGTGGCGTGCCGCTGCAGGCCTTGACCGGCGCGCGCTGGGTGCTGCCCACGGCCAACATCGCCGTGCGCGGGATTTTCGAGGCCGAGGTGCTCCAGGCACTGCCCGATGCGCCCTGGTTTCCCGTCTCCACCGTTTCCCTGCCGATACTGGAAGGCCTGTTGAGCCAGCCCGGCGCCGTGGCCCTGGTGCCGTTGAGCATCGCGCCGGGCCTGCAGACCCATGCGCGCGTGTGCCGGCTCGACGTGCAACTGACGGGCCGGCTGGCGCCGCTGGGCGTGGTCCGCCGCCGCGACCGGGCGCCCGCCCTGCTGGACCAGATGCTTTCGCTGTGCGCGCAGGTTCTGCCGTCACCCCCGGCGCGCTGAAAGCGGGCGGCATGGCTTCTTGCGGCCCCCGGTTGCGGCCACAATACTGTCCGCGCGAAAACACGGCAGCACGGCCGGACCAGACAACAGAAAGCACGCAGAGGACCGCATGATCAATTGGTCGCTAGACGCCGATACCGTCACCCACAGCATCCAGCTGGCGCTGGCGCCGGTGTTCTTCCTGACGGCCGTGGCCGGCATGATAGGCGCCGTGGCCGGGCGGCTGGCCCGCATCATCGACCGCGCGCGCAAGCTGGAGGAACTGCTGCGCACGCCGCAGGAGGAGGAATTCATCGCGCGCAGCCTGACCGAGCTGCACTTTCTGCGCAAGCGCGGCCGGCTGGCCAATGTCTGCATAGGGCTGCTGACCGTCTGCGGCTTTTGCATCGGCCTGACCATTGCCCTGCTGTTCCTGGGCGAGGCCTACGGCATCAACGGCCATGGCTATGCGGTGCTGGGCTTTCTGTTCGGCGTGCTGATGTTTCTCTCGGCCCTGGCCTGCTTTCTCTGGGAAACCATCATGGCCACCAGCCTGCTGGACTTCCACACCCTGACCCGCGTGCGCGCGGCCGTGCGCACCATACAGCGGCCGGAACCTGCCGGACCCGGGGCGCCGGCCCCCAGCCCTGGGCCGGGCAGCGAGCCCTGAGCGCGGCTGCCGGGCCACGCTGCGCAGCTGCTACCAGCAATCGCGTGCAGGCAGGGTGCCATTGCGGACCCCACCCACGCCCAGGTGGTCGTAGGTGAAGGTATGGCATTTGTCGCTGAGCTGGCTTCGCAGCGGTGAGGCAATGAGGGTGTAGCTCGATGCGGCGGGGTCAGGACTCAGCGACAGTTCGTAGAAACCGTCGGGAGATCGGCTGGCATAGACGCCGGTGCCCCCCAGCGTCGCACCCTCGTAGGTCAGGTTGGCGGAAAAGTACTTCTCCATGGCGCCTGCGGCCTCCAGCAAGGCGCGCCTGCCATCGGTGCGGCGGGACTTGCGCAGGTATTCGGCATAGCTGGGATAGGCGATGGCCGACAGGATGCCGATCACGGCCACCACCACCATCAGCTCGATCAGGGTGAAGCCGCGTGCCACCCGGCGGCGGCGACCAGGCGTCGGCAAGGGGTTGTTCTGCATGCCCATGGTCAGTCCAGGCCCAGCGGATGGATGTCGGCCGGGGTGTCCTCGCGCCAGGAAATGCGCCTGTTGCTCAGCGGCCCCTTGCTTTCTGCCAGCGACTGCAGGCCTGCGGTGCTGTTCATGACCTTGGTTTCCTGCTTGCCGTTGTTCAGGATGGCGGGCTGCGAGCTGATGCCCTCCAGCCGCGCGCCCCCGGTGGCGCGGTCGTTGTCGCCGTAGCGGTCGCTGCCGTCCACCGTACCGTCGCCGTTGATGTCGAACAGGCCGTCGGCATACTTCTCCGCGCCCTGGCCGTCCAGCGAGAGTTCCATCAGCCAGCTATGGCCGCCTGCCGTACACATCTGCGTGCTGGGCACGGCCGTGGTGAAGATGATGCGGTCGCGGCGCAGCATGGGATGGGTGATCAAGCGCTCGCCCGCGTCGGCCAGCGGCATGAGCCAGTTCCTGTTGCCGGGGCGGCCGTCGGAGATCAGCCGCAGGGACATCTGCGTGGTGCGGCCATCGCCGTTGGCGGCGCCGGCGTCGACACTGGTGACCTTCAGCACGCTGTGGCTTGCGGAGGAGCCCCCGGTGCCTTCGTCCAGCAGGCTGAAGAAGTACTGGGATGCGGAGGCCGGGGCCGCAGCGTCATGGTCGCCGACCTCGAAGCTCTTGCCCGTGCCGTACAGTAGCTGCACGTGGGATTGCAGCGTGCCGTGGCTGATCTTGGCCTCAGGCCGCGTGGTGATGGGCTGCCCGTGGAAGCTGCCGCCCCAGGGGGTGGTCATCGGTGCAGGAGTGCCGTTGACCGACGGCACGATCCCGCCCCCGTCCCCGCTCGCGGCCATGAGGTCGAAGCGCCACATGTTGCCCTGCAGGTCTCCCGCATAGACGCGGTCCACCAGCCCGTCGTCGTCCAGGTCCACGGCGGCCGGCGTGCTCAGGCCATTGGGCCACCTGCGCTGGCTGTCTTGCACGCCTCGGCGAGTGTCCCATTTACTGTGCAGCGCGCCGGTCTCCAGGTTGACGGCGTACAGCACGGCATTGCCGCTGGTGCTGGCCGCGCCGTCCGCCTCCACATTGTTGTAGCCGTTGCCGAACAGGGCCATCCAGCCTGCCCGGGTCCTGGCGATGGAAGGCTGCGCGAAGCTGAAGCCCATGTCCATATCGAAACCGGCGGGTCGGTTGCTGCCCGGTGCGCGCCGGTCGCGGTCGCCGAACTCCCACAGCACGACGTTCTTGGCGGCGGCTTCGGTGATCGCATCGGGATCGGTGATGTCCAGCGCGTACACGCCCTGGCCCCCTGCGCCCAGACCCCCCACGAGGATGGTCCGCCACCGGCCGCCAATGAAGGCATCGGACACCATGGGCGAGCCGTCCACGTAGAAGCGGTGGCGGTAGTTCGGATCGGACAGCTGGCGCAGGTGGGGGATCACGGTCGAGGGGACATAGGCAAAGAGCTCCTGCCCCGTGTCCGCGTCGAAAGCATGCAGCATGCCGTCGTTGGCTCCCACGTAGACCATCTTGCGGCGATCGGCCCGTGCCTTGCGGAATTCGCGGTAGGAGGCCTCGGTGTAGGGCATCTCGGGCGCGCCCACATACACCGGGGCCGAGTTCACGATGTCGCCCAGCAGGCTGGTGCGCCTGCGCAGGGGTCCACGGGGCGCTTCCCCTGCCTGGCTGCCCCGCAGGTAGGCCAGCACGTCGGGCGATCCGATCTGCCTTTGCTGCTCGGGGTTCAGTGCTTCCCAGGCAAAGGCCACGCCTTGGCGCGTGTCGGGCCGGTAGCTGAGGATGCGGCGTGTCGCAGGAATGCGTGCCTCCCACTGCGCCTGTTCGGCCACCGCATTGCCTGTGATGCTGTGCGCTGACAGCGTGCCGCTCCAGTCGCGGGGATCGAAGCGGGCCTGGTAGATCCTGGTGCTGCTGGACACGTTGGTGGAGTTGGCCGCCACGGCGGCCACGCTGGAGGAGCGGGCGGCGATGTCGGCGAAGATCGCCTGCAGGGCGGTATCGAGGGTCGCGGGGTCGTTGGCCGCGAAGGCGCGCTCCGTGCCCCCGGCGGCGGCCACCTCGTTCAATTGCTCGGGATTGGTGCCGAAGGGCAGGGCGAATCCGATGACGAAGGTCTCCACGTTGGCCTCTTGCCTGAGGCGCCGCGCGGCCTCTGCCGTCTGGCGCAGGCCTGCCGCCATGTCCTGGATGATTTTGCCGTTGGGCCGGGTCGAGGGCAGGCCATCGGTGAGCAGCACCACAAAGTTGCGGCCGCAGGACTGGGGCAGCGGATAGCAGGCGGGCACATAGCCTTCTGCGGCATTGCGCCAAAGCTCTTCGCCCTGGAAGTAGTCCAGCGCCGTCAGCAGCGTCCCCTCAAGCGGTGTGTTGCCCGCGTTCTGCAGGGGCCGGGCGGGATCACGGGGCGCGTTAAGCAGAAACTGCGAGGTGGCGAGCTTGCGTTCCAGAGCGGCCCTGTGGGCGACGTCCAGCGGCCGGATGGGCTGGTGCAGGAAGCCGCGGCCCGGAAAGCTTTCGCTGAACCAGGCCTGTCCTATGGGAGTGTCGAACATCTGCCTGCCGAAGTCGTAGATGCCCTGGGCATAGTCGGAGTCGGTGGGGTTGAACATTGCCCGGCCCCGGAAGTTGTTGTATCCCGCATTGCCGGTGGTGTTGGTGGCGTTGGTAGTGCCTGTCTTGCCGCTGAAGCATGAATAGACGTCCCAGGGGCCATCGACGGTCTCGTTGGTGCGGAAGCCGTCGGGATTGGCGGGCGTGGGCCCGGCGTTGGCCGTGGCGGAAAAGCAGTGGCTGGAGGTGTTGCCGCCACCATAGAACGGCAAGGCCACGTTGTAGTAGATGAAACGCCCTTTGTCGCTGGGGTTGGGAAACCTGAAGCGCTTGCGGGTGGGGCTGGCGCGCGTGCCCCTCCATTGCGGGTCGAAGTGGTTGGGGTCGTAGCTGACGTCGTATAGCGAGTTGCTCAGGCTGCGCGGGACGACGTCTTCCTGCTGGTAGGCCATCAGGCCCAAGTTCATGCGCCCCTGGTAGCGTTCGATGATGGTGCGGGCAGCGGCGCGGGCGATCTCGGACTTGCTGTCAGTGCTGTCGCTGCCGACGGCGGAGCCGTTCGGGGCCTCGTCCATGCTGTTGGAGTTGTCCATGATGAGCAGCACGTTGGGCGTGGCGTTCTGCGTGGCCATCAGGGGCGCCTGTGAAATGTTCAGGGGCACGGGGCGCACCGGTGCCGTAGGCTGCTGCGCGCGGGGGGCGGCCATGCAGGCAAGCAGCAGCATCGCCACTGCCGCCGGAAAGAGGGGAGGGCAGGGCTTTTGCAGAGGGAGTTTGCGCATGGTCTTTCCTTCAATTGATGTACATGCTTTGCAGCACCACCCGCGAGGCCGGACTGCCATCGGCGCGCCGGGCCGCTCCCATGCCGATGGCCGTCACGCGAAAGACGGGAGGGCGGCCCTGGTCGGCGCCATAGCCCTGCACCACCACGCTTTGCGCAGGGGTCTCCAGCCGCTCGATGAGGTAGCGCGGTGTCGGTGCTCCCTGGGGGCCGGGGGAGGTCTGCCCGGTGCGCGTGCCCAGCGCCACGCCCAGCGTGTCCTGGGCAATGAGCGCCTCGGACCACGAGCTGCCGTCTTCCCTGGGCAGGCACAGGCCCGCTGTGCAGGCATCGTCAAAGGCCTCCAGGGCCGGGTTGCGGGTGGTGATGTCCTGCTCCCCGTCGCGCAGCGCGGCCTCGGCGGCCTGGAAGGCGATGTGCCAGTCGTTGCGGTTGCCCGTGGACCGGCCCTGCAGCAGGCCCATATTCATGGCGGCCAGCGACAGCATCACCAGGGCCATCATGATGATCATGGTGGTGATGAGCGCCAGGCCGCCCTGTGTCCGTGTTTGTGTCCGTGTCCTTGCCATGCTCATTCCACCCGGTTTCGCAGCGTGAAGACCGCGCTGAATTCACGGTACAGCCGCCGGTCGGCGGCGGTGGTGCGCCGGGGGGCGCCGTTGCTGTCGCGATAGAAGGTGTAGCTCTGGGGTGCGTGCAGCAGCGCGCCCATGCCAGGCGCGGAGGCCATGAGAAGGCGCACTTCCACGGCGCGCACGGCAGGAGGCGGTGGTGGCGGAGTCGGACCCGGCGTCGTCGCTCTGCCGGCCAGGCCGGAGCCGGTGTTGTTCCATACGCTGTTGCCCGGCGCCTCTTGCTGCACGGCGGCCGAGGGCTGGCCGTGTATGGACTCGATCTTGAGATCCATGGCCCCTTCGGCCAGCATGCGGCAGCTCAGGTCGTTGGCTTTGCCTTGCCCGGGCATGGGATCGATCTGGCTGCTGGAGCAGTGGATGAGGCCGGTGGCGCTGCCGTTCTTGAGCCGCCCGATGAAGAACAGGTCATTGACTGCGGGCAGCACGCGTGCGTCGCGCTTGAGGAGCGTCAGGCCGCAGGCGCCCCGGTCCGGGGAGAAACCGGAAATTCCCGATCCGGGCGGGGGCTGGATGCAGGTATCCAGGAGCGCCCGGCGGGAAATGTAGGTCTGCGAGCAATCGGTCGCGACGACCACATCGTTGTCGCTCAGTTGCTGGCTGCTCTTGTGCGTGCCCGTGCCCGCTGTCCTGAGCACGTCCGACCGGGCGCTGGCCTGGGCGGGGACATCTTCCGCGAAACTGGTCCAGGCATCCTGTGCCTGTCCGCGCCGGATGCCTATGGGGTCCAGCAGGTTCCAGTGGGGCCCGAGCCTTTCGGGCTCGGCGATGAAGGGGGGAACCTTGGTCAGGGCCGTGCTGCAGCCCGTGAAGCCCGCATTGCGCACCGCCTGGCCCATAACGCCAAAGCTCAGGCGTGCATCGCTTTGCATGCGCGCCAGTGCATTTTCATGGCGCAGCAGGCCTCTTGCGTTCACATACAGTCCCACCAAGGCGGCCAGGAGAAACAGGGCGATGACCACTGCCACCATGAGTTCCACCAGGGTCAGGCCCTGTTGCGGGCCTTGCTGCGGGCCACGGGATGCCAGCCGATCTCTCATGGGATGACCTCGATGCTGTGTTCTTCGGGGTTTCCATCCCCGCTGCGGGGATGGCTCCAGGTCACGGTGATGAGGGTCTTGCCTTGGGCCGTCTTGACGCTGCCCTGACCCTGGGCCAGGGCGTTGCCCAGGTCCCTTTGCCACAGGCACAGCCGGTACTGGGCATGGGCCTTGTCGTCGCCGCCTTCGCCAGGGTCGCTGCAGGATCTGGGCGCGGTGCCGCCACCGCCGTCGAAGTCGCCTGCCAGTGCGCCCCGGCGGTTGGCGCGCAGGCGTTCCACCATCTCGGCGGCCTTTTGCACGGCCGCCGTGCGCTGGTAGGAGGCATTGAGGTCGCCCAGGTTCTGATAGAGCCCCTTGAGGGTGCCGAGCAGGCCGGCAGAAATGACCACCAGGGTGACCATGACCTCCACCAGCGTGAAGCCTGCCTGCGATGCGGCAGCTGCGGAGGGGGTGGGAGCGGGGTGTGGATCCTTCCTGTCCATGCGAAGTCCTCGCTTGTGTTCAGAGGCCGGAAGCGGCGCCGGCGCAGTCCACGGCTTGCGGCTTGCTGCTGCCAGAGGCGCGGGGCAACGGGTCGCGCGGTGCCAGGTCCTGCAGGCCACCGGCATACATGGCGATATGGCGGGCGGGCAGGTGCCGGGCGCGACTCGGGCAGGCCGTGAAGGTCACGTCGGGGTTGCAGGGGTAGGCCACGCGGTGGACCTGCTCGGCGCCCGGTGCGCCCCGGCGGGCCGTGGGCCAGCAGATCTGCCCGTCCGGAAGCGCGTGTACGGCGTGGCCCGCCGATTTCATGCCCTGGCCGCCCGTCGGATACCAGGCGAAGAGATCCACGCTGCGCACGCTGGGAAACACCCTGAGGACCTGGTCGTCCTCGTCGATCACGCGGGGGGTGCTGCCGTCGCTGAAGGCGATCAGCTCGCCGGACCAATCCTGGAGCCCCTGATAGGGACCACTGCCGATGGCGGTGTCGCTGCAGGCCTTGCGGTCCGCGCTGGCAGGGCAGATGGTGATGCGCTGGTTGCGTCGTCCCGCCTCGTGCTGGGCCATGCGCAGGGCCGCGGACAGGCGCATCAGTGCGGACTCCTGCTGGCTGGTCTGCACCATGTCGTTCATGTTGGGGGCGGCAATGGCCAGCAGGATGACCACCACAGCCAGGGTCACCATGATCTCCACCAGGGTGAAGCCCTGGTGGCGCCCTGCGGGCGGCGCAGGCATGCCGCCGGCTTCGCGGCGCCGCTGGCATGCCGCATGCGCAATGAATGGAATGCGCAAATGAAAAGCGAAGGAGTACTCCTGCATTGCCTGTCCCGTGTATTCGTTCCTGTGTATTCCTGTGGTGGTCATAGGCGAATCCTGAATATCCGGCAATGGAGGCATTGCCGGAGATGTCGATTTCCTGGATATGGCAAGTATTTCGAGGCGCGTCTATTGCCTGCGTGATTTTCAAAAAGAGTGGCAGCTTTATGAAATTGCCTTGAGGCCCGCGAATTCTCTAGGCTCACTGCAAATGATGTCAAGGCTTTTCAGAAAATCTGAGTCCTTCTTTTTGCCCCCCGGGACGCTTGTATCTGCCTTATGGGAATGCTCCTATTTGATTTCTAAGATTGTTCCTGTTTGCATTTTCCTGGCGTGCGCGGGATTATCTTCTGACGCCTGTATTTCAGCGGATTCAATGAATGGAAGACCTGTTTGTTTCCGGTATTGCGATGATCCCGGGCCGGCAAAAACGCATTGGCCGGGGATGTGGATTCGACGGAGTGGGCGAGGCGGGGAAAGAGGGGCCGTCAATGGCCCCCTCACTCCATCGGGTCAAGACAGGCGGCTGCCGCCTGGATCACGCAGTCCGTCAGCCGCTGCAGGCTGGCCTGCGCATTGCGCGCATGGGCCCAGTACATGGGAATGTCCAGATCGTTGCCGGGCAGCAGCTCCACCAGGCTGCCTTCGGCCAGTTGCGCGCCGATCATCAGCGGCGGGTGCATGCCCCAGCCCATGCCCAGCTCGCAGGCCCGCGTATAGCCCTGGTTGGACGGCAGAAAGTGGCGCGGCGTGCTGCGCCGGCCTTCCGCGCCCAGGCGCTGCAGCCACTGGTCCTGCAGGCTGTCCTTGCGGCCGTAGCTCATCATGGGCGTGCGCGCCATGGCCTCGGGCGTGATGCCGTCCTTCAGGTAGCGGCGGATGAAGTCGGGGCTGGCCGCCGCCACGTAGCGCATGCGTCCCAGCGGCCAGGTGTTGCAGCCCGGAATGGCCGAGGACGTGGCCGTGACGGCGGCCAGCACCTCGCCCTCGCGGATGCGCTTGGCCGTGTGGTCCTGGTCGTCGATGCTGATGTCCAGCAGCTCGTTGCCGTCGCGCGTGAAGGCGGACATGGCGTCCATGAACCAGGTGGACAGCGAGTCGGCATTGACGGCCAGCTTGAGCGTGGGCAGGGCCGTCTGGCCCTCGGGCACCAGTTCGGGGTTCTTGCGGCGCAGGTCGTTTTCCAGCAGGGCGACCTGCTCCACATGCAGGCACAGGCGGCGGCCTGCCTCCGTGCCTGAACAGGGCTGGCCGCGCAGCACCAGCACCTGGCCCACGCGCTCTTCCAGCAGCTTGATGCGCTGGGAGACGGCCGAGGGCGTGACGTGCAGCTTGCGCGCCGCGCGTTCGAAGCTGCCTTCGCGCACCACGGCTGCCAGGGCTTCGAGTCCGGCGTAGTCGAGCATTTAGATATTCTTCATTTGATTGAGTAAATGTAATTTTACTTAACCATTTGCGAGCCAGACAATCCCTGCCCATGTGGACTGCAAATGTTTCTTCTTCCTGGCTGGCGGGCTTCACGGTCTGCCTGTCGCTCATCGTCTCCATCGGAGCCCAGAACCTGTATGTGCTGCGCCAGGCCGTGCACGGCCAGCATGTACGCGCCTGCGTGGCATGGTGCGTGGTCAGCGACGTGGTGCTCATCGGCCTGGGCGTGGCGGGCATGGCCCGGCTGCTGGGCGACAACCCCGATCTGGCCCGCTACCTGACCCTGGGCGGCGCCCTGTTCCTGCTGGCCTACGGCCTGATGGCGCTGTGGCGCATGGCCATGGCGCCCGATGCGCAGCTGGCCGCCTCGGGCGGGCAGCTGGCGCCGCGCGGCCTGCTGGGCGTGGTCTCCACGCTGGCCGTTATCACCTTGTTCAACCCCCATGTCTATCTGGACACGGTGCTGCTGATGGGCTCCATCGGCGCGCGCCAGGAAGGCGCGCTCAAATGGGTGTATGTGATTGGCGCCGCTTCGGCCAGCCTGTCATGGTTCGTGCTGCTGGCCTTTGCAGGCCGCCGCCTCAGGCGCCTGTTCGAGAAGCCGCGTGCCTGGCGGATTCTCGATGGCCTGACGGGCGTGATGATGCTGGCGCTGGCCTGGTGGGTGGCCGGCAGCGTCTGGGCGCCTGCCGGGGCCTGAGCCGGCCTGGGCTGGCCTGGGCCGGCCAGAAGCGGCAGGCTCAGCCCGCCGCCTGCTCCGGCTCCGGTGCCCAGGTGCCCACGGCCTCGATGAGGTTCCAGCTGTTGCACTCGATGCAGTAGTGGCCGGTGGTGCCGGTCTTCTGGCTCTCGGCCTCGATCACCACGCGGTGACCATGGCGCTGGGCCGGCGACAGCGGACGGATCTTGTCGTACTTGAACTGCTCTGCCAGATCGCCGCGAAAGGCGATGGTGATGCGGTCGCGCTTGGGGAAATAGTCGTTCTCGTACTTGTCGAGGGTGCGGATGGCCACCAGATTGGCCATGCTGTCCGGATGCGGTGCGCTCATTGAAGTCTCCCTGCCTGTGATGGCGTTCTATGTTCAAAACGATCTGATGACGGTGGTCAGGCATCCGTGGCTTGCGGCTGCAGCGGTAGCTGCAGCCCGGTCTTGACGCGTTCCAGCGCTATCGAGGTGGTGTAGCGCCGGATGTTGTCGTCCCCCGCAAACAGCCGAGCCGCCAGCGCCTGGTACTCCTCCATATCGGCAGCCGTGACGATCAATGAATAGTCGGCTTCACCGGTCACGTAATAACACTGCTGTACCGCATCCTCCCGATCCACGCGTGCGCGAAAGGCCTGCGACAGATCGGGGCGCTCGTTGACCAGCTGCACGTTGATGAGCACGGTCAGCGGCCGGCCTATGCGCGCCGGATCGACCACGGCCACGTTGGCCGCGATCACGCCCAGCTCCTGCAGCCGCTTGATGCGCCGCTGCACGGCCGGCGCGGAAAGGTGCACGCGCTCGGCGATGAGGCGCTGTGGCGTGAGGTTGTCGCGCTGCAGCACGTCGAGAATGGCGCGGTCGAAGGAGTCCAGGGCGATGGCGGGCATGGGCGGCTGGCGGCGAGAAGAGGAAAAGAGCGAATATTGCGTGAAGCGGCTCAAAAACGAGCTGTTTGCGCGGTGCGCTTGCAATATCGTACGCGCCATGACAACAAACATCACATGGAACCGCGCCTGGCCGCTGCTGGCCGTGCTGGGCTCGGTGACGGCGCTGGGCGTGGGAACGTCACTGGCCAAGCAGCTTTTTCCGGTGCTGGGTGCCCAAGGCACCTCGGCATTGCGCGTGGGCTTTGCCGCGCTGATCCTGGTGGCCATCTGGCGGCCCTGGCGCTGGACGCTGGCGCGGCCTCAGGCCTGGGCGCTGCTGCGTTTCGGCGTGGCGCTGGGCGCCATGAACCTGCTGTTCTACATGGCGCTGCGCACCATTCCCTTCGGCCTGGCCGTGGCCATCGAGTTCTCGGGGCCGCTGGCCGTGGCCATCTACCACTCGCGCCGGCCCGTGGATTTTGTCTGGCTGGCGCTGGCGGTGGCGGGGCTGGCCCTGATCCTGCCCATAGGCGGTGCCAGCGCCGGCGCCCTGGTGCTGGAGCCCGTGGGCATTGCCTGCGCCGTGGGCGCGGCCATCTGCTGGGCGCTGTACATCCTGCTGGGCCAGCGGCTGGGCAGCATTCCCAGCGGCCAGGCCGTGTCGCTGGGCCTGGTGTTCGCCGCCATGGTGGTGGTGCCCTTCGGCGTGGCCGAGGCGGGGGCCAAGCTGCTGCAGCCATCCATACTTCTTTTCGGGTTGATGGTTGCGGCCATCTCCAGCGCCTTGCCCTACACGCTGGAGATGATGGCGCTGCGCCGCCTGCCGCCCGCCACCTTCGGCATCGCGCTTGCAACTGAGCCCGCGATAGCCGCCCTCATGGGCATGCTGCTGCTGCATGAGCAACTGGTGGGAACGCAGTGGCTGGCCATTGCCTGCATCATGGGCGCGGCCATGGGCAGCGCCATCACGCGGCCGGCTGCTGCGGCCAAGGCGCCGGCGGAGGTGGCCTCCGCAGGCTGAGGCAAGGAATGCCAGCCACAAAAAAAGCGCTGCCGGGGCAGCGTTTTTTTTTCGCGGCGGTCGCAGCCGGCAAGGCTGCGGCCACCTCGCATTCAGAACGCGGGAACGACGGCGCCCTTGTACTTCTCGACGATGAACTTCTTCACATCAGGCGTGTGCAGTGCGTTCATCAGCTTGGCGATGTTGGGATCGTTGGCGCGGTCCTGGCGCGACACCACGATGTTGGTGTAGGGCGAGTCGGCACCTTCGATGAACAGCGCATCCTTGGTGGGATTGAGCTTGGCCTCGATGGCGTAGTTGGTGTTGATCAGCGCCAGGTCCACATCGCCCAGTGCGCGCGGCAGCAGCGGGGCTTCGAGTTCCTTGAACTTGAGCTTCTTGGGGTTCTTGGCCACATCCAGCGGCGTGGGGGTCAGGCTCTTGGGGTCCTTGAGCTCGATCAGGCCCTGCTTGGCCAGCAGGATCAGGGCGCGGCCGCCGTTGGAGGGGTCGTTGGGGATGGCAATGGTGGCGCCGTCCTTCAGATCCTTCACGTTCTTGATCTTCTGCGAGTAACCGCCGAAGGGCTCCACGTGGACCTTGCCATTGGGCACGGCCACCAGCGAGGTCTTGCGGTCCTTGTTGTAGCTGTCCAGGTAGGGCTGGTGCTGGAAGAAGTTCACGTCCAGCTGCTTGTCCTCGACGGCCGCATTGGGCTGCACGTAGTCGCTGAATTCCTTGATCTGCAGATCGACGCCCTGGGCCTTGAGGGCCGGCTTCACATGGTTGAGGATTTCTGCATGGGGCACGGCGGTGGCGCCGACCTTGAGCACGTCGGCGGCCTGGGCCGTCAGGGCCAGCGTGGCAATCGCGATTGCGGAGAGTGCTTTCTTCAACATGACCGGAGGACTTTCTTCAACGGGTTGCAAAAACGCCGCAGGCCCGGTGGAGTGGTTCTGTATCGGGCGGTACGGCAGGCAGGCGCATAGTCTAGTGCGGCGCCAGCGGCCGCAATGAACAATTTTGCTATTTGGTTATAAGGCTGTGGCTTTTTATGCAGATTCTTGCGATGCCGCAGCGCGTACCATCGCCGCCATGGACTCCGAAATGCTGCAAAAGCTGGTGCTGGTGCACATGCCCTATGGCAAGTACAAGGGCCGGCTGATCGCCGACCTGCCCGGCAACTATCTGAACTGGTTCGCACGCGAAGGCTTCCCCAAGGGAGAGCTGGGCCAGTTGCTGGCGCTGATGCAGGAGCTGGACCACAACGGCCTGTCGCACCTGCTGCAGCCGCTGCGCGCCGGGCCGCGCTGAAGCGCAAGGCCGCTGAACCAGGCCCTGGCCCGGCAGGCTCAGGGGGGAAAGCCTTCCACGGTATCCCGCAACTGAACGAGTACGGCCTCCAGTTGCGGCAGAGGCACCGAACCCAGTCCCAGGCGCAGCGCATGCGGGGCATGGGGAGTCGTTGCGTAGGCGTGGGCCTGCGATACGGCGATGCCGCACTGGGCCAGCGCCGTGGCCACCCGGTCCATTCGCAGCTCCCCGGGCAGGCGCAGCCAGAGGAAGAGCGAGCAGGGGTGGGCCAGCATCTGCATTCCTGCCAGCGCCTTGCGCGCAATCGCCTGCCGGCGCCGTGCCTCCTGCCGCATGCGTTGTTCCTGCTGCCGCACGGAGCCGCTGGCCATCCAGCGCGTGGCCATGGCCGTGACCAGGCCCGGCATGCTCCAGTGGCTGGCGCGCACCACGGCCTTGACGCGGCCTGCCCATGCCTGGGGCACCACCATGAAGCCGAAGCGCAACCCGCTGGCCACGCTTTTCGAGAGGCTGGAGACGTGAATGCAGCGCTCTGGCGCCAGCGTTGCGAGGGCTGCGGGCGCCTTGCCTGCAAGAAAGGCATAGGCAGCATCCTCGATCAGCAGGCAATCGTGGCGCCTTGCGATCTCCACCAGGCGCTGGCGCTGCGCCAGCGGCATCACCCATCCCAGGGGGTTGTGCAGCGTGGGCATGGCATGGATGGCGCGTATGCGCCGGCGTGCGCACAGCCGCTCCAATGCATCGAGGTCGGGACCCTCGTCAAGGGCAGGGACCGGCTGGAGGTCCAGGTCCTGGAGCTCGGCCAGCATCCTGAAGCCCGGGTAGGTCAGCGCATCCACGGCCACCGCATCGCCGGGCCGCAGCAGCGCACGCACGGCAACGTCCAGTCCTTGCTGCGCGCCGTTGACCAGGAAGATGCGTTCCGGCTCGGCAGCCAGGCCGCGTTCGCGGGCAAGGAAGTCGGCCACGATGCGCCGCTCGTGCAACCGGCCGCCGGGCGGCTGCTGGTGCATGAGCGCAGCCAGGTCGCCCGAAGCAGCCAGTTCGCGCAGCATGGAGCGCAACAGCCCGGCCTGTCCGGGCCAGGTGGGATGGTTGAAGGACAGGTCGGCCGTGTCCGAACTCAGGCGGGATTCGTCGCCGCCATCCCATTCGCGCTGCTGCGGCCGATCCCGCACAAAGGTGCCGCGCCCGGTTTCGCCGATGACCAGGCCGAGGGAGGCCAGCCGCGCATACACCTTGCTGGCGGACGCCACGGCCATGCCATGGCGGGCCGCGAGGTCGCGGTGCGTGGGCATCAGCGTGCCGGGGGCGAGCCGGCCGGCGCGGATGTCTTCGGCCAGCCGTTCAGTCAGCAGAGCAACGCGAGAGGCAGCCATGGAGTGTAGTTAGGACAATTTTTTGATTGTTCCAGTCTAGGTCATCACACTGGCGAGACGGGCATTCCCGGGCCTTGCCCTCCCGCTCCAGACAGGAAATCCATGCATCTTCCCCGCACTTATCTCCCCGTGCTCGACTATCTGCAGCGGCAGATCGAAGGGCGGCTTGCCGCAGACGAGGCCACGCACATGCGCTATCCGACCGCGATCTCGCAGATGCTGGGGTTTCGCATAGTGGCCGTCGGCGAAGCCATGGCCGTCGTGGAGTTCGACGCCGATGCGCAGCGCCATGGCAACCAGCAGGGCACGGTCCATGGCGGGATGCTGTGCGAACTGGCCGATGCTGCCATAGGCACGGCGCATTCCACTTTGATGGAGCCAGGCCAGAGTTTCACCAGCATCGACCTGAAGGCGGCCTTCCTGCGCCCGGTCTGGCGCTCCAGGCTGTGCGCGCGGGCGTGGGCCGAGCACCGTGGGCGCACGATCAGCCACTACCGCTGTGAAATCGAGCGTGATGATGGCAAGGCCGTTGCGAGCATCGCCAGCGCCGTGATGACGCTGCGTGGAGAGCATGCGCAAGGCCGTTGAAGCAGGCCGCTGGACAAAACAGAAAGGCCGCGACAGGCGCGGCCTTTTGCAAGAAGCAGGCGGTTTACTTGGCGGCGGCGCGGGCGGCTTCTGCCTTGGCCTTGGCTTCATCGGCCTTGCGCTGCAGCTCGGCTGCCTCGGTTTCGGCGGCCTTGGCCTTGGCTTCGGCCTCCTTGGCGGCAGCGTCCTTTTCAGGGGTCATGGCGCCGGCCAGCGCATTGCCGGCCATGGAGCCGGCAACGGCGCCCACGGCGGCGGCGCCCAGCGTGCCCATCATGCCCGGGCCTGCAGCACCTGCAGTGGCAGGTGCCGCTGCCGGAGCGGCGGCTGCGGCGGGCGCGGCCGGCGTTGCTGGCGTGGCAGGAGCTGCCGGGCTGGCAGGCGTTGCCGCCTTGCTGGCGGTGGGCGCCGCAGGCGCTGCGGGCTGGGCAGGGGCCTTGCCGATCGACGCCGGGCGCACGGACTTGCCGCCGCTGCCCATGCGCTTGGCCTGGGCCAGCGTGGGCACGGTCAGCGATGCAATGGCCAGGGCGATCACGGAGGCAGTGGTGCGGAACGAAGTCTTCACGAAGGTTTTTCCAATCATGGTGGTCATGTGCACGGTCGGCGCAGGCGGGCCTGCGCCGGTCGGAGCGCCACAGGCCGCCCGTCTGCGGGCAGGCCTGCGGCCTTGGGTGTCACATGGGGATGGGGCGGGAGATTCCAAGCACCGGCATGCGGATACGCCGGTGTGCAGCCTGCTGTTGTAGGAGAGCCACCGGCGCTGAGGCGGTGGCCTATGGGGCTGCATCAAGCATTGTAGAAAAGACCGGGGCCTGCCGGAAAAGCAAGCCCACAAAACATTCTCAGCTATTGATTGCGGAGCAGTGCAGCGGCCTGCGCCAGCCCCCGCCGCCGGTTTTCAGCGCAGCACTTCCAGCAGGCGGTCCAGGCCGCCTTCGGTGATGGAGACCTTGGCCTCGTTGCGCACGCGCGGCTTGGCGTGGTAGGCCACGGACAGGCCTGCGACCTGCATCATGGGAATGTCGTTGCTGCCGTCGCCCACGGCGATGCACTGGTCGGGGCGAATGCCCAGCAGCGAGGCGACTTCCAGCAGCGTGCGGCGCTTTTCGGCGCCGTCGCAGATGTCGCCCCAGGGCTGCTCGATCAGGCCGCCGGTCAGCGCGCCATCGCGCATCTCCAGCACGTTGGCACGCACGAAGTCGATGCCCAGCATGCCGCGCACGTGCTCGGCAAAGTAGGTGAAGCCGCCCGAGACCAGCAGCACCTTCAGGCCCGCAGCCTGGGCTGCGCGCACCAGGGTTTCGGCGCCCGGGGAGAGCTTCAGGCGCTCGGCCAGCACGCGGGCCATGTCGGCCTCGGTCACGCCGACGAGCTTGCCCACGCGCTGGCGCAGGCTGTCCTTGAAGTCGGTGATCTCGCCGCGCATGGTGGCTTCGGTGATGGCCGCGACCTCGGCCTTCTTGCCGGTGGCGTCGGCGATCTCGTCGATGCATTCGATGGTGATCAGCGTCGAGTCCATGTCGAACGCGATGAGCTTGTAGTCGGCCAGCTTCAGTGGCGGCTGGATGCCGCGGATCAGCAGTCCGGGCGCGAATTCGGTGACATCGGTCATGGGTGGGGCAGCAAAAAGGGACGGGCCGCCGGGCTGGCGGGTATCAGGCGCGAATCATATCCAGAGCCAGGGCCGCGCGGCGCAGTCACTGGCCTTGGCACTGCGGCGCGCCACGGCTTGTGCCTGGATGCGCCCTCAGGGCGCGGGCGGGCGGCGCAGGTAGATGGCGTCCGACCAGGTGGCCAGCCATTGGGGACGGAACACCACGAAGATGGCCGTCACCATGCCGGTGATCACGGCATCGCCCCAGGCCATGAGCCAGCGCGCAATGCGCGACAGGTCCTCGTTGACACCGGGAAGCGAGTGGCCTGCGGCCTGGGCCAGCAGGGCCGAGATGAAGACGCACAGCACCGTGCCCGCAAAGCCGCGCGCGAGAATGAAGACAAAGATCTGGTGCGGCAGCCAGCGCCGCAGCGCCGCGCCCCAGAGCATGGCCAGCGTGGCGGGCACGATGCCCTGCCAGACCGAGATGCCCAGCGCATCTCCCCAGCCCAGGGCCGGCGACAGCAGGGCCGCCAGCCCGCCCACGACGAGCAGCAGCGGCACGGCCAGAGGCCAGCCCAGCATGAGCACCACCAGCGGCGCCGAGGACCACTGCAGTTGCAGCGGCATGCGGTGCAGCGCGGGCAGGGCCCAGATCCAGGGCAGCAGCACGAGCACGCCCAGCAGCGGCGTGACCAGGGGCGAGGCCATGCGGTCCAGCGGCCCGCCCGGGCCCGGGCGGCCGGCCAGCATGCGCCAGGGGCGCAGCCACAGCGCGGCGGCCAGGGCCAGCAGGGAGATGCTCGCTTCGAGGAACATGGCTAGGACAACCCTTCTATGCGGGCTGGGCCGCCTTCGCCTCCACCAGCGGCTGGCCCAGGCTGCGCAGCACGTCGCGCACCATCTGGGCGCGGTCCTTGGGATTGTCCAGGGCGCGCTCTATGCGCAGCTTCTCGTTGCCGGCCAGCTTGATGTGCTTGTTCTTCTGGATGAGGTGGATGATGGCCATCGGGTCCACGGGCGGCTGGGGCTTGAAGGTGATGTTGATCACGCCGGGCGCCGCATCGACCTTGACCACGCCGTAGGGCTGGGACAGCACGCGCAGGCGGTGCACGTCGATCAGCGTCTGCGCCTGGGGCGGCAGCTTGCCGAAGCGGTCCACGATTTCTTCGAGCAGGGTGTCGATCTGGTCGCTGGTGCGGGCCGTGGCCAGTTTCTTGTAGAAGGACAGGCGCAGGTGCACGTCGCCGCAGTAGTCGCCCGGCAGCAGGGCCGGCGCGTGCAGGTTGATGTCGGTGGAGGCCGACAGCGGGCTGAGCAGGTCGGGCTCCTTGCCGGCCTTGAGGCTGCGCACGGCCTCGGACAGCATCTCGTTGTAGAGCTGGAAGCCCACCTCCATCATGTTGCCGCTCTGGTTCTCGCCCAGCACCTCGCCGGCGCCGCGGATCTCCAGGTCGTGCATGGCCAGGTAGAAGCCCGAGCCCAGTTCCTCCATCTGCTGGATGGCCTCCAGCCGCTGCTGGGCCTGCTTGGTCAGGCTGTCCAGGTCGGGCACCATCAGGTAGGCATAGGCCTGGTGGTGGCTGCGGCCCACGCGGCCGCGCAGCTGGTGCAGCTGGGCCAGGCCGAACTTGTCGGCGCGGCTGATGAGGATGGTGTTGGCGCTGGGCACGTCGATGCCGGTCTCGATGATGGTCGAGCACAGCAATATGTTGTAGCGCTGGGCCACGAAGTCGCGCATCACGCGTTCGAGCTCGCGCTCGGGCATCTGGCCGTGGGCCACGGCGATGCGGGCCTCGGGCAGGATTTCCTCCAGCTTTTGCTTGCGGTTCTCGATGGTCTCGACCTCGTTGTGCAGGAAGTAGCACTGGCCGCCGCGCTTGAGCTCGCGCAGCACGGCCTCGCGGATCACGCCCGTGCCCTCGTTGCGCACAAAGGTCTTGATGGCCAGGCGCCGCTGGGGCGCGGTGGCGATGACGGACAGGTCGCGCAGGCCTTCCAGCGCCATGCCCATGGTGCGCGGGATGGGCGTGGCCGTCAGCGTGAGCACGTCCACCTCGGCGCGCATGGCCTTCATGGCTTCCTTGTGGCGCACGCCGAAGCGGTGCTCCTCGTCGATGATCAGCAGGCCCAGGTTCTTGAACTGCGTGGACTCGGACAGCAGCTTGTGCGTGCCCACGACGATGTCCACCGAGCCGTCGGCAATGCCCTTGACGGCCGCCGTGATCTCCTTGCCCGAGCGAAAGCGCGAGACTTCGGCCACCTTGATCGGCCACTTGGAGAAGCGGTCCACCAGGGTCTGGTAATGCTGCTCGGCCAGCAGCGTGGTGGGCGCGAGAAAGGCCACCTGCTTGCCGCCCGTGATGGCCACGAAGGCCGCGCGCAGCGCCACCTCGGTCTTGCCGAAGCCCACGTCGCCGCAGACCAGGCGGTCCATGGGCTGGGGGCTGATCATGTCCTGGATCACGGCGTGGATGGCGGCGCGCTGGTCCGCCGTTTCCTCGAAGCCGAAGTCGTTGGCGAACTGCTCGTAGTCCTGGGGCGAGTAGCGGAAGGCATGGCCCTGGCGTGCGGCGCGGCGTGCGTAGATGTTCAGCAGCTCGGCTGCCGAGTCGCGCACCTGCTCGGCCGCCTTGCGTTTGGCCTTTTCCCACTGCGTGCCGCCGAGCTTGTGCAGCGGCGCGTCCTCGGGCGAGACGCCCGTGTAGCGGCTGATCAGCTGCAACTGGCTGACGGGCACGTAGAGCACGGCGTTGCCAGCGTACTCCAGGTGCAGGAATTCCTGCACGGCCGGCGTGCCGTCGGGGTTCTTCTGGCCCATGTCCATGTGGACCAGGCCCTGGTAGCGGCCGATGCCGTGGTCCGAGTGCACCACGGGGTCGCCCACCTTGAGTTCGGACAGGTCCTTGATCAGTGCCTCGACATCGCTGACCTGCTCCTGCCGGCGGCGCCTGCGGCCCGTGGGGCTGGTGGCGAACAGCTCGGTCTCGGTGACGAAGTCCAGGCCTTCCTCCACCCAGGCAAAGCCGTTCATCAGCCCGGCCGTGGCAATGCCCACCTTCTCGCCCGCATCGCCCTGGAACTCGGCCAGCGAGTCGAAGACCGGCGGGTTCACGCCCGAGGCGCGGAAGAAGTCCAGCAGGCTTTCTCGGCGGCCATCGGACTCGGCCAGCAGCAGGATGCGGTGGGCGCTGGCGGCAATGTGCCTTTGCAGCCGCGCCAGCGGGTCTTCCGCGCCGCGCACCACGGACAGGTCCTCCAGCTTCTGGAAGATGGCGCTGTCTGCCACGTCCTCGGTGCCTGGGCGCAGCGCGAGCTGGGCGTGCTCCTTGGCGCGCGTGTAGAACTGGTCGGCGGACAGGAACAGCACCTCGGGCGGCAGGGCCGGGCGCTCGGGGTCGCCCTGCACCAGTCGGAAGCGCTCCTTGGTGTCCTGCCAAAAGCGCTGGAAGGCCGGCTCCAGGTCGCCATGCATCACCACGGTGGCATCGGCGCCCAGGTAGTCGAACACGGTGGCCGTTTCGTCGAAGAACAGCGGCAGGTAGTACTCGATACCGGCCGTGGCAATGCCCTGACCCATGTCCTTGTAGATGCGGCTGCGCGTGGGATCGCCCTCCAGCAGCTCGCGCCAGCGCTGGCGGAACTTGGCGCGCGCGTCCTCGTCCATGGGGAACTCGCGGCCGGGCAGCAGGCGCACCTCGGGCACGGGGTAGAGGCTGCGCTGGGTGTCGGGGTCGAAGGTGCGGATGGAGTCGATCTCGTCGTCGAACAGATCCACGCGGTAGGGCTGCAGCGAGCCCATGGGAAACAGGTCGATCAGGCCGCCGCGCACCGCGTACTCTCCATGGCTGACCACCTGGGAGACATGCTGGTAGCCGGCCAGCGTCAGCTGGGCCTTGAGTTTGGCCTCGTCCAGCTTCTGGCCGCTCTTGAACTCGAAGGTGTAGCCGGCCAGGAAGGAGGGCGGCGCCAGCCGGTACAGCGCGGTCGTGGCAGGCACCAGCACCACGTCGGCGCCATGCTCCTTGTCGCGCTGGTTGATGCGCCACAGCGTGGCCAGGCGCTCGCTGATCAGGTCCTGGTGGGGAGAGAAGCTGTCGTAGGGCAGGGTCTCCCAGTCGGGGAACAGCGCGCAGCGCAGGCCCGGGGCGAAGAAGGCCATCTCGTCGATCAGCCGCTGGGCATCCGAGGCGTCGGCCGTGACGATGGCCGTCACCCGGCCTGCCGCCTTCTCGCGCTCGCCCAGGCGGGCCAGCAGCAGGGCGTCGGCGCTGCCCACGGGGCGGGGCAGGGTGAAGCGTTTTCCGGGAGTGAGCTTGGGCAGTTCCATGGTGCTTGGACGTGGGCGCCGCAGCGCCTGGGCGAAGTAACGACAAAACCCCTCGGCACGCGCAGAGGGGTATCGAAGCATTTTAGCCAGCACGCATGGCGGCCATGCAGGCATGCCCGCATGGCCATGGCGGCACATGGCCGTCACTACAATGCGCCACCATGACAGATCTGCTTGCGGCGGCTGCGCCCGCATCCCTGGAGCCGGCCCGCCTGTGGGCCTTGATCCCCTGCGCGGGCACGGGCTCGCGCGCCATCGCGCCCGATGCGCCTGCGCCTGAACTGCCCAAGCAATACCACCTGGTGGCCGGTGCGCCCATGGTGGCGCACACGCTGGCCGCCTTTGCGGGTGCAACGCGCGTACACCACACGCTGGTGGTGATCGCGCCCGGTGATGATTTCTGGCGCAAGGGCCTGCCGGGCCCCTCGCCCACGCGCTACTCCACGGCGGCATGCGGAGGCGCCACGCGGGCCGAATCCGTGACCAACGGGCTCAAGGAACTGCTGGCGCGCGGTGCGGGCGCGCACGACTGGGTGCTGGTGCACGATGCCGCACGCTGCCTGGTGACGCCCGCGCTCATCGATGCCCTGATCGACGCCTGCGAGCACGATGCCGTGGGCGGCCTGCTGGCGCACAAGCTGCCCGACACACTCAAGACGGCCGTGGCCGGGCCCAGCGGGGTGCGCGTGGCGGGCACGGTGGACCGCAGCGACAAATGGCTGGCGCAGACGCCGCAGATGTTCCGCATCGCGCCGCTGCTCGATGCGCTGCAGCACGCCGGCTCGGCCGTGACCGACGAGGCCAGTGCCATGGAGGCCGTGGGCCAGCGCCCGCGCCTGGTGCCTGGCGGCGCGCAGAATTTCAAGGTCACCTATCCGGACGATTTCGCGCTGGCCGCCGCCGTGCTGTCGCAGCGCGAGCGCAGCACCACGCTGGAGCGATACCGGGGCCAGCGCGACCATCCGCAGGCGTCGGGCAATCCATTTTTCTGAACCTGGAATGTTTCACATGAATTTTCGTATTGGCGAGGGCTGGGACGTACATGCCCTGGTGCCCGGGCGCAAGCTGATCCTGGGCGGCATCGAGGTGCCGCACGAACTGGGGCTGCTGGGCCATTCCGATGCCGACGTGCTGCTGCACGCCATCACCGACGCGCTGCTGGGCGGCGCGGCGCTGGGCGACATCGGCCGGCATTTCCCCGACACCGACCCCGAATTCCGTGGCGCCGATTCGCTGGTGCTGCTGGTGGAAGCGGCGCGCCGCGTGCGCGCCACGGGGCTGGAGATCGGCAACATCGACAGCACCATCATTGCCCAGGCCCCCAAGCTGGCGCCGCACATTCCTGCCATGCGCGAGCGCATCGCCACGGCGCTGGGGCTGGCGCTGGACCAGGTCAACGTCAAGGCCAAGACGGCCGAAAAGCTTGGCCCCGTGGGCCAGCAGCAGGCCATGGAGGCGCGCGCTGCCGCCTTGCTGTTCCGCGCCTGACCAGCGGGGTGCCATCCCCATGCAAAAGGCCCCGGCGATCGGTCAACGATCGCCGGGGCCTTTGTATCTGCCGAACGTATCTGCCGAACGCGCGCTGCGGGCTCAGTCCTCGCCGTCCAGGGCGCCGTCCTGCGCACGCGGGGGCAGCTGGCGCTTGATCTGCGGGCGCTGCAGACGCTGCTCGGGCTCGGCACCCTTGGCCACGCCCGAGGCACGCTGCAACTGCACATGGGCAACCAGCCCGCCCGTGGAGGAGTTGGACAGCGCAAACACGCCGCCCATGCGCTGCACCGTCTTGTCCACGATGGACAGGCCCAGGCCCGCGCCCGCTGCGGCCGTGCGCGCGGAGTCGCCACGGAAGAAGGGCTGGGTCAGGCTGGCGAGCTGCTCGGGCGGCACGCCACGGCCATGGTCGCGGATGCGGATCACCACCCAGCTTTCGCGTTCCGATGCCGTCACATCCACGTGGGTGGTTTCGGTCTCGGGCGTCTTGCCGTAGCGGCGTGCGTTCTCGAACAGGTTGGAGATCACGCGCGCCAGTTCCACCTCGTCGGCCAGCACATAGACGCCTTCGGGCACGGCCATGCTGATCTGCAGCTCGCGGTGGTCCTGCACCGCATAGACGCAGGAGGACACCACGGCATGCAGGTTCACCGGGTTGAGGGTCACATGGTCGGGGCGGGCGTAGTCCAGGAATTTGTCGATGGTGGCGTCCAGCTGCACGATGTCGGCCACCATGTGCTCGCGCGCCACGTCGTCCACCACGCTCATCTCGGTCTCCAGCCGCAGGCGCGCCAGCGGCGTGCGCAGGTCGTGGGAGATGCCAGCCAGCATCACCGCGCGGTCCTGCTCCAGCTGGGCCAGTTTCTGCGCCATGCGATTGAAGCCGATGTTGACCTCGCGGATCTCGCTGGTGACGGCTTCCTCGTCGAGCTGGCTGGCGTCAAAGTCGCCATCTCGCACGCGGTTGGCCGCATAGCTCAACTGCTTGAGTGGCCGGTTGATCAGGCGCGCGATGGCTGCCGCCCCCGCCAGGGACAGCAGGCCGGCCGTGATCAGCCAGATCAGCCAGGTGCGCCCGCTGGCCGGCGTGAAGCGCGAGCGGTCCATCAGCAGCCAGGTGCGGTCGCCATTGATGGTGAAGCCCACCCACAGCCCCGGTTCGCCATTGACGCTGCGCGCCACGATGGTGCCGTAGCCCAGGCGGCGCGTGAGTTCTTCGGTCAGGCGCTTGCCCAGCGTGCTCTGGTCCAGCAGCTCGAAGCTGTCGCCAGGCTCGCGCGGCAGAATGCGCACGCCTTCCTGGTCGGCCATGGTCTTGATCAGCGAGACGCGGTTGATGGCATCCGAATGCACCAGGGCCGCGCGGCTGAGGTTGACCAGCGAGGCGATCTGCTGGGCGGTGTGCAGCGTGCGCGGCTCGAACTCGAAGGCGCGCAGCGTCTGCAGCCACGCCAGGATGCTGCCCACCAACAGCAGGGCCAGCAGGCAGAAGGTACGCCAGAAAAGGTTGAGTCCCAGCGGAGAGCGCGCAGTCATGCGCCGATCGTAGTCGAGGGGCGCAGGGCTTGTGGCGTCGTGGGGCGGGACGGTGAAGGAACTCATGGAATGCGGTTCGTCATTCTAGGGGCCGGCTGCGAGATTACGCCTGTGCCGGCCAGCCTGCGTTACCGGTTGTCTCGGTCGACAGGGTGAGGTTTTGGCGCTGCGCATTGTCAACGGCACATAAAACGTTACGGCCCCAACCCAGGGACGCCGAGCAAGAGCCGCCTCGCGGCGAGGGCGTCGTCCCCCTCCCGCGGAGCGAGAGAGGGGGAAGGCGCGCAGCGCCTCAGGGGGTGATGCATTTCAGTTCGCGCCGTCCGGTACGAACACATAGCCGACGCCCCAGACCGTCTGGATATAGCGCGGAGCGGCGGCATCTTCCTCGATCAGCTTGCGCAGGCGCGAGACCTGCACGTCCAGGCTGCGGTCGAAGGGCTCGAATTCGCGGCCGCGCGCCAGCAGGGCCAGCTTCTCGCGCGACAGCGGCTGGCGCGGGTGGCGCACCAGGGCCTTGAGCATGGCGAATTCGCCCGTGGTCAGCGGCAGTTCCTCGCCGTTCTTTTGCAGCACGCGCGTGCCCAGGTCGAAGGTGAAGGGGCCGAAGCTCACCACCTCGTTGTCGCCGGAAGGCGCGCCCGGCGCTTCCTGCGGCGGGCGGCGGCGCAGCACGGCATGGATGCGGGCCAGCAGTTCGCGCGGGTTGAAGGGCTTGCCCAGGTAGTCGTCGGCGCCCACTTCCAGGCCCACGATGCGGTCCACATCCTCGCCCTTGGCGGTCAGCATGATGATGGGCGTGCGGTCGTTGGCCGAGCGCAGGCGGCGGCAGATGGACAGGCCATCTTCGCCGGGCATCATCAGGTCAAGCACGATCAGGTCCACCGTTTCGCGCAGCAGGATGCGGTTCAGCGCCTTGCCATCTTCGGCAATCATGATCTCGAAGCCTTCCTGCGTCAGGTAGCGGCGCAGCAGGTCGCGGATGCGCGCATCGTCATCCACCACCAGGATCTTGTCGGTGCGGTTGGTCGTAGTGGCCATGTTCATCCTCGGTCGGTCATTTGTAACAGCCGCCATTGTTACCAGCTTGCGCCGAAAAGTCTGGACAAACCCCCGAAATATTGCCGTGTGTTACAGATGTTGCGTTTAAATTTAGAACGGAAAATGTGTCTTTAGAATATTTAACTATGGGTTTTCCATGCTGATGCATTTATCGTTGCAATAATGTTGCCAATGGAAGAGCCGGCAGGCCTGCTTGGCTCCACACCTGTCACCATCTGGCGGCATGCCGTAGCGAAAGGGCGGCATGCAGTTGTATCCCTGAACTACCTTTCATTTCAAAGGGTGAACGCATGAGCAAGCTTTCCAAACAGCTGTCCCGCCCCTGGGTCAAGTCCGTGGTCGCGGCCACTGCGCTGGCCTGTGCCAGCGGTGCCTGGGCGCAGAACGCCGCCACGGCGCCGGCACAGCCTGCCAACGTGGTGCAGTTGTCTGCAGAAGGCTCGGTGGACGTGGTGCAGGACCTGCTGACCGCCACCTTGTCGGCCACGCGCGAAGGGCGTGATGCCGCCACGGTCCAGTCCCAGCTGCAGAAGGTGGTCGAGGCCGCCATGGCCGTGACCAAGCGCAGCGCCCAGCCGGGCCAGATGGATGTGAGCACCGGCAGCTTCGGCATCTATCCGCGCTATGGCAAGGACAACAAGGTGGAAGGCTGGCAGGGCCGCGCCGAGATTCTTCTGCAGGGCCGCGACTTCGCGCGCATCACGCAGACGGCGGCCCAGGTGCAGGACATGACGCTGTCGCAAGTGGGCTTCGGCCTGTCGCGCGAGGCCCGTGAAAAGGTCGAAGGCGAGGCCCAGGCCAAGGCCATCGAACAGTTCAAGCAGCGTGCCACCACGCTGTCCAAGAGCTTCGGCTTTGCCAACTACAGCCTGCGCGAGGTCAATGTCAGCAGCAGCGACACCTCCGTGCCCATGCCGCGTCCGCGCATGATGGCCATGTCCGCCAAGGCCGCCGGCGCGGAAATGGATGCCGTGTCCGTGGAAGCGGGCAAGGCGCAGGTGATGGTCCACGTGTCGGGCTCGGTGCAGATGTACTGAGCAGGCGTGGGCCACCCATGAAAAAAGGAGCGCCGTGGCGCTCCTTTTTTGACGTGAACCGGTGCTGGCGCGCTTACTGCGCCGCCCAGCCGCCATCCATGTTCCAGGCCACGCCGCGCACGTTGGCTGCGGCGGGCGAGCAGAAGAACACCGCCAGTTCGCCCAGTTCCTCGGGCGTGGTGAACTGCATGGAGGGCTCTTTCTCGCCCAGCAGCAGCTTCTTGGCTTCTTCGTTGCTGATGCCGTGCTGCTCGGCCTTGGCGTCCACCTGCTTTTGCACCAGTGGCGTCAGCACCCAGCCGGGGCAGATGGCGTTGCAGGTGATGCCGGAGGTGGCGTTCTCCAGCGCCGTGACCTTGGTCAGCCCGACAATGCCGTGCTTGGCCGCCACGTAGGCAGACTTCTGCGCCGAACCCACCAGGCCGTGCACCGAGGCCACGTTGATGATGCGGCCCCAGCCCTTGCCGCCATCGGCCGCCTGCATCATGGGCAGGACCAGGCGCGAGGTGTGGAAGGCGCTGGACAGGTTGATGGCGATGATGGCGTCCCAGCGCTCGGGCGGGAAGTCTTCCACGCGCGCCACGTGCTGGATGCCGGCATTGTTCACGAGGATGTCGATCTGGCCGAAATTGCGCACGCTGTACTGGACCATGTCCTCGATGTCCGCCACGCGGCTCATGTCGGCGCCGTGATAGGCGACCTGGGCGCCGGCGGCCTGGCCTGCGGCCAGCACTTCGGCACGGGGGCCGTCCACATCGCCGAAACCGTTGAGCACGATATTGGCGCCCTGGCGGGCCAGCGCCTTCGCGATCCCGAGGCCGATGCCGCTGGTCGA
This sequence comes from Delftia sp. WSY_10, assembly GCF_043104705.1. Classification (NCBI taxonomy): domain Bacteria; kingdom Pseudomonadati; phylum Pseudomonadota; class Betaproteobacteria; order Burkholderiales; family Comamonadaceae; genus Delftia; species Delftia sp. WSY_10. The sequence goes on along the minus strand of NZ_JBICKY010000015.1, from coordinate 262,822 downwards.
GCCGGTCACGAGGGCGGTCTTGCCTTTCAACATAGAGAGTCTCCGAATGAATGTACGATGCAACACAGCCATTATCGGCGCCGGCTCCGCGAATGCGTTTCCATGAATCATCCTACGCTGAACTACGTATCCTGCCCGGGGGTTGCCGGGCGTGCCTCACCCTGGAGCCGTACTGCCAGCCCGGCTGCTCAAGAGAATGCTTCGCACCGCATGGCTTATTGGGAATGGAATCGCACCGGCGATCCGCACCATCCCCATGTCGTGGTCTGCGTGCACGGCCTTTCGCGCCAGGGGCGTGACTTCGACGCGTTGGCCGAGCGGCTCAGCGAACGTGCCCGCGTGATCTGCCCCGATGTGGTCGGGCGTGGCGAAAGCGACTGGCTGCAGGATCCGACCGCCTACCAGGTGCCTCTTTACGCAGCCGACATGCTGGCCTTGCTGGCCCAGGTGCATGCGCAGGCGCCTGTCGAACAATTGGATTGGGTGGGCACCAGCATGGGCGGGCTGATCGGCATGGCGCTTGCGGGCCAGCCGGGGCTGCCGCTGCCGGCGCCCATTCGCATGCTGGTGCTCAACGATGTGGGACCTGTCATCGAGTGGTCTGCCCTGGAGCGCATAGGTCAGTACCTGGGCAAGGGCGTGCATTTTGAAAATCTTGAGCAGGCAGCCCATGCGCTGCTCTTGATTTCCGAAGGCTTCGGCCCACATAGCGAAGGGCAATGGTTGCGATTGACGCGACCTATGATGCGGCCGGCCGCCGATGGCGGCCTTGTCCTGCACTATGACCCTCAGATTGCGGTGCCCCTGCAGCACATGACGCGCGAGATGGCCCAGGCCGGCGAAGCGCTGCTGTGGCAGCTGTATGACCAGATCAAGGCACGCGTCTTGCTAGTTCGTGGTGCGCAGTCCGACCTGCTGACGGCGGCCACGGCACAGGCCATGGCGCAGCGCGGCCCGAAGGCGCATTGCGTGGAATTTGAAGGGGTGGGGCATGCGCCCACCTTCGTCGCAGCAGGGCAGGTGGCCTTGCTGTGCCGGTTCTTATGGGGAGAAGAGCGCTTGCCAAGCACCATGAATCTTGCCGAGCAGGCCAGGGAGAGTGACGAATGAAGACTGCCAGCAGCGAGGCCGCCGTGCAGGCGCCTTCGCCCGCCGCAGCCGCGCCGGGCCAGGTGCCGTCGGTGCTGCCGCACCTGATCACGGCCACGTCGCAGACCCTGCCCGAACAGGTCAACGCGCTGGCGCGCGCGCGCAGCTTTGCCGAGCCGCTGATCGCCACCGAGACCATGGAGTCCGGTGAGAACACCATGGCCCATGCCGATGCGGTGGCTGCCATCCTCAAGACCATCGGCGGCTCCGAAACCATGCAGGCGGCGATCTATCTGGTGCATGCCAGCGTGCACCTCAATCGCCCGCAGGAAGTGATCGCCAAGGCCTTTGGCGAGAATTTCGCCACCCTGGCCGTGGAAACCAACAAGCTCATGCGCGTGCAGGAGCAGGCGCGCGGCGCCGAGCTGGGCGGCCAGTACCTGGACGATGAGGCCACGCAGACCGAGAACGTGCGCAAGATGCTGCTGGGTTTCTCGCGCGACCTGCGCGTGGTGCTGCTGCGGCTGGCGTCGCGCCTGCAGACGCTGCGCTACTACGCAGCCAGCAAGCGCCCGGTCTCGCCCGGCATTGCGCGCGAGGCGCTGACGGTGTTTGCGCCGCTGGCCAACCGGCTGGGCATCTGGCAGATCAAGTGGGAGCTGGAGGATCTGTCCCTGCGCTTCCTGGAGCCCGAGACCTACCGCGAAGTGGCCCGCCTGCTCGATGAAAAGCGCGTGGAGCGTGAAGCCTATATGGAGCAGATGCGCGCACGGCTGGAGGCCGACCTGCGCGCGCACAGCATCAGCGCCACCGTGCAAGGCAGGCCCAAGCACATCTACAGCATCGTCAAGAAGATGCGAGGCAAGTCGCTGAACTTCGACCAGGTCTTCGACATCCGCGCCATGCGTGTCGTCGTGCCCACGATCAAGGACTGCTACGCCACCCTGTCCTGGGTGCACGAGCAGTTCACGCCCATCGAGGCGGAATTCGACGACTACATCGCCAAGCCCAAGCCCAACGGCTACCAGTCGCTGCACACCGTGGTGCGCGACGAGACGGGCCGCGCCATCGAGATCCAGATCCGCACCCAGGCCATGCACGACCATGCCGAGCACGGCGTGGCCGCCCACTGGGCCTACAAGGAGGCGGGCACCAAGGGATACGCGGGCGTCACCGCCAGCAGCGAGTACGACGCCAAGATTGCCGTGCTGCGCCAGCTGCTGGCCTGGGGCAGCGACCTGGCGGGCGCCCACCATCGCGGCCTGTTCGAGGACCGCATCTACGTGCTCACCCCCGACGCGGCCGTCATCGAGCTGCCGCAGGGCGCGACGCCCGTGGACTTTGCCTACTCGGTGCACACCAGCCTGGGGCACCGCTGCCGCGGCGCGCGCGTGGACGGCGCCATGGTGCCGCTGAACACGCCGCTGCAAAACGGCCAGACCGTGGAGATCACCACGGTCAAGGAGGGGCGCCCCTCGCGCGACTGGCTCAACGCCGACCTCGGCTACCTGACCAGCAACCGGGCCAAGGCCAAGGTGCGTGCCTGGTTCAATGCCCAGGCCACGCACGAGACCGTGGCGCGCGGCCGCGAGGCGGTCGAGAAACTGCTGCAGCGCGAGGGCAAGACGGCCGTCAAGCTGGAGGAGCTGGCCGTTCAGCTCGGCTTCAAATCGGCCGATGCCTTGTTCGAAGTCGTCGGCAAGGATGAATACTCGCTGCGCAACATCGAGACCGTGCTGCGACCGGCCGAGGCGGAGGAGGAAGTCGAGGAATTCTCCCCGGTGCGCAAGGCACGTGGCACGGACTCGCCCAAGGGCGGCGTGCTGGTCGTGGGCGTGGATTCGCTGATGACGCAGTTGGCCAAGTGCTGCAAGCCTGCGCCGCCGGACGACATCCGGGGCTTTGTCACGCGCGGCAAGGGCGTGAGCGTGCACCGCTGCGACTGCTCCAACTTCCGTGAAATGGCAGCGCGCAATTCCGAGCGCGTGATCGACGTGGCCTGGGGCCAGCCCAAGGCGGCGGCCGTGGCCTCGGCCGTCTACCCGGTCGATGTGTCCGTGGAAGCGGCCGACCGGCAGGGCCTGCTGCGCGATATCTCCGAAGTCTTTGCGCGGGAGAAGACCAATGTCATCGGCGTGCAGACCCAATCCGTCAAGGGAACGGCCTGGATGACCTTCACCGTGGAAGTGGCCGATTCCGGTCGCCTCAACAAGGTGCTGGGTATCGTGGCCGCCGTGGCGGGCGTGCGTTCGGCACGGCGGCGCTGAGCCTGTTCGGGTATTTTTGCCGGAGTCCTGGAAAACCCGTGCTAGAATCACTTTCTCGAACAAACACAGGCGCGTAGCTCAGCTGGTTAGAGCACCACCTTGACATGGTGGGGGTCGTTGGTTCGAGTCCAATCGCGCCTACCAATTTTCCATTGCCAGATGGAATGCAAAAAGCCTTCTGATCACTCAGAAGGCTTTTTTGTTTGGTTTTTTTGTTTGTGCGCCCGCCAACGATGGGGAGACTTGCCGGTCAAGGAGGCGGGCAGGGCCCGCGCTCCTCTGTCAGGAGGTCAGGTGCCGACTCCGGCCTGTGCCTGCAGGTAGTCGTTTTGCAGCAGGTACATGCGGATGGCGTTGCGGTACTGGCCGTTGGCGAAGAACTCGTCGATCAGCACGCCTTCCTGCACGAAGCCTATGCGCGCGTAGATGTGGATGGCCTTCTCGTTCTCCTGGTCCACATGGAGAAAGATCTTGTGCAGGTTGAGCGTCTTGAAGCCATAGTCCAGCGCCAGCCGCGTTGCCTGGGCTGCGATGCCCTGGCCCTGCTGCTCGGGGGCGATGATGATCTGGAACTCGGCGCGCCGGTGGATCAGGTCGATCTCCACCAGCTCGACGAGACCGGCGCGATCGCCCTGGTGCTCGACGATGAAGCGGCGCTCGGTCTGGTCGTGCACGTGCGCGTCGTAGAGCGCAGAAAGCTCGTCGAAGGTCTCGTAAGGCTCCTCGAACCAGTAGCGCATGATGGCGGCATTGTTGTTGAGCAGATGCACGGAGCGCAGATCTTCGCGCTCCAGGGGTCTCAGGCGGATGCTGTGATTCATGCGCTCATTGTGCGAGAGCCGCGGTATCCGGCTGCAGGCCACGGATTACCAGCCGGTAGATCAGATCGGCCGCCGTGTCGTAGTCGTCGGCGGTCAGTTCCGGCCGGCCCAGCAGCAGCGCGAACTGGGCCTGCTGGTCGGCGTAGGCCTGGGTCACGGACCAGAGGATGAACATCAGGTGGGTGAAATCCACGCGGGCAATCTTGCCCTGCGCCACCCAGCGCTCGAAGGCCTGCACGTCGGCTGCCAGCGCCGGGCCTACTTGGCTCGATATGGCCTGCCCGAAGCGGGGCGCGCCGGCCATCACCTCGCGCGTGAAGACACGGGAGCCATGGGGCCGTTCGCGCGAGGACTGCAGTTTGGCCCGGATGTAGATGCGCAGGGCCTCCGCAGGGTCGTCGCCCCGCAGCAGGTCGGACATGCCGGCCAGCCACTGCGTCAGCACATCGCCCAGCACGCGCAGGTACAGCTCCTCCTTGCTGGCGAAGTAGTACAGCAGGTTGTGGCGGCTCAGGCCGGCGTCGTGCGCGATCAGTTCCAGCGATGCACCTTCGAAGCCGTATTGCGCAAAGTGAAGCTCGGCCGTCTGCAGGATGTTCAGTTCCTTGCGCAGGCGCGCAGCCGTGGGTTTGCGCGTGGCCGATCGCGCCAGGGAAGAGGGCGCATTGTCAGAAAGGGTTGCCATTGCGCAGATGGTAAGTCGGGATAAGTGGCGCCATTTTGGTGCGATTGTCTGGCATCTTTCTTGCTGACGACTTTCTGGGTGATTTTACTGATTGGTAAATTTTTTCACCCGCGTAAATTCCGTTCCACCCCCAGTGCGCCCGACAAGAGGCGTCACTTACACATGCGAGGACCACGATGAAACCTCCGAAGACTGTGTTGTTGGATCCGGGGCCGTTCAGGAGTCCTTCCTGCGGTCCGCCTTGCGTTGTCCGAGATGGCTCGGCGTGCACCTGCATGCCGCGGCCCCTTTCACGCCCTCAATCCTGACTCTGGAGGATGCACCATGGATAGCCCCGCGCAACGCGCCTGCGGCATTGCCGCCGGCCGCCTGAACCTGGCCGACTACGCGGCCAATTTCTCCGACGCCCATCCCGCGCTGAACCGTTCCCAGGCCTTGATCGAGGCCGAGCGCTGCTACTACTGCTATGACGCGCCGTGCACCACGGCCTGCCCTACCAGCATCGATGTGCCGGCCTTCATTGCCCGCATTGCCCAGGACAACGTCCGTGGCGCGGCGCGCGAGATCCTGACGGCCAATCCGCTGGGCGGCATGTGCTCCCGCGTCTGTCCCACGGAGCAGCTGTGCGAGCAGGCCTGCGTGCGCAACACCCAGGAAGACAAGCCGGTCGAAATTGGTGCATTGCAACGTTATGCGACCGATGCCTTCATGGCCTCCGATGGTGCACCGCTGTTCCAGCGTGCCGCCGCCACGGGCCGCAAGGTGGCCGTGGTCGGAGCTGGCCCTGCCGGCCTGACCTGCGCCCATCAGCTGGCGCTGCAGGGCCATGAGGTGGTGCTGTTCGATGCCCGGCCCAAGCTGGGCGGGCTCAATGAATACGGGCTGGCCAGCTACAAGACCCCGGGCGATTTTGCGCAGAAGGAGATCGACTGGCTGCTGTCCGTGGGCGGGATCACGCCGCGCAACAACCAGCGGCTGGGGCGAGATTTCACGCTGGATTCGCTGCTGGCAGAGCATGACGCCGTATTCCTCGGCCTGGGCCTGGCGGGCGTCAATGCGCTGGGCACGGCCGAGCCGCAGGCCGAAGGCTTGCGCAATGCGGTGGACTTCATTGCCGACATCCGCCAGGCGGCCGACAAATCCACGGTGCCGGTGGGCCGGCGCGTGGTGGTGATCGGCGGTGGCATGACGGCGGTGGATGCATCCGTGCAGGCCCGGCTGCTGGGCGCCGACGAGGTCACCATGTTCTACCGCCGGGGCAAGGATGCGCTGTCCGCCTCCTGGGTGGAGCAGGAATGGGCGCAGACCCATGGCGTCAACCTGCGGCTGTGGGCCGCGCCCCAGGAGATCCTGGTGCAGGACGGCAAGGTCTGCGGCGTGCGCATGGCCAGCACCCGCATGGAGGGCGACAGGCTGCAGGTGACGCAGGAGGTGTTCGACGTGCCGGCCGACATGGTGCTCAAGGCCATTGGCCAGACCTATGTCGCCACGCCGGCGGGCGCGGCCATTGCCCTGCGTGACGGCCGCATCGACACCGACGACGAAGGCCGCACCAGCGTGCCGCGCGTGTGGGCCGGCGGCGACTGCCGCGCCGGTGGCCAGGACCTGACCGTGCAGGCGGTGGAGCACGGCAAGGTCGCCGCGCGGGCCATGCACCAGGCGCTGACCAGCGCCGTGGCGGCCGGGGTTTGAGCGGCTGTGCCCGCGCTTTTCAAGGAGCATCGACATGGCAGACATCAGCAGCCGCTTTCTGGGCATTTCCAGCCCCAATCCGTTCTGGCTGGCCTCGGCACCGCCCACGGACAAGGAGATCAACGTCACCCGCGCATTCGAGGCCGGCTGGGGCGGCGTGGTATGGAAGACGCTGGGCGAGGACCCGCATGTGGTCAACGTGAACGGGCCGCGCTACTCCACCCTCATGGCGCAGGACCGGCGCGTGATGGGCCTGAACAACATCGAGCTGATCACCGACCGGCCGCTGCGCACCAACCTGGAGGAAATGACCCGCGTGAAGAAGGCCTGGCCTGACCGCGCGCTGATCGCCTCGCTGATGGTGCCCTGCGTGGAGGAAAGCTGGAAGCGCATCCTGCCCATGGTGGAGGACACCGGCGCCGACGGGCTGGAGCTGAACTTCGGCTGCCCGCACGGCATGAGCGAGCGCGGCATGGGTGCGGCCGTGGGCCAGGTGCCCGAGTACATCCAGATGGTCACGCAGTGGTGCAAGCAGTACAGCCGGCTGCCGGTGATCGTGAAGCTCACGCCCAACATCACCGACGTGCGCTTTCCCGCGCGGGCGGCCAAGGCCGGCGGGGCGGATGCGGTGTCCCTGATCAACACCATCAACTCGCTGATGGGCGTGAATCTGGACACCCTGGTCATGCACCCCAGCACCGACGGCCAGGGCTCGCACGGCGGCTACTGCGGCCCGGCCGTGAAACCCATCGCCCAGAACATGGTGGCCGAGATCGCGCGCGATCCGCAGACGGCGGGCCTGCCCATATCGGGGATTGGCGGCATCACCACCTGGAAGGACGCGGCCGAATACATTGCGCTGGGATGCGGCAATGTCCAGGTGTGCACGGCGGCCATGGTCTACGGCTTTCGCATCGTGCAGGACATGTGCGACGGGCTGTCCAACTACATGGACGCGCACGGCTTTGCGCGCATCGAGGACTTCCAGGGCCGGGCCGTGCCCACGGTCAGGGACTGGAAGGACCTCAACCTCAACCACATCGAAAAGGCCGTCATCAACCAGGACAGCTGCATCCAGTGCGGGCGCTGCCACGTGGCCTGCGAGGACACCTCCCACCAGGCCATCACCTTCAGCAAGGAGGGCGGTGTGCGCCGGTTCGAGGTGGATGACACCGAATGCGTGGGCTGCAACCTGTGCGTGTCCATCTGCCCCGTGCCCGAGTGCATCACCATGCGCAGCCTGCAGCCGGGCGAGGTGGACCCCCGCACCGGCCAGACGGTCACCGGGGAGTATGCGAACTGGACCACGCATCCGAACAACCCCATGCGCCAGGCCGTGACGGCGCAGGGCTAGAGGGGGCATTGCGGCAGGTCGGCGCACGGCCCGCATCCGGGCCGACCTGGCACGAAATGCGCTTGATGGAAAAGGTCAGACCCTGGATCAGCAATGGATTGGTGATTTCTCTCTTCGAGAAGGAGCTTCGCAATGTCGCATGCCCCGCATTCCGGTGAGTCCGCAGGCAGCCTGTGGAACCACGACCTCGCACCCACGCTGCCTAGCCAGCGAACCTGGACCTGGTACCACTTCGCCGCCCTGTGGATAGGCATGGTGATGTGCATTCCGGCGTACACGCTGGCCGCCAGCATGATCACGAACGGAATGTCGTGGTCGCAGGCGGTGATGACGGTGTTCCTGGGCAATCTCATCGTGCTGATTCCCATGCTGCTCATCGGCCATGCCGGGGCCAGGTACGGCATTCCCTTTGCCGTGCTGGCCCGAGCCTCGTTCGGCACCCACGGGGCCAAGCTGCCCGCCCTGCTGCGCGCCCTGGTGGCCTGTGGCTGGTACGGCATCCAGACCTGGTTCGGCGGCATGATGATCTACACCCTGCTGGGCGTGCTGCTGGGCCATCCGCTGGAAGGCGAGAAGATCGCGGGCCTGGGCATCAATGTGGGGCAGCTGGTGTGCTTTCTGGTGTTCTGGGCGATCCAGTTCTACTTCGTGGTGCATGGCATCGAGTCCATCCGCAAGCTGGAGACCTGGACTGCGCCGCTCAAGATCCTGATCTGCTTCGTGCTGCTGGGATGGGTCTACCAGAAGGCCGGCGGCTTCGGTCCCATCATGGAGCAGCCTTCGCAGTACGCGCCGGGCGGCTCCAAGGCGGGCCAGTTCATGTCGGTGTTCTGGCCGTCGCTGACGGCCATGGTGGGCTTCTGGGCCACGCTGGCGCTGAACATTCCGGACTTCACGCGCTTTGCCAAGTCGCAGAAGGACCAGGTCGTGGGCCAGGCCATCGGCCTGCCCGTGCCCATGGGGCTGCTGGCCATGCTGGCGGTGGTGGTGACATCGGGCACCGTGGTGATCTACGGCAAGGCCCTGTGGGACCCCGTGGATGTCGCCAGCCGCATGACGGGCGCTGCCGTTCTGATCGCGCTGATCGTGCTGCTGATCGACACCGTGAGCGTGAACCTGGCGGCCAACCTGGTCGGGCCGGCCTATGACTTCTCCGCCCTGGCGCCCAAGAAGATCAGCTACCGCGTGGGCGGCTACATGACGGTGGCGATTGCCATCGTGATGATGCCCTGGAAGATCCTGGAATCGACCGAGGGCTACATCTTCACCTGGCTGATCGGCTACTCGGCCCTGCTGGGGCCGATCGCGGGCATTCTGATGGTGGACTACTTCCTGGTGCGCAAAAAGCGGCTGGTGGTGGAAGACCTGTACAGGGAAGAGGGCGTCTACCGCTACTCCAACGGCTGGAACTGGGTGGCCGTGGCGGCCTTCGCCCTGGGCGTGGCGCCCAACCTGCCCGGCTTCCTGCACGCGGCGTTCCCCGCTGCATTCCCGAACGTGGGTGATTTCTTCAAGCATGCCTATGACTACGCATGGTTCATCGGCCTGTTCATTGCCGGCGTGGTCTACCGCATCGGCATGGCAGGCCAGGTGACCAAGGGCGCACCCGCGCTGAGCAAGGCATAGGCCGGACCAACCAACAGGAGGCATGACGCTATGGGTCAATCACAGGGTTCGGTATGGGTGCGTGGCGGCACGGTGGTGAATGCAGACCGGCAGGAGAAGGCCGATGTGCTGTGTGTGGATGGGGCGATTGCGGCCGTGGGGCCGGATGTGGCGGCCCTGGTGCCGGCCGGGGCGCAGGTGATCGATGCCTCGGGGCAGTTCGTCATGCCTGGCGGCATCGATCCGCACACCCACATGCAACTGCCCTTCATGGGCACGGTCACGGCCGATGACTTCTACACCGGCACGGCGGCGGCGCTGGCCGGCGGCACCACCAGCATCATCGATTTCGTCATTCCCGATCCGCAGGAGCCGCTGCTGGACGCCTACCGCAAATGGCGCGGTTGGGCCGAGAAGGCTGCGGCCGACTACTCCTTCCACGTGGCCGTCACCTGGTGGAGCGACAGCGTCCATGCCGATATGGGCACGCTGGTGCGCGAGGAGGGCATCAACAGCTTCAAGCACTTCATGGCCTACAAGAACGCCATCATGTGCGACGACGAAACCCTGGTGAACAGCTTCAAGCGCGCGCTGGAGCTGGGCGCCATGCCCACGGTGCATGCCGAAAACGGCGAGCTGGTCTACCTGCTGCAGCAGGAAGTGGCCAAGATGGGCATCACCGGGCCCGAGGGCCACCCGCTGGCCCGCCCTCCCATGGTGGAGGCCGAGGCGGCCAACCGCGCCATCGCCATCGCCGGCGTGCTGGGCGTGCCCATCTACGTGGTGCATGTCAGCTGCACCGAGGCGGCGCAGGCCATTGCCGCTGCCCGTGCGCGCGGCCAGCGCGTGTATGGCGAGGTGCTGGCCGGCCATCTGGTGATCGACGAAAGCGTGTACCGCGACCCCGACTTCGCCAAGGCGGCCGCCCATGTGATGAGCCCGCCCTTCCGCGCCAAGGGCCACCAGGAGGCTTTGTGGCAGGGCCTGCAGTCGGGCCAGCTGCACACCACGGCCACCGACCATTGCACCTTCTGCGCCGCGCAGAAAGCCATGGGCCGGGACAACTTCGCCAAGATCCCCAACGGCACCGGCGGCGTGGAAGAGCGCCTGGCCGTGATCTGGGATGCGGGCGTGAACACCGGCCGGCTGACGCCCAGCGAATTCGTTGCCATCACCTCGGCCAACACTGCCCGGCTGTTCAACATCTATCCGCGCAAAGGCCTGGTCGGCGTGGGGGCCGATGCCGATCTGGTCGTCTGGGACCCCGCCGCCACCCACACCCTGTCGGTCAAGACCCAGCACTCCAAGGGCGACTACAACATCTTCGAGGGGCGCACCGTGCAAGGCATGCCCAGCCACACCATCAGCCAGGGCGTGGTGGCCTATGCGCAGGGCGATCTGCGTGCCGAGATGGGCAAGGGGCGCTATATCAAGCGCCCGGCCTTCGGCCCCAACTTCGATGCGGTGCAGCGCCGCGCCGCCACGCTGCAGCCCACGGCCGTGGCGCGCTGAAGCCCGCATGACAAGGAGACCGCAATGGATACAGATACCCAAGTGAAGCAGGACATCGCGCAGCTGCGCGTCAACGGAAGCCGGTTGTGGGATTCACTCATGGAGCTGGCGCAGATCGGCGCCACGCCCAAGGGCGGCGTCTGCCGCCTGACGCTGACCGACCTGGACCGCCAGGGCCGTGATCTGGTGACCCGCTGGGCGCGCGAGGCGGGCATGACGGTGACCATCGACAAGATCGGCAACGGCTTCATGCGCCGGCCCGGGCGCGACAACAGCCTGCCGCCCATCATGACGGGCAGCCACATCGACACCCAGCCCACGGGCGGCAAGTTCGACGGCAACTACGGCGTGCTGGCGGGGCTGGAGGTGGTGCGCACGCTCAACGACCAAGGCATCGAGACCGAAGCGCCCATCGAGGTGGCCTTCTGGACGAATGAGGAAGGCTCGCGCTTCGTGCCGGTGATGATGGGCTCGGGCGTGTTCGCCAAGGCCTTCACGCTGGAGCATGCCTATGCGGCCACCGACTCCGAAGGCAAGACCGTCAAGGGCGAGCTCGAGCGCATCGGCTATGTGGGCAGCCAGGAGCCGGGCGACCACCCGATCGGCGCCTACTTCGAATCCCACATCGAACAGGGCCCGGTGCTGGAGGACAACGCCAGGACCATTGGCGTGGTCACCGGCGTGCTGGGCATCCGCTGGTACGACTGCGTGGTCACGGGCATGGAGGCCCATGCCGGCCCCACGCCCATGGCCCTGCGCAAGGATGCGCTGCAGGCGGCCGCGCAGCTCATGCAGGAAGTGGTGGCCTGCGCCCACCGCCATCCGCCCCACGGGCGCGGCACCGTGGGCATGGTGCAGGTCCATCCCAACAGCCGCAACGTGATCCCGGGGCAGGTCAAATTCAGCATCGACCTGCGCAACGCCACCGATGCCGACTGCGAAGCCATGGACGCCGACATCCGCGCCGTGGCCGACCGCATCAGCCGGGAGACGGGTCTGCCCATAGCGATCAACCTGGTGTCCAGCTACCCCGCCCAACCCTTCCATGCCGACTGCGTGGATGCGGTGGCGCGCGCCGCCAAGGCCCTGGGCTACTCGCACATGCCCGTCGTCTCGGGCGCCGGGCATGATGCGGTCTACATGGCGCGGCTGGCGCCGGCCGGCATGGTCTTCATCCCCTGCAAGGACGGCATCAGCCACAACGAGATCGAGGACGCCACGCCGGCCGACATCACCGCAGGCTGCAATGTGCTGATGCACGCCATGCTGGAACGGGCCAGGGTGGCGGGTTGATCCAAAAATCTGCGCAACTTGCCCGGAAGCCCTGTTTTGCACTGCTATACTTGCGGCTTCAACAAACGACAGGCGCGTAGCTCAGCTGGTTAGAGCACCACCTTGACATGGTGGGGGTCGTTGGTTCGAGTCCAATCGCGCCTACCAAACAAAGCAGTCTCACCAGGGGCTGCAAAAAAGAAATCCCGCTTCAAGCGGGATTTTTTTTGCCCCAACGGTTGCATGGCGGCCATTTGCCGTGTCGCATGCGTTGATCCCCATCAGGGTTACTGCTGCGCCGGGTGCTGCAGGTGCTGCCTAGAATCTGTTGCAGTGCAATAGCCGATTGCCCGCACGAGCCGGTGCAAGCAGGCGCAAACAGGTACAGCAGGTACAAGAGGAGAAGCATTGCAATGCAAGAGACGACAACAGCCGCCGCCCCCAGCGCACAGCGCGTGATCAAGAAATACCCCAACCGCCGTCTCTACGACACCAACACGTCCTCCTACATCACGCTGACGGAAGTCAAGCAGCTCGTGATGGGCAACGAGCCCGTGGTGGTCAAGGACGCCAAGACGGGCGAAGACCTCACGCGCAGCATCCTGCTGCAGATCATTCTGGAAGAAGAGGCGGGCGGCGCCCCCATGTTCTCCGAGACCGTGCTGGCCAACATCATCCGTTTCTACGGCCACGCCATGCAGGGCTACATGGGCTCCTACCTGGAAAAGAACGTGCAGATGTTCACCGACTTCCAGAACAAGCTCGCCGAGCAGGCCCAGGGTACGTCGCCCGAGGCCTGGAGCCAGTTCATGCGCATGCAGCCGCCCGCCATGCAGAACATGATGAGCAGCTATATGGAGCAGTCGCAGAACATGTTCGCCCAGATGCAGGAGCAGATGCAAAAGCAGACCGAGCAGATGCTGGGCGCGCTCGGGATCAAGCGCAATAGCTGAGCTTGCAGGGATAAGTTCGGGGGCGGTTTACCAAGTTCGCGCAGAACTGGGACAATATCGCCCCTATGACCCCCACGAGCGACGCAACAACCATGACAACCCCTGCCGGCGCGGCCGCTCCGCGCGTGGGATTCGTCTCCCTCGGGTGCCCCAAGGCACTCACGGACTCCGAACTCATCCTTACCCAGCTCAGCGCCGAGGGCTACCAGACCTCCAAGACCTTCGAGGGCGCTGACCTGGTGATCGTCAACACCTGCGGCTTCATCGATGACGCCGTGCGCGAGAGCCTGGACACCATTGGCGAGGCGCTGGCCGAGAACGGCAAGGTCATCGTCACCGGCTGCCTGGGCGCCAAGGCGGGCAAGGACGGCGGCAACCTGATCCAGGAAGTGCATCCCAGCGTGCTGGCCGTGACCGGGCCGCACGCCACGCAGGAGGTGATGAATGCCGTCCACACCCATCTGCCCAAGCCGCACGATCCCTTCATCGACCTGGTGCCGGGCGCCTTTGGCGAGGCGGGCATCAAGCTCACGCCCAGGCACTACGCCTACCTGAAGATTTCCGAGGGCTGCAATCACCGCTGCACCTTCTGCATCATTCCCTCCATGCGCGGCGACCTGGTCTCGCGTCCCGTGGGCGATGTGCTCAAGGAGGCGCGTGCACTGTTCGAGGGCGGCGTCAAGGAGCTGCTGGTGATCAGCCAGGACACCTCGGCCTATGGCGTGGACGTGAAGTACCGCACGGGCTTCTGGGACGGCAAGCCGGTGAAGACACGCATGCTCGAACTGGTGCAGACGCTGGCCGAGATCGCCGAGCCCTATGGCGCCTGGGTGCGCCTGCACTATGTCTACCCGTACCCCAGCGTGGACGAGATCATTCCGTTCATGGCCACGGGCCGCGTGCTGCCCTATCTGGACGTGCCCTTCCAGCACAGCCATCCCGATGTCTTGAAGCGCATGAAGCGCCCCGCCAACGGTGAAAAGAACCTGGAGCGCCTGCAGCGCTGGCGCGAGATCTGCCCCGACCTGGTGATCCGCTCCACCTTCATCGCCGGCTTCCCCGGCGAGACGGAGCAGGAGTTCGAGCACCTGCTGCAGTTCCTGCGCGAGGCGCAGATCGACCGCGCGGGCTGCTTTGCCTACAGCCCGGTCGAAGGCGCTGCCGCCAACGAGATCCCCGGCATGCTGCCCCACGAAGTGCGTGAGGAGCGCCGCGCGCGTTTCATGGCCGTGGCCGAGGAGGTTTCCACGGCACGCCTGCAAAAGCGCGTCGGCCAGACCATGCAGGTGCTGGTAGACAAGTCCGTGGGCCTGGGCAAGAAGGGTGGCGTGGGCCGCAGCTATGCCGATGCCCCCGAGATCGACGGCCTGGTGCACCTGCTGCCGCCCGAGAAGGCCAGCAAGACCTACAAGGTGGGTGACTTCGTCAAGGCGCGCATCGTGGGCACGCAGGGCCACGACCTGGTGGGCCAGCCCGTGTAAGGCCTGCATTCGCATCCCTGAAAAGCGGGCAAGGTTTTCCTTGCCCGCTTTTTTTTCCTTGATGGTCCAAGGCCTGATTTTGATCAAGGCGTTCAGGTCGCTTCGCTGAAATGCTGTACCTACTTTGACGCAAAGAAAGGATGGCGCGAATGAACAGGACCATGAAGGCCGCCGTGGTGCGGGAGTTTGGCAAGCCGCTCACCATCGAGGAAGTCCCGGTGCCCAGGCCCGATCCCGGCCATGTGCTGGTGAAGATCGAGGCCTGCGGCGTCTGCCATACCGATTTGCACGCGGCGCAGGGCGACTGGCCCGTCAAGCCCAATCCGCCCTTCATTCCCGGCCACGAAGGCGTGGGCTACGTGGCCGCCGTGGGCGCGGGCGTCACCCACGTGAAGGAGGGCGACCGCGTGGGCATCCCGTGGCTGTACACGGCCTGCGGCCATTGCGAGCATTGCCTGGGTGGCTGGGAGACGCTGTGCGAGCAGCAAAAGAACACCGGCTACTCCGTCAACGGCGGCTTTGCGCAGTACGCGCTGGCCGATGCCAATTTCGTGGGCCTGCTGCCCGGCAGCGTGGACCTGATCGAGATCGCTCCCGTGCTGTGCGCGGGCGTCACGGTCTACAAGGGCCTGAAGGTCACCGACACCAGGCCCGGCAACTGGGTGGTGATCTCGGGCATCGGCGGCCTGGGCCACATGGCCGTGCAGTATGCCAAGGCCATGGGCCTGAACGTGGCGGCGGTGGACGTGGATGACGACAAGCTGGCGCTGGCCAGGCGCCTGGGCGCACAGGTCACGGTCAATGCCATGACCACGGACCCTGCGGCCTACCTGAAAAAAGAGATTGGCGGCGCACACGGCGCCCTGGTGACGGCGGTCTCGCCCAAGGCCTTCGAGCAGGCGCTGGGCATGGTGCGGCGCGGCGGCACGGTATCGCTCAACGGCCTACCGCCCGGCAGCTTCCCGCTGCCCATCTTCAACATGGTGCTCAGCGGCGTGACGGTGCGTGGCTCCATCGTGGGCACGCGGCTGGACCTGCAGGAGTCGCTGGATTTCGCGGCCATGGGCAAGGTCAAGGCCACCGTGTCCACCGACCGGCTGGAGAACATCAACGACATCTTCGCGCGCATGCATGAAGGCAAGATCGAAGGGCGCGTGGTGCTGGACCTGAACGCCTGACGCTTTGCCCACCCCCAAAAAAACAGGCTTCCCTCGGGAAGCCTGTTTTGCATGGCGCACGCCTTACACCATGCGGCGGATCGGGCGCTTCTTCCACACCAGCTTGTAGTAGGCGGTCTGCAGGCACAGCGTCAGGGTGTAGGACAGCGGAAAGGCCATCCAGATTCCCATCAGCCCGAAGCTGCGGCTCAGCCACCATGCCATGGGCAGCTCCAGCACGGCGAGCACCGTGATGGTGATGGCCGTGGGAATGACCACATCGCCGCTGGCACGCATGATGGACGACAGGGCAATGAAGCAGCCCAGCAGCAGGCCGCTCCACAGCACGATGTACAGCAGCTCGATGGCCAGCACCAGCACCTGCTCGTCGGTGATGAACATGCCCAGCAGCGGCCGCGCGAACAGGCTGCCGATCAGGGCCAGGGCGGCACCCAGCACCAGGTTCATGCGGATGGCCGTGGCCGTGATGGCGCCCAGGCGCTCGCTGCGGCCAGCGCCGATGGCCTGGGCGCCGAGGATGGAGGCCGTGATGGCCACCGAAATGACCGGGAACTGCGCAAACGAGTTGATCTGGTTGACCGCACCGTAGGCTGCCGTGGCGCTGGAGCCGAAGCCGTTGACCAGCGACACGACGACCAGCCCGGCCATGGACGAGGCGATCATCTGCACGCCCGTGGGTATGCCCACGCGCAGGATGCTCTTGAGCAGGGTCCGGTCAATGCGCATGGCCTTCCACAGCGCGGCATTGGGCGCCAGCGGGCTGGCTATGCGGCGCAGCCGCCAGCCCAGCCAGGCCAGGGCCAGGGTGAAGCCCAGGATCATGGACACGCCCGCGCTGGCCACGCCCAGGCGCGGCAGGCCGCCCCAGCCCGCAATCAGCGCCGGCGTGCAGACCAGGCCCGTGCCGGTGGAGATCAGCAGGGCCAGCATGGGCGAGACCGTGTCGCCCACGCCGCGCAGCAGCGAGGTGGCCAGCAGGAACACGAACAGCCCCGGCATGCCCAGCAGCACGATGCGCGAATACAGCGTGGCCTGCTCCATGATGTCGGGCGGCGTGCCCAGCAGACGCATCAGCGGCTCGGTGAACAGTCCGCCGAACAGGGCCACGACGGCGCCGAACAGCAGCCCTATGCACATGGCCGTGCCTGCGATGGCGCGCAGCTTGTCGTGCATGCGCGCACCGTAGGCCTGGCCTATCAGCACCGAGGAGCCTGCGCCCAGGCCGATCACGAAGGCGATGAAGAGAAACATCACCGGAAAAAAGGCCGCGACGGCCGCCAGGGCCTGCACGCCCAGCATCTGGCCGATGAAGACGCTGTTGATGGTGCCCGACAGCGACTGCAGGATATTGGCCAGGACCATGGGACCCAGGAACACCAGGAAGGTGCGCCACAGTGGCTGGGTGCCGTGGGCGATGGGCGGCCCGGCGGGGCTGGATGCGGCAGGCGCAGCAGCCTGGGGCAGAGGTTCGTTAGGTTTCGTCATGTTGTGTCTGTTAATGCGACGAGAAAATGCAATGGAAGGCGGGGGCTTCAGTCCTGCCCTGGCGATGGCGGCGAGGACCAGGCAGCGCTGCTCAGTTGCTGCAGATAGCTTCGCACATCCTCGGGCCAGGTGGCGGTGTGCCTTGCAAAGGCGTCGGCCTGGTGTGCAAAGAGGGCGCGGCTGGCGTCCTCGAAATGGGGCAGGTCGCCCGCCATCTCGCTCATGAATCGGTAGGCGGCCTCGGTGGCGGCGCGCACGGCATCCTGTGCGGCATGCTTGCCACGCGCCTCGTCCACCAGTCTGCGCAGTGCGCCGGAGGCGCCGCCGGGCTGGCGGTTCAGCCATTCCCAGTGCCGTGGCAGCAATGTGACTTCGCGTGCCACCACGCCCAGCTTGGGGCGGCCCACGCTGCGCGGTGCGGCGGCTTGTCCGGGTGCGGGCGATGCGGCCAGTTCGCTGCGCCAGTCCAGGTCCAGCCGCATGCCGCTGTGGTCGTCGAAAACCCACAGCGGCGGCGCCGATCCGCTGCCTTGCGGCTGCTGTTCATGGCTTTGCAGGAACTGCAGGACGGCATGCCTGTCCCCCTGCAGCAGGCGGCCATGGCCCTGGAAGATGGTGTAGCTGGGTGCGGGCTCGGCGCCCGCCATGCAAGAGTCGGTAGTCATGTGCTAGATATTAGCCGGGTAAAATATGCAAGTCAATTAAACCCGGGTAAATATCTGCATGGATGCCGCGCGCCCAAAGAAAAAGCCCCTGGCAGAGACTGCCAGGGGCTTCGCAGAGGGAACTGCAAGCGTTGTTTAGACGCGCTTGCGGTACTCGCCGGTGCGGGTATCGATTTCGATCTTGTCGCCCTGGCTCACGAACAGGGGCACTGGCACTTCAAAGCCGGTGGCGATCTTGGCGGGCTTGAGCACCTTGCCCGATGTGTCGCCCTTGACGGCGGGTTCGGTCCAGGTGATTTCGCGTTCCACGGACGTGGGCAGTTCGCAGGAGATGGCCTTGCCGTCGTAGAACACGACTTCGGCCTGCATGCCGTCTTCCAGGTAGTTGATGGCGTCGCCCATGTTGGCGGCTTCCACTTCGTACTGGTTGTATTCGGCATCCATCCAGACGTACATCGGATCGGCGAAGTAGGAGTAGGTGCACTCCTTCTTGTCCAGGATCACGTTGTCGATCTTGTCGTCGGCCTTGAACACGACTTCGGTGCCCATGTTCGACAGCAGGGCCTTGAGCTTCATGCGCACGGTGGCGGCGCCGCGGCCACCGCGAGCGTATTCGGTCTTCAGGACGATCATCGGGTCCTTGCCGTGCATGATCACGTTGCCGGCGCGGATTTCTTGAGCGATTTTCATAGCTTGCTTGGCTGAGGTTGAAGCCGCTCAACAGGGCAGGCAAGCGAAGTCGCTGGGACGGTGCGCCTGCCGCAGTTCCGCGGCGGGTGCAACCCTGGTTGGTCGATGGCGGCCGGCTGGCGGTCGCCCGCAACGGCGCCTCCAGGGAGGCAAAACGTGCATTCTAGCTTTTTTCGGTCACGAAAGCTTGCAGCTGCTCAATCAATGGGGTCTGTTGCAGCAGCCGCAGGCGCGCCGCCTGCACGCATTTCTGCCATTGCTGCAGCAGCGCAGCCGTGATCGCGGGCAGGGTGCTTGCCGGCGCCATGCCGTTCCAGGCATGGTGGAAGGCGCGCAGGCTGGCCGGCGCCTGCAGCCAGTCCAGGAAGGCGTCTAGCTTGTCGTGGTGGGCGTCGTCGTGCTGGGGATAGATGTGCCAGACCAGGGGCTGGCCGGCCCACAGCGCGCGTACCAGCGAATCCTCGCCGCGCACCAGGTTCAGGTCGCAGGCCCAGAGCATCTCGTCGAACTGCGGCTGGGGGCAGGGCTGCAGCGCATGCCGGGTCACCGAACCGTGGTCTG
Organism: Delftia sp. WSY_10; assembly: GCF_043104705.1. Lineage (NCBI taxonomy): Bacteria > Pseudomonadati > Pseudomonadota > Betaproteobacteria > Burkholderiales > Comamonadaceae > Delftia > Delftia sp. WSY_10. The sequence goes on along the minus strand of NZ_JBICKY010000015.1, from coordinate 243,512 downwards.
CGGCGGTCACGCCGGCCATGGCCTGCTGCACCGCGGCTGCCGCGCGCCCGGGAGTCACCAGCAGATGCGTGGCCTGTGGTGCGGGCGGCGCAGCATGCAGCTGGCACAGCCAGTGCGGCAGGGCAGGCGGTTCGTAGCAGAACAGCGAGATTGCGCAATCGCCGGTGCCTATGCCGTGGCGTGTGCGCCAGGCCTGCCGGCCCCCGGAAGCAAAGGCCGCCTGGCGCGCGGCCAGGTCCGGCTCGCGCAGCAGGCCGCCCGTGGCGGCCGTGAAGCCCGGGTAGAAGAACCAGCGCGTCAACCCCGCAGCCGGCCCCGACATCACCGGCGAGGGCAGGCGGTGGCAGCGCTCCACATAGTCCTCGGCCGACAGGTACTCCAGGTTGATCCACAGCGGCGCGCGGCGCGCGATGGCCGCCAGAAAGGGCGGCGGAATCTCGCAGCCGAAGGCCTCGATGACCACATCACCCACGGCCTGCGGAATGTCCTGCGCCTGCGTGGGCCAGCCGTGCACGCTGAGTCCGGCCGGGTGCGGCCGGGGCGCCATCCAGGTCAGGGCGCTGGCGTCGTCCATCCACAGCCGCACGCGCTGGCCGCGTGAGGCCAGGTCGGCCGCCGCGCGCCAGCACACGCCGATGTCGCCGAAGTTGTCTATGACCTGGCAGAAGATGTCCCAGGTCCGTGCAGCGGCCTGTTCTGGCAGAGGGTCCGGGGGGATGGGGTTGAAGGCAAGCATGGGAATCAGGGTTCGCACAGGTGTTCGACCAGCAACTGCGCCACTGGCGGCAGGGCCTCCTGCGAGCGTACGCACAACATCAGCTGGCGCTCGGCCCAGGGCTCGTCCAGCGCAATGCAGCGCAGCGGCAGGGCGCCCAGGTACAGGCGGGCACTGCCTTCGGGCAGGATGCCGACGCCCAGGCCCGAGGCCACCATCAGGCACAGCGCGTCATAGCCCGTGACCTTCATGCGCAGCCGGGGCTGCAGGCCCAGGTCGGCCGCGGCGCGCGTGATCTGGTGGTTGAGCGCGCTGCCGGCGTGCATGCCCACCAGGTCATGGTCCAGCACCTGGGCCAGCCGCAGCGAGCGCCGGCGCGCCAGCGCATGGCCCTGGGGGACGATGACGATGAGGCGATCGCGCCGGTACGGGCGCAGGCGGATCTTCTCGCCGTAGCTGCCCTGGTTGAGGATGCCGATATCGGCCTCGTTGTCGGCCACGGCGCGCGCGATGTCGCTGCTCACCCGCTCCTGCAGGCGCACGTCCACATGCGGGTGCTGGTCCAGGAAACGCTGCAGCTGGGAGGGCAGGAACTGCGTGATGGCCGAGATGTTGGCCATCACGCGCACATGGCCGCGCAGGCCGCTGCCGTACTCGCGCATCTGCTCGCCGATGCCGTCCAGGTCATTGAGCACGCCGCGCGCCATGTTCAGCAGTGCATAGGCGGCGGCCGTGGGTACGCTGCCGCGGTTGCTGCGGGTGAACAGCTCCACCTGCAGCTGGCTCTCCAGCTCGGCCAGCCGCCGGCTGGCGGCCGAGGGGGCGATGTGTTCGCGTGCGGCGGCGCGGGCGATGGCGCTTTCCTCCATCACGGCCACGAACAGGCGCAGCGAGATCGGGTCGAGTTTCATGGGGTGGCGATTATCGCCCGGCCCCGCCCGGCTGGGTTCTGCCATGCCGGTTTGCGATGGCAGCGTCGCGCTTGAGCGTTTTGCGGCCGGCGCGGACGGCGGCAAGATCGGCGCCGCGGCAATGCCATCGGAGGCCGGCCGCAGGAGACAAAGAGGAAGCGCTTACCCATGACACAACAGACAAGGCAGGCCCCCACACCCGGCGCGCTCAGCGGCGTGCGCGTGGTCGAGATGGGGCAATTGATCGCCGGGCCGTTCTGCGGCAAGACGCTGGGCGAGTTCGGCGCCGACGTGGTCAAGATCGAGGCGCCGGGCGCGGGCGATCCCCTGCGCAACTGGCGCCTGATCAAGAACGGCACCTCGGTCTGGTGGCAGGTGCAGTCGCGCAACAAGCGTTCGGTGGCGCTGGACCTGCGCCAGCAGGAGGGCCAGGACATCGCGCGGCGCCTGATCGCCGAGGCCGATGTGCTGGTGGAGAACTTCCGCCCCGGCACGCTGGAAGGCTGGGGCATGTCGCCCGAAGAGCTGCATGCGCTCAACCCCGGGCTGGTCATCCTGCGTATCTCGGGCTACGGCCAGACCGGCCCCTACCGCGACCTGCCGGGCTTTGGCGTGATCGGCGAGGCCATGGGCGGCCTGCGCCACCTGACGGCCGAGCCGGGCCGGGTGCCGGTGCGCGTGGGCGTGTCCATTGGCGACACGCTGGCCGCGCTGCATGGCGTGATCGGCGTGATGATGGCCCTGTACCACCGCAAGGTGAACGGCGGTGCCGGCCAGGTCATCGACGTGGCGCTGCATGAGGCCGTGTTCAACGTCATGGAAAGCCTGCTGCCCGAATACAGCGCCTTCGGCGCCGTGCGCGAGGCCGCAGGCAGCGCGCTGCCGGGCATCGCGCCGTCCAACGCCTATCCCTGCCAGGACGGCTGGGTGCTGGTGGCCGGCAATGGCGACTCCATCTTCAAGCGCCTGATGGCCACCATCGGCCGCCAGGACCTGGCCGACGATCCGCAACTGGCCGACAACGCGGGCCGCGTGGCGCGCATTGCCGAGATCGATGCCGTCATCGGCGGCTGGACGCGCACGCAGAGCGTGCAGGCCGTGATGGACCAGTTGGCCGCCGCACGCGTGCCGGCCGGCAAGGTCTACACCGCCAAGGACATTGCCGAGGACCCGCACTACCGCGCCCGCGACATGATCCTCAGCCAGCACACGCGCGACGGCGACGACATCGAGGTGCCGGGCATCGTGCCCAAGCTCTCGCTCACGCCGGGCACGGTGCGCACCAGCGCCCCCCATGTGGGCGACGACACCGACGCGGTGCTGGCCGAGGCCGGCCTCACGGCCGAACAGATTGCGCTGCTGCGCAGCAAGGGAGTGATCCAATGAATGCCGTCCACCCCACGGATGTCTGGCAGGGCGCGGGCCGCCGCGTCTTCTTCAACGAGGTCGGCACGCGCGACGGGCTGCAGATGGAGCAGGCCTTTGTCCCCACCGAAGACAAGATCGCCCTGGTCAATGCGCTGTCGCAGGCCGGCCTGTCCAAGATCGAGGTCACGGCCTTTGTCTCGCCCACGGCCATTCCCGCGCTGCGCGACGGCGAAATCGTCATGCGTGAGATAGAGCGCCGCCCCGGCACCGTCTACACCGCCCTGGTGCCCAATGCGCGGGGCGCCGAGCGCGCCATCGAGGCGCGCACGGACGAACTCAACCTGGTCATGTCGGTCAGCGAGACCCACAACCTGTGCAACCTGCGCATGCAGCGCAGCCAGTCGTTCGCGGCGCTGGCCCAGGTCGTGGCCACGGCGCAGCAGGCGGGCGTGCCCGTCAACGTCTCGCTGTCATGCTGCTTTGGCTGCCCCATGGAGGGCGATGTGCCGCAGCAGGAAGTCTTCGGCTGGGTGCAGCGCTTTGCCGATCTGGGCGTGCAGGGCATCACGCTGTGCGACACCACGGGCATGGCCTTCCCGACCCAGGTGCGCGCCATGGTGGCCGCCTTCCGGCAGCGCTGGCCGCAGCTGGGCATGACCCTGCATTTCCACAACACGCGCGGCATGGCGCTGGCCAATGTGCTGGCCTCCATCGAGGCGGGCGGCGACCGCTTCGACGCCTCCATCGGCGGCCTGGGCGGCTGCCCCTATGCGCCGGGCGCCTCGGGCAATGCCTGCACGGAGGACATCGTCCACGCGCTGCAGCTCATGGGCTACGACACCGGCGTGGACCTGGCGCAGATCGTCGCGGCCGCGCGCAGCCTGCCCGCGCTGATCGGCCATGACACGGCCAGCCAGATCGCCAAGGCCGGCGCGCGGCTGGACCTGCACCAGCCACCGGCCGAGTTCGCAGCCATCCGCGAACGGGCTTTGGCCAAGGGCTGAGGCCGGCGCGCATTCTCATTCACAAGAACCGAGCAAACCAAGGAGACAAAGATGAAGAAGATTCAACGCAGACAGATCGCAGCCGTGGCCATGGCCATCGCAGGACTGGGCCTGGGCGGCACGGCCGCGCTGGCGCAGGGCGGCTACCCCGCCAAGACCATCACCATGATCGTGCCGGCCGCAGCCGGCGGCACCACCGACCTGGCCGCGCGCATGGCGGCCCAGGCGCTGGCGCCGGTGATCGGCCAGTCGGTGGTGGTGGACAACAAGGGCGGTGGCAACGGCTCCATCGCGGCCAGCCTGGTCAAGCGTGCCGAGGCCGATGGCTACACCCTGCTCATGCAGTACTCGGGCTACCACGTGATCTCGCCCCACCTGACCAAGGCCCGCACCTGGGAGCAGGGCGACTTCCAGCCCGTGGCCAATGTGCTGTCGGCGCCGCAGATCATCGTGGTGCGGTCCGAGCTGCCCGTGAAGACGCTGGCCGAACTCGTGGCCTATGCCAAGGCCAACCCGGGCAAGCTGAACTACGCCTCTTCCGGCAACGGATCGCTGCAGCACGTGACCGGCGCCATGCTGGAGCAGCAGGCCGGCATCAAGATGGTCCACGTGCCCTACAAGGGCACGGGCCCCGCGCTGCAGGACCTGCTGGGTGGCCAGGTGGACCTGACCTTCGGCACGGCGCCGCCCTTCATGCCCCATGTGCAAAGCGGCAAGCTGCGCGTGCTGGCCGTCACCGGCACGCAGCGCTTGCCCAGCCTGCCGGATGCGCCCACCACGGCCGAGGCCGGCTACGCAGGCGTCAACGCCACCTCCTGGTTTGCCGTGTTCGCGCCCGCCGCCACGCCCAGGCCCGTGATCGACAAGCTCACGGCCGACCTCAAGAAGGTCGTGGAGAACCCGGCCTTCAAGCAAAAGGCGCAGGAGCAGGGCGCCACGGCCGACTACATGAACCCGCAGCAGCTCGGCGCCATGGTCAAGACCGACTGGGCCAACTGGGCCCAGGTGGTCAAGTCCTCGAAGATCGAGGCCGAGTAAGAGCCCGAGGGCCCGCAGGCCCGCTGCGGCGGGCCCGGGCAGCGGCCACAATAGGCGCATGTCCGAACCCCATTCCGATGAACTGCTGGCCCAGGTGGCAGCGCTGCCGGGTCTGCCCGGCGTCTACCGCTATTTTGACGCGGCAGGCACGCTGCTGTACGTGGGCAAGGCCATCAACCTCAAACGCCGCGTCTCCAGCTACTTCACCAAGAACCATGGCGGCACGCGCATAGGCCACATGGTGGGCAAGATCGCCCGCATGGAGACCACGGTGGTGCGCTCCGAGGCCGAGGCCCTGCTGCTCGAAAACAATCTGATCAAGACGCAGCAACCCAAGTACAACATCCTGTTCAGGGACGACAAGAGCTATCCCTATCTGAAGATCACCGGCGTCGCCGCGCGCGACGGCCGGGATGGCGAGCCGGCCCACCAGCTCTTCGCCCGCATGGCCTACTACCGCGGCGCCGTGGACAAGCGCCACCGCTACTTCGGCCCCTATCCCAACGCCTGGGCCGTCAAGGAAAGCATCCAGCTGCTGCAAAAGGTCTTCAGGCTGCGCACCTGCGAGGACACGGTCTTCGCCAACCGCTCGCGGCCCTGCCTGCTCTACCAGATCAAGCGCTGCTCCGGCCCCTGCGTGGACCTGATCTCGCCCGAAGCCTATGCGCTGGATGTGCGCAATGCCGAGGCCATGCTGCGCGGCGAGACCCAGGAACTGCTGCGCCAGCTGGAGGCCCGCATGATGGAGCACGCCGGGCGCATGGAATACGAGCAGGCCGCCGAGGTGCGCAACCAGATGACGGCACTGTCGCGCGTGCTGCACCAGCAGGTCATAGAAACCGCCGACGACCGCGACGTGGACATCCTCGCCGTGAAAGTGCAGGGCGGCCGCGCCTGCGTGAACCTGGCCATGGTGCGCGGTGGCCGCCATCTGGGCGACCGGCCTTACTTTCCCGCCAATCTGGGCGATGCCGCCTCGGTCTACGCCGGCGAGGAAGAGGCCAATCTTGCCGAATCCGCGCGCCCGGTCGAGGACATCGTGCTGGAGGCCTTCATCGCCCAGCACTACACCGGCGTGGCCGTGCCGCCCGTGCTCATCGTCAGCCACCCGGTGGACAAGAAACTGCTGGCGCTGCTGAGCGAGCAAGGCGGCGTGCGCATCACCGCCGTGCAGCAGCCGCGCGAGCAGCGGCGCATCTGGCTGGAGATGGCGCAAAAGAACGCCGACATCCAGATGGCCCGCCTGCTGGCTGAAGAAGGCTCGCAGCAGGCGCGCACGCGCGCCCTGGTCGAGGCGCTGGACCTGGCCTGCGAGAACCTGGACGAGCTCACCATCGAATGCTTCGACATCTCGCACACGGCAGGCGAGGCCACGCAGGCCTCCTGCGTGGTCTTCCATCACCACAAGATGCAAAGCAGCGAATACCGGCGCTTCAACATCGAAGGCATCACCGGCGGCGACGACTATGCCGCCATGCGCCAGGTGCTGACGCGCCGCTACAGCCGCGTGGCCGAGGCGCAAAGAGAGGCGGGCGGTGCCGAGCTCACCGGCAAGCAGCCGCAACTGCCGGACCTGGTGCTGGTCGACGGTGGCAAGGGCCAGGTCAGCATGGCGCGCGAAGTCTTCGAGCAGCTGGGCCTCGATGTCTCGCGCATCGTGGGCGTGGAAAAGGGCGAGGGGCGCAAGGTCGGCCTGGAGGAGCTGGTCTTTGCCGACGGGCGCGAGAAGATCTACCTGGGCTACGACTCGGCCGCGCTGATGCTGGTGGCCCAGATCCGCGACGAGGCCCACCGCTTCGCCATCACCGGCATGCGCGCGGCGCGCGCCAAGGTGCGCGTGGGCGGCGGCAAGCTCGAGGAGATTCCGGGCGTGGGCCCCAAGAAGCGCGCGCGCCTGCTGCAGCGCTTCGGCGGCGTGCGCGGCGTGTCGGAAGCCACGGTGGAAGACCTGTGCAGCGTGGACGGCATCTCGGCCGCGCTGGCTGAAGATATCTACCGTGCATTGCATTGAAACGACTGTCCCGCGGGCTGCACCGCAGGCCCGCAAACAGAACCTCAAACACCAAGGTACGTGACACAATGGCGGCCATGTTTCTCACAATCCCCACCTTGATGACCTGTACGCGGATCGTCGCGATTCCGCTGATCGTCGGGGTGTTCTATGCGCCTTTCGACGTGGCGACCCGCAACCTGGTCGCCACGGTCATGTTCATCGTCTTCGCGGCCACCGACTGGCTCGACGGCTACCTGGCGCGCAAGCTCAACCAGACATCGGCCTTCGGCGCCTTCCTCGATCCCGTGGCCGACAAGTTCCTGGTCTGCGCCTCGCTGCTGGTGCTGGTGCATCTGCAGCGCACCGATGTGTTCGTGGCCCTGATCATCATCGGCCGCGAGATCGCCATCTCGGCCCTGCGCGAATGGATGGCCCACCTGGGCGCGGGCAAGAGCGTGGCCGTGCACATGCTGGGCAAGCTCAAGACCACGGCGCAGATGGTGGCCATCCCCTTCCTGCTGTACGACGGCCGTGTGTTCGGCATGATCGACACCGGCGTCTGGGGCCAGGTGCTGATCTGGGTGGCCGCCGTGCTCACCGTCTGGTCCATGGTGTACTACCTGCAAAAAGCCCTGCCGGAGATCCGCGCGCGGGTCACGCACTGAGGGCCTTTCCGGCCGTTCCCGGGATCCTGCGCCAGACACGTCAAACTGTCTGGCGTTGCTATTTTTTTGGAAGCATTTGAATCAGGCAGGGCAGCCGCTGCGGCGTCGTGGATGCGAAGCGGTGAGGCACATTGCAGCACTGGCAAGGCCTGCGGCGGGCAAGTCCATTGTCAACCCTTGTCAATTCGTGAAGCCGCTAGCACCCGCTGCGCGCAAAAAACCGGCCGCAAAGCCAAAGCTGGCGCCAAAACCGCATAGAATCGTGCCCTGTCGTTGCGATGCACAGCGTGCATTGACACCTGGAAGGTCGATGGCTTTAATTCACCGATGCCTGCCCCGAGGCAAGCGTCGAACGGCAAGCCAGATTCCGTATCCGTCGCGCCGGGTTTCTGGTCGCGCCAAGTTGGTGGCCGCAGAGACATTCCATTCACTTATTTCTCCAGAGGCATCTTGTGAATAAAACCGAACTGATTGAGCACATCGCTAACAACGCCGACATCTCCAAGGCTGCGGCTGCTCGCGCACTGGATTCCACGATTGAGGCTGTGAAGAAAACCCTCAAAAAGGGTGGTACAGTGTCGCTCGTTGGTTTTGGTACATTCGCCGTTGGCAAGCGCGCCGCCCGCACGGGCCGCAACCCCCGCACCGGCGAGACCATCAAGATCAAGGCCGCCAAGGTTCCCAAGTTCCGTCCGGGCAAGGCATTGAAGGATGCCCTGAACTGACACCAGTCAAGGTGGGGTGCTTAGCTCAGTTGGTAGAGCGGCGCCCTTACAAGGCGTAGGTCGGCGGTTCGACCCCGTCAGCACCCACCAAGAACAAAAGGCGAACGAAAGTTCGCCTTTTCTATTTCTGCCACTGAAAGACAGACCATGTTCGAATCCATCCGCAAGCATTCCAAGTTCGTGATGATCTTGTTGTTCTTGCTGATCATTCCCTCGTTCATCTTCGTGGGGGTCAACCAGAACTACTTCACCGAATCCAGCGTGATCGTCGCGCGTGTGGATGGACATGAGATCAAACAGGCCGACTGGGAGAACGCGCACCGCATGGAAAGCGACCGCCTGCGCGCCGAGAACCCCAACGTCGACCCCAAGCTGCTGGATTCGCCGCAGGCGCGCTACGCCACGCTGGAGAAGATGGTGCGTGACCAGGTGCTGGCCGCTGCCGTGCAGAAGATGCACCTGGCCGCATCCGATGCACAGCTGGTGCGCACGCTGCAGGAAATCCCCGCGATTGCCGCGCTCAAGAAGCCGGATGGTTCCATGGATGCCGAAGCCTACCGCGCCCTGGTCGGATCGCAGGGCCTGACGCCTGAGGGCTTCGAAGCCAATCTGCGCCGCGAACTGTCCATGAACCAGGTGATGGGTGGCGTCACGGGCACGGCCTTTGCGACCGACGCCCAGGTCAAGCAGGCCATCGATGCGCTGTACCAGCGCCGCGAAGTGCAGGTGGCACGCTTCGAAGCCAGCGCCTACGCCAGCAAGGTCCAGCCCTCCGAGGCCGACCTCAAGGCCTACTACGACGCCCACACCAGCCAGTTCCAGCAACTGGAGCAGGCCAAAGTGGAATACCTGCTGCTGGATGTGCCCAGCATCGAGGCCGGCATTACGCTGAGCGAAGACGATGTGCGTTCCTACTACAACCAGAACGCCGAGCGCCTGGCCGGTCCCGAGGAGCGCCGCGCCAGCCACATCCTGATCAACGCATCCAAGGATGCCCCCGCGGCAGAGCAGGAGAAAGCCAAGGCCAAGGCCGAGGAACTGCTGGCCGAGCTGCGCAAGGACCCCAAGCGCTTCGCCGAGCTGGCCAAGGCCAACTCGCAGGACGGCGGCTCCGCTGCATCGGGTGGCGACCTGGGCTACTTCGGCCGTGGCGCCATGGTCAAGCCGTTCGAGGACGCAGCCTTCGGAATGAAGGTCGGCGACATCAGCGACGTGGTGCACAGCGACTTCGGCTACCACATCATCTCGCTGGTGGACATCAAGAAGCCCAAGGCGCCGAGCTTCGAGCAGATGCGTCCCAAGCTGGAAGCAGAACTCAAGCAGCAGCAGGCGCAGCGCAAGTTCGCCGAACTGGCGGAAGGCTTCTCCAACGCGGTCTACGAGCAGTCGGACAGCCTGCAGCCCGTGGCCGAGAAGTTCAAGCTCACCGTGCAAAAGGCAGACCATGTGACGCGCCAGCCCGGCCCCAACGTCAAGGGCCCCCTGGCCAATCCCCGTTTCCTGGAGGCGCTGTTCTCCAGCGATTCGCTCAACAACAAGCGCAACACCGATGCGGTGGAGCTGGGTTCCAACCAGTTGGTGGCCGGCCGCGTGGTGGAGTACACGCCTGCCCGCACGCTGCCCATGGCCGAGGTCGGCGACAAGCTGCGCACCCTGTATGTGGCGCAAAAATCCGCCGAACTGGCCAAGGCCGATGGCGAAGCCAAGCTCGCCGCATGGAAGGCCAAGCCTGACGCGGCGCAATTGCCCGCAGCCAAGGTGATCAGCCGTGACCAGCCCGAAGGCCAGTCGCGCGAAGTGGTGGACGCTGCCCTGCGTGCGCCCACGGCCCAGCTGCCTGCATGGACGGGTGTTGACCTGGGCGCGCAAGGCTATGCCGTGGTCAAGATCAACCGCATCGTCGAGCGTCCGGCCGATGATGCGCAGGCGGCTGCCGCGCAGAAGCAGGACTTCCTGCGAAGCTCGGCCGTGGCGGAAGCTATGGCATACTACGAGCTTCTCAAGAAACAGCTCAAGGTGCAGATCAAGGTCCCGCGCCCCTGATGAGGGAAATTTCTAGAAAACAGAAATTTCAGAAATCAAGCAGTTTTTTGGAATAAAATAGCGTTCTTCTACGGTGGCTGTAGCTCAGTTGGTAGAGTCCAGGATTGTGATTCCTGTTGTCGTGGGTTCGAGCCCCATCAGCCACCCCAAATAAAAAAATCCCCAGAGCAGAAATGCTCTGGGGATTTTTGCTTTGGGCGGCAGGGGGTCTGCTTGTGCCCGGCAGCTTGTCCCCGGCAGCTTCAGGTGCGCCGGACAAGGTCCCTGCCGGCTGTGGCTGCATGGAGGATGGCGCCATCCTGCCCTTTGCCCGCGTCCCCCGATGCGCCGTTGTTCCTGCTGCACCCGATCCGTCACGCAACGCCTGTTCCAAAGCATTTGTCTGCTGGTTTTTGGCATATAATCGAATGCTTCAACGGTGGCTGTAGCTCAGTTGGTAGAGTCCAGGATTGTGATTCCTGTTGTCGTGGGTTCGAGCCCCATCAGCCACCCCAAACAAGAAAATCCCCAGTGCAGAAATGCACTGGGGATTTTTGCTTTGGGCGCAAACTTTATCTTCCTCGGGCTGGAAGCAGACGGGATATTCGCATGGCCAATCGCGCTGCGGCTGGATTGCGGCCGCTCATGCTGCCGTGGATTTTCAGGCGCTTGATGCGAGGCCTGCCTGACTTCGCGATCTGCCGTACCGCCACCGTGGCCATGCCCGTTGCGCGGGCCGTTCCGCCGAGCTTGCGTGCACGGACGGCGGGCCGGGCTTGCTGGATGGGGTGTTGCGCTTTGCGCAGGTTTTTATAAGACAAGTCCTATATTTGTCCCATAACCTGTGTCAATAGGTTTTCCAAATTGCCTTTGCATTACGATTGCAAACATCAATCAAGAGCAATGGCGTAGGGCTTGCAGGCCTGTCGCATGGTTCCCCGGCAACGAGAAGCACGCTTGCATGAAAAACCCCGGTCACACGCGCAACGGCTGTCCAGGCGGCACATGGCAATGGCCCCGTGGCTTCACCCTCATCGAGATGATGGTGGTGGTGGCGCTGGTCGCGATTCTGGCCGCTCTGGCCGCTCCTTCCTTCATCGCTCAAATAGCCAACCAGCGCGTCAGCTCGGCTGCGCTCGAGTTGCAGTCGTTGCTGCAGCTGGCTCGCTCCGAAGCGGTCTACAAACGGGTGGAAAGCAGCTTCGTGGGCGCGGGGCAGACATGGTCCGCCAAGTCGGGCGGGCAACTGGTGCGCGAGGCCCGGGTGCCTGATGCCGTGACCGTCTCGCCCTCCGGTGATTCTTCCCAGGGTGTCCTGTTCGAAACCACGGGGACCGCCAGGCAGTTCTCCGGCGCCAGCACGCTGTACACGCTGACCGTCACGGCTCGCCATGCCACGCGCATGCAATGCCTGAGAGTGACTCGCGCCGGGCTTGTGCGCCAGCAGCGGCTGCCTGCCGGCGGCAGTTGCTGATGCGCGTGCAACGGGTCTGCCACATGTCCATTCCTTTTCCTTCTCGCAGGCAACGCGGCGCAGGCCTTATCGAGGTACTCGTCGCCGTGCTGCTGGTGGCCGTGGGGCTGCTGGGCGCCGTGCGCGTCCATGTGCGTGCCATTGAATACACCGTGGATACCGAGCGTCGCCAGATGGCATCCATGCTGGCTTCCGAACTGCTGGAGACCCTGCGGGGGGACACGGCCACGGTCCTGGACGCGAAGGGCGCGCCCGTGGCGGAACTGGGCGGCTACCAGAAGCTGGAGGGTGCCGCGATGCCCGCGGCACCCGTGGCCTGCCAGCCTTTGCCGCAGCCGCGGGCGCAGCGCCTGGCCTGCTGGGGCGAGCGGGCCCGCAAGCTGGTGCCCGATCTCACCGAGGACCGCATCGACAGCTCCTTCGCCGTGAGCGCCGATGCCGACGGCCTGGTGTCCGTGACGGTGGCCTGGCCGGTCAAGAAAGGCCAATGTCTGGATGGAAGCGACAATGAATTTTGCACATTCACGCTGCGGTCGCGGCTTTGAGCGCGGGCCGGGCGCACGGGCGTGCCGCATGCGCATGCCGTCCCAGGCGGGCCTGTCCCTGGTGGAGATTCTGGTGGCGCTGGCCATCGGCCTGTTCCTCGTGCTGATTGCCACCACCATCTACATGCAGGGGCTGTCGAGCTTCGGTTTTCGCGTGGGGCAGAGCGAGAACCTCGGCAACAGCCGGCTGGCGCTGGCCGTGCTGGACTCCGAGTTCTCCAAGGCAGGCTACAGGAGAGACCCTTCGCAGGCGATGTTCGACGCATTTCCTGCCGATTCCTCGCCCCATCCCAACGGCTGCCAGTTCGCCCAGGGACAGGCGCTCTACGCGGCTGACGCGCAGACCATCTGCCTTCGCTTCCAGCCCCGGGACGCTGCGGAAACCGACTGTGCGGGCACGCCGGCGAACCTGGGGGCCGCGGGCCCCTATGACGCTCCGGCGCCGGCGACCGGCATGTTCGCGGAGAAATACACCGTCGAAAGTGGTGTGCTGGTCTGCCGGGCCGCGCAGGAGGTTGTGCCGCTCGCCGATGGCGTGCGGGCGGTGCATTTCGAGTTCGGCATCGATCGGCAGACAGCGCCCGGCGCGATACGCAGGGTCGATGCCTTCACGGCCACGTTGCCCGGGACGCAGGAAGCCATCCGTTCCCTGCGCCTTGCCCTCTTGCTGGAAAGCTCCGGCAAGGTGACGCAGGGCATGACCTCCACCGTCTGCGAGCGTTGGGCGCAACTGGGCGGCGCCCGGGCCCGATGCGATGCGAATGCCGGCTCCCTGCTGCAACTGGCCACCGGCACGCTCACCCTGAGGAATCTGATGCCATGACCGCGCTGATCGGAGCCCGGCGCCGCCCCTGCATGTCCTGTGTCCTGCACGGGCGCCAGCGCGGCAATGCCTTGCTGGTGTCCATGATCATGCTGCTGCTGGTGTTGCTGCTGGCGGTGGTCGGCATGCGCGTGGCCACGCTGGAGGCACGCATCGCCGCCAACATGGTGGATAGCCAGCGGCTGTATGAAACCGCGGATGGCACGCTGCGAGAAGGTGAGCGCAAGCTGCTGGAGCATGCCGTCGCACTCAAGCCTTGCAATGGCGCCGGCACTCCGGTGGCCGAGAGCAGCGGCATTCCCTGCTCGGTATCCGATGTGCGTACGGACTCCATCGGGCTCGGTACGGATTTCCGGACGACCAAGGCCAAGGCGGTCGGGTTTCAGCAGCCCGATGGGTACTGGTATCCCCGATACATCACGACCGCCTGTCCCAAGTCGGGTAGTGCGACGTCCGCGCTGGATGCACCCGCCACCGGTTGCACGGACTTCTATGAGGTCAATGCCCAGGCCACGGAAAAGTCGCAGGCCCAGGCCTGCGGAGCGCATGCGCTGTGCCTGCGGTCCAGCGTCAACATGTTCATAAAGTAAGCAGGGGGAGGGAGCTTCAATGGCTCGCATTGCAAGTTGGAAGACCAGGCATGGCCCGAGGGGGCGCCAGGGCCGGGCACGCGCTTGGCCGGCCCTGGCGCTATGGACGTGCGCATTGGCACTGGCCAGTACGCCGGCGCATGCCCAGGGGCGCGCGGACACCGTGCTGTCCCAGATGCCGCTGTTCGTGAACCAGGCGCTGGCGCCCTTGAACATGCTGGTGATGGGGCGTGACCACAAGCTGTACTACGAGGCCTACAACGATGCCTCCGACCTCAACGGCGACGGTGTGATCGATGTCGGGTACAAGCCGGACCAGATCGACTACTACGGCTACTTCAACAACAACGTCTGCTACAGCTATTCCAAGGGTGTTTTCGTGCCCTCGCAGGCAGCGACCGGAAGCAACAGGAAAAAGTGCTCGAACCACTGGAGCGGCGACTTCCTGAACTATCTGGGCACATCGCGCATGGACGCCATACGCCGCGTGCTCTATGGCGGCATGCGTGCGGAGGACACGGCTTCGCGCACCGTTTTGCAGACCGCCTACATTCCCAGGGATGCGCACAGCTGGGGCAAGGCCTATGACCCTGCGCGGGATGCCAAGGTCTACAGCATTTCGGACTATGCGCCGCTGCGCCCGCCGGCGGTCGGCACGCGCCATCTGTTTGCCGTCACCACGCTGGGGGAGGCCGCTGGCGTCATCACCCAGTTGCGCGTGCTCAATGACTCCTCGTTCCAGATCTGGGACTGGGTGTCCCAGGAGGGCTTTGCAGGGCAGAGCAACTGTGCAGGCGGCAATTCGTGCGCGCGGGCCAGCAGCAGGATCACCGACTACAACCTGCTTGTGGAGGCCTGCTCCAGCAGCAATGTCCAGTTGCTCGAGGCCAGCTGCAAGGCCTATCCCAACGGTGGCAAGACCATCTACAAGCCCACGGGGCTGCTGCACGACTTCGGGGAGAACGGGAAGATGTACTTCGGCCTGCTCACAGGCTCGTACGAGAAAAACATCGCCGGCGGCGTGCTGCGTCGCAATATCGGCAATTTCGCAGAGGAAGTCGACCCTCAGACGGGCCAGTTCAAGACGGGTGTCAATGGCGTGGTCGCCAACATAGACCGCCAGCGGCTGATCGGCTACACCGGCGGCAAATACGTGGAATGCGGCTGGATCACGTCCGGCCCCATCAGTTCGCTGGACAAGCCTTCGAAGTGCGCCATGTGGGGCAATCCCATCAGCGAGATGATGTTCGAGACCATGCGCTATTTCAGCGGCGCGTCCCAGGCCCTCGGCATCTATGACTACGCCGGCGGCTCCTCCAAGGATGCGTCCCTGGGCCTGTCCAAGCCCGCCTGGGAAACGCCCTACAGGGCCAAGGCCGAAGGCGGGGGCGGCTACCAGTACTGCTCCCGTCCCGTCATGACGGTGCTCAGCGACATCAATCCCTCCTACGACGGCAAGCTGCCCGGCAGCCGCTACGCGAGCGTCGGCGCCAGCGCCCTCAATGGCTTCAATGTCTCTGACGAGGTGGCGGCCATCGGCTCGGCCGAGCGCATAGACGGGAAGAACTTCTTCATCGGCCAGTCAACGTCGGCCAATGCCGACCAGGCTCCTTCGGTCAAGACCATTGCAGACCTGTCATGGGCGCGCGGCCTGTCTCCCGAGGAGCCCAGCAAGGAAGGCACCTACTATGCCGCAGGCGTGGCCCGTTTCGGCGCCAGGAATGCCATCTTCGGCAACAGCCAGGGCAAGAATGCGCTGAGGACCTACTCCGTGGCCATTGCGTCACCGCTGCCGGAAATACGCTTTCCGATCGGCGGCAAGCGCTTTGTGACCATTGCACCGTTTGCCAAGACCGTCTCCGGCAGTGCCGGTGGCAGCACCGTGAACAATGCGGTCTTCACGCCGACCAACCAGATCGTCGACTACTACGTGGTCAACATTGCCAACACGGGCAAGGCGGACATCGATGCCTCGGTCAATGGCGGGCGGCCCTATGCGGAGTTCCGCATCAACTACGAGGACGTGGAGCAGGGCGCCGACCATGACATGGACGCCATCGCGCGCTACACGATCGCGCTGCAGGCCGATGGCAAGGTGAAGATCGACATGGTGTCCGAGTACGCCGCTGGCGGCCTGGGGCAGCACATGGGCTATGTGATCTCGGGCACCACCAAGGACGGCATGTACCTGGAGGTGCGTGACAAGGACACCGCCTCGGCCTACTACGCCTACAACACGCCCCCCAATCGCGATCCGGGCTACTGCCGGGGCAGCATCTCGGCCCAGCAGCGCACGGAATGCTCGAACCTGGGGCTCACGGCCACCCGCAGCTTCACTCCCGGCAATGCGACCGACGCGGGCAGCTTCCTGAAGGGACCGCTGTGGTATGCCGCCAAGTACGGCGTGCCGGACCGCGACCCCTCCAAGATCACGGGAGATCCGGACAACTATTTTCTGGTGACCAATGCCGGCACGCTCAAGGACCAATTGACCAAGGCGTTCAACGACATCCTGCAGAACATCAGTTCCGTGACGGCGGTCAGCGTGGACATGCCCACGGCGACACTGGGCGAAGGCGCCGACCTGTATCGGACCACGTTCGAGGTCCAGTACTGGAGCGGCGATGTCATCCGCGAGAAGCTCACCACCAGCGACAGAACGCTGGTGTGGAGCGCGGCGGAACTCCTGTCGGAGCGGTCCGCCGATGACCGCAAGATCTACTACCCCAGCAGGACCGGCAGTGCCGTGTCGCTGAGTCCTTTCACGTACTCCAGTCTCAGCGGGCAGCGCGCCGATGCGTCCTGGCTGGCCGTGCTCAACACGGACCCGGCCACGAACTCCGCCGATGGCCAGGCAAAAAAGCGCATCGAGTTCCTGCGTGGCGAGGTGCGCGATGACTTGCGCGTGCGCAAGCCCCTGGCCAGCGGAAAGCCCAATGTGCTGGGCGACATCGTCAATTCCTCGCTGGTGCGGGTCAAGGGCGGCCTGTACCGCGCCTCCGCCGCGGACAAGCTGGAGGGCAGTGCCACCTATGCCGCCTTTGCCGCGAAACAGGCTGCCAAGGAGATGCTGTATGTGGGCGCCAACGACGGCATGCTGCACGCCTTCGACGCGGCATCTGGCAAGGAGGAGTTCGCCTTCATTCCATCGGGGGTGAAGAATTCGCTCAATGTCCTGACGTCCCGGTATGGCGCGGGCGGCGCTCCCCACCGCTACTTCGTGGACGGGACGCCCGTGGTCTCCGATGTCTACTTCGGCAACGCCTGGCACAGGGTGCTGGTCGGCAGCCTGGGCGCGGGCGGGCGGCAGGTCTTCGCGCTGGACGTCACGGACCCCACCTCCCCCCGGTTGCTGTGGGAGTTCGGCGTTGAACAGGACGAACGCATGGGTTACTCGATGCCCACACCCGTCGTGGCGCGGCTCAACGACGCCGGCCGGTCCAAGGGCAGGTGGGTGGTATTCCTGTCCAATGGCTACCAGGCGTCGAACAGCGCCTCCGGCGAGTCCAGCCTGTTTGTGCTGGATGTCTCCAGTGGCGAGGTCATCCGGCGCTTTGATTTCGCGGCAGGCATGACGGCCGCAGAGCTGAGCGCGCTGCCTGCGCCGAAGAACGGCCTGTCGCGCGCCGCCGTGGTGGACAACAACGGCGATGGCAAGGTGGACGTGGCCTATGCCGGTGATCTTGCGGGCAATGTATGGCGCGTGGACCTGGCCAGCGGTGCCAGCGGCTCATGGAATGCGCAACTGTTCTTTGTGGCACGCGAGTCCGAACGCAGCGGCGGCAAGCGGCTGTCCATCACCACCGCACCCTACGTGGTGCGGCACTCCAGCGGCAAGGGCGATGTGGTGGCCTTCGGCACGGGCCGCTTCATGACGGATGACGACAAGCTGGACATGCGCCGGCAATCGGTGTTCGGTGTCTGGGATCGCTACGGCACACCCGCCACGACTGCGCCGCAGCCGCTGCCTACCGCCGGCAAGGGGCGCGGGGATCTGCAGGCCCAGCAGTTCACCCAGGTGAGCGGCTTCCCGGGCAAGTTCGCCCTGTCGGCCAACCCGGTCACCTGGTACAAGGACGCCACCAGCACCGCCGACTCCAATGTGCACAGCTGGGGCTGGTACGTCGATCTGCCGCGCGACGGCGAAAGACTGGTCTACGACATGAGCCTGTACGGGCGGGGACTGGTGTTCACCTCCATCCGGCCGCCGCTGGGCGACCCCTGCTCCGCGGGTCTGGCCAGCACGATCTACGCCATCGATCCCGACACCGGGGGCAAGACCGACTATGTCGCCTTCGATGTGAACGGCGACGGCATCTTCAACGCCTCCGACAACCTGGCAGGCCAGCAGGTCAACGGCCGCGAGGTGGGGCCGGGCAGGCCCACCATCAGCGGCGCGAAGATCTTCGACTCCAGCGGAAAGCCAAGCGGGGCGGGAGACCCGGTCAAGACCGGGGGCGACGATATCAACAGCGGAGTGGACCGGGGGCGACAGAGCTGGCGCCGCCAGCCCGCGAACCCGTGACCGCCATCCCATCCACTACACAAAGGGGCCTGCCGGCCCCGGCCGTCTGGCTGGCCCTGCGGGCCCCCGAGGAGAAATGCGTGCGCAGCAAGCTACATGGATTCACGCTGATCGAGCTGATGATCACGGTGGCGGTGGTCGCCATTCTTTCGGCGATCGCCTACCCCTCCTACCAGGAATACGTGCTGCGATCGCGGCGCGTGGAAGCGCAGAGCCTGCTGGGGGAGGCCGCCGCCCGGCAGGAGCGCTGGCGGGCGCAGAACGGCGGCTACACAAGCTCCGTCGCCAACCTCAGACTGCCCTGGGGGGACAAGTCCGAGAACGGCCACTACACCCTGACGATGGCCACGACCGCCAATGACGGCGGCTACACGCTCAAGGCCACGCGCACCGGCCGCCAGGCATCGGACAGGCGCTGCGGCGACTACACCCTGAACGCCCTGGGCGTGAAGGGCATCTCGCCCCTGGGAACGGTGGAGGACTGCTGGCGCTGAGCGCCACCGGGGCCGGGGCCTCAGTCCTGCGCCTCATCCACAAATTCCACCATGGCCGCCGACACCTCGAACTGCTGCTGCACAAAGCCCAGCATGCGGTAGTAGTTGCTGTCGGTGCGGCCGTAGGCAAGCGCCCCCAGCCGGATGGCGGCCGCCGCCATGTTCCAGTGCTGGGCGAAGGCCTCGCGCTCCATGGGCCCCCCTGCGCGCAGGCGCCTGATGTGCTCCAGCGCCAGTTCCACGGCCAGCTCCACATCGGCATCGGTGCCGTCGTCGTCGTAGTTGGCGTTGTCGTGTTCGCCTGCCACGCGCACCAGGAATTCCAGGGATCGCTGCATGAAGGCCAGCGCGGTCCGCATGGTGCAGTGGGTCCTGCGATGCCTGCGGCAAGCCTTGGCGCTTCCCGCTTGGCGAGTGGTGAGGGAAGGGGGCGGACGGGAGGAGGGTGAAGATGCGGTCATGGTTCTTGCTCCGGGCTCATTGAGCACCACACGCTGCCTTACGAAGGGCGACGGGTGGACGAGATGTTCGTAACACGTCCGGAGCCGTGCGGCCATCCTCGCGGGTAGGCCCATCTCGCCCGAAACCATGCAGGCTGGCGCGCACGGGCGCACCAGCCTCTTAAATTTGGGCATGACAAAACCCCGCTTGAAGGTGGGGGCTGCAACCTCTCCAGATAGGTGTTACGACACACCGGGCCTTTCGGCTTGGCGACAAGTGTAATGACTTCTGCCCCTGGCCTGGGAGACGCCGCAAGCCTGCAGTCCGGCTGACAAACTTGCGGGGTGCCGGCGCGCCATCCTGCCCTGGGCAAGCGGCCTCGTACCCGTGCCGTGCTACCGCAGTCAGGTGCGTTGCGAATCCAGCTGCTCACCGTTCCTGGCCACTTCCTGCGCCTTGGAGTAGCTTTCGATCAGCAACTGGTAAGGCGGGAAGACTGCGCTGTAGGCCTGCGCCCACTGCAGCGCGTCCTCACGGTTCCAGGTCTTTTGCACCTCCGAGCACACCGCCGCCGTGTCCATCGGCACGACACCAGCCTGCACGATGCGCGCCAGCGTGATTTCCTGCGCCATTTTCGAGTAGGTCCCCGAGGCGTCGATCACCGCGAAGACCTGGTAGCCCTCGTGCACCGCGGCGATGCTGGGAAAGGCCATGCAGACGCTGGTGATTGTCCCCGCGATGATGAGCTGCCTGCGCCCAGTGGCCTTGACGGCAGCGACGAACTCCGGGTTGTCCCAGGCGTTGATCTCGCCCTTGCGCGCAACGTACCGGGCATGCGGGGCGTACTGGTGGATCTCGGGGATCAAGGGGCCGTTCGGACCCTGCGGCACCGATGCGGTGGTGATGACCGGGATCTTCGCCAGTGTCGCTACCTTGGCGAGTGTGGTGGCATTGGCACGCACCTCGGTGAAGGGCATGTCCTTGATGGTCTGGAACAGGCCGCTTTGATGGTCGATCAGCAGCATCGCCACATTGTCGGGATCGATGACCGGGCGGGTGCCGTTGAAGTTGGCGATGGTTTGGGGTGTGCTCACGGTCTTCTCCTCAATTGCCCTGGGTGAGCATGGTGTGGCTCGTGATCAGGTTGCGGTAGTCGGGGATGTGGTTGGAAAACAGAGTGCCCAGCCCCTGCACGTCGTTGCGCCAGTCGCGGTGCAGTTCGCAGGCAGCGCCGAACCAGCTCATCAGTTGCACGCCGGCCTGCGACATGCGATTCCACGCCGCATCGCGTGTGATGGGGTTGAAGGTGCCGGAGGCGTCAGTGATCACGAAGACGTCGAAGCCTTCCTCGATGGCCGACAGTGCGGGAAAGGCCACGCACACCTCGGTCACCACGCCGGCGATGATGAGTTGCTTCTTGCCTGTGGCCTTCACGGCCTTGACGAAATCCTCGTTGTCCCAGGCGTTGATGTTGCCGGGCCGGGCGATGTAGGGCGCCTGGGGAAACTGGCTCTTGAGCTCCGGCACCAGCGGGCCGTTGGGGCCGTTCTCGAAGCTGGTCGTCAGGATGGTGGGCAGCTTGAAATAGCTGGCGATGTCGGCCAGCGCCAGCACGTTGTTCTTGAACTTGTCCGGGTCGATGTCGCGTACAAGGGATAGCAGGCCGGTCTGGTGGTCTACCAGCAGCACGGCGGCGTTGTCCTTGTCCAGGCGGACGTAGGGCTTGGTCATGGTGAATCTCCTTGGGGTTGCAAAGTGCCCGGGATGGGCGGTTCAGGCGCAGCCGTGCACGACCGGGGCAGCAGGCCCCGGCTGAACAAAGCCGCGTCGGGGGAAACATGCAGGACTCCCGGCGGGAGCCCTGCGGCGCTCAGTGCGCCATCTGGCCGAAGCGTCCGCTGTTGAAGTCGGTCATGGCCTGACGGATCTCGGCCTCGCTGTTCATCACGAACGGGCCATAGCCCACCACCGGCTCATCGATGGGCTCGCCGGACAGCCACAGCACGGTGGCGTCGCTGCTGCCCTCGATCTCCACGCCGCTGCCGGCGCGCTCCAGGTGCACCAGTTGTCCTTCCCGCGCGATGGCGCCGTTGACCAGCACCGAGCCGTGGAGCACCACCAGGGCCAGCGTGTGACCGTCCTTCGCGTCGAACCGGCCCACGCCGCCATGGCGGATGCGGATGTCCCACACGTCCATCGCCGTGAAGGTCTGCGCCGGGCCGAGGTGGCCGCCGAACTCGCCGGCAATCACCCGCACACGGCCCGCGCCTTCCGCCAGGTCCGCCCAGGGAATCTGCGCATCCAGCAGCGTCTGGTAGCCCGGCGCGGTCATTTTGTCCTTGGCGGGCAAGTTGACCCAAAGCTGCACCATCTCGATGGTTCCGCCGCGTTCGGTGAAGGCGCGCGAGTGGAATTCCTCGTGCAGGATGCCGCCGCCAGCGGTCATCCACTGCACGTCGCCGGGGCCGATCAGGCCGCCGGCGCCGGTGGAGTCGCGGTGCTCCAGCTCGCCCTGGTAGACGATGGTCACGGTCTCGAAACCACGGTGCGGGTGCTGGCCGACGCCGCGCGGCCGGTCGGTCGGCCCAAAGGGCGTCGGCGCCGCGTGGTCAAGCAGCAGGAACGGGCTCAGGTGCTTGCCCAGCCCGTCGTAGCCGAACAGCGAGCGCACCGGAAAACCGTCGCCTACCCAGTGCATGCGGGGGGCGCTGTAGACACCGAGGATTTTCTTCATGCTGATCTCCTTGTGTCGCCGAGACAAAGGTCTTGGCTGACGGATAGAGAATAGGATTTGAACGATGAACGCGGTAGTCGTTAATATTTGCCATCAGAGTCCTATCTGAGGAACGATGAAGGCGGTGTGCAATGAAAGACCTGAACGACCTCTACTACTACGTGCAGGTGGTGGACCACGGCGGCTTTGCGCCCGCGGGCCGCGCGCTGGGGATGCCCAAATCCAAGCTGAGCCGGCGCATCGCGCAGCTTGAGGAGCGTCTCGGCACGCGCCTGATCCAGCGCTCCACGCGGCGATTTGCCGTCACCGAGACCGGCCAGACCTACTACGGCCACTGCAAGGCGATGCTGGTGGAGGCCGACGCCGCCGACGAGGCCATCGCGCTGACCCACGCCGAGCCGCGCGGCATCGTGCGCATGACCTGCCCGGTGGCGCTGCTCGATGCGCGCATCGCCGACATGCTGGCGGCCTTCATGGCCGCGTATCCGCGCGTGGAGATCCACCTCGAGGAAACCAACCGCCGCGTCGACGTGGTGGGCGAGGGAATCGACGTTGCCATCCGCGTGCGCCCGCCGCCGCTGGAGGACAGCGACCTGGTGATGCGCATGCTCGCCGAGCGCGGGCAATGCCTGGTGGCCTGCCCGCAGCTGCTGACAGGCGGCATCCCCCAGGTGCCCGCCGATCTGGCAGGCCTGCCGAGCATGGACCTGGGCTTGCCGCAGCACGAGCATGTGTGGCACCTGATCGGCCCGGACGGCACGCAGGCGGCCATCCGCCACCGGCCGCGCCTGGTCACGCGCGGCATGCTGGCGCTGCGCGCGGCGGCCTTGGCGGGGGTGGGCGTGGTGCAACTGCCCTCGATGATGGTGCGCGAGCAGATCGCGCGCGGTGAACTGGTCCACGTCATCCCGGGCTGGGCGCCACGGCGCGAGATCATCCATGCGGTGTTCGCCTCGCGGCGCGGGCTGCTGCCGGCCGTGCGGGCGCTGCTGGATTTCCTGGCAGAGCGGTTTGAGGCGCTGGACGAAGACTGAGCTGCCGGCAAGCCCCGTGGTGGCGGTTGCAGCAGCTCATGGCTGCATCTCGCCTTGTGGGGCGCGGCTCCTGCCGCATGTCCGTTCAATGCGGGTGTTGGTGTCCGGATGGCATGCGCTTGGGTTGCTGCACCCAGACCTTGACCTTGTACTCGCCAGCCTTTTCGAACTGCAGCGTCAGATCGAAGCGATCACCCTCGCGCAGGGGCTGCGTGAGTCCGATCAGCATGAGGTGGTGTGACTGGCCATGGCGCAACTGCACCTCCTG
The DNA here is from genome assembly GCF_043104705.1 of Delftia sp. WSY_10. Classification (NCBI taxonomy): domain Bacteria; kingdom Pseudomonadati; phylum Pseudomonadota; class Betaproteobacteria; order Burkholderiales; family Comamonadaceae; genus Delftia; species Delftia sp. WSY_10. The sequence continues at coordinate 220,143 of NZ_JBICKY010000015.1, read as the reverse complement.
GCCTGCGGGCAGTTCGATGAAGGGCACTTCGCGCATGCGCATGATGTCGCCCTCCATCTTCATCTCATGCAGTTCCACGCGTGCGGCCGCTGGCGTGCTGGCCCCGATGAGCCGGTCGGCGTTCTTTCCCTTGTTCCTGATCCCCCGCAAATACGCCGCCCCGTTGCTGGAGCCGGCGATGGAGGGCGTGGCGTAGGGGTGGTCTATGACCAGGTCTCCCGCCCGGAAGTCATGGGCCCGTGCCGTCAGCGGCAGTGTCAGGGCACAGCCCGTGCCCAGCAGCATTCCAAGCGCCTGGCGGCGAAGCATTGTGGTCATTTCCAGTTCCTTTCCAACAGGGCATCGGGGGTCCAGATCAGCCGCAGGCCTGCCACCGTATGGCCTTTGCCGGCAATGTGCTCGCGCCCGGCTTCAAGCGCGATCAGAACGCTTTTGACGGGGCGCCAGCCGGCCATGGCCGTGAAGCGGCGTGATGGGTTGTTGGGCAGCAGGTTGGCGTCCGTGGCCACCAGCAGGGCGCCCGGCCCGCTGACGCGATTGGTGCTTCTGAGCCATTCCTGGCGGGCGCCGAATTCCCAGCGCGCGCGCGGCTGCCAGAGCACTTCCAGCCAGCCGCCCAGCGTGCGGCCCTGGTAGCGGGTGTCGCCGTTCTGGGAATAGAGGTTTCCGCTTTCGCGCCGCCAGATGCCTGCTGCGGTGAGCTGGACGCCGGGCAACGGCGTGGTCCAGGTAGCGCTGGCCCCGGCCAGGTCCACGGTGCCGTCGAAGCAGGTGATGTCGCGCAGGCTGGCATTGCACTGTGGCGCCGTGTGGATGTGGCCGCTGTTGGAGCGCTGTACATAGGCGCCGCGCCCCTTGGGCTGCATCCGGCTGTAGAAGGCGTCAGCCTGCACCGATGTCCAGGCGGCGCTGGCATGCACGACGGGCGCCCAGGCGGCGTTGTCGCTGCCGGGAAAGCGCCGGGCGCGCCAAAGCCCCAGGTCAATGCCCTGCAGCCAGGACATGGCGCCTTGCAGGTGGGGACGCCAGGCGGCGTTGACGCCATCCTCGATCCAGTCGCCGTTGAAGGCCGCCCGCTTGGCCAGCGGCATCTGGCCGTAGCGGTCGAAGTGCCCGGCACGCGTGAGCACCTGCCCCATGGGCACGCGGTTGCGGCCTGCGCCCAGGGTCAGCTCGGCGTCTGAGCCGCTGCGCGCCTCCATCCAGGCGGCCTCCACATGGGCTGGGTCGCTGTCGTGCCAGCCCATCACGATGTTGGCCCCCAGTTGGGGAGATACGCGCAGGCCGGCGCCCAGGGTGCCATGCTCCAGCCGCCAGCCGCGCTGGTCGTCAGGCGTGTCGCCCAGGCCCAGCGTGCCGGCCAGCTTGGGTGCCGGCAAGGTGGAGTCGCCATGGAGATAGGCGGCCACCGCCGCCATGTCGATGCGCAGGCCGTTGGTCTGCGGTATGCCGTCATCCAGGGTGTGCGCGGCGGCGCTGCCTGCCGACAAGGCGATGGCGATGGCGATGGCTGCCGCCAGCGGTGTGCGTTGCGCGAGGAAGCTGCGTTGCATGCTATTGGCCTGTCTGCTGTGCAAAGGGATCGGCGAGCCTGGGGTTGGTGAGCAGCTCATGGTCCGTGAGGGTTTTGAGAAAGGCCAGCAGGTCGGCGCGGTCGTCGGCCGTCAGGGCGATCTGGTTGATGAAGTCGTTCTTGTTGGGGTTGGCGCGCCCGTCGCCGGCATGCGGGCCGGAGGTGATGTTGCGGCCCCCGGCTGCATAGAACTGCAGCACTTCCTCCAGCGTCGCGATGCTGCCGTCATGCATGTAGGGGCCGGTGACTTCCACATTGCGCAGGCTGGGCGCGCGGAACTTGCCCATGTCCTTGAAGAGCTGGGTCAGTTCGTAGACGCCCCGGTTGGGCTCGGGGAAGGCGCCGGTGCCGCCGATGTTGTAGAGGCCCGTGTTGTGGAACGGGGTCTCGACGATGCGGCTGCCCGCGTGCACGATCTGGTCGTTGAAGTTGAAGCTGCTGTGGCAGTGGAAGCATTCGGCCTTTTCGCCGAAGAACAGGTTCATGCCGCGCTGCTCGGCCGGGTTCAGTGCCGTGCTGCCCTTGAGGTACTGGTCATATTTGCTGTTGCCCGAAAGAATGGTGCGCTGGAATGCCGAGATGGCGTGGATCACATTGCCCCAGGTGATGGGCGCTGCCTGGCCCGGGTAGGCCCTGGCGAAGCGCGGGCCGTAGCCGGTGTCGGCAGCCAGCCGCGCGAGGATTTCCTCCTTGTTGTTGTCGTTGACGCCCATCTCCACCGGGTCCGTGCCGAACAGCGGCGTCTCCATCTGCTTTTCAAGCGTGACCAGCGAGGGGTTGGCCCAGGTCAGCGTGGCGTTGTAGACCACGTTGGCCAGGCTCTGGGCGTTGCGCGGATGTGCGTGCCCTGTGGAGCCCAGTGAGGTCGTCAGGCCATCGGTGAAGGCCTTGGACTGTATGTGGCAGCTCGCGCAGGCCTGCGTGCCGTTGCCCGAAAGGCGCCTGTCATAGAACAGAAAGCGGCCGAGCTCGGCCTTCTCTGTCGTCATGGGATTGGTGTCGGGCACCTTGGGGGTGGGGAAAAAGGAGGGCAGCGCCCAGGACCAGCCCGTGCTGCTGCCGGAGTCATCGTGGACGGCGGTGTCGCCGCCCCCGCAGCCCGCCAGGGCGATGGCCCCGGCAAGGCCGCACAGGGCGGCGGTCCATGCCGCCACCCGCCGAAGCGAATGGGGCTTGTGCATTACTTGGCCTCGGTACGGAACACGGTCTGGCCGCTGCCTTCATTGATGGAGCGGCCCGTGGTCAGATCGATCTTGAGCGCGCTGAAGATGGGCACGCATTCCGGATCGGTGGCCCCGGACATGCAGCCGGCGGCGCCGCCCAGGTCTTCCTTGACGTTCGAGCCCTGCAGCAGCTGCGCAATGTCCAGCACCACCTTCTGGGTGCCGGCATTGAAATCGCCGAACCCGAAATCCATGCGGTCCGCACGCGCGCAGCTGACCGTCTCGCCGGTCACGGGGTTGCCCGTGCAGCCGGTGGAGCCCAGGTGGACGTAGAAGGTCTTGCCGGGGGCGGCCGGCGCGGGGCGGGCCACGCCGCCCACGGGGTTGACCTCGATCTGGGCGAACTTGCGGCCGGCCTGCCACGACCAGGCCAGGGCCTGCACATCGAGCGGCTTGGGTGCGACGGCATAGTCGGTGTGGTTGACCGAGGAGGGCACGCCCACGGTCATCCTGATGCCCTTGTACGTGCCTGCGGGCACCGTGCCCCGGACCTGCGTGTTCTGCGCCTGCGTGCCTGCGTCGGCGCATGCGCCGGTGCCGTCCTCCAGGTCGATCAGCGTCACTTCCTTGGTCTGCCAGTCGTTGACGTCCAGGGTGACGGCCACGGCCTCGCCCTTGTCATTGATCAGCGAGACGCCGCTGACGTAAAAGCGCAGGTCATGCAGGTCCACCGTGGCCTGGCTGGTTCCCACGCCGGCGATGGGCGTGCCGCATTTGGCGGGCAGGTTGCCGGCCTTGGCGGCGAACTCGATGGCCACGGCCTGGGGGCCCGTGGGCGTTGTGGGCGTGGTGGGCGTGGTGGGCTGGCCGTTGTCACCGCCTCCGCCGCCACCGCAGGCGGCCAGCAGCAGCGGCAGCGCGGTGGCGATCAGGGCGAGGGGAAAGCGGGAGTTGTCAAAGTAAGTGTTACGCATGGGGAAACGGTTTCTTGGTGCCTGCGCTGGGGCCATGGCGGCGCGCAGGCGTGGGTAACCCTGCAGGCTGCGACACGGGTCGCGGCTTGGCATGGGAGAGGAATTCGGGAATGGGCGACGGCATGCCGCCCGTGCGGCCCTTTCGGGCTTCAGGGAAGGGGAGGCGCCCTGGGGGGAGTGCTCAGCACCACGCGCAGCACGGTATCCCGCGGGCGCAGGGCCTGGGGCGGCAGCGGGGTGGGAGGCGGCGGCGCGGCAAAGCGCAGGTCCGCGCGGGACACATCAGGAGGGGCATCGCCCACGACCCGGCACAGCGGGCAATGCGCCTGGCCGGCTGCCGTGGTCTGCTCCTTGGCTTCAGGCTCCCCCGCAGCAGACACCGGTTGCGCCTGCTGCAGGCCCAGGGGTGTGCAGACTTCCATGGCCAGCCGCGCCAGCGGGTCGCCACTGACTTGGCCCGATGCCAGCACCATCGCCAGGGCAGGGTGCACAAAGGCGAACAGCAGCGCCGCAGCCATCCAGGCGGCAAAGCGCCGTCCCTGGTCGCGCCGCTGTCGTGCGCCCGGCAACGCCCACGGCCAGGCGGGTGGCCCGAAGGCCACCCAGCGCTTGATGCGGAAGCTGCTGCAGCGCATGGGCCCTGTGTCAGTGCTTGTGATCGTGGCCCGAGGGCGCCGCCTTGGTGGCCAGCGGGCGTACGGGCGCCTGCACCTGCACGGATTCACGCTTGCCGTCCTTGCCTTCGATGATGAGGGTCAGCGGCACGGTCTGGCCTTCCTGCACCTGCTGCTTGAGGTCCAGCAGCATCACGTGGTAGCCCCCGGGCTTGAGTTCCACGGTCTTGCCTGCCGGCAGCGCGATGGACGGCACCTGGCGCATCTTCATCACGTTGTCCTGCATGGCCATCTCATGGACTTCGACGACCGGCGTCAGGGGCGAAGTCGCTGCGACGAGCTTGCTGTCCTGGGCGGCCTGCAGTTTCAGGAACGCGCCGGTGGCCTTTTGCTGCGGCACGGTGGCGCGCACCCAGGCATCACTGACGCTGACCTGGGCATTGGCGAATCCGCTGATCATGGCGGCGGCGAGGGCAAGCAAACGGACGTGGCGTTTCATGGGTTTCTCCTTCGTTGGCAAAAATGTCGTGTGTGTCGGGTGCGTGCCTGGTGCGTGACTGGTACGCGACTGGTGCGGTGGACGGCTGGAAGGTGTCCATCAGAAGCGCAGGTTCATGCTGGCATAGACGCCGCGCCCGTCGGCGGGCGAGTAGCCCGAGGAGCCGCTGTCATACCAGGCGTAGACGTACTTGCGGTTGGTGACGTTCTTGACCTGCAGGCCCAGGTCCATGGTGTCCGAGAGCCGGTAGCTGGCACCCAGGTTCAGCACGGCGAACTTGCCTGCGCGGCCCTGGGTATTGGTGCGCTCCAGGTAGTAGTCGCCCTGGGCATTGCCCCAGGCCGACAGCTTCAGCCGGTCCGTGGCCTGCCAGTCCACGCCGGCCGAGACCAGGTAGTGCGGCACGTTCTCGATTTCCTTGCCCAGGGTGGCGGGTGCGCTGGGGTCGGGCGCGGTGATGCGCGCCAACTGGTGGGAGTAGGCGATCCAGGCGGTGGTACGGGCATGGGGCTTCATGTTGAGCTGTATGTCGTAGCCCTTGCGCAGCGTCTTGCCCACGTTGCCCAGGCCGCCCGGGTCGGGCAGGCCGTCCACGCCCAGCACCCGGGCCACCTCGCCCGAGGCGCGCTGCTCCCAGTAGGCCACGCGGCCGTTGAGCCAGGGCAGGGGAGAGAACTTGACGCCCGCTTCCCAGCCATCATTGATGGAGGGCCTGAGGTTGCGATCCTGCGTGCGGTAGGCGTCGATGCCCGAGCCGATCTGGAAGGTCCGGCCCCAGTTCGCGTAGACGCTGGCCTGCTGGCTCAGGGTGTAGGCGATGCTGATCTTGGGCTGCTTGATCAGGCCGTAGTCATGCACGGGCGCGCGCGTGCCGGCCAGGCGGTCGATGAAGTGGCCATCCACGTCGTCAATGCGCAGCGCCGGGATGATCCGCAGGGCTTCGATGGGGCGGATCACGGCCTGCACATAGGCGCCCTGCGTATGGAGGTCGAAGTCCCAGTCGCGGAACTGCGAGGTCCGCACGCGCTCCGTGGTGCGGTAGCGCTGGCCCAGGTTGCTTTGCCGCTGGGCGTCCAGACCGCCTTCGAGCGTGAATTCATGCGCCCAGGCCACCTTGGGGCGCCAGGTCAGGGTGGTGATGGCGCCTTGCTGCTGCTCGTCGTTGTAGCGTTCCTGCTGCGATCCCGCTGCCGAGAAGCGTACCCAGCGCTGGTTCTCGTACTGGTTGGCGTAGACCTTGGCGGACAGCGACAGCTCGGGCGTCAGTTCGCCATCCAGGTGGGCGCTGAGCTGGCCGGTTTCCCGCTCGCCACGGTCGGCCGCCGCGTAGGCCGGGGAGCTGCGCGGCGCCTTGATGGCTTCTTCGTAGCTGAGGTAGCCCGACTCCAGCGCCTTGTTGCGGTAGTAGCGCGCGATCACGCCGGTGCGCCAGCGGCCATCGTCCGAGGTGTAGAACCATTTGCCGGACAGGGACAGCTTGCGGGCATCGGCATGGTCCCGGTAGCCGTCCGAATCGCGCCAGGCCAGGAAATAGTTCTGGCTCCAGTTGCCGCTCTCGATGCCCTTGGACACCTGCAACTCCTGGGTCCCGAAGCTGCCCACGGTCACGCTGGCACGGCCCTCGTTGCCGCCCGTGCGGGTGACCACGTTGGCATTGCCGGCGATGTTGTTGAGGCCGTAGCGCGCGTCGTTGGTGCCGCGCACGATCTCGATGGCCTCGATGTCCAGCGGGAAGACTGCGTCCAGAAAGGGCATGCCCCCGGCGTTGTCATTGCTGGGGATGCCATCGATCAGCAGCTTGACAGCATTGATGCGGCCTTCGCCGTTGAAGCCCCGGAAGGAGAAGCGCCCGGCATCTGTGCCCTGCTTGAACTGCGTGACCTGCACGCCGGGCGCCTTGGACAGCAGCTCCCAGCTGTAGTCCACATGCTCGTTCTCGAGGATGTCCGCGCCCACGATGTCCACGGAGCTGAACACGCTGCGCGTGGACAGCGGGCCGGAGGCCTTGGAGGTGATGCTGATGGTGCCCAGCGTCAGGGCGGAGTCGTCCTGGCTCAACGGTTGGGGGGCGGCCAGGCCCTGGGCATGTGCCGCCGAGGCCAGTGCCAGGGTGATGGACAGGGCCAGGGGGCTGCGCGAGAAGGAGAGGGAGACAGACATCGCGTGAGGCGGACGGTGGATGGTGTGGAGGAGGCGATCGGCTCAATGGGCCGGATGTGCGGATGGGGGATGCTGGCCCTGCGCGTCCATATGGACCATGCCGTCGAACAGGGACAGCAGGGCGCGGCGCGGGGCGGGCATGGCGGACTCGGCCTGCACGACCTTGCTGGCCAGGCTGCGCGCGGCCGATGCAGACAGGCCAGCCATTGCCAGCATCTTGGGGTCCTTGAGTCCATCGCCGCCACAGACGGCCACCAGCCATTGGCCCTGCGCGTCGCGCCGCAGCAGGGCCCGGCCACCGCGATCGCCTTGTATCCATCCGGCGACCGCATGGCCGCCTTCGATGGAAATGGGCGCTACCTCCAGCCTGGCCTCGGGCTTGTCCCAGGTGGCCATCATGACGCTGCGGATGGCCGCCGCATCAGCCGATCCGGCCGTGGCGGGGGGCGTCGCGCCCGAGGCCGCCGCCATGGCGGGCAGGCCCAGGACCAGGGCCATCGACAGGGCGATGCTGCTCAAAGAAAGATGTCTCATGCGTGCTCCTTGTGCGGGCTGTGCGGGCGGGGGATCAGAAGCTGGCCGCCACGCCGATCTGTGCCGAGCGGCCGGGCATGGGGTAGCCGGGGCGATAGGCGTAGTTGCGGTCGAACAGGTTCTCCACGGCCAGGAAAACCTCTCCCTTGCTGCCCAGGGCAGGCACCGGATAGGCCACTCGCAGGTTGGCCACGGCAAAGCCGGCCACGCGCTCGGTGTTGGCGGCATCGGCGCCCCGCGCGCGGCTCAGCGCCCAGACTGCCGACTGGTACTGCGCATCGAAGGCGACCCGCACCGGGCCGGCCTTGCCATTGACGCCCAGCGTCAGCGCGCGGCGCGGGCTGTAGGGCAGGTTGTCCATGCTGGGGTCCAGCAGCGTCAGGCCGGCAAAGCCCGACCAGCCGCCGCCCAGCGCCTGGCGCAGCGACAGCTCCATGCCGCGCATGGTGTAGCCGCCCAGGTTGATGAACTGCGGCGGGGGCGGGACATTGGGCGGAAAGCCGAAGACATAGCGGTTCTTGACCTTGTCGTGGAAGATGCTGGCGTCAAGCTGTGTGGCCTGCGACAGCGTCCACTTGAAGCCCAGTTCGGCATGGTCCATCTCCTCGGCGGACAGCTGCTGCCACGTGGAGCCCAGGGCCGGAATCAGCGATGCCAGCAGCGGCGTCTCCAGCCCGGGGTAGTTGATGCCGCGCGACAGGTTGGCGTAGACGGTGAACTGCTCCGAGGCCAGCGACAGACCCGCATGGGGGGCCGCCTTGGAGCTGAACTGGCTGTGGTCGTACATGCGCAGGCCGGCGGAGGGCACCAGGCTCCATGTCGCCGACAGCGGGATCTCCTGGCTGAGTCCCGCATAGGGGGAGGTGATCCTGAAGGTGGGCGCCTGGAAAAATCCCTGGGGCGCTGGTGCGACGCGGTTGAAAGCGGCATCGCCCGAAATGCGGTCATGGTCCAGGCCGGCAGTGACGGTGGCCCCCTTCCAGGGCGAGAACTGTTCCTTCCAGCGCAGGCCGCTCATGCGGAACTTGTTGATGCTGTCGCCGTCCGGCGCGGGCTGGTCCAGCCAGTCGCCCCGGCCATGGTTGCTGTACAGCTTGAGCTCGCCCCGCCAGTCACCATGCACGTGGGACACGGAGCTGCTGAACATGCTCGCCTTGGTGTTGTACTGGGGGGCCAGCGCCGCAGCGGCAAGCCGTGCGTCGCCAGGGTCCCTGGCCTTGTTGTCCACCTGCAGGAAGCTGGCCGCCACCGACCAGTTCGCATCCAGCCTGTAGCCAATGCGCCCCATGAGGTTGCTGAGCCGGCCATCCGCATTGGCGCGGTGGCCGTCGGAGCGTGCAAAGCCCTGGGCCAGGCTCCAATCCAGGTTGCCGCTTCTGCCCAGCAGACTGGCCTGTTCGGTGAGGGTGCCGTAGGAGCCCGCCGAGATCCTGGCATCCCCGTGCACGCCGTCCTCGGTGGCGCGGCGCGTGAGCAAGTCGATGGAGGCGAAGTTGTTGCCATTGACCTGGGGCTGCGGGCTCTTGTAGACCGTGATGGACTGTATGCCGTTGACGGGCAGCAGGTCCAGCAGGGGATGGCTCCACAGTCCCATGTAGAACGGCACGCCGTCCACATAGGTCTTGATCTCGCTGCCGGGTCGGCTCACACCCATGCCGCGGATATAGACGGCGCCGCCCTGATCGCCGCCAAAGGCACCCACGGGGTTGTAGCGCGAGATCTGGACACCGGGCGTGCGGCGCAGGGCCGAGGCCAGGTCCACCGCGTTCTGGTCGCGCAATTGGTCCTGGGTGATCACGGCCGAGTTGGAGGAAAACGCATCCAGCTCCATCTCTTCCACCACGGGGCGGGCATTGACGGTGACGGGGGCCATCTGAGGCTCCTGGGCATGCGCGCCGGCAGCCAGTGTGAGAAGCGCCGAGGCGATGGAGGACCTGTGGAAAACGGCCGGAATGCAGGTGAAGCGTTGGGCAAGCATGGGTGTGCACGCAGTCCGTCTGAACTGCGCAAATCATTGTTGGACGATCCAGGGCAGGCCGTTGCCCGTGCGCCGCACCGCCGGCCTGGTCACAGGCGGGCGCATTGGGGGCTTGGGGCAGGCCAGGAAATGACCTCGCAACTGGCGTGGCGCAATGCCTTGCCATGGTGTCGCGGCCAAGGCAGCCGCGCTATCGATGCGAGGGAATCAGGCCTGTGCGGGAGGCCCGCGGGGTGGAAGCGGCGCGCCGACCAGGGCTGCGATATGGGCCGCTGCAAACGGATGCAGGGCTGCCGCCAGAGGATGGGGTTGTGCCACCGCCAGGCTGACGGGAGGCAGAGGCAATGCAGGGGCCAGGCACATCGAGCAATCGAGCGTGTGCTGACCTGGCGCCTGGGCCTGGCCCTCGTCGTCAAGAACCACCATGGTGATGGCTCCGCCGCTGGAGCAGATGAGCTCCATGGTCTTGGGGTTCACGAAGGGCGAAGCGCCCGCAACACCCAGCGTCAGCAGGAACCACGCCAGGGCGAGGCGCTTCCAGAATGACGATGTGCGAAGGGTGTGCATAGCCCGCGATTATGGCGGCGATATCGGACCGACAGCAACCTTCTTGCGCAATGGCGGATGCAGATCCGGCCCGGTTGATCTTGGTCAAGGCGCTGCCGCCGCTTGAAGGCGGCGGATGGCAAGGCAGTTTTGCAGGGAACTCACAACAGCTTGCCAGGCAGCTGCCTCGCTCAACAGGCGATGGCCCCCCATAATGCGTACGCATGCAAACCTTGCGCAACTGCCTGATGCTGCCCCGCCTTGCTTTGGCGTGGTTCATGCTGGCATTGGCGATGGCCGTGGCGTCGCCCATCGTGCACCCGCGCTCCCTGGAAGTGGTTTGCACGGGCAATGGCAGCATGCAGGTCGTCGTGCTGGATGACGAAGGACAGGCGAGTGCCGGCACGCACCACTCGCTCGACTGCCCTTTGTGCCTGGTGGTCACGCCTCCCTTGTTTCACCCTTCGCCGGAGTTTGAACAGCCGCAGCCGTTGGGATTGGCGGTGCAGCCCGTGGAGTCGGCGCGCATTGCCGCGCTGGTGGGGGCCAAGGACTGCTTTGTCCGCGTGGCGCTGGATATGCCCGAGCCGCTGGCCAGCACGCTGGCGCAGAAGGACGTGCTGGACCAGAAGATGGACTGCGACCAGGACATCAGCCGCCTGCGCCGCCAACTGGACGTGATGCACGAGCTGTCCGCGATCCTGGGCGAGCGCATCGCCGCTTTCTGAGCCAGCAAGGTCCGGCACCTGGGTTTGCTGCCCGAGTGCCGCACGCAGATCTCAATCCACGTACCACTGCATTGGATAGTTCTGCTTCAGACTGTGAGTGACTTGGCCTGTAGAGTAGCTGATTCCATATTGGGAGTACTGCCCAAGAGTATTTACAATAATATGCATTGCCTGCGGGGGATTGAGTATTTGTCCCGCGTCTCTGCCTATTGTCCACCCCGCGTAAAGTGGCGCGGGTCCATAGCAAACCACACCTTTTGAAGCATCGGCCTCATGTGCAGCGGTGTTGCATAGGATCGACCAAACTTGAATATTTGGTGAATTAATGATGACTTTCACAGATGAGCCGGTGCTCACCGCATTTCGTAAAGATTGAAGTGTTCCTGCCGTCACGTTTCCGCTGGCATCATTTGCATAGACCAACGTCCATGCATGAGAGTTACTTGTAATCAGAGCGAGTGCTGCGGCAGAAAGAATTTTTCGGAAATTTTTCATATTGAATAAAAACTAACGTAGTTTTGATTTATATGGCATTGACTAATGATGCGATCTAGTGTGACGAGAAGAGTGGCTTGCTATGTATTTGAGTAATTGGCTCTCCATTTGCGTCAGTTGGAAACAATAATTTACACTTGTTGAGCACGTTACGTCAACAATAGTTATTGCCCTGCCGGATTGTTGTTGCGCAAATGGACAAATGATTTCGCAAAACGCCTGCGTATTTGGTCTCGTTTGGATTTGGTGCTGGCTGGCTTCCGACTGCGCGACAAGTTGGCGGCTGGCGCCTAAGCCGCAGGCGTTGGGTCAGCCAACGCTATCGACACGACCGTGCCGTCGATTGCGACCATTTCGCCTTTCGTCGCGGGGTCAGCTTCGAGCGGCACGCCCTACATCGTTCCGGGGTGCTCGCCTTTGTGCATGACGTGAGCGAGGTGGTAGAGCTCTTCGGGCGGCAGCCGGAAGCGTTATGGGTACTTGTCGCTGCCGTGTGCTTTCCAGTGACTCATGAAGCCAGCAACGACGCGCTGTCGGACTGTGTGCTCGGGATGTGTCGGATCGATTGGCATGGGCGGCATTGAGCCGTCAGTCTTCCGGGCAGCGCTCAATGGCCCAGTTCAGCGCAGTCCTGCGGGCCGTCGCAGGCCCTGACGCCGCGCTCGTCATTCCAGAGGATGCCCCGGCAAGACGAGATCGAACGCATGTGGCGGGTTGGCCGGCCCGGTCGCCTGCAGCGCAAACGCAAAAAGTCCCTCGGCGCCAATGACAGTGCCGAAGGGCTTGGATTTTGGTGCCTCGATGTGCCGGGGCAGAAGGACAGGCGAGAAATCTTGGGATGTTGGCCGGCGGCGTCCCATGACGAGGGCGTCGTGTCAGCAGGTCGTGACACGGCGGCAAAGACGAAAAACGAGAAATGTTCCCTGGATGTTCCCCAGGATTTGGCTGGTGCACTGCTTTCAGAGGGGAAAGACTGGCCTGCCCGGAGGGACTCGAACCCCCGACCTATTGCTTAGAAGGCAATTGCTCTATCCGGTTGAGCTACGGGCAGGTATGGCCGCTGACGGGCCAGCGCGGATCATACCCGCAATGGGCGGGCGCTCAGGGCTTGGCGGCGTGCCCTGGCGCCCTTGCCGTCATTCGGCGTCTTCTTCTTCCTCGAACACCACCGAAGGGGGGGCCATCACGCGCGCCATGTCGCTCAGCGTGGGCACCAGGCCGCGTGCGAGGTAGCTGTAGGGCGTGTCGGGCTCCAGCGCCGCAGCGGCAATATTGGCCATGGGCTGGTTCATCGACAGGTAGTAGCTGCCCACGGGTGCTTCGACGGCGCCGCGCGTGAGCGCATAGGCGCCGCTGGCGGGCGTGGCCGAGCGGGCCTCGTTGTACGAGTCGGCCAGCAGCTGGCCGGGCTCGGCCACCTTGAGCACTTGCAGGCCCAGCAGGCGCAGCCTGTCCACGGCGGTCTGGGCGCTGGCGGACAGCCAGTAGCCGCAGGAGCGCGGGCGCGACAGCGTGGTGCGGGCCTGCAGGGAGGCGTTCCAGTCCACGCGCACCTGCTGGTCGGCACCCGTGTCGGGCTGGATCATGGTGAGCGTGCGCTGCTCGGGCGTCTGCTCGGCCTGGACGGCCAGTTGCTGGTGGCAGGCGAGAGAGGCGGTCTCACGCGCCACGAAGGCCTGCACCTGGGTGAGGTCCTTGGCGCGCTCGGCGCTCGAATGCAGCATGCGTGTGGCGGCGGTGACCAGGGTGTGCACGCGCCGCTGGATGTGGGCGCGGCCCAGGTCCGAGCCACGGCTGCTGACCAGATAGCCCACCGAGTTCTTGAGTCCGCTGATGTTGCGCAGCGAATCGGGCGCCAGGCTGCCCATGGAGATGGACTTGTCCTGCAGGTCCTGGCTGGTGGTGTAGTACCAGTCGCTGCTCAGGCCGGCCTGCGACAGCGCGGTGCGCAGCGGTGCCGTGTACCACTCGCGCGCAGCCTTGGTCACGAATTCATTCTGGTTGGCCGTGGCCGAATACTGCAGCAGGGCGTCGTAGCGCTGTATGGCCTGGTACTTCTGCAGGAAGATGCTGGCGGCCGGGAATTCCTGCAGGTCCACCACGGCGACGGGGCGGTAGTCGCGTGCCAGCGTGGCCAGGGCCTTGGCCTCCGGCGTGTTCAGGAGCAGGTGGTCATGGGCGATGTCGGTGCCATCGGCTGCATTGCGCGTGCCGGCTTCCACGGCATCGGGGTTGGCGCGCGGGACCAGGATCACGTTGATCTGCTGCAGCAGCGGCTCCAGCAGGCCGCCGGGAGCGAGTTCGCGGGCAATGATGAGCAATGCCTCGGTCCCTGCAGGCTCGTCGCCATGCTGGCCGGCCACGAGCATGACCGTGGGGCGGCGGCTGTCATACAGCGCCGACGGCTGGATGCCGGGAGCGCGCGTGGCCACCAGGGCCTGGATGGGGCTGCCGCGCTGCGAGCTGCCGGGCTGCACGATTCCCAGGCGCGTGTCGCGGCCCAGGGATTTGCTGGCCTGGCTGTTCAGCCAGGAAGACAGTTCGCTGGCCGTGGTGAACTGGTTGCGCTGCGGCGCCAGGCCGGGCGTGTCATAGCGCGTGGCCGGGTCGGGGAAGCGCGCCGCCACGGCCGCGTTGTAGGGCAGGGGGACGAGGTTGTTGGCCGGTGCGATCGGCTGCGTGGTCGCCTGGGGCACCACGGGTATTTCCGGGGCCGGGCGGGTGGGCGTGGCCACCTGGGGCTTGGAGGACGTGGGCCAGGGCGGCAGCGGCGTGCTGGAGCAGGCGGCCAGCAGGGCGGTGCATGCCAGGGCCGACCACCGCAGCCGGCCCTGTGGCAGCTCCGGATCGGGGCGCTGGCTGGAGGGTATGGCGGGTGGAGTCAGCAGTGTCATGGCGTGGCCTTGAGGAACCAGTCGTGGGAATCTTGGGGAATCCGGGAAAAGGGGTGCGGCCTTCAGTCGCCGCAGGCCGCAATGCTATCGGGATGATAGCCATGCAGGCTTGCGGCGCGCTGTCGGCTGAAGGCGCAATCTGTGCAATGCAAAAGGGCTGCAGCCCCGGGGAGATGCAGCCCTTTGGGCTGGTGCAATGCCCGGCATGCCGCCTGGCACGCCGGGTATTCAGTGCAGGTCAGCGACCGTAGCCGCCGCGCGAGGAGCCGCCACGGCCACCGCCGCCGAAGCCACCACCGCCGCCGCCGCCACCGCGGTTGAAGCCACCGCCGCCGCGGCGGCCGCGTTCGGCCATGGTGTCCACGCTGGTGCGCATCGGGTCGGGTTGACCGCCACCGGCACCGCCGCGCGGTCCGCTGCTGCGTGCATGGCCGAGCTGCGTGCCCAGGTGGGCATCAGCGCGCGGGGGCTGGTCGTCGAAGCGACGGCCACCGCCGCCTTCGCCGTCAGGACGCGGGCCGCGACGGGGGGCGTTCTGGGGACCTGCCTTGGGGCGGTGAGCAGCGCCGGAGCCGTTGCCCGGACCGTCGAAGCGGTCGCGGCGCGGCTTGTTGTTGGCGCCTGCGCCGGCGTGGTTGCGGCCACGGCCCTGGCCGCCTGCGCTGCCTTCGGAGCGGCCTTCGTCCGAGCCTGCCTTGGGTGCTGCCTGGCCACGGCCGCCTGCACGACCGCCGCGGTCGGGTTGGGCAGCCTTGTTGGTGCGGATGCGGTCCATCATTTCCTGGCGCGCAGCCTTGGCGGCGGCCTGCATGACGTCACGGCTGGGCGGCTTGCCCGCGCCGCCCCAGATGGTCTGGCGGCCCATGGCGATGGGTTCGGCCACTTCGCCTTCTTCCGGGCCGAAGCCTTCGAGCACCTGCACGGGGATTTCCTGCTTGGTGAAGCGCTCGATGTCCATCATGAAGCCTTCTTCGTCCATGCACACGAGGCTGACGGCATGGCCTTCGCGCCCGGCACGGCCCGTGCGGCCGATGCGGTGCACGTAGTCTTCGGAGACGTTGGGGATTTCGTAGTTCACGACGTGCGGCAGCTCATCGATGTCGATGCCGCGTGCAGCGATGTCGGTGGCGACCAGGGCGCGCAGCTCGCCGGTCTTGAAGCCGGCCAGTGCCTGGGTGCGTGCGCTCTGGCTCTTGTTGCCGTGCAGCGCCATGGCGCTGATGTTGTTCTTGGTCAGGAATTCGGCAACGTTGTTGGCGCCGAACTTGGTGCGCGTGAACACCAGAACCTGGCTCCAGTTGTTCTCGTTGATGATGTGCAGCAGCACCTGCTTTTTCTTGCCGCGGCCCACGGGGTGGATCACCTGGGTGATGCGCTGCACGGTGGTGTTGCTGGGCGTGACCTGGATGGACTGCGGATTGCGCAGCAGGCCGTTGGCCAGGTCGCGGATCTCGTCGCTGAAGGTGGCCGAGAACAGCAGGCTTTGCTTTTCCTTGGGCACCAGGGCCAGCACCTTCTTGACGTCGTGGATGAAGCCCATGTCCAGCATGCGGTCGGCTTCGTCGAGCACCAGGACTTCGACGGTGGACAGGTCCATGAAGCCTTGCTGCTGCAGATCCAGCAGGCGGCCCGGCGTGGCGACCAGGATGTCCACGCCCTTCTTGATGCGGTCGATCTGGGGCTTCATGCCCACGCCGCCGAAGATGACGGTGGAGTTGATGTCCAGGTACTTCGCGTAGCTGCGCACCGATTCCTCGACCTGCGCTGCGAGTTCACGCGTGGGCGTCAGCACCAGGGCGCGGATGCCCTTGCCGCCGAACTTGTTGCGCGGCACCTGGCCTTGCGAGAGGCGGTGCAGCATGGGCAGGGTGAAGGCCGCGGTCTTGCCGGTGCCGGTCTGGGCGCCTGCCAGCAGGTCGTGGCCGGCGAGCACCGCCGGAATGGCCTGTGCCTGGATGGGAGTCGGGTTCTCGTAACCCTCCTCAAGCACGGCCTTCAGAATGGCGGGAGCCAGATTCAGTTCTTCAAATGTCATGTGATCAAAGATGCGCCCGTCCGGGGCGCTGGGTATCAGCCTGCCGAGGCAACCAGGGCGGTTGCCGGACCAGTCGTAGGCGGATGAGGTTCAATGTCGGGAGCCTGGAAAACAGCGTCCATCGTCCCCAGCTGGAATGCTGATGTCACGGGCAACTGGAACCCGCAACGCAGGGTATTGTCGCATGCGCCGATAATCACGGCTGGCGTGCAACCGATTTGTTGCCCGGTTTTTGCAGAAATCAACGATTCAAGTACTCGGACCAGAATGGCTCAATACGTTTTTTCGATGAACCACCTCACCAAGACCGTGCCGCCCAAGCGGCAGATCTTGAAGGATATCTCTCTCAGCTTTTTCCCGGGCGCCAAGATCGGCGTGCTGGGTCTGAACGGCTCTGGCAAGTCCTCGCTGCTCAAGATCATGGCCGGGGTGGACAAGGAATTCGAAGGCGAGGCGCTGCCCATGCAGGGCCTGTCCATCGGCTATCTGCCGCAGGAGCCTCAGCTCAATCCAGAGCACACGGTGCGCCAGGCCGTGGAAGAGGCCATGGCCGAAGTCAACGCGGCCCGCGCGCGCCTCGATGAAATCTACGCCGCCTACGCCGAGCCCGACGCCGACTTCGACGCGCTGGCTGCCGAGCAAGGCGAGCTGGAAGCCAAGATCGCCGCTGCCGGCACCGACTCCGAGCACCAGCTGGAGATCGCCGCCGACGCCCTGCGCCTGCCGGCCTGGGACGCCGTGATCGGCAAGCTGTCCGGCGGCGAGAAGCGCCGCGTGGCGCTGTGCAAGCTGCTGCTGTCCAAGCCCGACATGCTGCTGCTGGACGAGCCCACCAACCACTTGGACGCCGAGTCCGTGGAATGGCTGGAGCAGTTCCTGCACCGCTTCACCGGCACCGTGGTGGCCATCACCCACGATCGCTACTTCCTGGACAACGCTGCCGAGTGGATCCTGGAACTGGACCGTGGCCACGGCATTCCCTACAAGGGCAACTACTCCGAGTGGCTGATCCAGAAGCAAAACCGCCTGGAGTCCGAGCAAAAGGGCGAGGAAGCCCGTGCCAAGGCCCTGAAGAAGGAACTGGAGTGGGTTCGCCAGAACGCCAAGGGCCGCCAGGCCAAGTCCAAGGCCCGTATCGCGCGCTTCGAGGAACTGAGCGATTTCGAATACCAAAAGCGCAATGAAACCCAGGAAATCTTCATTCCTGTGGCCGAGCGCCTGGGCACCCAGGTCATCGAGTTCAACAACGTCACCAAGAGCTTTGGCGACCGCGTGCTCATCGACAACCTGACCATGAACATCCCCGCTGGCGCCATCGTCGGCATCATCGGCCCCAACGGCGCCGGCAAGTCCACGCTGTTCAAGCTGATCGCGGGGCGCGAGCAGGCCGATTCCGGCGAAGTCATCGTGGGCCAGACGGTCAAGATGGCCTATGTGGAGCAGACGCGTGACGCGCTGGCCAATGACAAGACGGTGTGGGAAGACATCTCGGGCGGGCTGGACATCATCAACGTCGGCAAGTTCCAGATGGCCTCGCGCGCCTACGCAGGCCGCTTCAACTTCAACGGACAGGACCAGCAAAAGAAGGTCGGCAACCTCTCCGGCGGCGAGCGCGGCCGCCTGCACCTGGCCAAGACGCTGATCCAGGGCGGCAACGTGCTGCTGCTGGACGAACCCTCCAACGACCTGGACGTGGAAACCCTGCGCGCGCTGGAAGATGCGCTGCTGGAGTACGCGGGCACGGTGCTGGTGATCTCCCACGATCGCTGGTTCCTCGACCGCATCGCCACGCACATCCTGGCCGCCGAAGGCGATTCGCAGTGGGTGTATTTCGACGGCAACTACCAGGAGTACGAAGCCGATAAGAAAAAGCGTCTGGGCGAAGAAGGCGCCAAGCCCAAGCGCATGCGCTACAAGGCACTGAAGTAAGCATCAAAGGCAAGCCTCAAAGCGCCTCCGGCACGGGCTGGAGCCTGTATTCTTCGGGCCATGAATCCTCCACCCGTTTCTGTTGCCGCGTTGCAGGCCTGCCTGGTGCAGGCTGTCCGCGGCTCGGAGGCGCTGATCCTGCGGCTGCTGCAGCGCACGGCTCATGCCATGGAGCAGGCCGAGCTGCCTGGCTCCGGCCTGCCGCGCCGCGCTGAAATCCCCGAGGCGCTGGAATTGCTGGCGCGCCACCGGGCCGCCATGCTCAAGGGCTATGGGCTGGCGCTGCTGGAATGCTTTGGCCAATCCGGTGGCGCTGCCGCCTGGCCGCCGGTGCCGGGCATCTCCGGGGCGTCCGGTGTGCCCGGCACCACTGATTTCGCCTCCCTCTCCCTGCTGGATGACTCCGTGCTGCAGTCGCAGCTGGCCCACCAGCGCCTGCTGCAGCATGTGGCGCCGCAGGTGGAGATTGCACTGGCCGAGCTCGATGCCCTGGTCAGCGCCATCCAGGGCCTGGACCGTGTCCAGCCCGAACGCAACCCGCTCAGGCCCCACAACTATGTGCAGGCGCTGCAGCGCGTGATCGACGACACCGGGGTCGAGCCCGAATGCGCCGCCTGCTGGCTGGGCTTCATGCGCGAGCATCTGGGCGCATTGCTGGTATCCGAGTACGGCCATGTGGCCCAGTCCCTGCGCGACCAGGGCGTGCAGCCTGCCGCCTATGGCGTGGCACCGCCGCCCGAGCCGGGCCGGCGCCAGACCGACATGCCGGGGCCGAACCGCTGGCGTGCGCCTTCACACTATGGCGATGCCGTGGCACAGAGCCGCGCCTACGGCGCCTTCGGCCAGCAGGCGCAGGAAGATGAGCTGACGCGGCGCCTGGTGGCCGCCCTGCTGTCCGACCCCCGCTGGATGGATTCACACCGCGAGGCGCCCGCTGCGGCGCCTTCTTCCATGCTGGCGCTGGCCCAACCATCCGCCTATTCCGTGCCCGGGCAGTTTGCGCCGGCCATGGACGGCGCAAGCCGGCTGCAGACCACCGCCTGGCAGTGCAGCGAGACGGCACCCACCGTGCTGGCGGCGCTGCCCGAAGGCTGGACCTCGCTGAGCTGCATGGCGCTGGAGTCCGTGCAGCACCACTCGGCCCAGCTGGAGCAGCTGATGCAGGCCCTGCAGCCGCAGGAGCCGCAGGAGCCTCTCCCGGGCGCGCGCGCCGACGACGGCGCGGCGCTGCATACGCTGCAGCGCATGATGCGCTTCATGGCCGCCGACACGCGCCTGCTGCCTTCCGTGCAGCGCACGGTGGGCCGGCTGGAGCCGCTGCTGCAGCAGCTGGTGGTCCAGGACACGCGCTTTTTCGAGGACCGCAATCACCCTGCGCGCCAGTTGCTCGACGAGCTGACGGCGCGCAGCCTGTGGTTCGACAGTGAATCCGCACCGGGCTATGGCCAGTTCCTGCAGGTGGCCGATTCCGCTGCCATGCGGCTGGCGGCCCTGCAGCGCGCCGATGCATCGGCCTTTGCCACGGTGCTGCAGCAGCTGCGTGACGGTTGGGGCGGCAGCGGCATGCAGCCCGTGGGCCCGAGCGAAGCACCTGAAGATGGCACGGTGACCGGCCCCGTCTCGGCCGCGCTCCGGCGCGTGGAAGGGCGGCGTGCGGACCCGCGCTGGCCGGAAACCGCCATGCCCCGGGCCGAGCAGATCGCAGCCGCCATCCGGCGCCTGCCCAGTGCCCAGGGCGTACCCGATGACATCCTGGAATTCGCCACGGGGCCGTGGGCCCAGGTGATTGCCAGCGTCCAGGAGCCTGTGGACGGCAGCGAGGCCCGCGACCCCGGCGGCTACCTCGCCCTGGTGCCCAGCCTGCTGTGGAGCGTGTCCGCACACGCCGGCCGCGATACCGACCGGCTGGTGGCGCTGGCGCCGCGCCTGCAGGCCCGGCTGCGCGCCGGCCTGCGCAGCGTGGGGCGCACGGAGGAGGAGATCCAGGCCTTTGCCGCGCGCCTGGCCGGCCTGCACCAGGATGCGCTGGATGCCGGTGTGGTCCGCCAGCCCATAGAGAGCGTGGATATTTATCTGGACTCCGTGCCGCCCACCGTCTATGGGTCGGACTCGGTGCTGGCGTCCCTGCCTTCCCGGTTCGATGCTGCCGGGCCAGGCCAGGCCAGGCCCGTCCAGGCAAGGCCCGGCTCCTCGGCAGCGCGCCTGCCACAGTCGTTGTTCGGCGTGGCGGCCTCCATGCCGGTGCCGCTGGATGTGCCGCAGCCCATGGCGAGCGATATGGCGCACGAGATGGCCACCCTGACCGAGCAGGATCTGGAGCTGCCCGAGGCGCTGCAGGACGAGCTGCCTGCCCCCCCGGCCGTTGCGGCGTCGCCGACCAGGATGCCTGGCGAGCCTGCCGGGCCCCAGGTGACGCCGCATGCGACATCCGTGGCACCTGCACCTGAACCTGTGGCGCCCGTGGTCTCCGAGGACTGGGCGCTGGGCACCTGGGTGGAGCTGTCCAATGCCCGGCAGAGCATCCGCACCCAGCTGACCTGGGTCAGCCCGCAGCAGACGCTGTTCCTGTTCACGGCCACGGATGGCAGCACCCAGTCCATGACGCGCCGCATGCGCGACAAGCTGCTGGCGCAAGGGCAGCTGCGGCGCGTGGACTGAGGCGCCTGCCGGACATGCGCCGGTGCCGATGGGTACGAATCGTGCCCAATTCGGGCCTTGCGGAGGTTGAGGCCTGAGGCCTGTCAAAAAGACAATGTCCTGCATCGGTGCGCTCCGGATCACGGGGCGCATCACCGAATAGACCCCACCAGCAGGAGACAGGAACCATGGCGCGTTTGAGGATAGGCATCGTCGGAGCAGGCATTGGCGGACTGGCGGCAGCCAATGCGCTGCACCAGGCAGGGCATGAAGTATTGGTGTTCGAGCAAAGCCGGCAGTTCCTGCGCGTGGGCGCGGACATCAACCTCACGCCCAATGCCGTGCGCGCCCTCGATGGCCTGGGCGCCGACATTGCCGCCGCCGTGCGCGCCAGCGCCGCACGGCCCACGCACCGCATCAGCCGCAACTGGGACACGGGCGAGGAAACCTCGCGCCTGACCATGGGTGACGAGGCCGAGCGCAAGTACGGCGCCCCGCAGTTGACCATCCACCGCGCCGATCTGCTGGCCGCGCTGGCCGATGCCTTTCCGCTGGACCAGGTGCAGTTGGGCAAGCGTGCCAGCCAGATCACGCAGACGGGGCAAGGCGTGGACATCGCGTTCACAGATGGCAGCGAAGTGGCCGGGCTGGACGCACTCATTGGCGCAGACGGCATCCACTCCGTGGTGCGCGCGGCCCTGTTCGGTGCCGAGAGCCCGCGCTTCACGGGTGTGGTGGCCTTCCGCGCGGTGGTGCCCACCGAGCGCGTGCGCCATGTGCCCGACATCCAGGCCTTCACCAAATGGTGGGGCGCCACGCCGCAAAGCCAGATCGTGACCTTTCCGCTGAACCAGGGGCGCGACACCTTCATCTTCGCCACCACGGCCCAGGATTCCTGGCACGAGGAATCGTGGACCACGCCCGGCAGCGTCGAGGAGTTGCGCGGCTTCTACGCCGATTTCCATCCCGACGCCCGGGCGCTGCTCGACGCCTGCGATGGCGTGCTCAAGACCGCGCTGTACGAGCGCGATCCCCTGCCGGCCTGGTCGCAGGACCGCATCACGCTGCTGGGCGATGCCTGCCACCCTATGATGCCCTTCATGGCCCAGGGTGCGGGCATGGCCATCGAGGATGCCGTGGTGCTGGCGCGCAACCTGGACGCCGCCCAGGGATCGCAGCAGGTGCCCGCTGCCCTGGCGCGCTACCAGGCCATGCGCATGCACCGCACCAGCGAGATCCAGATCGGCTCGCGCGGCAACAACTGGCTGCGCGCCGGTGGCAATGCCGATGGCGTCTACGGCTACGACGCCTGGGCGGTGGCACTGCAGGCCTGAACCCGGTCAGGGCCGGCAGGCGGCCAGTTCCCTGGCACAGGGCAGCTCCAGCCCTTCGGCCGTGGTCAGCGACTGCGCGGCCAGCACGGCGCGCACCGTGGCCAGGGCCACGGCCTCGGTGGCCATGGCGGACAGGGTCAGCATGCCCAGTGAGTGCTCGGCCAGGCCCGTGCCCAGGGCGAACAGGGTGTCGCCATCGCTCATGGTGTGCACGGGTCGTATGGCGCGTGCCAGGCCGTCATGGGCCACCACGGCCAGGCGCTGGGCCTGGGCCTTGGTGATGCGTGCATCGGTGGCAACCACGCCGATGGTGGTGTTGGTGCCTGCCAGCAGCGGCCGGGGCTCTTCGCCGCGCAGCAAGGCACGGCAGGTGTCGTGCAGCTGGCGGCCATCGGGGCTGCGCGCGCCGGCCAGCAGCACGCCGCTGTGGGGATCGACCACATCGCCCACGGCATTGCAGGCGATGAGCGCGCCCACGGTGACTCCGTGCACGGTGAGCGAGGCCGTGCCGATGCCACCCTTCATGGCGCGATCCATGCCGAAGACCTTGCCCACGCAGGCGCCCATGCCGGCGCCCACATTGCCCTCGGCAGGCCGCGCGGCGCTGGCGGCCTGGCAGGCCGCATGGCCGGCATCGGCACCCGGGCGGATGCGGCTGTCGCCCACCGCCAGGTCGAACAGCACGGCGGCCGGCACGATGGGCACGCGGCCCACGCCCACATCCAGCCCTATGCCCTGCTCATCGAGCCAGCGCATGGCGCCGCTGGCCGCGTCCAGCCCCCATGCGCTGCCGCCCGACAGCATGACGGCATGCACCTGCTGCACCAGGTTGGAGGGATGCAGCAGGTCGGTCTCGCGCGTGCCGGGGGCGGCGCCACGCACATCGCAGCCCCCCACGGCGCCGCCGCGCGCCAGCACGACGGTGCAGCCCGTGGGCCGGCGGGCATCGGTGTGGTGGCCTACCTCGATGCCCTGTACGCGGGTGATGGAGCCGGGGTCTGAGTCGGTGCTTGGCATGCGCTGCTCTGCTCTGTGATGGACAGGCCTTCACCTTAGCCGAAACGGCAGCCCTGCACCCGGTCTTCAGCGCAGCACTTCCAGCTGAGTGACCACGAAGGCGCCCTGGTCCTGCTCGGCGCGAAAGCGCACCTTGTCGCCCGCCTTGAGGGCGGGCTCGGGTGCTGCCACGCGCAGCTGGAAGACCATGGTCATGGGCGGCATGCCCAGGTTCTTGAGTTCGCCGTGGCGCAGCGTGACCTTGCTGGTGCGTGCATCCCAGCGCGTGACCTCGCCTTCGCTGAGGTCCTGGCTGGCGGCGGCGGGTGCGGTTTCGGCAGATTGCGCGCCATGCGCCGCATGGTCGTGGGCCGTGGCCTGGGCACAGGCCCAGGCCGGGATCAGCGCGGCGGCAAGGGCCAGGCGCACGGCAAGGGCGGTACGGGACGTACGGGAAACAAGGAGGGCTGTGTTGTGCATGGTGTGCTCCGGGGTTCAGCGGTAGCTGGTGAAGGTGCGGGTGGAAACGTCGCTGTTCATGAGGTTCTTGGTGATGAGCAGCACCTCGTAGGGGTCCTTGCGGCCGCCGTACTCGGGGCCGTCCATGCCAGGGCTGCCCACGGGCATGCCGGGCACGGCAATGCCTACCGCCTTGGGCTTTTGCTTGAGCAGCTTGTGCACGTCGGCCGCAGGCACATGGCCTTCGAGCGCATAGCCTTCGACCAGGGCCGTGTGGCAGGACCCCAGGCGCGCCGGAATGCCCAGCCTGGCGCGCACGGCGCTGTTGCCGGTGTCGTGCACGGTGACGGCAAAGCCGTTGTGCTCCATGTGCACCACCCAGTCCTGGCAGCAGCCGCAGTTGGGGTCCTTCCAGACCTCCACCGGGATGCGGGCCGTGGGTGCGGCCGCCCACAGCGAAGGGGCGGCGAATGCCGTGCAGGCCAGGGCCATGCGGCGCAGCGCACTGCGGCGCGGGTGGGCGGATGCCATGCGTTCATGTTTCATGGGGTGCTCCTGAAGGGGGGAAGAAGTGGCGCGCTCATTGCGTCACCGTGATGGTTCCGCGCATGCCGGCCTGGTAGTGGCCGGGGATGAGGCAGGCAAAGTCGAAGCTGCCTTCGCGGTTGAAATTCCAGACCAGGTCGCCGGATTGGCCGGGCGAGACATGGGCCATGTAGGGCTCGCCGTGCTCCATGGTGGGGAACTTGAGCATCATCTGCGCGTGCTCGTCCAGCGAGGCCGGCGTGCCCAGCACGATCTCGTGCATGACCTGGCCCTTGTTGGCCACGCGCAGGCGCACCGTCTCGCCGCGCCTGACGCTGATGCGCTCTGGTGTGAAGCGCATGTTGTCGCTCATGTCCAGGGTGATGGTGCGCCGGGCGGCCGAGGCATCGCCGGCAATGCCCCAGGGCTTTTGCTCCTTGACCGCGGCGGCCTTGGGAGCTTCATCGTGGGTTTCGCTGCCATGGGCGAAGACGGCAGCGGGGCCGGCGAGCAGTGCGGTGGCGAGGAGGAGGGCAAAGGTGTTCATGAGGGACTCCTTGGATAGCATCAGTGGTGCTCATGGCCCGCACCGGGCTTGCGCACGCTGGGCGCGCCGGGGGACTGGCCGGGCGTGGTCTGGCGCGGTGCGGAGGCTTCGGCCGCCGGCCCCTTCCATTCATAGGCCACGCTGCCCTTGGGGTGGTTGAACCAGCCCGGGTCGCCGTAGTCGTTGGCGCCCAGCTGCTCGCGCACCTTGAGGGTGGTGAACATGCCGCCCATCTCGAGGGGGCCGAAGGGGCCCGTGCCCGTCATCATCGGGAAGGTGTTGTCGGGCAGCGGCATCTCCATGGCGGCCATGTCGCCCATGCCGCGCTCGCCCATGACCATGTAGTCGGGCACGATCTTCTGGATCTTGCCGACCAGGCCCCGGTGGTCCACGCCGATCATGGTCGGCGTGTCGTGGCCCATGGCGCCCATGGTGTGGTGGCTCTTGTGGCAGTGCAGGGCCCAGTCGCCCAGCTCGTCGGCGATGAACTCCACCTGCCGCATCTGGCCCACGGCCACGTCCGTGGTCACCTCGGGCCAGCGTGCGGACCGGGGCACGGGGCCGCCGTCGGTGCCCGTGACCTCGAATTCGTGGCCATGCACGTGGATGGGGTGGTTGGTCATGGTCAGGTTGCCCACGCGCAGGCGCACGCGGTCGCCGCGCCGGGCGACGACGGGGCTGATGGCGGGGAACACCCGGCTGTTGAAGGTCCAGATGTTGAAGTCCGTCATCTCGGCCACGCGTGGGGTCATGGAGCCGGGCTCCACGTCGTAGGCCGACAGCAGGAAGGCGTAGTCGCGCTGGACCTCGGCGATCTGCGGGTGCGCCGCCTTCGGGTGCGTGATCCACAGGCCCATCATTCCCATGGCCATCTGCACCATCTCGTCGGCATGCGGGTGGTACATGAAGGTGCCGGGACGGCGCGCCGTGAACTCGTAGACAAAGGTCTTGCCGGGCGGGATGTGCGGCTGGGTCAGGCCGCCCACGCCGTCCATGCCGTTGGGCAGGCGCTGGCCGTGCCAGTGCACGGTGGTGTGCTCGGGCAGGCGGTTGGTCACGAAGATGCGGACCTGGTCGCCTTCCACCACCTCGATGGTCGGTCCCGGGCTCTGGCCGTTGTAGCCCCACATGTTGACGAAGAAGCCCGGTGCCACCTCGCGCACCACGGGCTCGGCCACCAGGTGGAATTCCTTGACGCCTGCGTTCATGCGCCAGGGGGTGGTCCAGCCGTTGAGCGTGACCACGGGGCGGTAGGGGCGGCCGTTGGGCGGGGCCAGCGGGGCGGCGGTTTCGGCCGAGGACTGGGTCGCTGCCTCGGGCAGGGCGGCCAGGGCCACGCGGCTGACGGCGGCACTGGAGACGGCGGCCACGGCGGCGCCGGTGAAGAAATTGCGGCGGTTCATGTCAGTGGCTCGCTTCGTTGGTGGGGGTGGGCGCGGCAGCGCTGGCGGCAGCCTGGATGGCTCCCGGCGACGTGCCGGTCAGTGCCAGCTGCAGGTCGGTCTCTGCCAGCCAGAAGTCGCGCTGTGCATCGGTGGCGGTGGCCACGGCCTGGGCGCTGCTGCGGGCCTCGGCCAGCAATTGCCAGACGCTGACGAACATGCCGTTGTAGCGAAGCATGGTTTCGTCCTGGATGAAGCGGCGCAGCGGCAGCACCTCGGCCTGCTGCTGGTGGGCCAGGTCCCAGGCCGTGCGGTAGCGCATCCAGCTGCTGCGCGCCTCGGCGCGCGCCTGGATGGCGCCTTGCTGCAGCTGGGCCGCGCTGCGCTGCAGCTCGGCGCGCGCGCGGCCGCTGGCAGCGCCGCCCCAGTCGAACAGCGGCAGGGGCAGGTCGATCTCCCAGCCGCGTGTCACATCACTGTGGCCAGTGGCCCGGTCCGTGGCGGTGTTGCGGCTGTAGCCCAGGCCGATGTCGCCGAAGATGGCGCCGGCGCGCGCCCAGCCCCGGCGCTCGCCCAGATGGTCCAGGTCGCGGCGCAGGGCGCGCAGGTCCAGGCGCTCGCGCAGCGCGGTGGCCTCGGCATCGTCCCCGGCGCGCAACTGCGTGGCGGCCTGCGGGATGGCGGGCAACTGGTCGGGCAGCTTGAAATCGATGCGCCGTCCCCACAGGCCCATCAGTCGGGCCAGTTGCTCATGCTCGGCCGTGGCGGCCAGGCGCGCACGCGCCAGCTGCGCTGCGGTGTCCTGCTGGATGCTGAGCTCGCGCGCCTGCTGCAGCCGGCTGAAGTTGCCCACGCGGGCCATGCGCCGCGCCAGCTCGGCACCGGCCTCGGCCGCCTCGTGCATGCGCTCGCTGGACGCCAGCTGCTGGCGTGCGGCCACGGCGCGCAGCCAAGCGCGGCGCGTGTCGGCGGCCAGCCGCAGCACGTCCTGCGCGGCAGTCAGCGTGGCCTGTTCCATCTGCATGCCCTGCCAGCGGCTGCGCCAGGGCAGGGTGATCAGGCTGACCAGGCCAAAGCTCAGCTGGCGCTCGATCTCGCGCTCGTCGCTGTTGACCATGCGGCCCAGGGTCAGCGTGGGGTTGGGCAGCGTCAGGGCCTGCACGCGGTCTGCATCCTGCACGCCCAGTTGTGCCAGGCGTGCCTGCAGGCCGGGGTTGTTGAACAGTGCGATGCGCACGGACTGGTCCATGTCCAGCGGCTGGCGCAGCCACTCGTCGATGCGATGCTGCGCCGCGTCGCGGGCCTGCAGATCGGTTGGCGGCAGCTGGGCGCCGTCCGGCAGGCGGCTGGCGGTATGGGACTGGACCGCGCCGCGCAGGCCGTCAGGCGAGATGCTGGCGCAGCCGGCCAGGACCAGCACGGCAGCCATGGCGCCGACCAGCCGGGTGGGGGCGAAGAGGGTGCGCTTCATGGCCGGCCTCCGTGCTGCATGTGAGAGCCGTGCGGGGACGGCGCAGGCGTGGATCGGCCGCCCTGGGCGGCTTCCCAGCGCAGGATGTCCATATGGCCGTTGGGAAACTCGGCCACGGCCGCATTGGCCTGGCGCCAGTCGGTCAGCTCGGTTTCCACGGCGCCACTGGCCGGCAGCGCGGCATGGCGCAGCGGCAGGCTGGCCGCAGCCGGATCGATGGCGCCTGTCAGGCCTGCGGAGGAAGAGGCCGGGGGGTGGCTGCCGTCATGGGCTTGGGCCCAGGCAGCGGGACTGGATGCGGCAAGGGCCGCCAGCCCGAATTGGATAAGGGGGACGAGAAAATGCGCACGGCGCATGGTGTTCTCCTGAATGCGAAACGGACAGCGCATCCGCCGCCAGACGCCCCGCCATGCCCGCAAGCGGGCTGCCCATGGAGGGGCGGCAGGGATGGCGCGGACGCACTTCGGGCGTCAGGCTTCAGGAAATGGGTGGCTTGATGGCCTGCAGCTTGGCCGCGCTGGCAAAGCGCGTGCTGCCTTGGGGGCGCAGTGCGGCGGACGGCGCAGCGCCGTCCGAGCCGATCTGGCCAGGGGTGAAAAGGGCCGAATGGCAGATGCCGCACAGGGTGCAGGCGGGGCCGTGTTCATGCTCGCCGCAGCCGCCGCCCGCAGGGCTGCCGGCCTGGGGGGAGCAGTCTGCACTGTGCTCGGCGTGCGACGTATGCGAGGGGTGAGAGGGCTGCTCCGTGGCGTGTGCCGGATGCCGTTCATGGCTGTCCGGCGTCTGCGCTATCTCCGGCGCATGGTGGTGGAGTGCGGAGTCCGACGCCAATGCGACGGCCGGAGCCGGGACGCCCATCACCGGAGCCGCCCCCATGGCCATGGCATCGCCCAGCAGGCCACGCAGGACCAGCAGCAAGACCAGGACAATGGACAAGGGGCGACGCATAGGCATGGATGATACCGGACGGTGCCACGAAGTTCCTCAGGTGCGGGCCCTCTGCCCGGGCGGGCGGCGCGTGGTGCGCAGTGCCTCGGCGATCAGCGCCGATATGGCGGGTGGCATGTCCATGGGCAGGGTGGCCGGCACCGTGGTGCGGCCGGTGTTGCCGCGCGGCAGCCGGTCCAGCAGATGGCCTGCGGGCACCAGGGCCAGGCGCAGCAGCTGGCCGGCGACCTCCCTGCCGTCGCGCAGCTGCAGCGCGTGGCGCAGCATCCAGCAGTGGGATCGCCAGTGCAGGCCCAGCAGCTGCTGGCCCAGCACATGGCTGGCCTCCAGCAGCAGCCAGCGCTGTGCGGGCGCCTGGTCCTGGCTTGAACGGAAGCTGTGCAGCAGGTGGGTGAAGGCGGCGCGGCGCTGGGCGTCGGTCATGCCGCCTCCCTGTCGCTGCCCCAGCGGCGCAGCCGCAGGCCGTTGCCGACCACCAGCAGGCTCACGCCCATGTCGGCGAGCACAGCCAGCCACATGCTGGCGTTGCCGGCCAGGGCCAGCGCGAAGAACACCAGCTTGACGCCCAGCGACAGGGCGATGTTCTGCCAGAGCACGGCGTGGGCGCTGCGCGACAGCTCCACCACCTCGGGCAGGCGGCGCAGGTCGTCGTTCATCAGCACCACATCGGCGGTTTCCATGGCCATGCCCGTGCTGTGCATGCCGCCCATGGCAAAGCCGATATCGGCCTGGGCCAGCGCCGGTGCGTCGTTGATGCCGTCGCCCGTCATGGCGGTGGGGCCTCGTGTGCGTTGCAGCTCGGCCAGTGCGTCGAGCTTGTCCTGGGGCAGCAGGCCGCCGCGCGCATCCTGGATGCCGGCTTCGGCAGCGATGGAGCGCACGGTGGCCGTGTTGTCGCCGCTGAGCACCACGGGCTGCACGCCCAGGGCCTGCAGGCGTGCCATGGCCTCGCGGGCCTGGGGCCGCAGCGGGTCGGCCACGGCGAACAGGGCCCGCACGCCGCTGCTGTCGGCCAGCAGGGTCACGGTGCGGCCCTGGGCTTCGTGCATCGCCAGGCTGGCGCGCAGCGCGGCGCTGTCCCAGCCTTGCTCCTGCACCCAGCGCAGGTTGGCCAGGGTCCAGAGCTGGCCGTCGATCTCGGCCTGCACGCCACGGCCGGGCAGGGCCAGCAGCTTGCTGACCGAGGCCCGCGCGGCCACGGCGGCATCGGCCTGGAGGCCGGAAGCAATGGCGCGCGAGACCGGGTGGTCCGAGCGGCCGGCCAGGGCCAGGGCGCGCGCGGCGGGCAGGGCGGGGCCAGGGGCGGCGTCCCGGGCTGCATCCTCTTCGCCCCAGGACTTCCATTCGACCAGCTTCGGGCTGCCCGTGGTCAGCGTGCCGGTCTTGTCCAGGGCAATGGCGCGCAGCTTGCGCGCCGATTCCAGCGCCTGGCCTCCCTTGATCAGCAGGCCGCGGCGTGCAGCCGCCGTCAGCGCGCTGACCACCGTGACGGGGGTGGACAGCACCAGGGCGCAGGGGCAGGAGATGACCAGCAGGGCCAGGGCCTGGTAGGCCGCGTCATGCCAGCTCCAGTCCATGACCAGCGGCGCCAGCACCGCCAGCGCAATGGCCAGCACCAGCACGATGGGCGTGTAGACGGCGGCAAAGCGATCGACAAAGCGCTGGGTGGGTGCCTTGGAGGCCTGGGCCTGCTCCACGGCATGGACGATGCGCGCAATCAGGCTGTCATTGGCCGCCGAGGTGACGCGCATCTGCAGCTCGCCATCCTGGTTGATGCTGCCGGCGTAGAGCTCGTCGCCCGGGGCCTTGTCGGCCAGGGCGCTTTCTCCGGTGATGGGCGCCTGGTTGACCGAGCTTTGGCCGCGCAGGACCACGCCGTCCAGCGGCACGCGCGCGCCGGGGGCCACGCGCACGGTGGCGTCCAGTGCCACGTCGGCGGCCGCCACGCGCTGCACGCTGCCATCGGGCTGGAGCACGTCGGCCGTCTCGGGCGCCATCTGCAGCAGGCTGCGGATGGCATTGCGCGCGCGGTCCATGGCCTGGTCCTCGATGCGCTCTGCCGCGGCGTACAGGGCCATGACCATGGCGGCCTCGGGCCACTGGCCGATGGCGAAGGCACCCGTGACGGCAATGGCCATCAGCGCATGGATGCCCAGCTTCAGGCGCAGCACGTCGCGGATGCCGGCCTTGTAGACGCCCAGGCCCGACAGGGCAATGGCCAGCACGGCCACGGCCATGCCGCCGTATTGCAGGGCCGGCACGCCGCCCTGGGAACCGCTGAACCAGTGGGCGGCTTCGGCCAGCACGGCTGCAATCAGCGCGGCCGTGATGCGCGGCCAGCCGGGCAGCACGCTGTGGTCATGGCCGGCATGGGGATCGCTCTCGTCGTGACCGTGGTCATGGTCGTGGTCACGGGCGTGGGCGTGATCGTGGCCCTCGCCATGCGCATGCGAGTGGCCATGGGCCTTCTTGCGGGCCGGCGTGGGCTGGGTGATGGTGAAGGGCGCGCAGCAATCGGTGCCGCAGGCGGAAGACGGCGAAGTCGAGGCGGGCGTGGAATGGGCTGGGAAGGCTTTCAGGGCCTCGTTGCCCTGAGGGCTTGGCAGGCGATTGGAGTTCATGCGAGCATTGGAAACGGTGAAGTCACTTCAAGGTCAAGCATGTCACAGCATGAATCTGCGCGCTGGCGCATCGGCGAGGCGGCCAAGCGTTCCGGCGTGGCCGCCGCCAACATCCGCTACTACGAGAAGGAAAGGCTGCTGAGCGCGGGCGTGCGCGAGGACAACCAGTACCGGCTGTACAGCGACAGCGATGTGCACCGGCTGCGCTTCATCCGCCTGTGCCGCGCCATGGACATGTCGCTGGACGAGGTGCGCACCCTGCTGGCGCTGGACGGTGCCAGCAAGGCCGACTGCGTGGCCGCCAACGAAACCCTGGATGCCCACCTGGGCCATGTGCGCGAGCGCCTGGCCGAGCTGCGCGCGCTGGAGCATGAGCTGATGCAGCTGCGCAGCCAGTGCGACGGGTCGGCCAGCTACTGCCATCTGATCGAGGCCTTGCACGCCCAGGCCGACGAACCGCTGGCACCCGCCCTGGGCAGCACCGGCGCCAAGCGCCATGTGTAGCGCCGTCCGCGGCTGCCTGTCTTGCGCCGGCGTCCGACGGACCGTCCCGGTACGGCTCGCTATCATCGCCCGATGAGCCTCAGCCACGCAGCCCTGTCCCTTCCCGACCGCATCTGGGCGGCGCTGCGCGACCATGCGCTGGCCTGGTGGCGCAGCGTCTACCTGGGCGCCGTGCTGCTGGTGCTGGCCATGTCCCCTTCCAGCTACCGGCGCGGCGCGCGGCGTGCCATGGCGCACCAGATCTATGTGCAGACCGGCCCCATCCTGCTGGGTTTCACGGCGCTTGCGGCCCTGCTGTGCGCGGTCATCACGCGCATCGTCATCGTCACGGCGCTGAGCTATGGGCTGTCGCGCTATGCGCTGGAGATGGTGGTGCGCGTGCTGGTGATCGAGCTGATCCCGCTGACGGCCGCGCTGTTCGTGGCCATGCGCTGCACCATTCCCAACGGCACGCTGATTGCGCAGCTGCGCGCACGGGGCCAGCTCCAGGCCTGGCAGGAGCGCGGCTCCGACCCGCTGCGCATGGCCCTGGTGCCGCGCGCCGCCGGTGGCGTGTTTGCCTCGGTCACGCTGGCCGTGCTCAGCTGCGTGGTGGCCCTGGTCACCGTCTACCTGAGCGTCTATGGCTTCACGCTGGCGGGCCTGCCCGGCTACACGCGCATCTTCGGCCAGATCTTCACGCCGGCCGTGACCCTGGTCTTCGTGCTCAAGACCTGGTTCTTCAGCCTCACCGTGGCCATCATGCCCATGGCTTCCGGCCTGTATGCGCCGCTGCGGCGCCACCGGCTCGGCGGCGCGGCGTTGGGCGGCTTTGCGCGCATGTTTGCCGTGCTGCTGGTGATCGAGGTGATCTCGCTCATGGGCAACTACTACTGAGCACGCCCGCTGAACTCCACGAACCCCACATGCACGGCAAGGCCCGTGCCAGAACAAGGAATGCCATGACCGATACGCGGCGCACGCCGCCAGACCCCTGGGACGGCGAGGAAATCGAGGCCCTCAAGCCCGTGGCGCACCTGCGCGCCAAGGCGGCGGGCCTGCTGCTGTTCACGCTGGTGCTGATTCTTGGATCGGCCCTGTACCTGCTGTACTCGCGCGGCGTGTTCGACGCCACGCAGCGCCTGGTGCTCACGGCCGACGACTCTGAGGGCGTGAGCGTGGGCATGGACATGACTTTCTCGGGCTTTCCGATCGGGCGCGTGCGCCGCATCGAGCTGGCCGAGGACGGCAATGTGCGCATCCTCATCGACGTGCCGCGCAAGGATGCGCACTGGCTGCGCGAGTCCAGCGTCTTCACCCTGGTCAAGGGGTTGGTGGGCGGCACCACCATCAAGGCCTACAGCGGCATCCTCAGCGATCCGCCGCTGCCCGACGAGGCCGTGCGCCCCGTGCTGCGCGGCGATGCCACGGCCGAGCTGCCGCAGATCATGTCCACGGCCAAGGAAGTGCTGGGCAACATCGCCCAGCTCACCGCACCGGACTCGGCCCTGGGCGGGTCGCTGACCGAGCTGCGGGGCCTGGCCGGCCGGGCCCAGGGGCCGGGCGGCGTGCTGGGCGTGGTCATGGGCAGCGAGCAGGAGGCGCGCAAGGTCACGGCCCTGCTGGACCGCGCCAATGCCACGCTGGCCCGCATGGAGCGCATGGTGGCGCGGGCCGACAGCCAGGTGTTCGACGCCGGCGGCGTCATGCCCGAGGTGCGTTCCACCGTGGTGCAGCTCAACGGCCTGCTGGCCGACACGCGCCGCACGCTGGGCAAGGTGGACGCCGTGCTGGCCGAGGCCCAGGCCGTGGGCTCCAATGCGCGCGAGGCCACGGCCGACCTGGGCGCCCTGCGCGCCGAGGTGGAGGGCAACCTGCGCCGCCTCGAAGGCGTGCTGGCCGACCTGCAGCGCAAGTGGCCGTTTGCCCATCAACCGGAGTTGAAGCTGCCATGAGTGCTGCCGCCAAGAAACTTTCTGCCGCAACCCTCCTGGCGCGCCATGCCGCCGCCGGCGCCGTGCTGACCGTGGTGCTGGCCGGCTGCAGCAGCCGCCCGCCCGCACCGGACTGGGCGCTGAATGCCGAATCTGCGTCCCAGCGCGCCTCCACCGCCTACCTGGAAGGCCGCCAGCGCGTGCAGGCCCTGGAATGGGACAAGGCCCGCGCCGAAGTGGCCGCCACGGGCCGCACCGACCTGGCCGCGCGTCTGGAGCTGATGCGCTGCGCGGCCCAGGTGGCCAGTCTCGATTGGGACGACTGCCCCGGCTACCAGGCGCTGGCGCTTGACGCGGCGCCAGCCGAGGCCGCCTATGCGCGCTATTTGCAAGGCAGGCCCCGGCCCGAAGACATTGCGCTATTGCCGGAACTACAGCGCCCCGTGGCGCAGGCGTTGCTGGGTGCGCCTGCCTCGGCGCTGGCTGCCGTGGGCGCCATCAAGGAGCCGCTGCCCCGGCTGGTGGCGGCCGGCGCGGCCTTGCGGGCGGGGGCGGCACAGCCGCAGTTGCTGGAGCTGGGTGCCGAGACCGCCTCGGCCCAGGGCTGGCGCCGTGCGGTGATGGCCTGGCTGCAGCTGCAGGCCAGGGCCCATGATCAGGCGGGCGAGGTGGACAAGGCCCAGGCCGTCAGGCGCAGGCTGGCGCTGCTGGAGAAGACGGCCAGCGGTGGGGGCGCATCGGCAGGTACATCAACCGGCACATCGGCCGGCAAATGAAAACAGCGCCAGTCCGCAAGGGATGGCGCTGGGCAGGCATTTGCAGGCGCTTGCAGGGTCTACATCGACGACAGCAGGGCGCCCGGGTCTTTTTGCAGCAAGGTGTCTGCGGCCGGGGCGGCGCTGTCCAGCCACAAGGTGGCAACGCTGGCGGCGACGGCAAGCAATACCGTGGCGGTGAAGGCAATGAAGGGATGACGTCCGAAGGGGCTGGGTCTGCGCATGGTGCACCTCCTGTCTGGCAGCGCAGGCAGAGCATGGGGCTGGGCCTGGACTCCATTGCACACCGGATTGCGCAGCGTGGCTGTCGGACAATCGCTTTCTCTCTTGACGTTCGTGAAAAAAGCGGTGGGAGAAATTCCCTATCGATCTTCAGAAGGCCGAAAAAAAAGCGAGGCAGGGCCTCGCTGAAAGTTCGGGACGTAAGTCCCCGGCCCGTGCTGGCAGGCCAGGCGTCGCCTCAGAAACGGTGGCGGATACCCGCGATCAGGCTGGTGCCCGACTTCAGGTCCGTGATGCGGTCGTGCATCAGCACGGTGTACACATCGGTGCGCTTGGACATGTAGTGGTCGTAGCCCAGGCTGGCCGTGGTGCGCGTGGAGTCCACGGCGCCGATCTCGGCCTTGGTGCGGGCCAGGGCTGCCTTGATGGTGCCGGCGCTGCTCACGGGCACGTCCAGGCCCAGCGAGTAGGTGCTGTTCTTGCGGTCCAGGTCCTTGACCTTGGCCTGGCCGTAGGTCGCGTACAGCTTGGCCACTTCGAAGTTGTAGGTGCCGCCCAGCATCCAGTCGGTCTTGGTGGGCATGACGGCCAGGCTCACGGGGTTGCTGATCTGGGCGCGTTCGTAGAAGGCCACCAGGCTCAGCGGGCCGCCGAAGTACATGGCGTTCACGCCGATGTTCTTCTTGCCGGAGTCGCCGCCCTTTTCACCGAACTGGTAGTGGACGTTGGCCTGCAGGCCGCCGAACTTGGGCGTGCTGTAGACGATCTGGTTGCTCCAGCCGGTGTCCGACGGCGTGGTCAGGTTGGCCGAGCCCCAGGCTGCCGTGCCCACGTTGGCGTGCAGCACCAGCGGGGAGATGGTGAAGGAGTCGCCGAAGGGGTTGGTCAGGATGGTGGGCAGGAAGTTGGGCGCCATGCCGCGGCCCAGGCGCACCGTGCCGAAGCCGCCGGACAGGCCGACGTTGGCATCGCGCGAGAAGTACGGGTCGCCGTCGAAGCGGCCGGGGCTGCCGGTGTCCACGCGCATGAAGGCCGTCAGCTGGAAATCGACCTTCAGGCCGCCGCCCAGGTCTTCCTGGCCCTTCATGCCCCACCAGGAGGTGGTCATGCCGCCCGAACCCACGACGCCCTTGCCGCTGGCGTCGCCAGCCATGCGCATGGAGCCGGCATAGGCGTCCACCAGGCCTGTCAGCTGGACCGAGCTTTGGGCGTGTGCTGCGCCGGCGCAGGCCAGTGCAGCGGCCAGTGCGATGAAGGAACGTTTCATGTTGAGGAGTCTTTCATTGTTGGATAGTGGAAACGGTTGGCCAGTGCTGTGACCGGGGCAGACGATGAGGCAAACGCCCTGGGCGGGCTATGTGGCAAACCTGGGACAGTGGCGTTTTCGCATCAGGGTCCGGCCGGTGTCGGCGTGCCTTTGCGGCGCGCGCGCGAGGCAGTCCAGACTGGCTAAGCCGCGTATTACAACGCATCCCAGCCATTGCACCGGCCAGAAAGTGGTGTCTTTGACACAGTTATGACGAAACTTAATTTGTGTTTTGCACTCTCGCGGCTTGAACGCTGCCGTGCACTGGGTTGGGGCCGGGGCACCAGGCCTGTGCAGCAGGTCCTTGCAAGAGGGCTCAAAGGTCAATTCAGGGCTCCTTGTTCGTCGGTTGGAGGAAGATTTCCGCCTGTTGCCAGGCCGGTGGCTGCAACTGATTGCAAACGGCGTGCCAGCCTGCAACCCGGCCACCGGCCTCCACGGGGGTCCATGAGCCGGGCATGTGTTTGCAGACGTGTCAGACTCGCGCCCATGTCCGAATCCACCTTGCTCGTTGCCGATGACCACCCGCTGTTCCGCGCTGCGGTGATCCATGTGCTGCGCGAGGCCCTGCCGCAGTTCGCCGTGCTGGAGGCCGCAAGCGCTGCGACCCTGGGGGCGGCGCTGCAGCAGCACCCCGAGATCGAACTGGTGCTGCTGGACCTGGCCATGCCGGGCGCGCGCGGCTTCTCCGCGCTGCTGCATGTGCGCGGCGAGTACCCCGACATTCCGGTGGTGGTGATCTCATCCAACGACCATCCGCGCGTGATCCGCCGTGCCCAGCAGTTCGGTGCCGCGGGCTTCATTCCGAAATCGGCGCCGGCCGAGGCCATAGGCACGGCCCTGCAGGAAGTGCTGGACGGCGGCAGCTGGTTCCCGCCCATGGCCGCCGAGCGCTCCGAGGCCGACGCCGCGCTGGCCGCGCGGCTGGCCCAGCTCACGCCCCAGCAGTTCCGCGTGCTGCTGTGCCTGGCCGACGGCCTGCTCAACAAACAGATCGCCCATGAACTGGGGCTGGCCGAGAACACCGTCAAGGTGCATGTGACGGCCATTCTCAAGAAGCTGGAGTGCTACAGCCGCACGCAGGCTGCCGTGCTGGTCAAGAGCCTGGAGAACGACGGCACGGCCTGAACTCCATGCCGCGGCGTGCCGTGTCCCTACCGGTGGCGCAGCAGCATCTGGCTCATGAGCGCACGCAGTGCGGGCGGGCGCACGGGCTTGGCCAGAAAGCCCCAGCCGCGCTCGGCCGCCTGGCGGCGCAGCATGCTGTCGCGCTCGGCCGTGACCAGGATCACGGGCGGCGACTGGCCCCAGCGCTGGCACAGCTGCGCGTAGACATCGGGGCCGTGCAACTGGCCCAGGCGCACATCGAGCAGCACCAGTTGCGGCGCTTCGCCGGGCGCGGCCAGCGCCAGCGCCTCGGCCGGGCCGCCGGCCAGCGGCACGCTGCAGCCCCAGCGCTGCAGCAGGGCGCGCATGGCGGTGCAGGACTGGGGATCGTCCTCCACATACCAGGCGTTCATGCCCTGCAGCGGTGCATCCTGGTCCGGGTCGCCGGTCTGCGCGCTTGCGGCGATCTGCGGCACGGCGCCCGGGTCGCCCAGCGGCACGCAGACCCAGAACACGCTGCCCCGGCCCAGTTGCGAGCGCAGGCCGATCTCATGGCCCAGCAGCCGGCCCAGGCGCTCGACGATGGCCAGGCCCAGCCCGGCGCCACGGTCGTCGCCATGGCCCTCGTCCAGGCGGCGGAATTCCTCGAAGATCTCGTGCTGCAGGCTCTCGGGAATGCCCGGTCCCTGGTCGTGCACCTCGATGCGCAACTGCTGGCCCTGGCGCCGGCAGCCGATGACGATGCGGCCCTGGCGCGTGTAGCGTATGGCGTTGGACAGGAAGTTCTGCAGGATGCGGCGCAGCAGGGCCTCGTCGCTGCGCACCACGCAGCGCGTGTCCACCGCGCTCAGGCGCAGGCCCCGGCTTTCGGCCAGGATGCCGAAGTTGTGGCGCATGACCTGCAGCAGCGGGCCCAGCGCGAAGTCGCGCACGCGCACCTCCAACTGGCCCGATTCCATGCGCGAGATGTCCAGCAGGCTGCCCAGGATGGCGTCCTGCGCGGCCAGGGCGCCGTCGATGCTGTCGGCCACGTGGCGGCCCGCCTCGTCATGCAGATGGCTGCGCAGCAGGGAGCTGAACATGCGCGCGGCGTTCAGAGGCTGCAGCAGGTCATGCACGGCAGCGGCCACGAAACGGGTCTTGTAGCGGTTGGCCTGCTCGGCCTCGCGCTTGGCCTCGGCCAGGTCGCGCGTGCGCTCGGCAATGCGCTGCTCCAGCGCATCGGCCAGCGAGCGCAGCTCGCGCGCGGCGTTCTTGTAGCTGGTGATGTCGGCATAGCTGGTGACGAAGCCGCCGTCGGGCAGCGGGTTGCCGCGGATCTCCAGCACCGTGCCGTCGTCCTTGGTGCTTTCGCGCAGGTGCGGGCTGCCGCTGCGCAGATGCTGCAGCCGCCGGTGGATGGCCTCCTCGATGGGGCCGGGCCCCAGCAGGCCGCGCCGGGCGTTGTACCGAAACAGGTTCTCTATGGGCTGGCCCGTGCGCAGCAGTTCGGAGGGAAAGCGGAACAGCTCCACGTAGCGCGAGTTCCAGGCCACCAGGTTGAGGTCGGCATCGATCACCACCACGCCCTGGGGCAGGTGCTCCAGGCTGCGGCTCAGTCCCGTGTCGGCCTGGCGCGCGGCCTGGACGATGCCGTCCTGGGCCGTGCGCAGCTCCTGGGCATGCTGGCGCAGCACGGTTTCCAGCTCCAGGCGGCTGCGCAGGCGCAGCGCGGCCAGCCGCCTGCGCTGGCGCACGAACAGCACCAGCATGCCCAGGGCCAGCCAGCCCCCCGCCGCGGCCGCCGCCGCCCAGCGGCTGGCCACGGTACTGGCCTGCGTGTCATGCAGCAGGTGCAACTGCCAGTCGCTGCCGGGCAGGGGCAGGGTCTGCCACAGCGTGGTGCCGGGCAGGGCGGGTTCCTGCATCTGCACCAGGCGGCTGCCTTGCTCCAGGCCCTGGCGCACCCGGTAGCGCATGGGGTGCAGTTCCTGGTCGATGTACTGGCGCGTGGCGGCCAGGTCCGCCTCGTCGGCGGGGCTCAGGGGTGACAGCAGGCGGTAGCGCCAGTCGGACTGGCTGGCCAGGAAGACCACGCCGTGCTCGTCCGAGGCCATGACCACGTCAGGCGTCTGCAGCCATTCGCGCTCCAGCTCCAGCAGCGCGATCTTGATCACCACCAGGCCCGCGACGGCGTTGTGCTCGTCCAGGATGGCCTGCGACAGGAAGTAACCCGGCACGCCCGTGGTCAGGCCAATGCCGTAGAAGCGCCCGCTGCCGCGCGACAGCGCCTGCTGCACATAGGGCCTGAAGCTGTAGTCCACGCCCACGTTGCTGCGCGTCTCGCGCCAGTTGCTGGCGGCCAGGGCCGTGCCGTGGCGGTCGATCAGGGTCAGCGTGGACGACTGGCTGGCGCCGTTGGCCTGCTCCAGCTTGCGGTTGAGGGCATCGACCTCGGCGGGAGACAGCGGGTGGGTGAGGGCGGCGCGCAGCTGCGCATCCAGCGCCAGCACCTCGGGCAGGGTGCGGTAGCGGTCTATGCGCTGGCCCAGGGCCTGGGCGTAGAGGCTGAGCTGGCGCTGCACGCTTTCGGCCTCGCCGCGCAGGGCGCGGTGATAGACCAGCTCCCCGGCCAGCAGCATGCAGGCGAGCATGCCGCCGAACAGCAGCAGCAGGGTCCAGAAGGAGCGGCGTGAAGGGCGTCGAACGGGTTGGGGCATGGTGGTCTGGGCCCGATTGGGCGCCAGCTTGGTGCCTTCCAGGGACGGGAAGGGGTTGGGGATTACCCTGATTCTGCGTCCATTCTCCCTGGGAGAGCGCCTGCGCCTAATACCAATAGGTTATCGGCGCCGGAGGATGCCAGCGGTACAACCTGCACCTTCCCGCAACTTGCCGCACCTCGGTGGTGCGTCAACCCCACAGAAATCCTGCCGGAGCCGCACCATGCATGCCGTCCCCACCCACGCCGCCAGCCCCGAGCGGCTGCCCTTCTACCGCCAGCTGTATTTCCAGGTGGTGGTCGCCATCGTGGCGGGCGTGCTGCTCGGCCACTTCGAGCCCCAGTACGCCGAGCAGTTCAAGCCGCTGGGCGACGCCTTCATCAAGCTGGTGAAGATGATCATCGCGCCGGTGATCTTCCTGACCATCGTCACCGGCATTGCGGGCATGACGCACCTGCGCACGGTGGGCCGGGTGTTCCTCAAGGCCATGGCCTACTTCCTGTTCTTCTCCACGCTGGCCCTGGTGGTCGGCATGGTGGTGGCGCACGTGGTGCAGCCTGGCGCGGGCATGAACATCAACCCGGCCGACCTGGACCAGGCCGCCGTCAAGGGCTATGTGGCCAAGTCGCATGAGCTGACGCTCACCGGCTTTGCCATGGACATCATCCCCAAGACGCTGGTCAGCCCCTTCGTGGGCGACAACATCCTGCAGGTGCTGTTCGTGGCCGTGCTGTTCGGCATCTCGCTGGCCATGGTCGGCGACGCCGGCAAGCCCGTGCTCAACTTCCTGGAGGCGCTGACGGCCCCCGTGTTCAAGCTGGTCGGCATCCTGATGAAGGCTGCGCCGCTGGGCGCCTTCGGCGCCATCGCCTTCACCATCGGCAAGTTCGGACTGGGTTCGCTGGTCAACCTGGCCTGGCTGGTGGGCTCGTTCTACATCACCTCGCTGCTCTTCGTGGTCGTGGTGCTGGGCTTCGTGGCGCGGCTGTGCGGCTTCTCGGTGCTCAAGCTGGCACGCTACCTGAAGGCCGAGCTGCTGCTGGTGCTGGGCACCTCGTCCTCGGAATCGGCCCTGCCTTCGCTGATGCAGAAGATGGAGCGCGCCGGCTGCGGCAAGTCCGTCGTGGGCCTGGTCGTTCCCACGGGCTACTCCTTCAACCTGGACGGCACCAACATCTACATGACGCTGGCCGCGCTGTTCATCGCCCAGGCCACCAACACCCACCTGACCCTGGGCCACGAGATCGCGCTGCTGCTGGTGGCCATGCTCAGCTCCAAGGGCGCTGCCGGCGTGACCGGCGCGGGCTTCATCACGCTGGCCGCCACGCTGGCCGTGGTGCCCGAGGTGCCCGTGGCGGGCATGGCCCTGATCCTGGGCGTGGACCGCTTCATGAGCGAGTGCCGCTCGCTGACGAACTTCATGGGCAACGCCGTGGCCACCGTGGTGGTCTCGCGCTGGGAAAACGAGCTGGACTACAGCAAGCTCAACGCCGCCCTGGACGGAGAGCCTGTGCAGGCCCTGCCTTCCGAGGCCGCCGTGGCCAAGGCCTGAGAACGCCCTGGCCAGGGCAAGGGCCGGCAACGGCCCCTGCCTGCCCCACCGCTGCGCCACCCCAGGGTGGCGCTTTGCTTTGTCTACTCGCCTGCCAAGCTGCCGGGCGCGGCTGACGAGCGCAGCGACAGCTCCAGCCGGTAGGCCAGGGCCACGAAAAGGCTTTGCGCCAGCCCCATGGCCGCCGTCAGCGCGCGAAAGCCGAAGGTGGCGCTGTCCTGCACGATCAGGGCCGCCTCGGCCTCGCGCGCAATGGGGCTCATGCGGCTGTCGGTCATGGCGATCAGGTGGGCGCTGCGCTGCCTGGCCCACTGCGCCACCTGCACGGTTTCGTCCGCATAGGGCATGAAGGAAATGGCGATCATCACGTCGCCGCTGCGCACCGACCGGATCTGCCCCTGCTGCATGCTGCCCAGCGCGCTGAACAGGCCTATGCGCTTGTCGGTGTGTTGCAGCGCATATTCCAGATACACGGCCACGGGAAACGAGCGGCGCGAGCCGGCGATCCAGATCGCCTGC
Organism: Delftia sp. WSY_10; assembly: GCF_043104705.1. Classification (NCBI taxonomy): domain Bacteria; kingdom Pseudomonadati; phylum Pseudomonadota; class Betaproteobacteria; order Burkholderiales; family Comamonadaceae; genus Delftia; species Delftia sp. WSY_10. The sequence continues at coordinate 178,503 of NZ_JBICKY010000015.1, read as the reverse complement.
GTGCCGGCCAGCAACTCCACCGCCCGGTCGAATGCCTGACCGTCCAGGTTCTGGCGCAGCTGTTGCATGCCGGCCATGCCGCCTTTGAGGAATTCGTCGGCAATCTGCACAGGCTCCAGGGCGGCGGGGCCGGCCTCGACCATGTCGCGCACGCGCAGCTCATAGGCGCGGCCCGGCGCGATCTGCTCGGCAAGGCCTTCGCGGAACAGGCGCTGCATTTCGGAAAAACCCGAGAGCCCGAAATGCTTGGCAAACCGTACGACGGCCGAGGGCTGCACACCACATTGCGCGGCCAGGGACTGTATGCCTTGCAGGCCGAGCTGGTCGCGGTGGACCTCGATGTGGCGGGCAATGGCCTTGAGCTGCCGGCTCAGGCCATCGTATTCCTGGGCAATCTGCTGCAGGAGTCGTTCCACGGATGCGGGGGGCGGCGGGGAAGGGCTCATCGCAGGCGGGCCGGTGGGCGATCCCGGGGCAAGGGATCGACTGATTTCTGGATGGGCCATGATGCCATGGCGATCCCCGGGTCCCGGGCCGCTGGCAGCCCAGGCGGGGCATGGCATTCCCTAGCAGTAGTCCACCCAGATCCCACCGGCATCGGCCGAGCGCACGCAGTTCTCCACCCAGCGCACGCCCTCGATGCCAGCGTGGATGTCCGGATGGTGGATGGTTTGCAGCGCCTCGCGATCGCGCCTGTCCGTGGCCTCCATGGCCAGCGCGAAGCGGTGGTAGAGGTTGGACCATGCCTCGAACAGGCCTTCCGCATGGCCTGCGCTGATGCGGTCTTCCTGCAGCGCGGCGGGGTGCAGATAGCCCATGCCGCGATCGAGCACCTGCGCCGGCTGGCCCTGGACTTCGTGGCGCAGCTGGTTGGGGTGTTCGTCCCACCATTCGAGGCTGGCCCTGGCGCCGATGACGCGCAGCTTGTGCCCATGCATGGAGCCGCTGTTGACCGCGCAGGCCCACAGGCAGCCCATGGCGCCGCCCTGGTACTGCATGAGGGTGAAGGCGTTGTCCTCCAGCGGGGCGCGGCTGCTGACGAAGCTCTGCCGGCTGCACATCAGCCGCTCGATCTTCAGCCCCGGCAGCATCACCTGGGAAAGGTACAGCGGATGCGTGCCAATGTCGCCCAGCACATAGCTGGGGCCGGCAAAGGCCGGGTCCATGCGCCAGCGCGCGGCGGGGCTGGACTGCTCCACCGCCTCGCTGTGAAAGCCGTGCGAGAACTGCATCTGCACGATGCGGATGTCGCCCAGCTCGCCCCGCGCGATCATCTCGCGCGCCTGGGCGATGAGCGGGTGGCCGGCATAGCCGTAGGCCACGCCGACCATGCGGTTCCTGGCAAGGGACAGCTCCAGCAGCTCCTTGGCCTCGGCCGTGGTGAAGCACAGCGGTTTCTCGCAGACCACGTGCAGGCCTGAGAGCAGGGCGGCCTTGCAGATCTCGAAATGGGTGTTGTTGGGCGTGGCGATGGATACCGCGCGAATGCCGTCCGGGCGGCCGGCCTCGGCCTCGAACATCGCCCGGTAGTCGGCGTAGCAGCGCTGCACGTCCACGCCCAGTTGTTCGCCGAACCGGCGCCCGCGCGCGGCATCGATGTCGAACGCCCCGGCCACGAGCCGGAAATTGTGGTCGCGCAGCGCCGCCGACCGGTGCACATGGCCGATCTGGCTGTTGTGTCCGCCGCCGACCATGCCCCAGGCAATCGGGCGGCCGGGCAGAAGGGTTCCGTCGATCATGGTGTCCACCTTTGTGTTGCGTCTTCAGCAAAAGCGTCTTCAGCAAAAACCTGTGCGGGCCAGGAAGGCGCGGCTGGCGGCCACGTCGGGCAGGCTGGCACCCGCATTGCGCGGGTCGCGCTCCTGCTCCACCGTGATGCAGCCTGCATAGCCGATCTCCCGTAGCGTGGCGCCTATGGCCGGATAGTCGAGCACGCCTTGGCCGATGGGGCACATCACGCCCCGGGCGCAGGCGTCGAAGAACGCAATGCGCTCGCCCATCACCTGCCCGTACACCTGGGCGTCTATGTCCTTGAAATGCACGTATTCCAGCCGTGCCGCATGCCGGCGCAGCCAGCTTGCCGGGTCCATGCCGCTGTAGTGCAGGTGGCCGGTATCCAGGCACAGTCCGGCGGCCTGCGCCGGCACGTCGGCGGCGATGCGGTCGATCTCGTCGGCAAATTCGATGTAGCCGCCCGCATGCGGATGGATCACCGCGCGCACGCCGAAGCCGTTCCAGGCAAGGTGCGCTATCTGGCGGATGTGATCGACCATGGCGGCCCAGCGTGCATCGGACAGGCGCGGGGCGCGGTCCGGGTGGCCGGCCTCGAAGTCGCGCTCGGGGTGGCCCCAGTCCATCACCACGAGATAGGGCGCCGGGTAGCGTTGCCCGGCTGCAGCGGCCGGCCTGGGAAGCTGGCTGATGAGTCCGCAGATCTCGCGAGTCTGGCGCAGCAGCTGCGGCAGCCGGGCCGGCGAGACGAGATCGTCGAAGATCGTACCGGCGGTGATGCACAGGCGCCGCTGCGTGAATTCCGTGCGTACCAGGGCCGCCTCGAGCGGGATGTAGCCGCAGGGGCCGAGTTCCATGCCCCGAAAGCCCGCCTCGCAGGCCTCGTCCAGCACCTGGCGCCAGGGCGGCAGGTGCGGGTTGTCCACGTTGTCCACGCCCCAGCAGCAGGGCGCGCAGCCAATGGTCAGGGTCGCTGTCATGGTCGCAGTCATGGCGTCAGGGGCTCAGGGCTGGTAGAACGCCGGGCGCGCTGCGCTCGCCATGCGCTCTATCGCGCCGGAGGACTGCGCCAGCAGGCAGGCATCGGCGGCCACTGCGGCGGCGTAGCCGTCCCAGGCCGAGGGACCTGTCAGTTGCCGGTCGCGCACGCCGTCGATGAAGGCCTGCAGCTCCGCGTCGTAGGCGGCGATGAAGCGCTGCTTCCAGTCGGTCAGCAGGGGCGTGCAGCTGCTGGCCGCGCGCTTCATGGGCACGGCCGCAGGCTCCGGCAGGCGCGCGATGCCCGTCTCGCCCACCACTTCGCACTGGATGTCGTAGCCGTACCGGCAGTTGACGAATACCTCCACGTCGATGCGCACACCGCCCACGGTCTCCAGCAGGATGATCTGCGGATCGTTCAGATGCGGCAGTGCGTGGCGCGTCTTCCTGGGGAACACCACCTGGGCGCTGGCGTAGTCGTCGTCCAGCAGCCAGCGCAGGACATCGAGCTCGTGGATCAGCGTGTCGGTGATGGCCATGCTGGTGGTGTAGCCCCCGGCCACCGTGGGATTGCGGTGCGCGCAGTGCACCATCAGGGGCGCGCCAATCTCGCCGGCGGCGATGACATGGCGCAGCGCACGGTAGCCCGCGTCGTAGGGGCGCATGAAGCCGACCTGCACCAGGCGCCGGCCCTGCGCCACCTCCGCTTGCACGATGCGCATGCAGCCTGCGGCGGTCACCGCCAGCGGCTTTTCACAGAACACGGGCTTGCCGTGGGCGATGGCCTCCAGCACCAGTTCCTCGTGCGAGGGACCCCAGGAGGTGACCAGCACCGCCTGCACCTGTGGCGCAGCGATCAGTGCCCGGCCGCTGTCCATGATCTCGATGGCCGGATCATGTCCGGCCACCACGTCCCGCGCCTGCTGCGCATCGATGTCTGTCACCGCCACCACCCGGGCGCCCGACATCACCCGGGAGATCCTGCGGATGTGGTCTTGTCCGATGGCTCCGCAGCCTATGGCTCCGATCTGCAGCGTCATATGGTTCCCTTCTTTCAAAGCAATGAATGGCGGATGAAGTCCATGCTCTGGCGCAGCAGGGCTTCGTTGCTGTCCGCGTCCGTGATCCGGGCCGCGAACGGCTCGAACGAGACCGGGCCGCCATAGCCGCGATCGAGCAGTTCTCGCAACTGGGCGATGTTGCCCAGGCGGTCTCCTTCGCCGACCAGCACGCGGTGGCCGTCGCGCATCTGGCCGTCTTCGAGCCGGTGGTCCTCGACGCCCGAGACATGCACCAGCCCGGTCAGGTCGGGAAAGAAGATGTCTTCGCCGGCCAGGTAGTGGTGGAAGCTGTCGTGCACCAGCCTGAAGTGGCGTTCGCCGGCTGCGCCGTAGATCGCCTCGACGGCATCGGACTTGCGGCGCAGCGCGCACTCGGCAAAGCCCAGGGGCTCGACCAGTCCCTGCACGCCATGGCCATCGAGGAGGGGGCGCAGCTGCCTGAGGGCATGCACCAGGTCGCGCCGCCGCTGGCCGGGCGTGCGCGGGTCGGCCCTGTCGTTCAACGGGCACATGACCAGGGCCCGGGCGCCGCAGTCACGCGCGTACGCCGCCAGCGCGCGCGCCTTGCGCTCCAGGCCGGCGTCGAAAACGTCGAAGGGATACAGCGCGTTGATGGACACAATGGTGATGCCGGCCTGCCGCGCCGCGGCCTGGATGGCGGCGGGCGCCGTGCCGTCGCAGGTCTCGGCATGGGACAGGTCGTTGCGGATCTCGATGGCCGACACGCCCAGGCGCCGGCACATGGCCAGGTAGCCGGCAAACGGCATGCGAGAGGCGCTGATGCGGTTGATGGCGAAATGGATGGGATTCGTCATGGGCCGGGACTCGGGTGGGAAGCGGTGGTCAGGGGCGCAAAGCGGTCCGGGAAATGCCTTTCCAGCTGTTGCTGTATCTGTTGGCGCATGAAGCGGCTGGATTCGGCCGCACGCTCTTCCCAGGCGAACACGCAGGACGACAGAACGCCGTCGAAGCCGGCGCTGCCCAGCGTGCCGAAGAACAGGTCCCAGTCGATCTCGCCCTGTCCCATGTCCAGGTGCTGGTGCACGCGGATGTGGTGCGAGCCCGGCGGGTTGACGATGTAGCGCAGCTGGCTGCTCTTCCTGTGGTCGAAGGTGTCGGCCACGCGCACATGGGCCAGCAGCGGCGCGGCTTCGCGCAGCATGGCGGCCATGTCGCCGCCGTAGTGGAAGGTGTGCGGGGCGATATAGGACAGCCGCAGCGCCTTCGAGCCCATGTTCCTCACGATGTCCATGGCCGGCCGCAGCTGCTCTATCCAGTCCTCCGGATGCGGCTCCACGGACAGCGTGATGCCTTCGCGCTCCAGGATGGGCAGCAGCTCGTCCATGGAGCGGAACCAGGCGGCCTCGCACATCTCCTTCGGATTCGCGCCGGCAGGACCGTTCACCGAGCGCTCGGGCGAGGCTCCACGGCCGAACTCCGAGACCATCAGCGCGCACTCCATCTCGATGGCCACCTCGATGGCCTTCTTCCAGCAGCGCATCGCCCATTGCCGTTCGTCCTCGAACGGGCTGGCCCAGCGGTACATGGGCTGCAGCGATGCCAGTGCCACGCCGCTGGCGCGCATGGCCTGGCGGAATGCGGCCATGCGCTCCTTGGTGGCGCGCGGCATCACCCACCAGTCCAGGAAATCGCTGCGCGGCGACAGCTCGATGTGCGCATAGCCCAGTTCGGCCACGGCCTGCGGCAGCCGGTCCAGCGGCTCGTGCCGGATCATGTAGGGATCGAGGGCGATTTTCATGGTGTCTGCCTGCAGGGCGCGCCGTCAGCGCCGCGCCTTCTTGTTGCGGTACTGGTCGGCGACCACGGCCGCGACGATGATGGCGCCCTTGACCATCTCCTGGTAGTAGGCGTCGATGCGGATGAAGGTGAAGCCCGAGGTCATGACGCCCAGGATCAGCACGCCGATCACCGTGCCGGTGATGCGGCCCATGCCGCCGGCCAGCGAGGTGCCGCCGATCACCACGGCGGCAATCGCATCGAGCTCGTACATGACACCCATGCCCGACTGGCCCGAGATGGCCCGCGCCGCCGTCACCGTGCCGGCGATGCCGCCGAGCAGGCCGGCAATCATGTAGACCCAGACCAGATGCCGCTGCACGTTGATGCCCGAAACCACGGCTGCCTGGCGGTTGGAGCCGATGGCATAGGTGAATTTGCCGAAGCGCGTATGGCGCAGCACCACGTGGAAGACGGCGGCGAGCACCAGAAAGATGATCACCGGATGGGCGCCGGAGCCGATCGCTGCGAAGTCGTCGGTCAGCATGGAGACGGGCGTGCCGTTGGTGAACCACTTGGCAAAGCCGCGTGCGGCCACCATGGTGCCCAGCGTGGCGATGAAGGGCGGAATGCCCGTGAAGGCGATCAGCGAGCCGTTGAGCAGGCCGACCATCAGGCCCACGCACATGCCGGCCGCCACCGGCCAGACCACGGGCAGGTCGGTCAGCTGCGGGAACACGGCACGCGGAAAGTCGGACACCTGTGCCAGGCTGGCGGACACCACGGCGGTGGCGGCCACCACCGAGCCCGACGACAGGTCGATGCCGCCGGTGATGATGACGAGGTTGACGCCCACGGCGATGATGCCGATCACCGCCATCTGCAGCACGATGATCTGCAGCCGCTCGGCGTTGAGCAAAAAGCTCTGGCCCACGGTGAGCCAGCCGGCTGCCTCGAAGAACAGTGCAATGCCCAGCAGCACCAGAAAGATGCTCAGTTCCGGCGGCCGCCTGGCCCGGTGCAGCGGGCCGGTGCCCGGGCCGGGCGGGGAGGGGGCCTGCGAGATCGATGGGGTATTGCTCATCTTGCCTGTCTCCGCTTGGGGTCCCCGGCTCAGCGGGAAGCCAGTTCCATGATCCGTACCTGGTCGGCGTCCCTGCGCTCGACGATGCCCGTCATGCGTCCCTCATGCATGACCAGGATGCGGTCGCTCACGCCCAGCACTTCGGGCATCTCCGAGGAAATCATCAGCACGGCCGCGCCCTCGGCGGCCAGCGTGCCGACAAGGCGGTGGATCTCGGCCTTGGCGCCGACATCGATGCCGCGCGTGGGCTCGTCGAGGATGAGGATGCGGGGCCGCGTCAGCAGCCAGCGGCCGATCAGCAGCTTTTGCTGGTTGCCGCCCGACAGGTTCTGTATCTGTTCATGCAGGCCGGGCGACTTGATGCGCAGCGTGCGCGCCATGTGCTCGCAGTCGCGGCGCAGCGCAGCCCGCTCGACGAAGCCGCACTTCACATGGCGGCTGCTCAGTACCGCCATCTCCATGTTGGCCTGCAGGTCCAGGCCCGTGAAGCAGCCGGTGTCCTTGCGGTCCTCGGTGAGAAAGGCCATGCCGTGCCGCATGGCCTGCGCGGGCGAGTCGATCTTCACCGGCCGGCCGTCGATGCGGATCTCGCCGCTGGTGGCGGGCACCACACCGAACAGCGCCTCGGCCAGATTGGAGCGCCCGGAGCCCACGAGGCCGGCCACGCCCAGGATTTCCCCGGCGCGCAGCTCGAAGCACAGACCGCTGAACACGCCCTGCACGCCCAGCCCGTCCACGGACAGCACCACGTCGCCCAGGGCCACGTCCTGCTTGGGGAACATCTGTGTGATCTCGCGCCCCACCATCATGCGGATGATGTCGTCGCGCGTGACGTCGGCGGCCGCATGCGTGCCTATGTAGCGGCCATCACGGAACACCGAGAACTCGTCGGCGATCTCGAACAGCTCGTTCATCTTGTGCGTGATGTAGACGATGCCTTTGCCCTGGCTGCGCAGGTGGCCGATGATGCGAAACAGGTGCTCCACCTCCCTGTCGGTGAGCGCGGAGGTGGGCTCGTCCATGATCAGCACCTCGGAGTCGAAGGACACGGCCTTGGCGATCTCCACCATCTGGCGGCTGGCCACGGTCAGCGTGCGCACCTCGGCCCCGGGATCGATGCCGATGGCCAGCCGGTCGAACAGCGCCTGCGTGCGCTGGCGCAGCTGGCGGTGGTCGACCAGGCCGAGGCGGTTGAGCGGCTCGCGGCCAATCCAGATGTTCTCGGCCACGCTCATGCCGGGCATGAGGTTCAGCTCCTGGTGGATCATGGCAATGCCCTGCTGCAGCGCATCCAGCGGGCCGTGCAGCGTGACGGGTCTGCCCCTGAGGCGGATCTCGCCCTGGTCGGGCGCATGCATGCCGGCAATGATCTTCATCAGCGTGGATTTGCCGGCGCCGTTCTCGCCCATCAGCGCATGCACGCTGGCGCTGCGCACGCGCAGCTGCACATCGGCCAGTGCCACGACGCCGGGAAACGACTTGCCCACGCCACGCACTTCCAGAAGCCAGTCGCCAGCAGGGGATGGGGAAGCTGCAGGCCAGGGGGCGGCCTGCGGCCTGCCCGGCGAGACGGTGGGCATGGGCACTCCTTGGAGGACAGGTTGTGAAGAGGTGGCGTGGGCGGGGGTGACGGGGCGACGCGGACCAGGCGAGGCCGGCTCAAGGCCTGGCGTACTGGTCCATGTTCTCGGGCGTGACCAGTTCGAAGGGCACGTTCACGAAGCGCTCCACGGCCTGCTTGCCGGCCAGGCGCAGGGCGGCATCGACGGCATTGGCGCCCTGGCCCGCCAGATTCTGGAAGACGGAGACCTTGAGGTCGCCGTTCTTCATGGACGCCAGCCCGTCCGGCGTGGCGTCTATGCCGGCCACGATCATGTCGGGCGTCCATTTCCTGGCCGACTTCAGCGCGTTGATGGCGCCTATCGCCATCTCGTCGTTGTTGGCGAGGATGGCGTCGAACTTCATGCCCGAACTCAGCCAGTTCATGGTGATGTCCTGGCCCTGCGTGCGGCTCCATTTGCCTTCGCGCTTGTCCAGGATCTTCATGCCTGCGCACTCGCGGGTCGCCAGCACTTCCTCGATGTCGCGGGTGCGCACGCGCGCCGAATCGTTGGACAGCTCGCCCATCAGCACCAGCAGGTCGCCCCGGCCGCCCAGCAGCTTGCAGACCTGGCGGGCCTGCAGCGTGCCCGACAGCTTTTCATCGGACGCGACCACGGCAGTGCCTGCGGGCAGCTTGTCGAAATCCACGGGCTGGCGGTTCACGTAGACCAGCGGAATCCGGGCGGCGCTCACCATGCGGGTGATCTTGGGCGTGGCGTCGGTATCGACCGGGTTGACGATGATGGCGTCGGCCCGCTGGGCAATCATGTTCTGGATCTGGCTCAGCTGCTTGCCCACGTCGTTGCTGGCGTCCTCGATCTGCACGCCGGCTCCGTGCTTTTTCGCTGCATCGACGATGCCGTTGCGCAGGATGGTCAGGCCCGTGTCGTCAAACAGCGCCATCGCCACGCCGATCCTGAGGGGCTGCACCGGGGCCTGGGCCTGCGCTGCCCGTGGCTGAGCCTGAGCCTGGCCATGCAACGGCAGGGCGGCCAGAAGGGCTGCGGCAATGGCAGCCAGCAGGTGTCTTTTACTCATCCCTCGTCTCCTTGTTCCTGAGCGGCAGCGGGGCGCATGCAGGCCCCGCATGGACTCGCCACACACCGGATTGCACCGGACCGTGAGGGGAACTGTAGTTCCGCGCCGTGAAATTTTGGAAATTAATTTCTAAGTAATTACACCTAAGGAAAATAATTTCCAATAGTTTTAATCTTTCGACCATGTTCTGAACGGCGGGCATCGGAGACAAGGCAAGCCATGACAAGCACTGTGAGATTGACCGTCAGCCAGGCGCTGGTCCGCTACCTGGCGGCCTTGCGGGCCGAGGTCATGCAGCCGGACGGCAGCACCTCCATCCAGCCCTATTGCGGCGGCGTGTTCGCCATCTTTGGGCATGGCAACGTGGCCGGGCTGGGCGAGGCCCTGCATGCCGACAGGCACAGGCTGCCCACCTTTCGCGCCCACAGCGAACAGGGCATGGCCCATGCGGCCGTGGCCTTTGCCAAGACCCATTTCCGCCAGCGCATGATGGCCGTGACCTCCAGCATCGGCCCCGGCGCCACCAACCTGGTGACCTCCGCCGCGCTGGCGCATGTGGCGCGCCTGCCGCTGCTGCTGCTGCCCGGGGACATCTTTGCCTCGCGCCTGCCCGATCCCGTTCTGCAGCAGGTGGAGAGCTTCGAGCAGGGTGATCTGAGCGCCAACGACTGCCTGCGCCCGGTCACGCGCTACTTCGACCGCATCATGCAGCCCGGGCAATTGCTGGCGGCCTTGCCGCGCGCCATCCAGGTCATGACCGACCCGGCGCAGTGCGGCCCCGCCTGCCTTGCGCTGCCGCAGGACGTGCAGACCCAGGCCTTCGACTGGCCCATGGATTTCTTCCACCCGCCGCTGATCCTCCAGCGTCGCCCGCCGGCCGATGCCGCCGAGCTGGAGCAGGCCGTGGCCTTGCTGGCCTGCGCCAAAAGGCCGCTGATCGTGGCGGGCGGCGGCGTGCTGTACAGCCAGGCCTGGGAGGCCTTGCGCGTGTTTGCCGAAACGCATGGCGTGCCGGTGGCCGAGTCGCAGGCCGGCAAGGGCAGCCTGGCCTGGGACCATGCCCTCAACCTGGGCGCCATCGGCGTGACCGGCTCGCCGGCTGCCAACCACGCGGCCCGGCACTGCGATGTGCTGCTGGCCATCGGCACGCGGCAGCAGGATTTCACCAGCGGCTCGCAGGCGCTGTACAGCCAGGCCACGGTGCTGGGCCTGAACGTGCAGCCCTTCGATGCCGCCAGAAAGCGTGGCCGCCAACTGGTGGCCGATGCCCGTATTGGCCTGGCCCAGCTGGGTGCAGGATTGGCCGGCTGGCGGGCCGATCCACGGTGGACCGAAGAGCTGCGCGCCCGGGCCTCAGCCTGGGCACAGCGCGTGGCGGAGCTGACATTGCACGCGCCCCAGGGCGAGCTGCCCTGTGACGCCGAGGTGATCGGGGCCTTGCGCGAGTCTGCCGCCGACTCAGGGCTGGACAGCGCCCGCAATGACGTCGTGGTCTGCGCGGCCGGCACGCTGCCGGCCGAGCTGCACAAGCTGTGGCGCAGCGGCCTGCCGGGCAACTACCACGTGGACTATGCGTATTCCTGCATGGGCTACGAGATCGCGGGCGGCCTGGGCGTGAAGCTGGCAAGGCCCGAGCGCGAGGTCATCGTGGTCGTGGGCGATGGCTCCTACATGATGCTCAACGCCGAGCTGGCCACCTCGGTGCTGCTGGGCCGAAAGATCATCGTCGTGGTGCTGGACAACCGTGGCTACGGCTGCATAGAGCGGCTGCAGATCCGCTGCGGCGGCGCCAGCTTCAACAACATGCTCGACGACTGCGTGCCCGAGGGCGGCGAGCGCTCGTCCATCGATTTCGCCCGCCATGCCGCTGCGATGGGGGCCGAGGCCGTCCACGTGGGCGGTGTGCAGGAACTGCGCCGCGAAATGCTGCGTGCGCGGGCGTCCCGCCGCAGCCAGGTGCTGGTGATAGACACCACCCACCACCGCACCACGGCCGACGGCGGCGCCTGGTGGGAGGTTGCCGTGCCCGAGGTCTCGGGCCGCCCCGAGGTCCAGGGCGCGCGGCGCGAGTACCTGCACCACAAGGCAGGCCAGCGGCGCTGACGCCGCGCCACCGTCGCCCCGCCCGACTTCTACCCATCTGCCTAACTGTCTAGGCGCCTATCTGCCCCAAGGAGGACTCGCATGAACTGGAAGGTTCGCATCGGTATCAATCCCCTGTCCTGGATGAACGACGACCTCCCTTCGCTGGGGGGCGATACGCCGCTGGACACGGCACTGAAGGAGGGCGCCGAGATCGGCTACGCGGGTTTCGAGCTGGGCAACAAGTTTCCGAAAACCGGCCCCGCGCTCAAGGCCAGGCTCGACGCGTACGGGCTGGCCTGCGTCTCCGGCTGGTACTCGGGCTTTCTGGCGCAGGCCGATGCGGGCAGCGACGACCAGGCCCTTGCCGCCGAGGCCGAGCGCTGCAAGCCCCACATGGACAGGCTGCGCCACAACGGCGTCGACGTGGTGGTCTATGGCGAATGCGCGGGCACGGTCCAGGGGCAGATCGGCACGCCTGTGTCCCGGCGCCCGCGCTTTGCCGACGATGCGGCCTGGCAGCGCTATGCGTGGCGGCTGGATGCCTTTGGCGCGCACCTGCTGGAGTGTTACGGCATCCGGCTGGCCTATCACCACCACATGGGCGCCCAGGTGGAATCCCCGCAGGATGTGGACCGCCTGATGGCGCTGACCGATCCGCGCAAGGTCTTTCTGCTGTTCGATACCGGCCATGCCTACTACGGCGGCGCGGCCGATCCGGCGGCGCTGCTGAAAAAACATGTGGCGCGCGTGGCGCATGTGCATTGCAAGGATGTGCGTCCCCAGGTGATTGCCCAGGCGCGCCAGGGCGACTGGAGCTTTCTGCAGGGCGTGGTCAACGGCATCTTCACGGTGCCGGGTGACGGCGCGCTCGACTTCGAGGCGGTGCTGCGCACGCTCAGGGATGCCGGCTACCAGGGCTGGCTCGTGGTCGAGGCCGAGCAGGACCCCGCCATCGCGCCCGGCTACGCATACGCGAAAAAGGGCTACGAGACGCTGCGCGCGCTCGTGGAGCGGCTGGGCGCCTGAGGCCATCCGGCATCGAGGCATGAAAACCAAGGGAGGACAACGTCATGACATCTGCAATCCACCACGCCCTGCGGGGCCCTGCGGCCCGGGCCACCGTACCTTGCCTGTGCGCTGCGGCGCTGGCCGGCGCAGCCAGTCTGGCCGCGGCGCAAGGCAGCGTCACGCTGTATGGGCGCATCGTCAGCGGTGTCGACTATATGAACCGCATTGCCGAGGGGCCGGGCCGGTCTTCCGATCAACTCCGGCACGCCGGGCAATGGGGCGCGACCTGGTGGGGGCTGCGCGGGGCCGAGGACCTGGGTGGCGGCCTGAGCGCCGTCTTCCATCTCGAAAGCCAGTTCTCCGCCGACGACGGCACGGTGGGCGACAGCTTCTTCAGCCGCTATGCGGTGGTCGGCCTGCGAAGCCAGACATACGGCACGCTGCTGCTGGGCCGGGCCATGGGCATTCCGGACGGCGAGGTCTGGGCGCTGGACCCCATGGGCCTGCAGGCCATGGGCGCGGGCACGCTGCAGGGCAACCGGACCTGGGGGTCGCGCCCCAATGCCATCAGCTACCAGTCGCCGGCCTGGGGCGGGCTCTCGTTTCGCACCCAGCTGGGGCTGAACGGGGAGGCGGGCCGTTCCCGGGCCTGGCGCCAGGCCGCCGCCAGCGTGGGCTATGAGCAGGGGCCGCTGGTGCTCAAGGCCTTCTACGAGGAAATCCGCGACGGCAACGGCGCGTTCAGTTCGCTCTACACGGCATCGCGCCTTTACACGGTGGGCGCAACCTACCGCGTGGGCGGCCTCAAGCTGTTCACGGGCTACAGCCAGATCCGGTCAGGCCTCCTGACGGTGGCCGACGCCGACAACCCGGCAGGCGCCCGCAGGCAGCAGACCTACTGGATGGGCGCCAACTACCAGGCCACGCCGGCGCTGGTGCTGGTGGGCGGCGCCTACCGCGCCAACCGCAGTGGCGGCGGCGCCAGCCTGCTGAGCCTGGGTGCCAATTACCATCTTTCCCGGCGCACCATGCTGTATGGCACGGTCGGCACCCTCTCCAACGGGGGCACAGCCTCGTTCTCGGTGGAGGCCAACAGCGGCAAGCCGCTGCCCGGCTCCGGCCAGCAGGGGCTTTACGCGGGCGTCGTGCACTCGTTCTGAAGCCGCCTTTGCCGCGCATCAACCCTCAGCCCGGCCGGGTCAACCCCCGCTGGGCCGGCCCCCTTGGGGCGGGGCGGTGCCGCTTGGCTGTATTCTTGGCGCTTGCCTTCACGCAGCCTTGCGGCCGTCCCCAACATGCATTTGTCCAGACGCGAATTCCTCGGCGCCGGCGTGGCCGCCGCCTGTGCCTCGCTGGTCGGTTGCGCGGCCTCGGCGCCCGTGTCGGGCAGTTTCCTGCAGCCGTGGCGCAGCCATCTGGAGATGCCGCGCGACCAATGGCGCCAGCGCCTGGCCGCCACCCAGGCGCTGGGCTGCCGCGAGCTGTTCGTGCAATGGAGCGGCCTGCTGGGCGATACCGAGGCGGACAGCTGGATGCTGGCCGACGCGCAGATCGCCGACCTGCTGGACATCTGCACCGAACTGGGCATGGGCGTGCACCTGGGCCTGCCCTATGACGAGCGCTGGTGGAAGCAGATCAGCCTTGACAACGCCGCAGGCCCTGCGCCCTACCTGGCGCATATCGCCGAGCTGGGCGCCAGCCACATGTACGCCAGCACCTGGCCGCGCCATGCGGCCTTTCGCGGCTGGTACATCCCCTACGAGCTGGAGCAGTACCACTGGGCCGCGCCCGAGCGCATCGAGCTGCTGGTGAGCGCGCTGCAACCGCTGGCCCAGGCGGCAGCGGCCACATCCGGCCAGGTGCCCGGCATCTCCACCTATTTCAGCCAGCTGCAGACCCTGGGCAGCCTGCCCACGCTGTGGAGCATCCTGCTGGACCGCGTGTCCCTGCGCCCCATGGTGCAGGACGGCGTGGGCGTGGCGGGCCTGGGCAACTACGAGGCGCTGGCGCCGCTGCAGCAGATGCTGCTCGAGCGCAGGGCGCCGTTCGATCTCATCGTGGAGCTGTTCGAGCAACTGCCGCCCGCGCGGCCCGATGGCTCGGACTTCCAGGCGCGCACGGCCAGCTTCGAGCGCGTGCGTCGCCAATGGGACGTGGCCCGCGACTACGGCGCCCAGCGCGTCGTTGCCTTCGCCATCGATCCCTGGGTGCTGAACGACACGCCCGAAGCCCGGCAACTGCTACGCGGGTGGAAATCCGCCGCGCGCTGAGCGGCAGGCGGCCGGGTCAGAAGCGCTTGGCGATGATCTCTCGCAGGATCTCGCTGCTTCCGCCGAAGATGCGCAGTGCCCTTGCATCGGCCCAGGCACGGCCGATGCCGTATTCCGCCATGTAGCCGTAGCCGCCGTGCAGCTGCAGCAGCTCGTCCAGCACCTGGCCCTGCAGCTCGGTGGCGTTGAGCTTGGCCATGGCGGCGGTGACGGAGTCCAGCGAGCCTTCCATGTGCTGGGCCAGGCAGTCGTCCAGGAAGACGCGCAGCATGGTGGTCCTGGCCAGGGCGTCGGCGAACTTGAAGCGGGTGTTCTGGTAGTCGAGCACGCGGCGCCCGAAGACCTTGCGGTTGCGCACGAACTCGGCAGCCTCGTCCAGCATGCCTTCGGTGGAGGCCGCCGCACGCAGCGCGATCGCCAGCCGCTCCTGCGCCAGCTCCTGCGTCACATGCTCGAAGGCGGCGTTCTCGCGCCCCAGCAGGTGGTCGGCCGGCAGGTGCAGTTCGTCGAAGAACAGCTCGCAGGTGTCCTGGCTGTGCTGGCCTATCTTGCGCAGTGCCGGTCCCTTGCCCAGACCCTTCATGCCTTCTTCCACCACGAACAGCGACAGGCCGCGCGCGCCCAGGTCGGGCTCGGTGCTGGCCAGCACCACCATCAGGCCGGCGTTGACGCCGTTGGTGATGAAGGTTTTCTGGCCGTTGAGCACGTAGCCGCCGCCCTCACTCTCGCTCTTGCGGCGGGCGCGCGTGCGCACGGCCTTGAGGTCGCTGCCCGCGCCGGGCTCGGTCAGGGCGATGGCGCCTATCAGCTCGCCTGTGGCCATGCGCGGCAGCCAGCGGTCCTTCTGCACCTGCGTGCCGAAGTTCCAGAGATAGGGGGCCACCATGTCGGAATGGATGGAAAAGCCGATGCCCAGGCAGTTGGCGCGCGCCAGCGCCTCGATGACCACGGCCGCGTGGCCGAAGTCCCCGCCCTGGCCGTAGGGCGGGGGCAGGTCGCAGTTGAGCAGGCCGCTGTCGCCGGCCTTGCGCCACAGGGCGCGCGGCGTGATGCCCTCGGCCTCCCAGTCATTGATGTGGGGCAGGATCTCGGTGGCCACGAATCGGTCCACCTGTTCCTTGAACAGCAGGTGGTCTTCACGCAATACGGAGCGGGTTCGCATGTCTGTGTCGGTCTCCTTGGGCCGGGTCAGGGGCGATAGGTGTCGGTGGCGCTGGCCTGGCCGCGCAGCACGGGGGAGGCGGCCGTACCCGTCATGAACAGGCTGTAGTGGTCGCCCGGCTGCAGCTGGGGCAGTGCCAGCGGCGCGCTGGCCGCAGTGGCGCATGTGGCGGCGAGCTGGGCGCTGACCGGGTTGATGGAGCGGCTGGCCGACCTGGCGGGCGCCACGCCCGTGAACAGCGGCGTGCCCGTCCCGGCGATCTTGAGCCCGCCTTCGGTGCAATCGTCGATCAGGTTGTAGAAGCGCAGCTCGGCCTTGAGCGCGTCCTGGCTGCCGCCGGAGTCGTCGATGGCCGTGAAGCGCGCGGCCGCGTTCTTGCCCTGGCGCTGCGGCACCAGGGTGGTGAAGCTGCCCGGCGCCACCTTCATGCTGCCGGCGCTCTTGCCGTCCAGCTGGATGGCAAAGGGCGTGTCGCCCTTGACGATGGCGTAGCTGCTGGCCGGCTTGCTGCCGGACAGCGTCTGCTCGGGGCCGTCGGCGATCTTCACGCGCAGGCTGCCCGCGTCGGGGTGGACCACGCGCACGAAGGACGAGCCTGCGGGGGGGCGCGCGGCGTACAGCTGGGCCAGCGTGCCTTCGGCATGCGCTGCAGGCAGGCAGGACAGGGCCGCCAGCCCGGCCAGGGTGAACAGTGCTTGGCGCCTCACAGCGGAAAAAACGGAAGTCATGCCTGCAGATCCTTGTTTCATTGGGCGGGGCGCATGCGCGAGTCGAGGTACATGCGCTCCAGTTGCTTGCGGTCGGCCTTGTCGGTCTGGGTCAGCGGAAAGCCATGGCAGGCCAGCAGTTCCGATGGAATCATGTAGGGCGGCACGCGCTGGGCCAGCAGTTCGCGCCATCCGGCCAGGTCTTCGGGCAGGGGGTGCATGCCGGGCGGGCCGCTGCGGTCCAGGTCCACGAAGCCGATCATGCGCACGATGAAGCCGTCGGGCCGCTTGAGCGCCACCGCCGCGCCCGCGCGCACGCCGGGCAGGGTGGCCAGCACGGCATCGACCTCGGCCAGCTCGATGCGGTAGCCGTGCATCTTGATCTGGTCATCGCGCCGGCCGTGGAAGGTGACCAGGCCCTCGCCGTCGATCTCGCCCAGGTCGCCCGTGCGGTAGCCGCGCTTGCCGTTGCGCATGAACATGCGTGTGGCGTGCAGGTCGGGGCGGTTGAGGTAGCCGCGCATCACATGGTCGCCGGCCACGCAGATCTCGCCTTCGTCCAGGAAGACGTCGGCATAGGGCTTGGCCCGGCCGATGGGAAAGGGCAGCGGCGCGCGCTGGCGCAGCGCGGGGTCGATCTCCACCCAGGTGGTGGAGCAGGTGGCCTCGGTGGGACCGTAGGAGTTGATGATGCGCGCCTGGGGAAAGCGGCTCCACAGCGCCTCGGCCACGGTGGGCGTGAGCGATTCGGCGCCGAAGACGAAGACGCGCAGGTCGGGCAGGTGCTGCTGGTCGAAGTCGGCATCCAGCAGCTGCTGGCGCACGAAGGAGGGCGTGGATGCCCAGACGTTCACATGGGTGCGCGCCAGGTAGGCGGCAAAGGCCTGGCGGTCGGCAATGGTCTCGCGCGCGCACAGCACGCAGGCACCGCCCGTGACCAGGGCGCCCATCCAGTTGAACAGCGAAAAGTCGAAGCTGAACAGCATCTGGTCCATGAACACCGGCGCCTCGCCCAGGGCCAGGCAGTCGCGTATCCAGCCGGCGAACAGGCCCATGCTCTCGCGCCCGATCTGCACGCCCTTGGGATCGCCCGTGCTGCCCGAGGTGAACATGATGTAGGCCAGCGATTTTTCCTGCAGCGGCTGCGCGGCGATGCTGGTGTCCACAAAGCTGCGGGCCTGCGCGTCGTAGCGCAGGCCGGCCTGCACCAGCGTGGCGATGCGCGCCATGCGCTCGGCCGGGTTGATCACGTCCACGGGGACAAAGGGCACGCCCAGGCGCAGGCAGCCGAGGATGGCCACGAGAAAGGCCGTCTCCTTGTGCCCCGTGATCAGCAGCGGCTCGTCGCGGCGAGCGCCGCGCGCCAGCGCCTGCTGCTCCCATTGCTCCACGGCCTGGGCCAGTTGCTGCCAGCTCAGCGTGCCGGCGGCATCGATGACGGCCGGCCGCTGCGTGCCGGCGTCGGGCTCGATGAAGTCGAAGCGGTCAAAACTGAATCGCATGCGGGCTCCTTGCGGCGGTGGGTGGATGGGGATGGCTGCGCAGGCCGTGCCGACAGTGCCGGCGTCTCATCACGCCTTGCGCTGCTCGGCCACGTACTGCGCCAGCGTTTGCACGGACTCCAGGTGCAGGTCGATCTCCGATGGCGGTATCTTGACGCCGAATTCCTTCTCGATGGCCAGGGCCACGTCCACGGCGGACAGCGAGTCCACCAGGCCCGATTCGAGCAGCAGCGTATCGGGCTCGACCGAGGTCAGGATGATGGCTCCGATGATCTGGGCAATCTTGGTTTCGATGTCATTGTGGGACATGCTTTTTTCTCCAACAGGCGTTTCAGAACTGGAAATACAGGAAGCGGGTTTCCTTGTGCAGGTTGACCAGGCACAGGAAGAGCAGGACCAGGGTCACGGCCGTCCAGCCCGCGCTGGGGCGCCAGCGCATCCAGGCCCGGGGCGCCTCCTGCACCTTGAACATGGCGGGCGAGAAGCGGCCCAGGATCTGGTGGGCATTGGGCGTGAACCAGGCAATGGCCAGCAGCAGCAGCACCAGGGCCAGCTGCATATGGTGGCCTATGGCCAGGCGGATGGCATCGCCCAGTGCCAGTCCCTGGACGTGGGACAGCGACTCCAGCGCCTCCACGCCGCGCAGGCCGGCCATGCCCTTGAGCAGCAGCATGGCGTCGCCCACGCCGTGGGCGCGGAAGAAGGTCTGGGCGATGAGCACGGCGATGAAGGTGATGACAACGCACAGCGCCTGCACGCCCCGGCCCGATTTGCGGGCGGCGGCCGGCTTGCGGCTGACCACGAAGATGCGCCAGGCATGGTTGACCGACAGGTAGAAGGCATGCAGCAGGCCGAAGATCACGTACTGCAGGCCGGCGCCGTGCCAGATGCCCGCCAGCCCCATGGTGAACAGCGTGGGCACGACGATGGTGGCCGCAAAGCCGCCCGGCGTGCGCGCGGCGCTCGATCCCACGGACAGCCCGCGCTTTTCGCGTGCGCGCGAGATGGCCATGGCCACGGGGTAGTACAGGTAGGCCGTGAGGTAGCGTGTCAGCGTCATGTGCCAGCGCGCCCAGAAGTCGATGATGCTGCCGGCCTTGTAGGGCGAGTTGAAGTTCAGCGGGAAACGGATGCCGAACATGCGCGCCAGGCCCAGGGCCATGTCCGAATAGCCCGAGAAGTCGAAGTACAGCTGCAGCGCGTAGCTGAGGCTGGCGCCCCAGGCGGCCCAGAACTGCAGCTCGCCGGGCGCGGCGAAGCCGGCGTCCGCATAGGGTGCGATCTCGTCGGCCAGCAGCACCTTCTTGGCCAGGCCGATCACGAACAGCGTGCCCCCGATGGACAGGTTGTCCGCGCGGAACCGGTAGTTATCCGGCTGCGCGAACTGCGGCATCATTTCCTTGTGGTGCAGGATGGGCCCCGCGATCAGGTGCGGGAAGAAGGTCACGAACAGCACGTAGCTGAGCAGGCTGCGTTCCTTGACGATGCCCGAGCGGCAGTCCAGCAGGTAGCCGATCTGGGTGAAGGTGAAGAACGAGATGCCCAGGGGCAGGATCAGCTCGTGCATGCCGCCCTGCGTCAGCCCCCATTCGCCCAGGAAGTTGAACAGGGTGGCGAAGTACTTGTAGTGGAACAGTGCCGCCAGGTCCGCGCCCACGCCCAGCGCAGTCACCAGCCCCTGCAGCCGCGCATGGCCGGCAAAGCGCAGGATCAGCCGGCTCACCACGTAGTTGAAGGCAATGGACAGGGCCAGCAGGGCGACGAACTGCGGGTTCCACCAGCCATAGAAGACGAAGGACGTCAGGCACAGCCAGAACGCGGCCAGCCGCAGGCTGATGGCGCCGGCCAGGTAGTGGCCCGCCAGCGCGATGGGCAGGAACAGCAGCAGGAAAAGATAGGAGTTGAACAGCATGTAGCGGGCGGTTTCACGCAGGCGGGGAGGCGGCGTCCAGCTCCTTGAGCGCCGCTTTTTCATCGTCCGTCAGGGGCAGGGACAAGGTGTTTTCCGAGAACTCCCAGATCACCAGCCGCAGGCTGGCCGGCCAGGAGGCGCGGCGCTTGAGGGCGGACACCATGGCGCCGCTGAACTGGCCGCCATCCATGCTGAGGTTCCAGACTTCATGGCCCAGCGCGCGGCCCAGCTGTGGCGCGAAATTGCTGCGCAGGCCGTTGGAGCTGCCGGCCAGCAGCACCTGCACGGGCGGCGTCTCGTCCAGCAGGCCGCCGCCGCGCACGGGGGTGATGGCCTGGGGGCGTATTTCGTCGCGCTGCGGGCGCCAGCCTGCCGGTGCGTCGGCCAGGCCGGCCAGGGCCAGCAGGTCGCCGGGCAAGGGCTGCAGCGGCCCGGGTGCAGACTCCTCGAAGGCCTGGCTGCCGCGCTGCCCGCCCAGCAGCGGCAGCGCGGCCCGGGCCACGGCCAGGGCGGCGGCGCGTGCGCCCTCGGCGTTCATGTGCACGTCGGTGCGAAAGAACACGGGCTGCGTCTGCTCCTGGGCCTGCAGGGCGGGGCGCAGGTCGGCAAAGGCAATGCCGTCGGCCTGCAGGCGCTGCTGCCACAGGTCCAGGCGCTGGAGCATCACGGGTGCCACGGGCAGGCCGCACAGGTGGTCGGCCTCGATGCGCGACTTGTCGGGCACGGCCACCACCAGGGTGGCAATGCCCTTGTCCTGCAACTGCCGTGTCCAGTGGCGCAGCAGGCGCTGGCGCGCCTCGAAGGGCGCGGCGCCTACCCCGGGCTGGGGCCGCAGGCCGTCGCGGTAGAACATCCACTGCGGGCAGCCCAGGGCCACCTGCGCGCCTGTATCGCCCAGCAGGCGATAGCGCAGCGCGGCCTGGCCGGTTTCCAGCGAGGACTGCGCAGGCAGGCGCAGGCCCTTGTTCAGCGCCGTGCCCGCGCGGCCATCGAGCCAGGCCGACAGCTGCAGCTCGCCGGCCTTGGGGCCGTGGCGGGCCAGCGACCAACCACCCCAGGCCAGGCCCGACAGCAGCAGGGCGCCCCAGATCCAGGCATTGCGCCGGTGGCCCTTGTCGGTTTGCAGGTCTTGCGCGGCTTGGTCCACGGGTCAGCCCTTGAGTGCGGCGCGCAGCCGCTCCAGCCAGGTGGCGTTGGGCATGAGCGAGGCGTTGTCCCACTGGCCGGCCGCGTTGGGGCCGTAGCTGTAGGTGGGCTCGAACATCTGCCACACCAGCACCTGGGGCTTGTGGGACTTGAAGGCCGGCGACTCCAGGTACTCCAGCAGCATGGTCCACTGGCCCACGTTGCCGGGCTTCCAGTTCAGCGAGACGGGGCGGTCCAGCAGGCTGGAGAGCTTTTGCGGAAAGCCGAAGTAGGGCTGGACCATGCTGTGGCCCGTCACATGGACAGGCGCGGGCTCGTCGTCGAGCAAGCCCTTGGCCGGAGCCTGGCGGCGCACGGTATAGACCTCGCGGCCCACCTGCTTGCGCTCTTCGGCGGTGAGAAAGAGCTCGGCCAGGTCGCCATAGCGGCGCTCGGTGACGGTGTCGCCCAGGGCCAGGCCGCTGCCGGCGCTGCCGGCCAGCTGGGGCACCTCGCCCTGGACCATGCGGGCGGTGGCCTCGGCCGTGGCGTCGGCTGCCGCCTGGGTCCAGTGCTGGTCGGTGCGGTAGAACACGTCCTTGCCGCTGTCGCGCACGGTGCGCAGCACGGCCTCGTCGTCGAAGCTGGGAATGCCTGCGCCCTGCAGCGCCTGCAGCACCTGCTTGTAGCGGCCCTGGACATCGGCGCTCATGGCCTTGCCATCGGGCATTTTGTCAGCGTAGAAGCGCACCTTGTCGGGCAGCAGCAGCACCTGCAGCTTCACGCCGCGCGCGGCCAGCAGGTTGCGCGCCTCGGTGATCAGCCGCGTGGATTCCGTGATGCCGGCGCGGTCCACCTGGGTCAGGCTGCCCCAGCCCGGAAACAGCCAGCCGTCCTTGCCCCTGAGAACGATGGAGGAGCTGTCCTGTGCCTGTGCCGTTCCCTGCGCTGCCAGCGCGCCCAGCACCAGGGCGCAGCCGGCCAGCCCGCGTGCGGCGCGCGCCATGCCCGAGCGCAGTCCGTGCAGGGCGGGGCGGGGTGCTTGCTTGGTCGAATCCATGGGAGCTTTCTCCTTTTCTCTTGTCTGTGTGGTGGCGGCGGCGGGGCGGGGCTTTCAATAGGACAGCGTCAGCGTCATGAACAGGCCCTTGGCGCGGTCGGCCTGGCCGCCGCCGATGTTGAAGCGGTACTGCATGGACCAGTCCAGATAGGACTGGGCCGTGCTGTAGTGGCTTTCGCGGAACCATTGGCGCAGGCTGATGCCCACGCCGGCGCTGGCCGACCAGCTGCTGCCATTGCCTTGCAGGGCCAGGGTCTGTCCCTGCTGGGCGGCCAATTGGGCTGCGGTGGGCGTGGCGCCAGGGGCGGCCTGCAGGGAACGCACTTGCACGCGGTTCCTCTGTTTGATCCAGTCGGCCGCGACCACGCCGAACGGGAAGATCACCAGGCCCTGGTTGATGCCGTCGGCGCGGAAGCTGCGCCCGATGCGGGCCTCGGTGGAGAAGAACCATTGCTCGCGCTTGTAGCGGCCCGAGCCGTCGCCCACCACGGCGCCATTGGTCTGGTCTGTCAGCGTGAAGCGCGAGGCCATGCTCTGGTTGGCATAGCCGGCCTGGCTGTAGCCTTCCATGGTGAACCAGCTGGAGCGGTCCGTGCGCCGGCCCGTGCCTTCGTAGAAGCCGTGGGTGACATAGGCCAGCCAGCCGCCCTGGCCCGCGCCCGCGCTGTACTTGGCCGAGATGGGATTGCCCAGTGCCGGGCCCGTGGGGTTGAGCGGATCGCGCCCGCTCATCAGGCAGCGCAGCTGGGGCGATTCAGGCGTGATGAAGCCCGAGCGCGTGGCGGAGCCGATGTTGAACTGGCGCTCTATGCCGAAGGTCAGCGCGTACTTGGTGGACGGCGTGAAGCGCATGCCCAGCGAGCCCGTGGTGGTGGGCAGGCCCGAGATGCCGCGGTTGTCGCCTGCCTGCACATTGATGGGCAGGCCCGTGCAGGGGTCGATGGCGCTTTGGCCCAGCGTGGTGCCGCCCCCGTCATGCAAGGTGCTGCCCAGCCGTCCGTAGACATCGAAGATGCGCGTCGATGAGTTGAGGAAGTTGGACGGGCGCCAGTAGGCCTCGGCCGTGCCGAAGACGGCGTCGCCGGCCTGGGTGAGGATGCCGTCCGAGAATGCGCGCCCCGCAGGCCGCGCGCCCCGGTAGCCCAGGGAGACGATGGCGCCCCATTCGCGCGAGTAGCCGGAGACGGCGCTGCGCGCGTTCTCGCGCTGGCCCGGCGTCAGCTTGGCGGTGCCGGCATCGTCCAGGTCGATGGCTTGCTTGAAGGTGCGCACGGCGCCCCGGCTGTCGCCGGTGCCGGCCAGGGCATAGCCCTCGTCCAGCATGGCGCCCGCAGGTGCCTCGCCCGTGGCGCGGGCGGCACGAAAATCCTGCAGCGCCTTGGCCGGCTCTTCCTGGCGCGAGTACAGGTAGCCGCGCTGCATCAGCAGCTGGGCGTCGTTGGGGGTGAGGGACAGGGACTTGTCCAGCCGCAGCAGGGCCTGGCCCTGCTGGTCGCGGTTGCCTGCGGCCAGCGTGGTGGTCAGCAGCTTTTGCAGCTGCTCGTTGTCGGGGTCCTGCTCCACGGCCGTTTGCGCATGTTCGATGGCAGCCTTGTAGTCCTGGCGCGCGTAGGCCGCATAGGCCTGGGCGCTGGGGCCGCCTGCGCCCTGGGCATCGGAGGGCTGCAGCTCGCAGACCGTTCCGTAGGGCGTGTCGCGGCAGTCCTGCAGCGGCGGCGGGTAGTCGGCCATGGCCAGGGTCTGCGAGGCACCGCGCGTATCGGCCACCATGGGCGTGTCGCGGCCCGGGCGAAGCCCATCGGCTTGCTTGAGGCGGCGGGCCACGGCTTCATCCTGTGCCGGCATGGGCGCCAGCAGCGCGCGGGCGCGTGCCGCATCGCCCGCAGCCAGGGCTGCGTCGGCCGCGATCAGGCGCAGGTTGGCCGATTGCTTTTCGTCCAGCCAGTCCTGCTTGAGCACGTCGTCGAAGTCCTCGTTGGCCAGCGTGGTCTTGCCCTGGCGCTGGCGTATGTAGCCGCGCATGCCCAGGGCGGCCGTGTCCTCGTTGTCCTGCGCCAGTGCCTCGTCGGCAGCCTTTTCCGCGTCGGGCAGTTGCTCGGCCAGCATGAGCGAGGTGATCAGCAGCAAGCGGTGCGATGCCGTTCCCGGCGCCAGCGCCACGGCCTCGCGCGCAAAGGGCACGGCCTGCGCCGGGTTGTTGGCGATCAGCGCCTGGTAGGCCTTTTGCGCGGGCAGCACGGCCTGGCTGCGGCGCAGGGTCTGGCGCTTGGCCACCAGGTCGCTTTTGTTGGGAGGCTCCAGGGCCAGGGCGGCATCTGCGGCCTCGATGGCGGCTCCCAGCTGGTCCTGGGCTTCCAGCGCACCAATCCACA
Organism: Delftia sp. WSY_10; assembly: GCF_043104705.1. Lineage (NCBI taxonomy): Bacteria > Pseudomonadati > Pseudomonadota > Betaproteobacteria > Burkholderiales > Comamonadaceae > Delftia > Delftia sp. WSY_10. The sequence continues at coordinate 154,069 of NZ_JBICKY010000015.1, read as the reverse complement.
GCAATGCCCATTGGCCTTGCGTGGAGTCCAGGCGAAAGGCCTGCTCGGCCTTGCGCGCGCTGTCTGCGTAGTTCCTGGCGTTGTAGTCGGCGTAGGCCTCGGTGGCGATGGGAAAGGCCTTGTTGTAGGCCTCGGAGGCCGTGGCCGCGCCGCCACCTGCGGCGGCCCCGCCTGCCGCAGCCGCGCGCACATTCGTCTCGGCCTGCTGCAGCGTGGCCTCGTCCATCCCGGCGGCGCGGGCCGAGGCGATGGCCTTGAGCGCTTCCTCGTTCTTGCCCTGCCTTTGCAGCGAGTAGATCAGCAGCATGCGCAGGCGCAACAGGTCGGGACGCAGCTGTATGGCCGATGCGGCGGCGCTGGCGGCCCGCGCAAAGCGGCCGGCCTGGTAATGGGCATAGGCCTGGTTGGCGAGCTGCCATGCGCGGCCCCTGAGCGGCGCCTCGGCCTTGACGGCTGCTGCGGCCTGCGGCCAGGCCGGCGGCGCGTTCCAGCCGGCGCCCAGCAGGGCGGCCAGGGTGAGTGGGCGAACGAGGGGTGCGAGACGCTTCATATGCCGGCCCTTGGTGTGCTTGGATTGCCTGTTGCGGCCAAGCCGGGATGTGCCGGGGGATCGGTGGGCTCCCCCTGCTGGAAGCTGATGGCCTCGCGCAGCGTGGCCTCGTCGAGCCAGCCTTGCTCCATGAGGATGGCGCCCAGCGGGCGGCGTTCGCGCCGCTGGATCTCCAGCGCGCTGGCCAGCCGGGTTTCGTCGATGGCCTGCCAGGACAGCAGCAGCTCGCCCAGGCGCTGGCGCTGGTGCACCAACTGGTCTGTGGAGGGGAAGTCGTGCATGGTCTTGTCCCAGGCCAGGCGCTTGCCCGTGACCAGGTGGGCGATGAACAGCTTCCAGGCGCGCGCCGCTGCCATGGCATTGATGAAGTTGCCGATCACCATGCGCGGGACGGACAGCAAGGCGTGCTCCCAGCCGTACAGGCGCGAGACGAACCAGGCGCGCTGCACCACGCGCAGCAGCAGGGCGACAACGTTGATGCTCATCAGCGTCACCAGCCAGCCATTGGGGGCGAACAGGGAGGGGTAGTAGACCGTCCACCAGCCCATGTGGTCGGCCAGCAGGAAGACCAGGAAGTTCAGCAGCAGCAGATAGGCCAGGATGGCCACGAAGGAGGTCACCAGCCCTTTGCGGTCGCGGAACAGCAGGTACTTGGTGGACAGCGGCCCGGCCCAGCCGACCTGGCTCCAGCCCTGCAGGCCGATGCCCAGCGTCCAGCGCGCCTTTTGCCGGTAGGCGGTCTTGAAGGTGTTGGGAAAGAACTCGCGTATGCCCAGCGGCATGGTCAGCGTGGACACCTTTTCCTTGCCCAGGCCGAACAGCGGCTTGCGCCGTATCACGTAGTCCACGGGGAATTTGCCGAAGATCTGCTTCATGCCCCGGCGCGCCAGCCGCGCGCCGATGTCGTAGTCCTCGGTCAGCGTGTCGGTGTTGAAGGGCTGGTTGTGGGTCTCGGCCGCCAGCTCCTCCATCGCCTTGCGCGAAAAGCAGGTGCCCACGCCGGCCGAGGGCACCATGTGCGACATGCTCTCGCGCACCACCAGGTCCTTGGTGTGCCATTCGGCGAATTCGTCCATGTAGGTGCCGGCCACCAGCTCGTACCACTCGCGCTCCAGGGAGGTCACGGGCAGCTGGATGAAGTCCATGCGCGGCAGCAGGTAGTTGTAGTACTTGAGCTCCAGCGGGTGCAGCACGTCCTCGCTGTCGTGCAGGATCACGCCGGCAAAGGGCTCTGGCTGCAGCGTGTTCTGCTGGAAGATGGCCTGCACGATCCAGTTGAGGCAGTCGGCCTTGCAGGTGGGGCCGTCATGGGGCACCTCCACGCGGACCAGCTGGCGGTAGCGCCGGCGCATGCGCTCGACCTCGTTCTTGGTGCGCTCGTCGTTGCGGTAGGTGCCCACGAAGATCATGTAGTTCTTGTAGTCCAGCGTGCCCACCATGCTCTCGAGCATGGGCGCGATCACGTCGTACTCCAGCCAGGCCGGCACCATGATGGCCAGCGGCTTTTCCTCGACCTCCTGCAACTGCTGTGCCTTGAGCGGCTGGTAGCGGCGCTTGACGGTCAGCGCGCGCCAGGCCTCGCGCACCCAGTACCAGGCATCGATGAACAGGTCATCGATGCTGGACAGCAGGATGATGACGGCCACCACGGCGCTGGTGATCTCCAGCGCGTGGTAGTAGTCGGCCACCAGGTAGGGCCAGTAGAGGGAAGAGATCATGGTGATCGCCTCATGCCGTCGTCATCGTGGCTCGGGCCCGGCTCAGTGCCTGGGCTGCTTGCTGCGCGCCACCGCCCAGGCCAGCAGCACCAGCAGCACCACCACGACCAGCGCAATGGCGATGCCGGGCACGCTCCAGGACAGGAAGTTGCGCCATTCGTGGAAGGCGCCTTCGCGCGGACCGGACGGAATGCCGGCATCGGGGTTGCTGCTGTCCACCCAGGCCAGAGGGCCGTCACCGCCGATCACGGCGATGTTGCCGCGATTGAGCAGGAAGGGCTCGCCCAGGCCGCCAGTCCACTCGCCGATGGCACGCCACAGCACGCCCTGCTGGCCGCCGGCAGTGACCACTTCGGCCGAGGACAGCTGTTTCAGCCCCTTGATTTCCAGCCAGTCCAGCGACTTGCCGCGAATGCGCAGCTGCTGACCGTCCGTGACCGTCACCAGGGGCTTGGCGCCGTCCACCGGCACCTCCATGGCCACGAAGGGCATGGAAGGCTTGGCGGGCGCATCGGCCTGGGCCACGACCAGCTCGGCCTGCGAGGCCGACAGGCCGCTGGCGGCTGCCAGGTTGGCCATGCGCTCCAGCGCGGCCGGCGCGGCCGACAGGTAGCTGGCAGGCACCAGCAGCTGCGACCTGGCGCCCAGCAGGGGCAGCAGGCCGATGAAGCTGCCGTTGGGCTCGGCCTTGCCGGGCGTCACATAGCTGATGGCCGGCAGCACGCTGGCGGGATAGGGCTGGGGAATCTCGTTGCAGTCGGCCGAGTAGGGCTGGCGCTGCACCGACACGCGCAAGGTGTTGTTGATGCCCAGCGCGTAGCCGGGCACGCGGGCGCGCAGGCGCTCGGGCTGGCCGTTGGCGTCCAGCTGGCGGGCCGACAGCAGCATGCCGTTCCAGAACAGCGTGGCCACGGGGCGCGTGGCCGAGGCGCCGGGGGCTGCGGCCACGTACAGCGTGATCTCGCCCGGCATCCGGCCCTGCGAGGCGACGGCACTCAGCGGGAAGTTCATCGTCCACTCGCCGCGCGACAGCACGTCGAAGCTGTCGGGGCTGCCGCCCAGGCTGGACAGGCGTATGCCCTTGGCCTCGTCCCATTGCGGGGGCTGGGCCGCAGCCACCGTCACGTTGTCGCTGACCAGCAGGCGCTGCAGGGCGGCCTCCTGCAGGCCGGCCACGCGCGCACCCGCATCGGAGGCCACGGCCAGCACCATCTGGCGGCCCATGGGCAAGGCTCGCAGTTGCTGCGAGGCCAGCGCCTCGCTGGCCAGCGGCGCGCGGCGGGCACGCCATTGCTGCAGCGCCTGGCCCGCATCGGGGTCGGCCGCCAGCTGGGCCTGCAGGGCCGCGAAGGCGGCGGTCAGGCGCTGCTGCAGTGCCTTGTCGGCCACCACGATGTCGCCGCTGACCTGGGCGGCCCCCAGCATGAGCAGCGCGCCCAGTTCGGCGTCACTGGCCAGCTTGTGCTGGGGCTCGGCGCCCCGCAGCGCGGCAAAGGCGGGCACGCCGGCCAGGGCGGCGGGAACCTCCAGGCCGCGCAGGTCGATCACCTCGCCCACGGCAGGAAGGGCCCGTACCTGCATGCGCCTGTTGTTGCGCTGCAGGCTGGCGCCGATGCGCCAGGCGCTGTCGAACGAGGCCTGCTCCAGCTGCCTGCCCGACACCAGCACGGTGGTGCGCACGGGCAGGGTGTTCCAGACATCCTCGATGGTGCGCACATCGCGCGGGTCCACGCGGTAGCTCAGGCGTGTCTGCGGCGAGATGGTCAGCGAGTTGGCGAGGGAGTGGTTTTCGTCGCAGCGCTGCTGGCTGTTGTTGCGGTTGCGCCAGTTCACGCCCAGGCGAACGAAGTCGCTGGCGCGCGCAGGCTGGGCCACGGGCAGGTTGCGCTGCAGCGTGCCTTCGCCGTCCGGCACGGTCTGGGATACGGCCGGCGTACCGTTGAGCGAGATCACCACGGTCGAGGTCCCGGGCTCTCCCTTCAGGTAGCGGCCATCGAAGGCGATGCTGGCATCGCCCAGAGGCAGGCCGCGCGGCACGGGCAGGTAGAAGTCCTGGGTGGCCGTGCCGGCCAGCACGACCGGGTCGACAATGCCCAGCTCCTTGAGCGTGACGCTGCGCTGCAGCCCGTCGCTGGCGCCCAGCTGCCGTATGGCGTCACCCAGCGCCGAGGCGGATGCCGTCTGGGCGAACAGGGCGCCCAGGCCCAGCAGCGAACCCAGCGCCCAGCGGGCCCCGGTGCGGGAAAACGAATGGCGGTGGATGGTCGGTTGCATGGGGGGCCTCTTTTTCACTTCGGTGCTCGGTTCGTGACGCGATTCGTGACACGTTCAGTTGCTGCAGGGCGGCTGCCGTTGCGTTGGGACTGGCGGCCTTCAGGCCGGCGCCAGGCCCTTGCCCATGGTGGCGAGGATGCCTGCCGGTCCGGCGGCAAACTCCTCGAAGGGCTGTCCCAGCAAGGCCCGTACGATGCGCTGCGAGGCCCGTCCGTCGCCATAGGGATTGATGCGGCGCGCGAACGAGGCGCGGTGGCCTTCATCGGTCAGCAGGCGGTTCACCTCGGCCACGATGCGCGCGCGCTGCGTGCCCACCAGCAGCACGGTGCCGGCCGATACGGCCTCGGGCCGCTCGGTCACATCGCGCATCACCAGCACGGGCTTGCCCAGGTAGGGTGCTTCCTCCTGCACTCCGCCGGAATCGGTCAGGATGATGCGGGCCCGCTGCATGAACCAGACGAAGTCCACATAGTCCAGCGGATCGATGAGGCGGATGTTGTCCATGCCGCCCAGCGTACGCATGACCACCTCGCGCACGGCAGGATTGAAGTGCACCGGGTAGACGATGAGCAGGTCCGGATGGCGCCGCGCCAGCTCGGCCAGCGCGGCGCAGATGTTCTGGAAGCCTTCGCCGAAGTTCTCGCGCCGGTGGCCCGTGACCAGCAGCAGCGGGCGCTGCGCGTCCACCCAGGGATGGCGCCCGGCAATGTCGCGGGCCAGCTCGGGCCGGGCATCGAGCCGGTCGCACAGCGTGGCCAGCGCATCGATGACGGTATTGCCGGTCACGGCGATGCGGCCCTGCAGGTTCTCGCGCAGCAGGTTGGCACGCGACGTGGGCGTGGGCGCGAACATCCACTGGCTGACCACATCGACCACGCGGCGGTTCATTTCCTCGGGAAAGGGCTGGGCCAGATCCCCCGTGCGCAGGCCGGCTTCCACATGGCCCACGGGAATGCGCCGGTGAAATGCTGCCAGCGCACAGGCCGTGGCCGTGCTGGTGTCGCCGTGCACGAGCACGTAGTCGGGCTTTTCCTGCTCCAGCACGCCGTCGGCGCCCGCCACCACGCGGGAGAACAGGCCGTTGAGTGTCTGGCTGGGTTGCATGACGGCCAGGTCGTGCCGGGCCTGCAGGCCGAACAGCTCCATCACCTGGTCCAGCATCTGGCGATGCTGGCCCGTCACGCACACCACGCTTTCGATGCCGCGCGTCTGCGACAGGGCCGTCACCAGCGGCGCCATCTTGATGGCCTCGGGACGGGTCCCGAAAAACGAAAGAATTTTCATGCCAACCCCTTTGCGTCTTCTTGTGCTCTTCGCTCCTGCGTTGTTCTGGTGCTCCGCGCCCGGAGAGCGGGGGCCGTCTCAGCCCGAGGGCGGGCCGGGCAGGCTGCAAGGCGGTGTGGAATATACGTCGGGTTTTTGGCTTTTTCGATCGGCTTGGCGTCTCTGATTGAAAACTATCGTCAATTGAGTGAAATTGACGGAAATTAAGAGGACTTGAAGGGATTTTGTGACATTGCTTTCCATTTGGAACCTCCGTCGGATCTCTCACCCTGCAGCCTCTTGCGGCTGGGCCTGAATGCTTGTTCGCGCCGCGCTGCGGTTGCACAAAGCTGCGCGCCTGGGTGCTTTGTTGCAGCTAGTACATCACTGAAACAAGGCTGTGCCTGTCGGACACCTGCGTATTGCATGCCCAGGCAGGGGTCTGCGCAAGGCTTGAGGGGCAGGTGCAGCCTGTGACTTTCCCTGATGCGCAGACGGCCTGCCGGGTGGACGCGGCGCGAGGCTGCGCAGGGCAGGGCCCGGGCCGAATGCAGGCCCGGAAACGAAAACGGGCCCCGTGTAGGGGCCCGTTTTGCTGGGTGTATGGCGGAGAGGGCGGGATTCGAACCCGCGGTGGGGATTAGCCCACACACGCTTTCCAGGCGTGCGACTTAAACCGCTCATCCACCTCTCCGAAGCCCTCGATTGTAGCAGTGATTTCGGGCGTCCACGGTAAGAAACTGGTGCCGGCTGCGCTGGCCCGTGCGGCGATGGTTGCCCCACTCAGGGCCTGCAGTGCAACCGTGGCAATGCCGGGTGTTGCCTGTCCGGGCGCGGACAGGCGGGTAGTGACGGCAGGCAATACCGTGACATGGGACGGATTTGCGATGGGTTCAATGCCTGCGCCTGGTGGTCATCCACTGATTTTCAGGGTGGAAAATGTAATGGAGTTCGTGTAAATGGAAGGTGCCGGAATGCGGTGTGAATCTCCGGTGCGGCCCGTCCATCTGTGGCGACATTTTTCATGTGTACAAGATGGTATTTTCATTGTCCATCTGCGTTGGTGCAAGCTATTGATATTGTTGATGTTTCTTGAAAAAAACACCGCCAATGAATTGGTATTTGCACGGGGTCCGGCAGGCAATGCAGGGGACGAATTACCTTCATGCGGCGTTGGATGCATTTTGCAACAGACATCGAATGGGAGCTTGTGGAAAATGCCTGCGCCGATGAAATGCAGCAGTAACGGATTTCCGTCTGGCAAATCATAGGAACTCGCTATCACCATGGCTTTCCACTCAATGCGTGCCGATTCTTCATTTCGCCAGACGCCGGTATTGCCCGCACTGGCCTTCGGGCTTGTGGCGCTGCTGGGTACGACGGCGTTCGCTGCCGGGCTGCAGCGGCAGGTGCTGGAAAGCCTGCCGTCCGGCACGGCCAAGGGGGCGCCTGCCTATGAGTTGTCCCTGCCTGCCTGCACGGCGTCGGCCTGTCCCTTCGAACTGAGGCTGGTGCGTGCCGGTATGGAGCAAGGCAAGCCAGCGGCGCTGGCCTGGCCTGCTTCAAGAGGGCAGGCCCAGCTGGCGCCATCCGATCCGCTGTACGGCGTGGGAGATCCCTTGTCCGAGGCCGCGCAGCGCACGCGCGTCTGGACGACTGGCGAGGAAGAAGGCACGGTCACCGCCGCGGCGCGGACCTTGCGCCTGCCCGGCGTGCAAGGCGGGGCGCGCGCCTTGCTGGTCACGCAGATGGGCGGCTTCGACCATCCCAAGCGCCGCCATGCGCTCTATGTCGCCACGGCCCAGGGACCGCATCTGGCCTGGCAGTACGAAGAGCCTCCAGGCAGCTACCAAAGCTGGGTGCTGGCGCCCACGGGCCGGATCCCGGTGCTGCTGGTGCGCTATGACTCACCGCAGGACGACGCCCCCGACCAGATCGAGACCCGCAGCCTGCGCTGGAACGCAGGCCGGCAGGCGTTTGCCGAACAGGCATCGGCGCCGCCGGCTGCCGTGCAGGCCGTGGTGGCTGCGCGCTATGCCGGCGTGGCCGCCGCGCGTGCAGCGCGCGCGCAGCAGGCCGACTGCCTGGGAGGCTATGCCGTGGTGCTCACACGCCCCGCAGGAGCTGCGCCGCATCACGCCCTGGTGCAGGTGGCCGCGGATATGGCACAGGCGCATGCCGAATCGCTGCGGCTGCGTGCCTGCTCGGCCAGGCTGCAGCCGCGCACGGTGCCTTTGGCGCATCTGCTGCCGAAGGCGGAACAGGCGCCCGGCCGGAAACCTGAACGCAAGACCGATCCCGCCCGCTGAGCCCGTGCAGCGCGTGACACCGACAACCGCAAAGAGGGAAGACACATGCCAGACATCAAGGACAGCGTAGGCGAGGGCGGCAGCAACCAGGTCCATGACGTGGCCCTGCTGCAGGCCATGCTGCGCGTGGTGAAGGACGCCAAGAATGCACCCTATCTGGGCGTGGACTACGACGGCAGCTACGGCGCGCAGACGCGCGCCGCGCTGGAGCGTTTCCAGAACGACCACAAGCTGGCGGCGGCCAAGGCCGCGCCCGGCCAGCCGCAGGCCGGTGGCGCCAAGGAGGCACTGGGCCTGGCGGCAGCCGGTGGCGCCACGGTGGCCAAGCTCAGCGCCATGCTGCCTGCATCGCACCAGAACATGCGCTCCGCGAACAACTCCAAGACGGTGTATATCGAGGCCAAGGCCCAGGATGCGGCCACCAGCAAGGCCGCCATTGCCAACGATGCGGAGTACGAGCCCACCTTCCGCGCCAAGCTGGCCAGCCTGGTGCAGCAGATGTACGACACGCACAAGATCGCGCTGTGGATCACGCCCACCGGCCGCCGCCGCACCTTTGCCCAGCAGGCGGCAGAGACCCAGACCAAGGCCGGCCCCGGCGAGAGCAACCACAACTTCGGCCGGGCGGCCGACATCGGCTTCAAGCGCTTCCAGTGGGTCAAGGGCGACGGCAGCATCGTCACCGATGCCGACTGGCTCAACCAGCTGCATACCGCCAAAGCGGCCGATGCCGCGCGCTGGTGGGATGAGCGCGACCGCCTGGCCGCCAAGCAGGGCCTGCTGCCGCTGAAGTTCGAGCGCGTGCACCTGCAGGCCTTCGCCCAGGAAGGCGTGAGCAACCAGCGCTCGCTGGCCAAGCTGCTCAATGCCGTTTCGCAGAACAACATGCGCTGGAAATCCGCCTACCAGGCCGACCTGCAGTCCCAGGGCAAGCACTGGGTCACCGTGGGTTCGGCCAAGTCCATCTGGGCCGGAACGGCCTCCGTGACCAAGGCCGATCTGGCCAAGGCCCGCACCCTGGCCACGGGCAAGCAGGTGAAGGAAACGCAGATCACCCAGGACGAGGTGGCCGCCATGCGCCGCATGCTCAAGGCCGATTTCGAGCAGGCCGACCTGAACTGGTCCAAGTGGGCACCCGTGCCCTGAGCCCGGCCGGACGTCTGCCGCCTGCCGCGCGGGCAGGCGCCACTGCCGTGCATCTCCCGGAGAAAGCATCTTGAGAACCGACTATTCGAAGGGCGAGGCCGCGCTGCGCGTGCCCTTGCCCCTGTCCATGTCCATGCCCGTTTCCCTGTCCCTTTCCGCCTCTGCCGGTGCGCCCACCGGGCCGCCCGCTGCGGTCCGTGCGCCGCAGGACGTGCTGTCCGGTGTGCGCGTCGCCTCGCAACTGCTGCAGGACTTTCGGCCCATCACCGAAAGCATCGAGTGGGAGCTGGGCCATCTGCATTGGGCGCAGGCGGGCCTGTTGACCTTTGCCGAGAACGAGGTGCCCTATGTGGTCAACAACAGCGGCCGTCTCTCCCAAGATGCGGCGGCCCTGCTGTTCCATCACTGCGCGGACACGGCGCCGCAGGGCGCCATTGCCGTGCTGGAATTGGGCGCCGGCTGCGGCCTGTTTGCGCGCATGTTCCTGCAGGCCTTCCGGCACCTGTGCCAGCAGGAAGGGCGTGATTTCGACCAGCGGCTGGTCTGCTACGTGACAGACGGCTCGCCTCGCACCGTTGCGCAGTGGCACGAGCGCGGCCTGTTTGCCGAGTTTGGCGGCCAGGTCGTGGCAGGCTGCTGCGACGCCATGCACCCCGAGGCCGTTCGGCTGCACGACGGCAGCACGGTGCCGCTGCCGCCGCTGCATGCCGTGTTCTGCAACTACGTGCTGGATGTGCTGCCCGCCACCGTCGTGCGGCGCCAGAACGGCGGGCCGGTGCAGGAGCTGCGCATACGCACCCGCCTGACGGACGATGCCCAGCTCGTGCGCCAGTACACCGCGCTGTCGCCGCATGAGATCCGCGCCCTGGTGGATCACGCGGATGCGGCCGAGCGCGCGCGCCTGCTGCCCCTGGTGGGCCTGTTCGAGCAGGAGACGGGATTTTTCGACTGCGGCGACGCGGCACTGTCGCCCTGGGTGGATGCCGCCCTGTCCGTCAGCCAGGACGCGACACGCCTGCTGGTCAACCACGGCGCCTTCGGCGCGCTGCAGACGCTGCAGCAGCGGCTGGCGCCCAAGGGCTTGGTGCTCATCAACGACTACGGCGCCTGCACGCCCGAGGCGGCGGCCCAGTCGGGCGCCTCCCAGCGTTTTGGCCGCACCAGCGCCATCGGCCTGAACTTCCCGCTGCTGGCGCAATTGTTCGGGCGCGAGGGCTGGCAGGTGCTGGCGCCTCCGGGCGATGCGCAAAGGGCCATCCATGCGCGGCTGCTGATCGGCGAGGGATGCGAGCGCACGGCGGCCGCCTTTCTCAACCGCTTCAGCGCCGACGCGCAGCAGTTCTTCGAGGCCTCGGCCCATTAGGCCCGCACGCACCTGGAGTCGGGCCGGCAGGACGCCGCGCTGGACAGCTACCGCCAGGCCATCACCCGCAGCCCGCGCGACTGGCGGCTGCTGGGCGAGGTGGCCGAATTCGTGGGCCTGCAACTGCGGGACTTTGCCGCTGGCATCGAGCTGGCGCGCAGCGCGCTGGACCTCAACCCCTGGCTCAGCACCTGGCTGTGGAACGTGCTGGGCGACTGCCTGTTCTGCCAGGAGCAGTTCGCGGCCGCGCATGACGCCTACCTGCAGGCCGAGCGCATAGACCCGCGCGATGCCCGCACCCAGCTCAACCTGGCCTACACCTGGCAGCAGTGCGGCGACCCGGGGCGCGCGCTCGCCTGCATCGCCCAGGGCCTGGCGGGAGATGCCCATGGCGTGCACACGCAGCGCCTGATGGAAAAGCAGCAGCAGATCCTGGCGCAGATCGCTGCCCTGCGTGCCTCGCAGCAGCAGCGGCTGGCGCAGCGCGCGGCGCGTCTGCAGGCCGGGGCATAGGCAGGCCAGGGCATAGGCTGGCGGGCCCGCCAACGGCCCGGCCTGCCAGCTTCAGTGCTGGCGGCCGGCCAGCCGCACGCCCAGCGCTGCCGCCGATGCCGCGCAGGCCAGGGCCACCACGCCGCTCCAGCCCCATTGCGCCAGGGCCAGCGCGCCCAGCGCGGAGCCCGAGGCCATGCCGATGAACACGCCCGTGAACAGCAGCGCATTGAGCCGGCTGCGCGCCGCAGGCTCCAGGCCGTACACCAGGGTCTGGTGCGCCACCAGCGTGGCCTGGATGCCGAAGTCGAAACCGATGGCGCTGGCCACCAGCAGCGGCAGCTGTGCGCCGGCCGGCAGCCAGGGCGACAGTGCCAGCACGGCGAACGATGCCAGGGCCAGGCCCGCACCCAGGCAGGTCACGCGCTGCGGGCCGCTGCGGTCGGCCAGCCGGCCTGCCAGCGGGGCGGCCAGCGCACCGGCCGCACCCGCCAGGCCCAGGGCGCCGGCAGCGGCGCTGCCCATGTGGAACTGCTGATGCAGCATCACGGCCAGCGTGGACCAGAACGCGCTGAAGGCCACCGACAGCAGGCCCTGTGCCAGTGCCGCGCGGCGCAGCGCAGGCTGGCTGCGCCACAGCTGCACCATGGAGCCCAGCAGCGCGCCATAGCCCAGTTGCGTGGTGGGTTTGAAACTGGGCAGCCCGCGCCACAGGGCCACCCCCAGCAGTGCCATGGCAGCGGCGGCCAGCAGGTAGACGCTGCGCCAGCCCCCATGCTCGGCCAGCAGGCCGCTGACCACGCGCGACAGCAAGATGCCCAGCAGCAGCCCCGTCATCACCGTGCCCACCACCTTGCCGCGCTGGTGCTCGGGCGCCAGCGTGGCGGCGGCCGGCACCACGTCCTGCGCCAGGGTGGCGGCCAGGCCCACGGCCAGGCTGGCAGCCAGCAGCGGCGCCAGGCCCGGAGCCAGCCCGCTGGCCAGCAGGGCCAGCATCAGCGCGGCGGTCTTGGCCAGGATGATGCGCCGGCGGTCCATGCGGTCGCCCAGCGGTGCCAGCAGCAAAATGCCCAGCGCATAGCCCAGCTGGGTCAGCGTGGGCACAAAGCCCACGGCGCGTTCGCCTGCGCCCAGGTCGGGGCCGAGCACCCCCAGCATGGGCTGGCTGTAGTAGAGCGAGGCCACGCCCACGCCCGCCGTGGTCGCCATCAGCAGCACCAGCGATGCCGGCACGCCGGCAGCCTGCGCGCCCGCAGCGGTTTGCATATGCGTAGATTGAATAGAAGACATGTTGAGGCGCCTGTCAGGCGCAGTTGAAAAGCGATGGCCGTAGTGTGGTGCGGCGCAGCACACCACGGTAGTGGCTGCGCCTGCAGAATCGATATACGCTTGGCGTATGACCCTTGCCGACCTTCCCCTGCCTTCTGGCGCTGACCGCATCGAACTGCTGCAGACCTTTGTGCGCATCGTCGAAAGCGGCAGTCTTTCGGCCGCTGCGCAGCAGATGTCCACCACCCAGCCCACGGTCAGCCGGCGCCTGCAGACGCTGGAGCGCGCGCTGGGCCTGCGCCTGCTGCGGCGCTCCACCCACGCCATGGCGCTGACCGACGACGGCCAGCGCTGCCTGGAGCATGCGCGCGAGCTGCTGGAGGCATGGCACGCGCTGGAGTCCGACCTGCGCGGCGCCCAGGACACGCCGCGCGGCCTGCTGCGCGTGGTCGCGCCCCACGCCTTTGGCCAGGACCAGCTCATGGCGCCGCTGCTGGCGTTTCTGGACCGTCATCCGGCCGTCAAGGTCGAATGGCTGCTGCATGACCGCCAGCCGGACTTCATTGCCGAAGGCATCGACTGCGCCGTGCAGGTCGGCACCGTGGTCGACCCTTCGGTGATTGCGCTGCGCGTGGCCGAGGTGCCGCGCATTGCCGTGGCCGCGCCTGCCTTGCTGGGGCAGGGCAGCGTGCCCCAGCACCCGCGCGAACTGCAGGGCCTGCCCTGGATTGCGCTGCGCACCTTCTACCAGCGCGAGCTGGAGCTGTACCGCGTGGGCGATGAGCGGGTCTGCAAATCCTGGCGCCTGCAGTTCGAGCCCCGGCTCAGCACCGACAGCCTTTATGCGCTGCGCAACGCCGCCCTGGGCGGACTGGGCGCGGCCCTGGCCTCGGCCTGGATCGTGCGCGAGGATCTGGAGGCCGGCCGCCTGGTGCATCTGGCGCCCGACTGGCAGGCGGCGCCGCTGCCCGTGCATCTGGTCTACCCACCCGCGCGCCACCAGCCGGCGCGGCTGCGCGCCTTCATTGCGGCCATGCGGGAAGTCATGCCGGGCCTGACGGGAATGCGCGCGCCGCTGCCCTGAGTTGCTTGCTGCATCGTGTCCGCCCACGGCACCAGCCCCGACCTGAACCTGCCCGGTGCGCCGCGCAGTGTGATGTTGGCGCTGCGGCACAGCTTCTGAGGCTGCGCCCGGCATGGCCCCGGGCTTCTCCAAAAGACCAAGGCCCACGCGAGTGGGCCTTGGTCTATCCGGGCGTTGCCGTCTACTCGGTCGCCTTCTTCAGCGATTCCTTGGCGTTCTCTGCCGACTGCTTGGAGCGCTTGTTGTGGTAGTCCGACTTGACGTTGTTCACGGCCTTGCCGACCGGCCCGCTGTCCTTGGCCTTGGCGTCGGCCTGCTTTTCCTTCACCTTGTGGTCTGCAGCGTCGGCGGCTTCGGAGGCAGCCTTGCCCACCTGGGCATGGACGGGTGACAGGGCAGCGGCAGCTGCGAAGGAAATGGCGGTGGCAAGCAGCAGTTTCTTCATGGAATGCAATGTCCTGTGATGAGATGGCTGCATGGTGCGCCGGACCGCCGAGGCAACCGTGTAGGAGCAGGGCTTTGCACGGCGCGGGCGCTGCGGCCCACTCGCAGAAGGGCCGCCGACGGCAGCTTGCTTCAGTGTCCGACATGGTGCCGCCGGCCGAGCTTCTAGCCTTGAGCCAACCCCGTCACAACAAGGACCCCCCATGATCACAGCCGAACCCACCATGACCAATCTTTTCGACCAGCTGGGTCTGGACTCCAGCCCGGAGGGCATCAAGCAGTTCATCCTCTCGCACCGGCTGGAAAAGGACACGCTGCTGGTGGATGCACCGTTCTGGACCGACGCGCAACGTGCCCTGTTCTCGCAGCAGTGGCATGCCGATGCGACCTGGGCGCTGGTGGTGGACCAGCTCAGCGAGGCCTTGCATGCCGAGCCGGACCTCCAGGCTGCGCGTTCGCCCGCAATTGCCGGGCACGAGCAGGAGGCTCGTCCCTGATCCTGTGATGCAACCGCTTGCGATGAACCCGTGGTGCTTACAATTTTTCCGGCTCGTTCAACCCATTTGCCTACGGAGTCGTTCACATGCTGACCTCGACTGGTCTGGCGCCGGCCCCTGCAGGCTCCGACGCACAACTCCCCCTTGATCCGGGCCTTGCTGCTTTGGAGGCCTTTCCGGACGCAGTCTTCGTCGTCGGACTCGATGGGCGACTGGCGCGCTGCAACCGCCATGCGTTGAGCCTGCTGGAGCATTCCGGCGATGCCCTGGAGGGCAGTGTTTTCGAGGACCGCTTCGTCGCCAGCAGCGGGCGTGCAGGCTGGTTCAACAGCCAGTGCGAGCCCGCAGGCGCCGCACGGCAGGCCAGACTCTGGCCCTTGCTGACCTGCACGGGACGCGAGCGGCCCGTGGCCTCATGCAGCTCGCGCGTACGGCTCGGCGATGGCAGCCTGGCCCTGCTGCTGAGTGTGCGCGAGGCGGATGCACCCCCGTCCGGGGCATCGCAGGCGCTGGCCGTGCCTTCCCGGTCCAGCCCTCTTTCCAGCGCCGAGCGCAGCTTTGCCTTGCTGGTGCAGAGCGTGACCGACTGTGCGATCTACATGCTGGATCCCGAAGGCCGCATCGTCAGCTGGAACCTGGGTGCCAAGCGCATCAAGGGCTATGAAGAGGACGAGGTCCTCCATACCCATTTCTCGCGCTTTTACACACCAGAGGACCAGCAGGCGGGGCTGCCACAGGCGGGACTGCGCACGGCCGTCAGCACCGGCCGCATGGAGGCCGAAGGCCTGCGCGTGCGCAAGGACGGCTCGCGTTTTTGGGCATCGGTCGTGATCGATGCCATCTACGACGAGGGCCAGCTGATCGGTTTTGCCAAGGTCACGCGTGATGTGACGGAGCGCAAGGCTGCCGAGGCCCAGCTGCGCCAGGCCTTGAAGATGGAGGCCATCGGCCGCTTCACGGGCGGGGTGGCCCATGATTTCAACAATCTGCTGATGGCCGTGCTCAGCAGCCTGGAATTGCTGCGCAAGCGCATGCCGCCCGACGATCGCCTGCGTTCGCTGGTGGAGATCGCCACGCGCGGCGCACAGCGCGGTGCCTCGCTGACCCAGCGCATGATGGCCTTTGCGCGGCAGCAGGAATTGAAGACGCAGGCCGTGGACGTCGCTGTGCTGCTGACCGGGATGCAAGGCCTGCTGCAGCAGACGGCTGGCCCGCATATCTTTCTGAAGATGGCCCTGGCCTCAGACCTGCCGCGCATCGCCACCGACCCCAGCCAGTTCGAGAGCAGCATCCTCAGCCTGGTTGCCAATGCGCGCGATGCCATGCCGGGCGGCGGCGTCATCAAGATCACGGCGGCCGTGGAAACCACGCTGCCGCGCCAGCTTGCGGGCCTGGCCTCGGGCTCGTATGTCTGCGTGCGCGTGGTGGACACCGGCGAGGGCATGGACGAACAGACACTCTCGCATGTGGTCGAGCCCTTCTTCACCACCAAGGGCGTGGGCAAGGGCACCGGCCTGGGCCTGGCCATGGTGGACGGGCTGGTGGCCCAGTCCGGCGGCAAGCTCGTGCTGCACAGCGCCCTGGGCAGCGGCACCACGGTGGAGATGTGGATGCCCGTCTCCAAAGACGAAAGCACGGCCTGCCATCTGGGCGGGCAAAGCGTGCAGGACGTGGGGCCCCTGGATGTGCTGCTGGTGGATGACGACCCGCTGGTGAGGGCCAATGCCTCGGCCCTGCTGGAAGACCTGGGCCACCGCGTCACGACCCTGGGCGCCGGGCAGGAGGCCATCGACCTGCTTGCGCGGCAGGCGCGCTTCGACGTGGTCATCTCCGACTACGCCATGCCCGGCATGAACGGCGTGGAGCTGGCCCGGCATATTGCAGCGCGATACCCGGGCCTGAACTTCATCCTGGCCAGCGGCTTTGCCGACATACCGGCGCTGCCACCAGGAATGACGCGGCTGGCCAAGCCCTATTCGCAGGACGATCTACGCCAGCTGCTTCATCAGCTCGGGAAGGCTTGAGCCCCTGGTAAGCCGCGAGATCCTGAGCCGGCCTCAGACACCAGCCTTCTCGAACAGCCGGCGCAGTACCTGCATGGGCAGGAACTTGACGCCGCGCCGCTTCAGCTCGCGGCGAAAGAGGCGCTCCCTCTCGATAAAGTTGATTTTTGGTTTCATCTCGTTCCGGGTGCAATGACTGAACCGGGCAATCTATCAGCGCAGAGGGGCGCTGCTGTAACACCCTGTCATGGCCCCCTTGATCGAGGGCCATCATCGCCGCGTGCGGCCGTGCAGGCATCGGGTGGACGAAAAAAAGCCCTGGGACCAATGTCGTCAGGGCTTTTTCACTGGCTTGGCGCCATGTCTGGCGGAGAGGGCGGGATTCGAACCCGCGGTGGGGATTAGCCCACACACGCTTTCCAGGCGTGCGACTTAAACCGCTCATCCACCTCTCCGAAGACCGCGATTCTAGCATCGATTTTTTGGGGTGGCCGCGAAGTTTCCTGCATGCGTGATCGATATGCCCTGGACGGCTGGCGCTTCTGGCATGGCCCGTGCCTGCGCCTGCAGCCAGTTGCAGAAGATGTCGAGCCGGGTCTGCACCGCAGTGCTGCGGCGCAGCGCCAGGTAGCGGTAGCCGGAGGCCGTGAAGCCGAAGGGCGCCAGCAGGCGACCGGCCTGCACGTCGTCCATCACCAGGTGCCAGGGGGCGACGGCCGCGCCCAGGCCGCGCAGCGCCGCTTCCAGCGTGAAGTAGTAGTGCTCGTAGACGGGGCCGGCCGCTGCGGGCGGGGCCATGTCCATGGAGGCGGCCCACAGGTCCCAGGCGTTGCGCCGGCCGCGTGTGTGCAGCAAGGGGAGGCTGGCCAGGTCTTCAGGTTGCTGGAGGCGTCCTGCCATGGCCGGGGACATCACCGGGCCCAGGTATTCGGCGAAAAGAGGCAGGGACGTCTCGTTGTCTGCAAGGGCCTCGCCGCTGTCGTGCGTGATGGCCGTGATGAGCAGGTCGCAGCCTTCGCGTGCAGCGTCGGTGCCGGTGTCGGTAGTGCGCAGGCGCACCTCGATGCCGGGGTGGTGCGCGTGAAAGTCGAACAGCCGGGGGATCAGCCATTTGACGGTGAAGGTGCTGAAGCAGGCCACGTCCAGAGGGCCTTCGTGGGCGTCGCCCAGGCTGCGCACCGCCTCATGGATCTGCTCGAAGGCCTGGGTCAGCGCCGGCTGCAGGGTGCGCGCTGCCGCGGTGAGCGTGGGGCGGGCCTTGGTGCCTGCGAACAGCGGCAGGCCCAGGTGCTGCTCCAGCTGCCTGACCTGGCGGCTGACGGCGCCGGGCGAGACGCACAGCTCGTCCGCCGCCGCCGTCATGCGGCCCAGGCGTGCGGCGGCTTCAAAGGCGCGCAGGGCGGCCAGCGGGGGCAGGCGGCGGGTCATGGGTCGGTTCATGGGTCGGGTCATGGGTCGGGTCACGGGGCGGGTGGAGGCTATGTGAGTTCCAGGTACATAGAACCGGCCGAATCATCGCTTTTCAGGCCATGGGCCGGTCGGTAGATTTGCCGCTTCGGCTGGCAATCCTGCGTGGATTCTGGCCGGACTTTCCATCTCCATTCGATCCCAAAGCACATAGCACCATGCCCTTCGTCCACACCTATCTGCCCCAGTCCACCTCCACTTCCCAGCGCGATGCCGTCGTGCAAGGCATTCACCGGGCCCTGGTGGAGGGCATCGGCATGCCCGAGGACGAACTGTTCAACATGGTGCATCCGTACGCTCCAGGGCAGTTCGCGTTCAGCCGCAGTTTCAACGGGATGGCGCGTTCGGATGCGGTGGTGGTGGTCGAGATCACCATGCGGCGCGGGCGCAGCGATGCGATGAAGAAGGCCTTGTATTCGGCCATTGCGCGCAATCTGCACGAAGGGGCGGGGGTTGCGCCGGCCGACGTGTTCATCTTCATGCATGAGAACGACTACTCGGACTGGTCCGTGGGCCACGGGCGCTTCGCCATGGGCCTGGTGCAGCAGGTGGGCGCACCCGCCTGATCCGCACAACACCGCTGCAATGAAAAACGGGCCGCGATGGCCCGTTGTTCATGGCGTGGCGGCGGCTCTCAGCTGGTGCGCTGGCCGGTCTGGATCATCTTCATGGCCGAGGTGATCAGGCTGGAGACTTCGGTCATGTTGCTGGGCACGATCAGCGTGGTGGTGGCATCAGAGGCGACCTGGCCATAGGCCTCGACGGCCTTTTCGGCGACCTTGAGCTGCACGGCCTGCTCGCCACCGGGCTGGCGGATGGCGTTGGCCACGCGTTCGATGGCCTGGGCCGTGGCGTCTGCGACCGCCTTGATGGATTCGGCCTCGCCCTGGGCCTTGTTGATGACGGCCTGCTTCTCGCCTTCGGAGCGGGCGATAAAGGCTTCGCGCTCGCCCGTGGCGATGTTGATCTGTTCCTGGCGGCGGCCTTCGGAGGCTGCGATCAGGGCGCGCTTTTCGCGCTCGGCCGTGATCTGGGCCTGCATGGAGCGCAGGATTTCGGCCGGCGGCGTCAGGTCCTTGATTTCATAGCGCAGCACCTTCACGCCCCAGTTGAGCGCGGCCTCGTCGATGGCGGAGACCACCTGGGCGTTGATCATGTCGCGCTCCTCGAAGGTCTTGTCCAGTTCGAGCTTGCCGATCACGGAACGCAGCGAGGTCTGGGCCAGCTGGGTGACGGCCATGATGTAGTTGGACGAGCCGTAGCTGGCGCGCATGGGATCGGTGACCTGGAAGTAGAGGATGCCATCCACCTGCAGCTGGGTGTTGTCGCGCGTGATGCAGACCTGGCTGGGCACGTCCAGCGGGATTTCCTTGAGGCTGTGCTTGTAGGCCACGCGGTCCACGAAGGGCACGAGGAAGTTCAGGCCGGGCGTGAGCGTGCCGGCGTACTTGCCGAGGCGTTCCTTGACCCAGGCGTGCTGCTGGGGCACGACCTTGATGGACCGTGCGATGAAGATGGCCGCGATGACCAGAATGACGATGGCGATTTCCATGGTGTCTCCAGGCCCCGGAGGGGCGTTCGGTGAAACAAGAGGGCGGCGGGACGGCTGGCGGATGGTGCCTGCCACTATGCCCGATGCAGATGCCCGCGCCGTGAAGCGCGGGCGTGGGGATGGGCAATCAGAGTTTGTCCACCAGCAGCCGGTTGCCGACGACCTCGGCTACGCGGTGCATGCCGGCAGAGGGCAGGTTGCCCGGACGGCTGATCACGGTCCATTGGGCTCCGCGGTAGCGGACCTGGGCCGTGCCGTCGGAGTTCCATTGCTCGACCATGACGGATTCGCCGACATCGAGGTTGACGTCGCGGTTGCTGGAGGCGGGCTGGCGGCTGGGCAGGCGCCGGCGCACCAGGTAGCAGGCCAGTACGAAGGCGCTGCCGAGCACGGCGGCAATGACGAGCTGGGCAATGGGCGCCAGGCCCATGTGGGCGCACAGCGCGCCGACGATGGCGCCCAGTGCCAGCATCAGCAGATAGAAGCTGCCAGTCAGCAATTCGGCGATGACCAATGCGCCGGCGACGAGCCACCAGATGGTGGAATATTCCATTCCCAGACTCCCTGTTTATGACGGTTGCTTGTGTTTAGTGCACCACATTCTGGGTGAAAAGCCGCACGCTTCAAAGGCGCAATAAGGATATTCCTTACACTTCGCGCCTGTTTCGTTTTTTAGGCCCGCTCAGGTTACGGAGGCTGCCCCCATGAAGTTTCGCTTTCCCATCGTCATCATCGACGAGGACTACCGTTCCGAGAACACCTCGGGCCTGGGCATCCGCGCCCTGGCACAGGCCATCGAGCAAGAAGGTTTCGAGGTGCTGGGGGTGACCAGCTACGGCGACCTGTCGCAGTTCGCGCAGCAGCAAAGCCGGGCCAGTGCCTTCATCCTGTCCATCGATGACGAGGAGTTCTCGCTGGGTGGCGAAAGCGATCCCGTGATCCACAGCCTGCGCAGCTTCATCGGCGAAGTGCGCCGCAAGAACGCCGATGTGCCGATCTACATCTACGGCGAGACCAAGACCAGCCGCCACCTGCCCAACGACATCCTGCGCGAGCTGCACGGCTTCATCCACATGTTCGAGGACACGCCGGAGTTCGTGGCCAAGCACATCATCCGCGAGGCCAAGAGCTACCTGGAAGGCGTGCAGCCGCCGTTCTTCAAGGCGCTGCTGGACTATGCGGAAGACGGCTCCTACAGCTGGCACTGCCCCGGACACTCGGGCGGCGTGGCCTTCCTCAAGAGCCCCGTGGGCCAGATGTACCACCAGTTCTACGGCGAGAACATGCTGCGCGCCGACGTGTGCAACGCGGTGGAGGAACTGGGCCAATTGCTGGACCACAACGGCGCCATCGGCGAGAGCGAGCGCAATGCCGCGCGCATCTTCAATGCCGATCACTGCTATTTCGTGACCAACGGCACGTCCACGTCGAACAAGATCGTCTGGCACCACGCCGTGGCGCCCGGCGACGTGGTCGTGGTGGACCGCAACTGCCACAAGTCCATCCTGCACTCCATCATCATGACGGGTGCGATTCCGGTGTTCCTCAAGCCCACGCGCAACCACTTCGGCATCATCGGCCCGATCCCGCAAAGCGAGTTCTCGGTGGAGTCCATCCAGGCCAAGATCGCGGCCAATCCGCTGCTCAAGGGCGTGGATGCCAAGACGGTCAAGCCCCGCGTGCTGACGCTGACGCAGTCCACCTACGACGGCGTGCTCTACAACACCGAGACCATCAAGAGCATGCTGGACGGCTATGTGGCCAACCTGCACTTCGATGAGGCCTGGCTGCCGCACGCTGCCTTCCACCCGTTCTATGGCAGCTACCACGCCATGGGCAAGAAGCGCGCGCGCCCCAAGCACTCGGTGGTGTATGCCACGCAGTCCATCCACAAGCTGCTGGCCGGCATCAGCCAGGCATCGCATGTGCTGGTGCAGGACAGCCAGACCGAAAAGCTGGACCACCACCTGTTCAACGAGGCGTACCTGATGCACACCTCGACCAGCCCCCAGTACAGCATCATCGCCAGTTGCGACGTGGCCGCCGCGATGATGGAGCCGCCCGGCGGCACGGCCCTGGTGGAAGAGTCGATTCTGGAGGCGCTGGACTTCCGCCGTGCCATGCGCAAGGTCGAAGACGAGTTCGGCGACGACGACTGGTGGTTCGAGGTCTGGGGTCCCGAGAAACTGGCCGATGAAGGCGTCGGCTCGGCCCAGGACTGGATCATCCGCGGCCAGGACGCGGCGCCCAAGCGCTCCAAGGCCAAGAACGGCAAGGAGTTCGACAACTGGCACGGCTTTGGCGAGCTGGCCGACGGCTTCAACATGCTGGACCCGATCAAGTCCACCATCGTGACGCCGGGCCTGGACCTGGACGGCGATTTCTCGGACACGGGCATCCCGGCCTCCATCGTGACCAAGTACCTTGCCGAGCACGGCGTGGTGGTGGAGAAGACGGGCCTGTACTCGTTCTTCATCATGTTCACCATCGGCATCACCAAGGGCCGCTGGAACACCATGCTGACGGCGCTGCAGCAGTTCAAGGACGACTACGACCGCAACCAGCCGCTGGCACGCATCCTGCCCGAGTTCTGCCAGCAGCACCGCCGCTACGAGCGCATGGGCCTGCGCGACCTGTGCCAGCACGTGCACGAGCTGTACGCCAAGTACGACATCGCCCGCCTGACGACCGAGATGTATCTGTCGGACCTCAAGCCCGCGATGAAGCCCAGCGATGCCTACGCCCACATCGCGCACCGCAAGACCGAGCGCGTGGAGATCGACCACCTGGAAGGCCGCATCACCGTGGGCCTGGTCACGCCGTACCCGCCCGGCATTCCGCTGCTGATCCCTGGCGAGGTGTTCAACCGCAAGATCGTGGATTACCTGCTGTTCGCGCGTGAGTTCGCCAAGGAGTGCCCTGGCTTCGAGACCGACATCCATGGCCTGGTGGAGCTGGAGGACGCGGACGGCGAGGTGCGCTACTACGCCGACTGCGTGGCCCAGGCCGCTCCTGCCCGCAAGGTGCCGGCTGCCGGCAAGTCTGCGGCCGGAAAATCCGCAGCGGCCAAGGCTGCGGCCAAGCCGGCTGCCAAGGCTGCGGCAAAGCCCGCTGCCAAAAAGGCCGTGAAGGCTGCTGCCGTCAAGGCGCCGGCCAAGCGCCCCGCAGCGGCCCGCAAGGCCGGGTCGGCGCCGGAAGTCGGCACGGCTGCCAAGCCGGCGCGTGGCCGCAAGATGGTGCAGGTGGGCGATGATGGCCCCTTCGGCCGCACGATCTGATCGGCTGGCCGGCTGACGACGGCCCGTCAAAAAGGCGCGGTGCCCGCAAGGGGCGCCGCGCCTTTTTTCTTGCCCGCTGTTTGCCGCTCACTCCAGGCGGATCCTGGCATCGCGGATCAGCGCGGCCCAGTCCGTCTGCTCCTTGAGCAGGTACCGGGCCGCATCCTGCATGCTGCCGCCCAGGGCCGTGCTGCCCTCGGCCTGCAGTTGCTGCTGCACGGCGGGCTGCTGCAGGGCCGCGTTCACGGCGGTATTCATCTTCTGCACGATGGCGGCCGGCGTGCCCTTGGGCGCGACGATCAGCTTCCAGTCCACGGCCTCGAAGCCTGCATAGCCCGACTCGGCCACGGTGGGCACCTCCGGCAGGATGGGCAGGCGCCTGGCCGAGGTCACGGCCAGGGCGCGCAGCTTGCCGCCCTTGAGCAGCGGATAGACGGCCTGGGGCGTGCCGAACATGTAGTGCGTCTGCTTGCCCAGCAGGTCGGTCACGGCCGGCGCTGCGCCCTTGTAGGGCACGTTGAGCACCTGGATGCCGGCCTTGAAGGCCAGCATCTCGCCGGCCAAGTGGCCCACCGTGCCCGTCGATGCCAGTCCCTGGCGGATGCCGCCCGGGTCGGCCTTGGCGGCCTTGACCAGGTCCTGCACCGATTTCCATGGCGAGTCCTGCGGCACGACCAGCACCGTGGGCTGGGCGGCGACCAGGGCCACGGGGATCAGGTCGGTGCGGGGGTTGAAGGGCATGCTGGGCAGCAGGGCGGGGTTGATGGCGAGGTTGGCGGTCTGGCCCATGCCGAAGGTATAGCCATCCGGCGCGGACTTGGCCACCGCATCCAGCCCGATGTTGCCGCCCGCGCCGGGCTTGTTGTCCACCACCACGGTCCATTGGTTCAGCGTGCCCACGCGCTCGCTGATCTGGCGCGCGACCGCGTCCGTGCCGCCGCCCGGCGTGTAGGGCACGACCATGCGCACGGCGCGCGAGGGCCAGTTGCCGGGCTGGGCCTGGGCCGCCAGCGGGAGCAGGGCGGCAGCCAATGCGGGCAGGGCGCACAGCAGCAACTGGCGGCGCGGGGCGGAACAAGGGCGGGCCTGGGTCTGTGTCAGTGCCTGTGTCCGGTTTTGGGCGGCCGGGTTGCGGTGGATGGCGGGCATGGTGTTGTCTCCGGGAATTTTTGGGAAAAGGCCTCCCCGCCGGGCGCGCGGCAAGCGTCGTCCGGTGTGGGGTGGATGGGGTGCAAGGTTGCAGGGGCGCCGCGCGTCGGGTGGACGGCGGCGGCTTCAGTGGCTCAGCCTGGCATCAATGGGAGGCCTTGGCGTGGCTGTCGGTGGCCTCGCCCTGGGCCAGGGCCAGGGCCTGCTCGCTGCTGTAGCCCAGTGCGGTGAGGATCTCCAGGCTGTGCTCGCCCAGGCGCGGGGGCGACAGGCGCACATCCAGGCGCTTGCCGTCCAGCGTGAAGGGCAGCAGCACGGTCTTGGTCTCGCGGCCATCGGGCAGGGTGATGGGGGCCAGCGCGCCCGTGGCGTTCAGGTGCGGGTCTTGCAGCAGGTCCTGCGGGCGTGCGATGGGGGCGAAGGGCAGGCCGTTCTTCTCGAAGACCTCGGCAATGTGGGCAG
This sequence comes from Delftia sp. WSY_10, assembly GCF_043104705.1. Lineage (NCBI taxonomy): Bacteria > Pseudomonadati > Pseudomonadota > Betaproteobacteria > Burkholderiales > Comamonadaceae > Delftia > Delftia sp. WSY_10. The sequence goes on along the minus strand of NZ_JBICKY010000015.1, from coordinate 129,749 downwards.
CGCTGTGCGGGGCCATCTTCTCGCGCAGCAGCGGCATCAGCCAGCTGCGCGCCAGCACGCGGTCGTTGTTGCTGCCAAGGCGCGGATCGTCGCGCAGCTCGCCCAGGCCGAAGGCATCGCAGAACAGGCGCCAGGCGCCGTCGCTGACCACGGCCAGGAAGATCTGCTCGCCGCCCTGGACCTCGAACACGTCGTAGATGGCCCAGGCCGAGATGCGTGCCGGCATGGGCGCGGCCGGCTTGCCGGTGACGGCGAACTGCATCATGTGCTGGGCGACCAGGAAGATGTTGTTCTCGAACAGTGCGCTTTGCACTTCCTGGCCGCGCCCGGTCTTCTCGCGCTGGGCCAGGGCAGCCATCGCGCCCATGGCGCCGAACATGCCGCCCATGATGTCGTTGACGCTGGCACCGGCGCGCAGCGGGTCGCCGGGGCGGCCCGTCATGTAGGCCAGGCCACCCATCATCTGCACCACCTCGTCCAGCGCCGTGCGGTGCTCGTAGGGGCCGGGCAGAAAGCCCTTGTGGCTCACGTAGATGAGGCGCTCGAAGCGGTCCTTGAGGCTGTCGTAGTCCAGCCCCAGCTTGCGCATGGTGCCGGGCTTGAAGTTCTCGCAGACCACGTCGGCCGTGGCGATCAGGCGCAGCGCGGCCTGCTTGCCTTCCTCGGTCTGCAGGTCCAGCGTCACGCTCTTCTTGTTGCGGTTGAACAGCGGGAAAAAGCCCGAGCCCGAACCCAGCAGCTTGCGCGTGGCATCGCCGTCGCGGCCGTGGCCCACGGGCTCGACCTTGATGACTTCGGCGCCCAGGTCGGCCAGCATCATGCCGCAGGACGGACCCATGACCATGTGGGTGAACTCGACCACGCGGATGCCTGCGTAGGGCAGTGGCGTGGCCTGGCCTGCGGCCGTGTCGGGGGAGGTGGGTTGGCTCATGGGAAAACGGTGAATGAATGTATGGGTTGTCGCCGCGGCTCAGGCCGGTGCGTAGGGGTGGGGCGCAAAGCCCTTGGGCAGTCCGGCCAGCGGCGTCATACCGTGCAGCTCCTCGCCGGGCAGGCCTGCGGCCAGCGGCTGGCGGGCGGCGATCAGGCGATCGATGTCCACGCCGGTGCGGATGCCCATGGCCTCGAACATGAAGACCAGGTCTTCGGTGACCACGTTGCCCGAGGCACCGGGCGCGTACGGGCAGCCACCCAGGCCGGCCAGCGAGGCATCGAAGGTGCGCGCGCCAGCCTCGTAGGCGGCCAGGCAGTTGGCCAGGCCCAGGCCGCGCGTATTGTGCATGTGGGCCGCGCCTGCCTGTTCGCCCAGCTCGGCCCGCAGCCGTGTGAACAGGCGCCGTACCTGGGCCGGGTTGGCCATGCCCGTGGTGTCGGACAGGCCCGATTCATCGGCGCCGGCTGCCACGCAGGCCAGGGCCAGTGCAATCACTTCGTCCTCGGGCACCAGGCCCTGCAGCGTGCAGCCGAAGGCCGTGGAGATGCCCGCCTCGATCAGGGCATGCGGTGCGATCTCGTCGCGCAGCGCGGCAATGGCCCGCACCTCGTCCACCATCTGCATCGGGGTCTTGCGCACATTGGCCATGGAGTGCGCGGGGCTGGCCGATACGGGCAGCGTGACCTTGTGGACGCCGGCGCGCAGCGCAGCCTCGGCACCGCGCAGATTGGGGACCAGGGCCATCACGGTGACGCCGGGCAGCGTGATGGCGTGGGCGACCACCTCGGCCGCGTCGGCCATCTGGGGCAGCAGCTTGGGCGAGACGAAGGAGCCGACCTCGATCTCCTGCAGGCCCGAATGGGCCAGGGCGTCGATCCACGCCAGCTTGTGCGCTGTGGACATGGTGGAGGCTACGGACTGCAGGCCATCGCGCGGGCCGACTTCGCTGATGAGTACGTCAAAACGGTGGGAGGACATGGGCAGGGACATCCGGTGGTGGGTGACGATGACCGCAGGATTCGCCTGTTGACATCAGTTGCTTGAGTCGTTCTAATAGATAGAACTTTATTCTCTCTATTGAAATATTCCCTGCTGCACGCGCCATCGTCAAGCCTGCGTGCCTGGGGTTTTCCCTTGGGTGCCTTCGATATGCCTCGCAAATCAGTGACGGAATCGGTAGCCGACGAGAACGCCGCGCCGGGCGGCGTGGCTGCGGTGGACCGGGCCTTGAGCCTGCTGGCCGCCTTTCGCGACGGAGATGACGGGCTGACGCTGGCCCAGCTGTCGGAACGCACGCGCCTGTACAAGAGCACCGTGCTGCGGCTGCTGGCTTCGCTCGAACATGGCGGCTGGGTGTTGCGCCTGGATGATGGCCGCTATGCCGTGGGCCCGGCCGTGGCACGGCTGAACACCGTGTATGCCCGGCATTTCTCGCTGGACAGCGTGGTCATGCCCGTGCTGCGTACCCTGGTGCAGGCCACGGGCGAAAGTGCGGCCTACCACGTGCGCCAGGGGCAGGACCGGCTGTGCCTGTACCGCGTGGATTCGCCCCATCCCGTGCGCGACCATGCGCGCACCGGCGATCTGCTGCCGCTGGGGCAGGGCGCGGGCGGGCGGGTGCTGTCCGCGTTCGATGCCGAGCTGTACGCCGCATCGCGCGGCGGCAGCCGCACGCAGTTGGCCCGCGTGCGCGCCGATGGCTACTGCGCCATGGTGGGAGACAGGCACCGGGAGATCGCCGGGATTTCTGCCCCGGTCTTCAAGCGCGATGGAGAGTTGGCAGCGGCACTGACACTGACCATGCCAGCCCACCGCTACGAGGAGCGCCACGCCCGCCATGTGCTGGCGGCGGCGCGGGAGCTGGGGCTCTTGCTGCCCTGAGCCAGGCGTGCGCGGTGCGCGGACTCAGCCCAGCGCCGTGTCCAGCACCATCATCAGCACAAAGCCCAGCATGAGGCCGCCCGTGGCAAAGGCCTCGTGGCCCTTGCGGTGCGACTCGGGAATGATCTCGTGGCTGATCACGAAGAGCATGGCGCCTGCCGCAAAGCCCAGGCCCCAGGGAAGCAGCGCGGCCGAGCCGCTGACGATGACTGCGCCCAGCACGGCGCCCAGCGGCTCCACCAGGCCCGATGCCATGCCCAGCGCCACAGCAAAGCTGCGCTTGTAGCCCGCAGCCAGCAGGGCCACGGCGACCACCAGGCCCTCGGGCACATCCTGGATGGCAATGCCTGTGGCCAGCGCATTTGCGCGCAGTCCGTCGTTGCCCGCATAGCCCACGCCGATGGCCAGGCCTTCGGGCAGGTTGTGCAGGGCAATGGCAAAGACGAACAGCCAGGTGCGCTGCAGCTTGCGCGCGCCTTGCGGGTCCAGGCCTTCGCGGCCCTTGATGAAGTGTTCGTGCGGCAGCAGCCGGTCCATGAGCATGAGCGCCGCGCCGCCCAGCAGGATTGCCGTGCCGATGACAGCGCCTGCCGCCCAGCCCCCGCCCCCAAACAGGCCCTGCGTACGCACCGCTTCCAGCCCCGGCAGGATCAGCGAGAAGGCGCAGGCCGCCAGCATGACGCCGGCGCCAAAGCCGAACAAGGTGTCCTGCGTGCGCTCGGACAGGCGCTGGGACAGCATCACGGGCACGGTGCCCAGGGCTGTCGCCAGCGCGGCTGCCGAGCCGCCGGCCAGGGCCTGGAAGACCACCGGATGGTTCTGGGCATAGGCCCAGAACTGGCTGGTGAGCGCCCAGGCGCCGGCCATCATGATGGCCAGGCCGATCCACAGGCGGATGTTGGACCGTACGCTGGTCTTGGAGCGGAAGCGTTGTGGCAGATCCATGCTGGTCGGGAATGGGTTGGGGCGTTGGCGGGCAGGCTTGGCCGATCAGCCGCGGGCTGCGGCGTAGCGGCGGGCCACTTCGGCCCAGCTGACTACGTTGTAGAACGCCGCGATGTATTCGGGGCGGCGATTCTGGTACTTGAGGTAGTAGGCGTGTTCCCACACGTCCAGGCCCAGGATGGGGGTGGCTCCGGAGCCGATGCCGGCCATCAGCGGGCTGTCCTGGTTGCCGCTGCTTTCCACGGCCAGCTTGCCGTCCTTGCCCACCACGAGCCACGCCCAGCCGCTGCCAAAGCGCGTGAGCGCGGCCTGGGTGAAGGCGGCCTTGAAGGCATCGAAGCCCCCCAGCTCCCTGTCGATGGCCTGGGCCAGCTCGCCCGAGGGGGCGCCTCCGCCACCCTGGTCTGCCGGGGCCATCACGGTCCAGAACAGGCTGTGGTTGGCATGGCCGCCGCCGTTGTTGCGCACGGCGCCGCGCACGCCTTCGGGCAGCAGGGACAGGTCGGCGATCAGCTGCTCCACCGGCTGGCTGCCGTGCGGCGTGTCCTTGAGTGCGGCATTCAGGTTGTTCACATAGGCCTGATGGTGCTTGGTGTAGTGGATCTCCATGGTCTGCGCATCGATATGGGGCTCCAGCGCGTCGTAGGCGTAGTTCAGGGGAGGCAGGGTGTAGTTGCTCATGTGGTTTCTTTCAGGGACTACGGGGGAAATCGGTGCGTCGTAAGGCGTGTGGGGGCGAGACCTGCAGTCAGTGCGCCAGCCGCGAGGGCAGGGCCGTTGCCGCGATGTCGAAGACCCGGGACGAGGCCTGCAGTGCCGCATCGATGGGGGCTGGAACGGGAGAGGGCAGGCTGAGGTCAGGGGTTGCTTGCATCTCTGCTGGCTCCGAGGGTTTCAGAGATTCCTTGATATTGATCTGAGAATTGTATTATTCATGAGAATCATTCTCATTCAAAACAAAAATGACCTCAGTCAAGCCGATGTGTATTTCCTTGCGCGTGCAGGCAGGACCCGCAGTCGTGGGTTCCGGGCGAAAAAAAGCCCCGCAGGCGGCAATGCCTGCGGGGCCGGTCGGGTGGCGGTGGCCGCTTAGACCTGGTCGGCCGACAGGCCTGCAGTCTGGCTGAAGCCGCCGTCCACGTAGGTGATCTCAGCCGTCACGCCCGAGGCCAGGTCGGACAGCAGGAAGGCGGCCACATTGCCCACATCCTCGATGGTCACGTTGCGGCGCAGCGGCGATGCATCGGCCACGCGGCCCAGCAGCTTGCCGAAGTCCTTGATACCCGATGCGGCCAGCGTCTTGATGGGACCGGCCGAGATGCCGTTGGCGCGGATGGCGCGGCCGTCTGCCGTGCGGCCCACGGCCTCGGCCAGGTAGCGCACCGAGGCTTCCAGCGATGCCTTGGCCAGGCCCATGGTGTTGTAGTTGGGGATGGAGCGCAGCGCGCCCAGGTACGACAGCGTCAGCAGCGAGGACTTGTCGTTGAGGTAAGGCAGGGCCGCCTTGGCCATCGCGGGGAAGCTGTAGGCGCTGATGTCGTGCGCGATCTTGAAGCCCTCGCGCGACAGGCCTTCCAGGAAGTTGCCGGCGATGGCCTCGCGCGGCGCGAAGCCGATGCTGTGCACGAAGCCGTCGAACTTGCCCCAGGTGGCGCCCAGGTCGGCGAACAGCTTGTCGATCTGGGCGTCGTCGGCCACGTCGCAGTCAAAGATCAGCTTGGAGTCGAATTCTGCAGCGAATTCGGTGATGCGGTCCTTGAAGCGCTCGCCTACATAGCTGAACGCCAGCTCCGCGCCCTGTGCGTGGCAGGCCTTGGCGATGCCGTAGGCGATGGAGCGGTTGGACAGAACGCCCGTGATCAGCAGTTTTTTACCGGCGAGAAAGCCCATTGTTGTTCTCCAGAGGAAGTGAGTGGAAGTGCGCAGCAGCTGGCGGCGAAGGCGGGGCCCCGCGTCAGCGTTTGCCAGCGGGCGGCTGGCTGCGTGGTGCAGAATTGTCGCATGCGCCATTGGATGATTTCTTCGCTGCTGCTGGCCTCGGCGTGTGTGCCGGCGTGGGGCTCGCATGCCTATGCCCTGTGGGGAGAGCCCCGCTATGCCGAGGGCTTCAGCCATTTCGACTATGTCAACGCCAAGGCCCCCAAGGGCGGCGAACTGCGCCTGGTGAGCAACCTGCGCATCTCCACCTTTGACAAGTACAACCCGTTCACCATCAAGGGATCGTCTCCGGCCTATCTGGCCGAACTGATGTTCGACACCCTGCTGTGGCCCTCGCTGGACGAGACCGCCACGGGCTACGGACTGCTGGCAGAGGATGTGCAGGCTGCCCCCGACGGCCTGTCGGCCACGTTCCGGCTGCGGCCGCAAGCGCGCTTTCACAACGGTAAGCCCGTGCTGGCTGCCGATGTCAAGTTCAGCTATGACACGCTGGTGGGGCCGCACGCATTGCCTGGCTACCGATCGCTGTTCTTCGATGTGGCGGGGGTCGACGTGCTGGATGAACGCACGGTGCGCTTTCGCTTCAAGCAGCCGAACCGGGAACTGCCGCTGGTTGTGGGCGCCATTCCCGTCTTCAGCCGCGACTGGGGCATGGAAAACGGCAAGCCCAAGCCCTTCGACCAGGTGGTGACGGATACGCCCATCGGCAGTGGGCCCTACAGGATAGGACCTGTGCGCTTCGGCAAGGACATCACCTATGTGCGCGACCCGGACTACTGGGGGCGCGATCTGCCCGCGCGCGTGGGCACGGCCAATTTCGACCGCATCTCCGTCAAAATCTACCGCGACAACACGGCGAAGCTGGAAGCGCTGAAGGCCGGCGAGTTCGACCTGATGCGTTTTTACAGCGCCGGCGACTGGGCGCGGCGCCTGTACGGCAAGCGCTTCGACCGGGGCGAGCTGGTCAAGGGCGAATTCAGCAACAAGCTGCCCTCGGGGTTCCAGAGCTATGTGCTCAACACCCGGCGCCCTTTGCTGCAGGACGTGCGCGTTCGCCGTGCGCTGGACCTGGCCCTGGACTACGAATGGATGAACCGGCAGATGTTCTACGGCTCCTACCAGCGCGTGCGCGGGCTGTTCGGCAACACGGCCTGCGAGACCCATGGCGAGCCCTCGCCAGAGGAGCTGGCGCTCATGGAGCCCCTGCGCAAGAGCATTCCGCCGGAGGCTTTCGGCCCCATGGCCGAGCCGCCGCGCACCGATGGCAACAACTCGCTGCGTGCCAACCTGCGCCAGGCGCGGCAATTGCTGGCCGATGCCGGCTGGACCATTCAGGATGGCGTGCTGCGCAATGCGCGGGGCCAGGCCATGGAGCTGGAGTACCTGGACAGCAGCGAGTCGGGCATACGCCAGGTCTCGCCCTGGATACGCAATCTGGAAAAGCTGGGCATACGGCTGCGCTTTCGTTCGGCGGACTTCGCGCTGTACCAGCAGCGCGTGGAGAAGTTCGACTACGACATCATCTCCATTGCCTACCAGGGCACGAACAACCCGGGCCAGGAATTCGCCGACCTGTTCGGCAGTCGGGCGGCGGACACGGACGGCTCGGGCAATTTTCCCGGAGTCAAGAATCCCGCCGTCGATGCCTTGATCCGGCGCATGACCGAGGCCAAGACCGAGGCGCAGCTGTTGCCCGCGTGCCACGCATTGGAGCGTGTCATCGCGCATGGACACTACCTGATTCCGCAGTGGAGCGCGGGAACGCACCGCATGGTCTACGACTCCTGGCGGCTGGTGCGGCCCGCCGTGGTTCCCGCCTACGCGAAGGGCGAGAGCTGGGCCATGGATACCTGGTGGGCCCGCATGCCGGTGCTGACCGCGCCGCCTCCATGAGCGGGCGCTGCCGCCGCATCGTTGCGATCCGTTGCATGATGGGCACGCTCCCGGGCCGGGGTGCCCCCCGGCAATCGACATAATGCAGGACTTCTTATGTGGGCCTACATACTCAAACGCTTGCTGCTGATGGTGCCGACCCTGCTGGGCGTGCTGCTGCTGACCTTCGTGGTCGTGCAGTTCGTGCCCGGTGGCCCGGTGGAGCAGTACCTTGCCGAAGCCAAGGCCAGCGTGGGCCGTGGCGGCGAAGGCGGTGGCCTGGCCTACCGTGGCAACCAGGGGGTGGACCCCCAGCGCATAGAGCAGATCAAGGCCCTCTACGGGTTTGACAAGCCGGCCCATGAGCGCTTCTTCCAGATGCTCGGGCAGTTCGCGCGGTTCGACCTGGGGCGCAGTTTCTTCCAGAACAAGGATGTCTGGCAGCTGATCAAGGAGAAGCTGCCGGTCTCGGCCAGCCTGGGCCTGTGGACCTTTTTCATCAGCTACCTCGTGGCCGTGCCCCTGGGCATTGCCAAGGCCGTGCGTGCCGGCTCGCGTTTCGACTTCTTCACCACGCTGCTGATCCTGGTGGGCTATGCGATTCCGGGCTTTGTGCTGGGCGTGGCGCTGCTGGTGATCTTCGGGGGGCAGCTGCAATGGTTTCCGCTGCGCGGGCTGACCTCGGCCAACTGGGATGAGCTGTCCTGGGGCGCGCGCATCGTGGACTATCTATGGCATATCGCGCTGCCGGTCACGGCCATGGTGGCGGGCAGCTTCGCCATCACCGCCATGCTCACCAAGAATGCCTTTCTGGAAGAGATCCGCAAGCAATATGTGCTGACAGCCCGCGCCAAGGGCCTGTCGGAGCGGCAGGTGCTTTATCGGCATGTGCTGCGCAATGCGCTGATTCCCATCGTCACCGGCTTTCCGGCCGCCTTCATCGGTGCCTTCTTCACGGGCTCGCTGCTGATAGAAACGCTGTTCTCGCTGGACGGCCTGGGCCTGCTCAGCTATGACAGCGTGATACGGCGCGACTATCCCGTGGTGCTGGGCACGCTGTACCTGTTCACGCTGATCGGCCTGGTGACCAAGCTGGTCAGCGATCTTTGTTATGTGTGGGTGGATCCGCGTGTACGGTTTGACTAGGTACCTTCCGAGCCGCTTCGCGGCTTGCCCGGTATGCACGGCGCCCTGTATCGCGGGGGGCGGACGGGCGGCGCGTGGCGCCGGGCTTCGTTTCCTGGAGCGACATGGACACTGAAATGCAATCCGTTGTGGTTTCTGGAACGGGGCTGCCGGGGGCTGGGGCGCCTGCACCGCTGGCGGCGGCGGCGGTTTCGCCGGCGCGGCGGGCCTGGCTGCGGTTCAGGCGCAATCGGCTGGGATATTGGAGCCTGGTCGCTTTTTGCGTGATGGTGGTGCTGAGCCTGGGCGCCGAGCTGATCAGCAACGACCGGCCCCTGGTGGTGCGCTACGAAGGCCAGACCTACTGGCCGCTGTGGAACGATTATTCCGAGAAGACCTTCGGCGGCGACTTCGAGACGGCGGCCGACTATCTGGATCCCTACATCCGGGATCGCCTGAGCCAGGGTGGCAACTGGGCGCTGTACACGCTCAATCCCTACGGGCCGCAGGCGCTCAACTACTTTGCGAGCTTGCCCAATCCGGCGCCGCCCTCGCGCGAGAACCTGCTGGGCACGGACGATCGCGGGCGCGATCTGCTGGCGCAACTGATCTACGGCTTTCGCGTGAGCGTGCTGTTCGCGCTGGCGCTGACGGCCTCCGGCGTGGTGCTGGGCGTGGTGACGGGGGCCATCCAGGGCTTTTTCGGCGGCAGGACCGATCTGGCGTTTCAGCGCTTCATCGAGATCTGGGGCTCCATGCCCGAGCTGTATCTGCTGATCATCTTCAGCGCGGTGCTGGCGCCCAGCGTCTCGCTGCTGCTGGTGCTGCTGTCGCTGTTCGGCTGGATGGGGCTGTCGGACTATGTGCGGGCCGAATTCCTGCGCAACCGCCAGCTCGACTACGTGAAGTCGGCGCGTGCGCTGGGCGTGGGCAATGGCGCGCTGATCTGGCGCCATCTGCTGCCCAACAGCATGACGCCCGTGGTCACCTTTTTGCCGTTTCGCATGAGTGCAGCCATCCTGGCGCTGACTTCGCTTGATTTCCTGGGCCTGGGCGTTCCGCCCGATACGCCCAGCCTGGGCGAGCTGCTGAGCCAGGGCAAGAACAGCATCGATGCCTGGTGGATCTCGCTGTCCACCTTTGCGGTGCTGGTGGTGACGCTGCTGCTGCTGACCTTCATGGGCGATGCGCTGCGCGATGCGCTGGACCCGCGCAAGGCCGCTGCCACCGATGCAGCCCCGGCCGTTGATGCGAAGGACGCCGCATGAACGCAGAGCAGCCGGCAATGGACATGCCTTCCGCCCCCGGTCGCGGCCGGACGCTGCTGTCTGTGCGCAACCTGCGCGTGCGCTTTGGCAGCAAGGACGTGGTGCACGGCGTGAGCTTCGATCTGGCGGCCGGTGAGAAGCTGGCGCTGGTGGGTGAGTCCGGTTCGGGCAAGACCATCACGGCGCTGTCCCTGCTGCGGCTGGCCGGTGACGCCCAGCTGGGCGGGCAGGCGCTTTTCGACGGCCGCGACCTCCTGCGCCTGCCCGAGCGCGAGATGCGGGCCGTGCGCGGCGGCGACGTGGCCATGATCTTCCAGGAGCCCATGACGGCGCTCAATCCGCTGATGACCGTGGGCGAACAGGTGGGCGAGGTGCTGCGCCTCAAGCAGGGGCTGACGCGGGCGCAGTCCCTGGCCCAGGCGGCCGAACTGCTGGCGACCACGGGCATTGCCGAGCCCGTGCGCCGTGCCCGCGCCTTTCCGCATCAGCTCAGCGGCGGCCAGCGTCAGCGCGCCATGATCGCCATGGCACTGGCCAGCAGCCCGCGCCTGCTGCTGGCCGATGAGCCGACCACGGCGCTCGACGTCACGCTGCGCGGACAGATCCTGCAATTGCTCGATGACCTGCAACGCCAGACCGGCATGGCCGTGCTGATGATCACCCACGACCTGCACCTGGTGCGGCGCTTTGCCGATCGCGTGGCGGTGATGGAGCGCGGGCAGCTGGTGGAGCAGGGCGAGGTGCCGGCGGTCATGGCAGCTCCGCGCCATGCCTACACGCGCAAGCTGCTGGCCAGTGTGCCGCGCCGCGATCTGGTCGAGGCGCAGGCCGGTACACCGGGGGCGGCTCCCGAGCCGCTGGTCCATGCGCAGGGCCTCAAGGTCAGCTACCCGGTGCCGTTGACGGGCGTGCGCGGCTGGTTTGGCCAGGGGCGTTTTGTTGCCGTGCAGTCCGCCGACTTGGACCTGATGCCCGGGCGCACCGTGGGTGTGGTCGGGGAGTCGGGCTCGGGCAAGTCCACGCTGGCCCAGGCCGTGCTGGGACTGCTGCCGCATGAAGGCCAGCTGCGCATCGCTGGCCAGGCCTGGAGGCAGCCGGCCACGCGCAACTCGCCGGCCAATCTTGCGCTGCGGCGCAAGGTGCAAGTGGTGTTCCAGGACCCGTATTCATCGCTGTCGCCACGGCTGACGCTGGAGCAGATCGTTGGCGAGGGCCTGCGCGTGCACGCCCCGGCGCTCACGGGGCGGCAGCGCCGTGACCGTGTCGTGGACATGCTGTCTGCCGTCGGGCTGACGGATGAGCAGTTCCCCGGTCTGCTCGATCGCTATCCGCATGAGTTCTCCGGGGGCCAGCGCCAGCGTATCGCCATTGCGCGTGCCCTGGTGCTGGAGCCTGAAGTGCTGGTGCTTGACGAGCCCACCAGTGCGCTGGATGTGACCATTCAGCAGCAGGTGCTGGGCCTGCTGCAGCGGCTGCAGCGCGAACGTGGCCTGGCCTATCTGCTCATCACGCACGATGTGGACGTGATCCGCGCCATGGCCCATGACGTGGTGGTGATGAAGGATGGTGCCATCGTCGAATCCGGCCCCGTGGCCCAGGTGCTGGGCGCGCCGCGTGAGGCCTATACGCAGCGGCTGGTGGAGGCTGCTGGCTTTTCGGGTGACGGCATGCCCGAAGGGTTCTGAGTTCGCCGGCCTGCCGCCGGGCCGCTACCAGCTGCCTGTGGGATTGACCCCGTCCTGAAGAATCCACTGCACCTTGTCCACGGGCACGCCCAGCAGCCGGGCCTGGGCCAGCAGGCGCGCTGCCACGCCATCGGGCAGTTCAGGGGTGCGCGAAAGAATCCAGAAATAGCGCAGGTCCGAGCCGACCACCATGGCCCAGCGGTAGTCGGCATCCAGGGCCACCACGTTGTAGCCGCCGTAGAACGGTCCGAAGAACGAGACCTTGAGCGCCGCAACGCCGGGGCCATGCACCGTGCGGGCCTTGCCTTCAGCGGACTTCCAGCGCCGGCGGCCTGCGTCGTAGCCCCGGTTCAGCACATGCACGCTTCCATCGGGAAGCGGCGTGTATTCGGCCTGGGTGCGCTCCAGGCCTTTTTCGAAGCGGTGGTCTATGCGGGCCACTTCGTACCAGCGGCCCATGTAGCGCTGGATGTCCCAGCCGCGTACGGGCTCCACTGTGGCAGGAATGGGCGGGTTGCGCAGGCCCTTCCAAAGCAAGGCGGCTGCAGCGGCCCCGACGGCAAGCCCAGCCAGGCCTGCCGCGGGCCGAACCCAGGCAGGGCGGGGTGTGGACGGGGTGGTGACTTCTGTGCGTGGTTGGCGGGGTGACATCGTGCGGAACTCCGTGTTCAGGCAGAGCGCATGCCAGGGGCATCATGTGCGCTTGGCAGCGTGCTCCTACTTTAGGACAGAACGCCGGGCCGCGGTGTAGGCCGGCGCTGCCGGAACTGCGGCTGTGCGGGCTGCGCAACGCAGGAACTTTCCCTATGCCGGAGCAGGCCATGTGTTTTTTTATGCGCGGGCCTGCAGGTCTATGGCCTAATTGCGCGTTCTCATTTTTTTGAAGAAGGAAATGCCATGGGCAACAAGATCGTTACCGAAGCCGACCGCAAGTTCACTCCCCAGCCTCCCCTGCCCAACGGCGTCACCCTGCCGACGCCCGGCCGTGGCCAGCGCGTGAGCCGCGCCCGTGGCGCCCACACCCATACCAAGAAGAACCCCGGCAAGCGTCACCGCTGAGCACGGCGGGCCGCGTGCGTGCCTGCCGCGGCCGCGTTCTGAAAGCAAGAGCCCTCGAAAGAGGGCTTTTGCTTTTGGGGCGAATGCGCTCAGTGCTGCAGTGCCTGGAGCTTGCGGCGCAGCATCTGCACTTCCTCGATCAGGTCCGCCGTCAGCGCGGCCAGTTGAGGGTCGGCATCGAAGCTGTGCTCCAGATGGGCTATGCGGCGCGCACGCACCAGCATGTGGCTGCTGAAGCGCCACTGTGCCTGCGCGTCGGCCGCGTCGCCGGCCGGCTCGTTCTCGCAGTACAGCACCCCGGTCTGCACGCGCTCCACCACCCAGGCGGTGTTGCGCTGGCAGTGGCGGGCGAGATCGTGCAGATCCAGTGCGCCTTCATCCAGCAGTTCTGCAGGTTCGTAGAAGGGATACAGCGGCGTGCTCATCGCGAGGCTCCTTGGCCCGTGCCGTGCTGGCGGGCATCGAACGAGGGGAAGGCCTGGGCCAGTGCCTCATAGGCCTTTCGCTGGGCGTCGGTCTGCGGCTCCGGCAGGCTGATGCCCAGCACCAGATACAGATCGCCTGGCGTGGCGGCGGGCAAGCCCTTGCCCTTGATCCGCAGCTTGCGGCCTGCGCGGCTGCCGGCAGGGATGCCGACATCGAATTCGCCGGCAATCGTGGCGAGACGGACCGTGCCGCCCAGCGCGGCTTCCCAGGGCGCGAGCGCGATGGGCTGATAGACGTCCTTGCCCTCGGCCCACCAGCGCGGGTCGTGACGCAGATGCACCTGCAGCAGCAGGTCGCCTGCAGGACCCTTGCCCAGGCCCTGGCCGCCCTGGCCGGCCAGACGGATCATCTGGCCTTCGCGCACCCCCTTGGGAATGCTGACCTGCAATTCCTTGTCCCGCGCCACCGGCCGCCCGTCCTCATCCAGCACCGTGCTGCGCAGGTGCAGGCTGCGCTGGGCGCCGTGGTAGCTGTCCAGCAGGTCCAGCTCGATGCTGGCGTGCTGGTCCTGCCCGCGCAGGTCGGGTGGAGGTCGGTGCTGCCCGCCGCCCGCATGGCGCGCGCGGGCGCCCTGGCCGAACATCTGCGAGAAGAATTCGCTGAAATCCGCATCGCCGTCCGGCATGGCGCCATCGCCGCTGCGAAAGTGGAAGTCCTGACCTTCCCAGTCCGGTGGCGGCTGGAATCCGCCGGCGCCTGCGCTGCGGCGGGGCGCATCGGCCAGCGCGTCGTAGGCGGCACGCTTTTCGGGATCGGACAGCACGGCGTTGGCTTCATTGATCTCGGCCATGCGTTGCGAGGCATCCGCTTCCTTGCTGATGTCCGGGTGGTACTTGCGCGCCAGCTTGCGGTAGGCCTTCTTGATCTCGTCAGCACTGGCCTGCCGGTCCACGGCCAGGATGCGGTAGTAGTCCTTGTATTCCATGAATTTCCGTCCTCCAGCCCTTGCGGGCGATGTTCTGGACAAGCCAGAAGCCAGCATAGCCCGGTCATGGCAGGGTCTCAACCGATGGGCCTTTTCCCGCTGGACTGGCATCTTGTGACGGGTTTGCTACATTCGCGCGTCGGCAGGACGCAACAGGAGGCGTCGGACATGGCACATGGCAGGCGATGGCGGTACGGGACGGGGCTTTCAGGCGTCAAGGGGGCAAGGAGCTTGCTGGGCGCATGGCTGGCGGCCTGTGCATGCGGCGTGATGGCGCAGTCAGCCCAGCCGGCACCGGGCGTGCCGATGGCGGACCTGCCCCCCGCCGTGGTCAGTGCGCCTCTGCCCGATGTGGGCTCCATGGCGTCCAGGGTGCTGGCCTGCACGGCCTGCCATGGTCCCGAGGGACGGGCCACACCCAGCGGCTACTTTCCTCGCATTGCGGGCAAGCCTGCGGGCTATCTTTACCGCCAGCTCAAGAATTTCCAGCAGGGGCGCCGCAGCTATCCGGCCATGAACCGGCTGATCGAATTCATGTCGGACGACTATCTGCGCCAGATCGCCGTGCATTTCGCAAGCCTTGAGCTGCCCTATGCGCCGCCCGTGCCGGCGCAGCTGCCGCCCGCCGACCTCGCGCGTGGCGAGCAGCTGGTGCTGCAGGGCGACGCGCAGCGGGGCCTGCCCGCCTGTGCTGCCTGCCATGGCCAGCGGCTCATGGGCGCGGGCGACGATATCCCGGGTCTGCTGGGCCTGTCACGCGACTATCTCAACAGCCAGATCGGCGCCTGGCGCTCGGGCCAGCGCCAGGCGGCCGCTCCCGATTGCATGGACCAGGTGGCCAAGGCGCTGACGCCGCAGGAAGTCGTGGCCGTCACGGCATGGCTGTCGTCGCGGCCTGCATCGGCGACGCCGGGAGGGCGCGAGGCCTTGGCGCGCTCCTTGCCGCTGCGCTGCGGTGCGGTGGCCGCTGTGGGCGGTCAGGAGGGCATGCCATGAGTGTCCAAGTGGAAAATCCGGCCAGCGCGAGCGTACGCGGGCGGTGGCCCCTGCTGGCTCTTGTGGTCCTGGCCCTGGTCCTGGTGGGGCTGCTGCTGGTCTGGCTCAACCTGCGGGGGGAGCAGGGGGTTCATGCCTATGGCCACGGCGGCTGGTCGGGATCGACCGAAACACAGGCCGCCCTGGTCGAGCGCGGCGCCTACCTTGCGCGGGTAGGCAACTGCGCTGGCTGCCACACGGCGGCGGGAGGTGCCGAATATGCGGGCGGGCGGGGCTTGCCCACCGCGTTCGGCACGCTGTACACCAGCAATCTCACCTCCGACAAGGAGACGGGCTTGGGGCTGTGGTCGGCGCAGGACTTCTGGCGTGCGCTGCACAACGGGCGCTCGCGTGGTGGGCGCCTGCTGTATCCGGCCTTCCCGTATGACAGCTACACCCGCGTGACGCGCGCCGATTCGGACGCCTTGTTCGCCTATCTTCAAAGCCTGCCCGCCGTGCGCGCGCAGACGCCGCCGCATGCGCTGGACTTTCCCTATGGCTGGCAGGGGTCGCTGGCCGTCTGGCGGGCGCTGTTCTTCTCGCCGAAGGATTGGCAGGACCAGCCAGGGAAGGCCCCGGCCTGGAATCGCGGCGCCTATCTTGCCCAGGGGCTGGGCCATTGCGCGGCCTGCCATGCGCCGCGCAATGGCCTGGGTGCCTCCGGCCAGGCCATGTCCGGCGGCTTTGTGGCAGGGCAGTCCTGGTATGCGCCTTCGCTGCTCGATCCCGGCGAGGCGGGTGTGCGTGCCGGCCAGGAATCCGCCTGGGTGCAGTTGCTGCAGACGGGGTCCGGCCCTTCAGGCTCGGCACTGGGCCCCATGGCCGAAGTCGTGGCGCGCAGCACCCAGCACTGGCAGCCAAAGGATCTGCAGGCGCTGGCTTCCTATCTGCAGGAGCAGGGCGCTGCTGCCCCATCTGCCGGCACAGACGGGCACGGCGCCATCAAGGCTGTGCAGCCTGGGCAGATGGCCTTGGGGCGGGCCGTGTACGAACGGCAGTGCGCGGTCTGCCATGGTGCGCAGGGCCAGGGAACACCGGGCGCGTTTCCTGCGCTGGCCGGCAATGCCTCCGTGACCATGGCCGAGCCGCGCAACCTGCTGCTGGTGCTGCTGGACGGTGGCTATCCCCCGTCCACGCGGCAACAGCCGCAGCCGCATGGCATGCCGCCCTTTGGCCATGTGCTGTCTGACGCACAGGTGGCCGCCGTGGCCAGCTATGTGCGCAATGCCTGGGGCAACAAGGCGGCGGAAATCGGTACCATGGAGGTTTATCGCGCCCGGGAAGGGCGTGGTTTCTGAGAGGTTTTCCATGGATTCAATGGCCGGCAAGCTGCCGGACGACAGCGCGGCAGCCAGCCCCTGGTGGGTGGTTTGCCTGTGTGCGCAATGGTGCGGCGTTTGCAACCAGTACCGGAGCGCGTTTGCGGAGCTGGCCACCCAGTTCCCGCAGATGCACTTCGTCTGGCTTGATGTCGAGGACCGCGAGGATGTGGCCGGGGACCTGGACATCGAAACCTTTCCCTCTGTGCTGATCGCTGACGGCGAGCGCGCGCGCTTTCTGGGGCCGGTGCTGCCCCAGCCGGGCGTTGTGGCGCGCATGCTGCAGTCATTGGCCCAGGACCCTGGCGCGGCCCCGGCCGACCCCGCCGAAGCGCAGGCCCTTTTGCGGCGGCTTCAGTCGGCGCAGGCGCTTGAGCGCGTGGGCGCCTGAGCATCCGGCGGAGGGGTGTCCGCCCTGGCCTGGGCTGCCTTGCGCAGTGCCTGCCAGCGCCTGTTTTTGTACGGCGCGAACTTGGCCTGGAGGTCGTTTGCGGATACAATGGCATATTCACGACCAAACGGGCGGGTACCAACCGCCCTTTTTTTTGGGCGATCTTCGGGCGACCTTAGGGATTGCCATGGGGCTCGGCGCTGTTGGGACATGGCTGCTGCCAAGGTTCCAGGGGCGTTCCGGGTCTTTTGTGTTTGCAGGATTGAATTTAATTACACGTGGCACTACAGCAAATCGTTGAACAAACCGTGACAGGTCTGGGCTATGACCTGGTGGAAATAGAACGCTCGGCAGGCGGGCTGTTGCGCGTCACAATTGATTTGCCTTGGCAGCCCCCGGTGGAGGGCGAGCCGGTGGTGCCGGAGCAGTTCGTGACAGTCGAGGACTGCGAGAAGATCACGCGCCAGCTGCAGTTCGCGCTGGAGGTCGATGGCACGGATTACACGCGCCTCGAGGTCTCCTCCCCGGGCATCGACCGCCCCCTGCGGCATGAGCAGGACTTCATCCGCTTTGTCGGGGAAGTCATCGACCTGACCCTCAAGGAGCCCATCGGCGCTGCCGCTGAAGGGCAGGTCAGCGCCAATCGCAAGAAATTCCGCGGCACGCTGGAGCGTGCCGAAGGTGGTGGCTGGCAGATCGTCTGGAGCGACGAGCCACCCGTCAAGCCTGGCCAGAGGGTCAGCAAGAAGCGTGTTCCCGCGCCCCTGCAGGCGCTGGGTTTCACGCTGGAGGAGCTGCGCGAGGCGCGTCTGGCTCCCCTTGTGGATTTCAAGGGGCGTTCTGCCAAGCCGGTCTGATCGGAGCGGGCAGGGTACGTCGAATCATTGGGGCAGAAGGGCATTGCCATCCCCTTTCTGCGTGATTGAAATAGGAGAGTCGTCGCATGAATCGCGAATTGTTGATGTTGGTAGAAGCCATTTCGCGCGAAAAGAACGTGGAGCGCGATTTGGTGTTCGGTGCAGTGGAATCGGCCCTGGCCCAAGCCACGAAGAAGCTGTACCAAGGTGAAGTGGACATCCGCGTGGCCATCGATCGCGACAGCGGTAACTACGACACCTTCCGCCGCTGGCTGGTGGTGCCCGATGATGCGGGCCTGCAAAACCCCGATGCCGAAGAAATGCTGATGGACGCACAGGACCGCGTCCCCGGCATCTCCGAAGGCGAGTACATCGAGGAAGAGATCGAGTCGGTGCCCATCGGCCGCATCGGTGCGATGGCGGCCAAGCAGGTCATCCTGCAAAAGATCCGCGATGCCGAGCGTGAAATGCTGCTCAACGAGTTCCTTTCGCGCGGCGACCGGATCTTCACGGGCACGGTCAAGCGCATGGACAAGGGCGACATCATCGTCGAGGCCGGCCGTGTCGAAGGACGCCTGCGCCGCAGCGAAATGATCCCCAAGGAAAACCTGCGCAACGGCGACCGCGTGCGGGCCATGATCATGGAAGTGGACGCCACGCTGCGCGGCGCGCCCATCATCCTGTCGCGTTCGGCGCCGGAGTTCATGGTCGAGCTGTTCCGCAACGAAGTGCCCGAGATCGAGCAGGGCCTGCTGGAGATCAAGAGCTGTGCTCGCGATGCCGGCAGCCGCGCCAAGATCGCCGTGCTCAGCCATGACAAGCGTGTCGATCCCATCGGCACCTGTGTCGGCGTGCGGGGCACCCGCGTCAACGCCGTCACCAATGAATTGGCTGGCGAGCGCGTGGACATCGTGCTGTGGTCCGAGGACCCCGCACAGTTCGTGATCGGTGCGCTGGCTCCGGCCAATGTGTCGTCCATCGTTGTGGACGAGGAAAAGCACGCCATGGACGTGGTGGTTGACGAGGAAAACCTCGCCATCGCCATCGGCCGTGGCGGCCAGAACGTTCGCCTGGCTTCCGAGCTTACCGGCTGGAAGATCAACATCATGGACGCGGCTGAGTCTGCGCAAAAGCAGGCGGACGAGTCTGCCGTTGCGCGCCAGCTGTTCATGGAAAAGCTCGATGTGGACGAGGAAATCGCCAACATCCTCATCGAGGAAGGTTTCGAGACCCTGGAAGAAGTGGCCTACGTGCCGCTGCAGGAAATGCTCGAAATCGAGGCGTTCGACGAAGAGACGGTGAACGAGCTGCGCACCCGTGCGAAGGATGCCCTGCTGACGCAGGAAATCGCGCACGAGGAAAACGTGGGCAAGGTGTCGCAGGATCTGCTGACGCTCGAGGGAATGACTCCGGAGATCGTGGACAAGCTGGCCGAGGCCAATGTGCACACTCGCGACGATCTGGCCGATCTGGCCATCGATGAGTTGACCGAGCTGACCGGGCAGACCGAGGAAGAAGCGAAGGCTTTGATCATGAAGGCGCGTGAGCACTGGTTCACCGAAGGGCAAGAGTAAGGTCAGGGAGGTTCAGAGCATTTATGTCCAGTAATACGGTTGCCGAGTTTGCAAAAGAGCTCAACAAGACCCCTGACACGTTGCTGCAGCAGCTCAAGGCTGCAGGCGTCGCCAAGGACAACGCATCGGATGCGTTGACCGACGGCGACAAGCAGCAACTGCTCAGCCATCTGCAGGCCAGCCACGGAAGTGGCGCCAAGAAGATCACGCTGACCAAACGGTCCACCAGCGAGATCAAGCAGGCCGATTCGTCGGGCCGCGCCCGCACCATCCAGGTGGAAGTGCGCAAGAAGCGCACCTTCGTCAAGCGCGACGAGGCCGCCGAAGGCGCCTCCGATCCCGCTGCCGTTGCGGCTGCCCAGGAGCAGCGCGCGGCGTCGGAGCGCGAATCTCAGGAATTGGTGCGCCGCGAAGGGGAAGCACGTCGCCAGGCCGAAATGATCGGCCGGGAGGAGGAAGAATTGGCACAGCAACGCCGTGAGCGCGAAGAGCGCGAGCTAGTCCAACAGCGCGAGCGCGAAGCCGAAGAGCGCGCAGCCGCCTATGCGGCTGCCGAAGCCGCAAAGATTGTCGAGGCCAACCGCGCTAAGCAGGAAGCCTCGCGCGAGCAGGCTGCCGGCCAGATAGCGCGCGCTGAAGCCCAGCTCGCGGCACGCGCCAAGGCCGAGGAAGAGTCCAAGGCCCGTGCGGCCGAGGAAGCCGAACGCGCCAAGGATCTGGAAGACCGCCGCCGCAAGGCGCTGGCCGAAGCCGAAGCCATTCGCGCCATGATGGCCGCGCCCAAGAAGGTGCTCGTGGCCAAGAAGCCCGAAGAGCCCAAGCCCGTGGCAAAGCCTGCAGCGCCTGCTGCCGCCGATGCCAAGAAGACCACGCTGCACAAGCCCGCTGGCACGACCGCCGGCGGAGCCGGTGCGCGCGCGCCTGCCGGCGCCGGCAAGGAAGTCAAGTCCGCCAAGCTCTCCTCGAGCTGGGCCGGCGATGGCAAGAAGAAGGAAATCAAGACCCGTGGCGACAGCTCCGGTGGCGTGGGCGGCCGTTCCAACTGGCGCGGCGGCCCGCGTGGCGGGCGTCGTGGCAATGACCGCAATGACGGACAGCACCAGAGCGCGGCAACGGAATTCCGCGCCATCGAAGTACACGTGCCCGAGACCATCACCGTGGCCGAGCTGGCGCACAAGATGTCGGTCAAGGCATCCGAGCTGATCAAGGTGCTGATGAAGATGGGCCAGATGGTCACCATCAACCAGCCCCTGGACCAGGACACGGCCATGATCGTGGTCGAGGAAATGGGCCACACCGCCAAGGTCGCTGCGCTGGACGATCCCGAAGCCTTCACGGCCGAGGAAGTGTCCCAGCAGGAAGCTGCCCAGGAGTCGCGCGCCCCCGTGGTCACCGTCATGGGCCACGTGGACCACGGCAAGACCTCGCTGCTGGACTACATCCGCCGCACCAAGGTTGCGTCGGGCGAAGCCGGCGGCATCACCCAGCACATCGGTGCCTACCATGTGACGACGCCCCGCGGCATCGTCACCTTCCTGGACACCCCGGGCCACGAGGCCTTCACGGCCATGCGTGCCCGTGGTGCACAGGCCACCGACATCGTCATCCTGGTGTGCGCTGCCGACGACGGCGTGATGCCCCAGACCAAGGAAGCCATCAAGCACGCGAAGGCGGCGGGTGTGCCCATCGTGGTTGCCATCACCAAGGCCGACAAGCCCGATGCCAACCTCGACCGCGTCAAGCAAGGCCTGGTGGCCGAGCAGGTGGTGCCTGAAGAGTACGGCGGCGAGTCCCCGTTCATCGCCGTGTCGTCCAAGACCGGCCAGGGCATCGACGAGCTGCTGGAGCAGGTCCTGCTGCAGGCCGAAGTGCTGGAGCTGACCGCTCCCGTGGAAGCCGCTGCCAAGGGTCTGGTCATCGAAGCGCAACTGGACAAGGGCCGCGGCCCCGTGGCCACGGTGCTGGTGCAGTCCGGCACGCTGAAGGTGGGCGACGTGGTGCTGGCAGGCCAGACCTACGGCCGCGTGCGCGCCATGCTGGACGAAGACGGCAAGCAGACCAAGTCCGCTGGCCCCTCCATCCCGGTGGAAATCCAGGGTCTGTCCGACGTGCCCCAGGCCGGCGACGACTTCATGGTGCTGCAGGACGAGCGCCGCGCCCGCGAAATCGCGACCTACCGCGCCGGCAAGTTCCGCAACACCAAGCTGGCCCGCCAGCAGGCTGCCAAGCTCGAGAACATGTTCGCCGAAATGGGTGCGGGCGAGGTCCAGACCCTGCCCATCATCGTCAAGGCCGACATGCAGGGCTCGCAGGAAGCACTGGGCGCATCGCTGCTCAAGCTCTCCACCGAAGAGATCCGCGTGCAGCTGGTCTACTCGGGCGTGGGCGGCATCAGCGAGTCCGACGTGAACCTGGCGCTGGCCTCCAAGGCCATCATCATCGGCTTCAACGTCCGGGCCGATGCCCAGGCGCGCAAGACGGCCGAGAGCAACGATGTGGACCTGCGCTACTACAACATCATCTACGACGCCGTCGAAGAGGTGAAGGCAGCGATGTCCGGCATGCTGGCTCCCGAGCGCAAGGAAGAGATCATCGGCATGGCCGAGATCCGTACCGTGTTCGTGGCGTCGAAGATCGGCACCGTGGCCGGCTCGTACATCACGCAAGGCCAGGTTACGCGCAACGCGCATTTCCGCCTGCTGCGCGAGAACGTGGTCATCTACACGGGCGAGATCGAATCGCTCAAGCGCCTGAAGGACGACGTCAAGGAAGTCAAGGAAGGCTTCGAGTGCGGTATCAAGCTCAAGAACTACAACGACATTCGCGAAGGCGACGTGCTCGAAGTGTTCGAGATCAAGGAAATCGCGCGCTCGCTGTAATTCGACATGGCAACACGCAAGTCCGCTGCGCCGAACCGCAGCTTCAAAGTCTCCGACCAGATCCAGCGGGATCTGGCGGAGCTGATCGCACGCGAGTTGAAGGACCCGCGCGTGGGCATGGTGACGCTGCAAAGCGTGGAGGTGACTCCGGACTATGCCCACGCCAAGGTCTACTTCAGCCTGCTGATCGGCGATCCGCAGGAGACGCAGGACGCCCTGAACCAGGCCGCAGGCTTCCTGCGCAACGGCCTGTTCAAGCGCCTGCACATCCATACCGTGCCCACGCTGCACTTCATCTACGACCGCACCACCGAGCGTGCGGCCGACATGAACGCCTTGATCGCCAAGGCCGTCTCCTCGCGCGGGAAGGAAGAGTAGCCCCATGAACGCGCCACGCACAAGGGTGCAGCGGCGCCCTGTGCATGGGGTGTTGCTGCTCGACAAACCGCTGGAGCTGTCCAGCAACGACGCCTTGCAGAAGGTCAAGTGGTTGCTGCGCGCCGAAAAGGCCGGACACACCGGCACGCTGGACCCGTTGGCCACCGGCGTGCTGCCGCTGTGCTTCGGTGCGGCGACCAAGTTCAGCCAGTTGCAGCTCGAAGCTGCCAAGACCTACGAGGCGATTGCGCGCCTGGGCCAGACCACGACCACGGCCGATGCCGAGGGCGAGGTGCTGCGCGAGCGCGCCATCGATCCCGCCGCCCTCACGGCCGAGCGGCTTGCCGCCGTGCAGGCGCAGTTCACGGGCCCCATCCGCCAGGTGCCGCCCATGTACAGCGCGCTCAAGAAGGACGGCAAGGCTCTTTATGAATATGCGCGTGCCGGCATCGAAGTCGAGCGTCCGGCGCGCGAAGTGACAATCCACGCACTGGAGCTTTCGCTGACGCAAGACAGCCAAGGCCAGCCGGCGATCCGGATGCTGGTGACCTGCAGCAAGGGCACCTATATCCGCACGCTGGCGGAGGACGTGGGAGAGGCCCTGGGCTGCGGCGCGCACCTGCGCGCGCTGCGCCGTATCGACACCGGCGGGCTGGGTGTCGAGCGCTGTATCTCGCTGGAGGCGCTGGCCGCCATGGGCGAGGACGAGCGTCTGCAGCAGTTGCAGCCTGTCGATGCCTTGCTGGCCAGCCACACGGCTGTCACGCTGGGCGAGCAAGATGCGGCCCGTTTTCTCACGGGCCTGCCCCGCAAGGGCGCTTGGGCCGATGCCGAGGCGGTGGCTGTGTATGGCGAAAACCCCCAGGCTCTGCTGGGAGTGGGGCGCGTGGTGCGTGGGGAACTCATCCCCGCCCGCCTGCTCAGTTCACTGGAAATTCAACAGATTTTGGAAGACACGCCGCGCCCATGACGCAGCGGCAATGGGAAAACACTATGAGCAAACAAATCCGCAATATCGCGATCATCGCCCACGTGGACCACGGCAAAACCACCATGGTGGACCAGCTGCTGCGCCAATCCGGAACCTTCGCCGAGCACGAGAAAGTCGTGGACACGGTGATGGACAACAACGCCATCGAACGCGAGCGTGGCATCACCATCCTGGCCAAGAACTGCGCCGTGAGCTGGAACGACACGCACATCAACATCCTCGACACACCCGGCCACGCGGACTTCGGCGGTGAAGTGGAGCGTGCCCTGTCCATGGTCGACGGCGTGGTGCTGCTGATCGACGCGCAGGAAGGCCCCATGCCCCAGACGCGCTTCGTGACCAAGAAGGCGCTGGCCCTGGGCCTGAAGCCCATCCTCGTGGTCAACAAGGTGGACAAGCCCGGCGCGCGTCCCGACTACGTGGTCAACGCCGCGTTCGACCTGTTCGACAAGCTGGGTGCCACCGACGAGCAGCTGGACTTCCCCGTGGTGTACGCCTCGGGCATCAACGGCTGGACCTCGCTGGAAGAAGGCGCTCCGGGCGAGCAGTGGGGCCCCGACATGTCGGCCCTGTTCGACACCATCCTGAAGCACGTGCCTTCGGTCAAGGGCGATCCCGCCGCTCCGCTGCAAATGCAGATCTCGGCGCTGGACTACTCCACCTTCGTGGGCCGCATCGGCGTGGGCCGCATCACTTCCGGCACGCTCAAGCCTTCGACCGACGTGCTGGTCATGGAAGGTCCTGACGGCAAGAGCTACAAGGGCCGCATCAACCAGGTGCTGAAGTTCCAGGGCATCGACCGCGTGCAGGTGACCGAAGCCGGCCCCAGCGACATCGTGCTGGTCAACGGTATCGCCGACCTGGGCATGGGCGTCACGCTGACCGACCCGCTGAACCCCCGGCCGCTGCCGATGCTCAAGATCGACGAGCCCACGCTGACCATGAACTTCTGCGTCAACACCTCGCCGCTGGCAGGTCGTGAAGGCAAGTTCGTGACCAGCCGCCAGATCTGGGACCGCCTGCAAAAGGAACTGCGTTCCAACGTGGCCCTGCGCGTCAAGGAAACCGACGAAGACGGCATCTTCGAAGTGTCGGGCCGCGGCGAACTGCACCTGACCATCCTGCTGGAAGAAATGCGCCGTGAAGGCTACGAGCTGGCCGTGTCCAAGCCCCGCGTGGTCTACCGCGACGTGGACGGCGTGCGCCACGAGCCCATCGAGCTGGTGACGGCCGACATCGAGGAAGGCCACCAGGGTGGCGTGATGCAGGCCCTGGGCGAGCGCAAGGGCGAGCTGGTCAACATGGAACCCGATGGCCGCGGCCGCGTGCGCCTGGAATACCGCATTCCTGCGCGTGGCCTGATCGGCTTCACCAACGAATTCCTGAACCTGACCCGTGGTTCCGGCCTGATCTCCAACATCTTCGACAGCTACGAGCCGCACAAGGGCGAAATCGGCGGCCGCAAGAACGGTGTGCTGATCTCCATGGACGAAGGCGAAATCTTCACCTACGCCCTGGGCAAGCTGGACGACCGTGGCCGCATGTTCGTCAAGGCCAACGATCCCGTGTACGAAGGCATGATCATCGGCATCCACAGCCGTGACAACGACCTGGTGGTCAACGCCACGCGTACCAAGCAGCTGACCAACTTCCGCGTGTCCGGCAAGGAAGATGCCATCAAGATCACGCCCCCGATCGACCTGTCGCTGGAATACGCGGTGGAATTCATCGAGGACGACGAGCTGGTGGAAATCACCCCCAAGAGCATCCGCGTGCGCAAGCGCCACCTGTCCGAGAACGAGCGCAAGCGCGCTTCGCGCGCAGGCGCATAAGCGCCGTGGCGCCGAGGGCGCGCGCAAGCCAGCCGGCTTCGCCGCCCTGATTGTCAAAGGCCGCATCCGCGGCCTTTGTCTTTTCTGCGGCGGCTTCTGCCACGCCGTCCGCCAGGCCGTCAGTCAGGCATTCAGCCGCAGCAGCAATTCGCGCAGGCGCTGGCCGGCCGCTGCGCTCTGGTGCGGGTTGAGCGCCAGGGCCAGGCCGATGGAGGGCAGGGTCCCGGCGTCTTGCAGCGTGCGGAACACCACGCCCGGCGTGCTGCCCTTGGCCACGACGGCCGGCACCAGGGCCACGCCCAGGCCCGCGCCCACCAGGCTGACCAGGGTCTGGGCCTGCACCGCATGCTGCTTGACCTGGGGCATGAAGCCCGCGTTCTGGCAGGCCAGTACCACCAGCGCATGCAGGCCGGGCACTTCGCTGGGACGGTAGTTGATGAAGGGCTGGTCGGCCAGATCCCGCAGCCGCAAGGCGGGCCGCTGCAGCAGCGGGTTGCCTTCGGGCAGCACGGCCACCAGTTCGTCCTTTTCCACGGGCGTGATGGACAGCTCGGTGGCCTGCGTCACCGGGTAGCGCAGCAGGCCGGCATCGAAATCGCCGCTGGCCACCTGCGCGCAGATCTCGCGCGTGGTCGATTCGGTCAGCACCAGGTCGATCAGCGGATATTCGCTGCGAAAGGCCTGCACCAGCCGTGGAATCAGCGAGAACGTGGCCGAGCCTATGAAGCCTATGTGCAGCCGGCCGCGCTCGCCGCTGGCCGTGGCCTGCGAGACCTCCTGCACCTGGCGCGCATGGTGCAGTGCCAGCTCGGCACTTTCCAGGGCCGCCCGGCCTGCCTCGGTCAGCTCCGTGCCCCGGCGGTCGCGCTGGAACAGCTGCACGCCCAGGCTGTCTTCGAGCCGGCGGATGGATTGGGACAGCGGCGGCTGCGACATGTGCAGCTGCTCGGCCGCCTGGCGGTAGTTGAGCGTGCGGGCCAGGGTGACGAAGTGACGCAGTTGGCGCAGGTCCATTGATATCCACCGTGTATCAGCGATGCTGAATTAAGTCTTAGACGCGACTTCAAAGATATCAAATACTGGCTCCCTGAAGCAACATGGAGACCACAGTGCAGGCTGCGTTGACAGGGATTCGGGTGCTGGATCTGTCCAGCGTGGTGTTCGGGCCGCTGGCCAGCCAGGTGCTGGCCGACTATGGCGCCGAAGTCATCAAGATCGAGCCGCCGGCCGGCGACTCCACGCGCCACACCGGCCCTGCCGTGGAGCCCGGCATGGCGGCCATGTTCATGGGCACCAACCGCAGCAAGAAGAGCGTGGTGCTCGATCTCAAGCAGGACGAGGCGCGCCAGGCCCTGCATGCGCTGCTGGCCACGGCCGATGTGTTCATGCACAGCATGCGCCCGCAGAAGCTGGCCCCGCTGGGCCTGGACCCCGACACGCTGCGCGAGCGCTATCCGCGCCTGGTCTACGCAGGCCTGCATGGCTTTGGCGAGGACGGCCCCTATGCGGGCATGCCCGCCTACGACGACGTCATCCAGGGCATGAGCGGCCTGGCCGACCTGATGGAGCGCCAGACGGGCGAGGCGCGCTACCTGCCCACCATCGCGGCCGACAAGACCTGCGCCCTGGTGGCCGCGCATGCCGTGCTGGCGGCGCTGTTCCAGCGCGAGCGCAGCGGCCACGGCTGCTTTGTCGAAGTGCCCATGTACGAGACCATGGTGGGCTTCAACCTGGTCGAGCATTTCTACGGCATGCACTTCAGCCCCGCGCTCAGCGGCGCAGGCTACCCGCGCGTGATGGCGCCCTGGCGCAAGCCCTACCGAACGCTGGACGGCCACGTCTGCATGATGCCGTACACCGATGCGCACTGGCAGCGCTTCTTCGCCGCCGTGGGCCAGCCGCAGCTGGCCCTGGATGCGCGCTTTGCCAGCCAGGCCAGCCGCACGGCCCACATTGCCGAGCTGCTGGAGACCGCAGGCGAGCATGTGGCCCTGCACGGCACCCAGCACTGGCTGGACACCTGCCAGCGCCTGGAGATTCCTGCCGCCCCGGTGGCACGCATGGACGATCTGCCTGCCGATCCACACCTGCAGGCCACGGAGTTCTTCGTGCCGCTGCACGACGCCGCCATGGGCACGGTGCACCTGCCTCGCTCCTCCGTGCGCATGGATGGCCGGCAGGCGCCCATGGGCATGCCCCCGCGCCTGGGTGAGCACACGGCGGCGCTGCTGGCCCAGGCGGGCTGGAGCGCCGAGCGCATCGCCGGCCTGCAGACCACGCAACAGGAGACATGAGATGACAGTGAACACCCCGCAGCCCCACCCTGGCGCCGCCTGGAACGCCGTGCCCCGCATGGGCCAGGGCTTTTTCTGGCAGGACCTGCAGGTCGGCCAGCAACTGCGCACCTTCCGCCGCACCGTGACCGAATCCGACCTGGTCGCCTTCATCAACGCCACCGGCATGCTGGAGGCCATCTTCATCGAGGACGGCTATGACGGCGGCGCCATCGCAGGCCGTCCCGTACCGGGCGCGCTGACCTATACGCTGATCGAAGGCTTCATCCTGCAAAGCATGATCCAGGGCACGGGCCTGGCCATGCTGGAGCTGCACCAGAAGATCCTCGGCCCCGTGCTGGTGGGCGACACCATCGAGGCCCTGGTCGAAGTCACCGCCATCAAGCCCACCTCCAAGGGCAACCGCGCCGTCGTCACCTCGCGCATCGAGGTCTTCAACCAGGGCCACCAGAAGGTCATGGAATACACGGCCGTGCGCCTGCTGGCAGGGCGCAGCTAGGCGGACAAAAGAATTCCCATAACGACACCAGGAGACAACAGCATGGACAAGAAAGGCAACAAGGCCGCAGGCAGACAAGGGCGGCGCAGGGTGCTGGCCGCCGTGGCGGCCTGCATGGCAGCCGCAGCGGCAGTGCCGGGAGCGGCCCTGGCACAGCAGCCCTGGCCCAGCAAGCCCATCACGCTGGTCGTGCCTTTCCCGCCGGGCGGGCCCACCGACCTGGTGGCGCGCGTGCTGGCCCAGCAGGTCGGCCAGCAACTGGGCCAGACCGTGATCGTGGACAACCGGCCCGGCGCCAACGGCAACATCGGCAACGCCCTGGTGGCCAAGGCCGCGCCCGATGGCTACACCGTGCTCTACAACACCTCGTCCATTGCGCTGAGCCCGTCGCTCTACAAGAAGATGAGCTACGACGTGAACAAGGACCTGATGCCCGTGGCGCTGACGGCCGTGGTGCCGCTGGGCCTGGTGGTCAACCCCAAGCTGCCGGTGAAGAACGTGCAGGAGTTCGTGCGCCATGCCAGGGACAAGGCGGGCCAGCTGTCCTATGGTTCGGCCGGCAACGGCAATGTCACGCACCTGGCGGCCTTCCAGGTCGTGCAGCACTACCAGATCGAGGCCAGCCACGTGCCCTACAAGGGCAGCGCGCCGGCCGACGTGGATCTGGTGGCCGGGCAGATCGACTTCATGACCGACACCATCAACTCCGTCGCACCCTTCATCAAGGAGGGACGGCTCAAGCTGCTGGCCGTGAGTTCCTCCAAGCGCCTGCCCAACTTCCCCGACGCACCCACGCTGGCCGAAAGCGGCATGTCCGGCTTCGAGGCCGGGGCCTGGCAGGGCGTGATGGTGCCCGCGAAGACGCCAGCCGCCATCATCCAGCGGCTCAACGAGGAGCTGATGCGCGCACTCAAGGACCCGGGCGTGGTCGAGAAGCTGCAGCTGCAGGGCGCCGAAGGACTGGGCTCCACGCCCGAGGAATACGGCGCCTACATCCGCAGCGAGATCAAGCGCTGGGCCGGCGTGGTCAAGAGCACGGGCGTCTCTCTGGACTGAGTGCGCTGCGGTGCGCGGCGGCTGCCCGCCCTGTCGTGCACTTGCGCAAATTGGCACCTGTTTGTCAGGGGTGGGCGCGGATTTTCAGCTATGGTTGCGGCTCATCGCCCCGGGCTGCCGGGGCAGGGCATGCATAGCAACAAGGAGCAAGATATGACGGGAGCTGCCGGCGAAGTCCTCAGCGAAGTGCGGGGCCGCATTGGCATGATCACCTTGAACCGGGCCAAGGCGCTGAACGCGCTGTCGCTGGGCATGGTGCGCGATCTGCTGGCCACCCTGCTGGCCTGGCAAAAGGACGATCAGGTGCTGGCCGTGGCCATCCGCGGCATGGGCAAGGAAGGGGCCTTCGGCGCCTTCTGCGCGGGCGGCGACATCCGTTTTCTGCACGGCGCAGGCAGCACGGGCAATCCCCAGCTGGAGGACTTCTTCACCGAGGAGTACGCGCTCAACCACCTGATCCACACCTTCGGCAAGCCCTACATCGCCTTCATGGACGGCATCGTCATGGGCGGCGGCATGGGCATCAGCCAGGGCGGCACGCTGCGCATCGTCACCGAGCGCACCAAGATGGCCATGCCGGAGACGGCCATCGGCCTGTTCCCCGATGTGGGTGGCGGCTACTTCCTATCGCGCTGCCCCGGTCATGCGGGTGAGTGGCTGGCGCTGACGGGCGACGTGATCGGTGCGGCCGACGCGCTGGACTTCGGCCTGGCCGATGGCTATCTGCCCTCGGACCAGCAGCCTGCGCTGTGGGACGCGCTGGCCGCCGGCAGCTTTGCCGATGCAGCGGCCGTCGAGGCGCTGGTGAAGTCGAAGTTCACGGCCCCGGCCAAGCCAGCGGCCCAGCCCCGCGCCGAGATCGACCGCGTGTTTGCCCTGCCCACGGTGGCTGCCATGGTGCAGGCACTGGAAGCGGCGGATGGCGAGTGGGCGCAGCACACGGCAGCCACGCTGCGCAAGCGCTCGCCGCTGATGCTGCACGTGGTGCTGGAGCAGATTCGCCGCGCACGCGGCATGACACTGGCCCAGGACCTGCGCATGGAGCGCGACATGGTGCGCCACTGCTTTTACCTGCGCCCCGGCCAGAGCGAGACCATCGAAGGCATTCGCGCCCTGGCCGTGGACAAGGACCACCAACCGCGCTGGAACCCTGCGCGCATCGAAGACGTGCAGGACGCGCAATGGCGTGCCTTCTTCGACAGCCCCTGGCCCGTGCACTCGCACCCGCTGGCGGCGCTGGACTGATCGCGCGGCGGTTGCTCAAACCTCCAAGGGTTCAAAAGGCTATCCGGCACCGCGCCGGATGGCCTTTTTTTCGGTTCAGCAATCAGCGGGCTCCATGCGGCAGGAATGGCCTGCCAGCAGCCGTACCGCGTCGTCAATGCGCGGGCCCGGATCCCATTCGGGCACGGGCGGCGTCAGGCCCAGGGCCATCTGCCGCAGCGGCTCGGCAATGGCCATGGACAGCAACAGGTCGCAGATGACATCGGGCTGCTCTGCCCTGAGCAACCCCTTCGCGCACTGGCGCCGCAGCCAGTCCACCAGCATGCCGCGGCCGCGCTCTATGCCGTTGCGCTGGTAGACCTCCAGCAACTCGGGCTTGGCGGGGAAATCGGTGGTGAGCAGGCGGAACATCCCCACCGCCTCGGCCGACAGCACGCGCGCGGCAATCACGCGCAGGATCTCGGCCAGCGCCGGAGCCACCTCTGAGGCCGACTGCGCATCGGCCGACAGGGTGGGGCGGAAACCGTCGGTCCAGCTGCGCACCACCAGGGCCACCAGATCCTCGCGGTTGGCGGCAAAGCGGTAGAGCGTCTTCTTGGCCAGCCCCGCGCGCCTGGCCACGGCTTCCATGGTGGTGGCGGCATAGCCTTCATTGAGCAAGAGCCAGGTGGCGGCGGACAGGGCGGCATCGTTGGCCTCGTGCTCGGGCCGGGCCGGCCGCCCGCGCGGCCTGGGGGCCACAGGAGTGATTTCGGTTTCCATTGGATTTCTTGTCGTTCCGTTCGGTGTTGTGCAGGGTCGTGCCTGGTTGTGCAGCATTTTGTTACCCGGCTGGGATTATCCGATTGTTTGGAAACGTTGTTCGTTTCTTTAATATAAGATGGCTTTTCCTCATCAACCCAGGAACGGAAAACACCCATGAACTCCCATGCCTTCGAGCCCGACATTTCCCGCATCGACGAGCTGCTGCACATCACGCCGCTGCGGCTGGAGACGGGAATCCAGCGCCTGCCCAGCGGCTGTCTGGTGGTGGCCTGCCGCACCGACCTGCACGGCTGCAGCGGCCGCATGCTGGACTGGTGGTTCAAGTTCTTCGAGACCACGCAGCACATCAAGTGGTGGCATCCGCATGACCACATCGCACATCGCGGCTGGGATGCGCAATGGAAGAAGGGCGAGAGCTACATAGGCGCCTCCATCGAGGCCGTGGAGTCCCTGGCCGATATTCCGCCCGTGGCGGCCAGGCTCAAGTTCCACGATCCGCGCGAGCTTTTCGACCCTGCGCAGCTGGAGCTGGCCTTTGCCGAAAAACGCGCATCGGCCGCCGTGTATGCGCGCATCGGCTTCGGCGAGCATGTGCAGCTGGACGCCAGCGGGGACCCCATGGACGGGCAGATGGTGCACCTGGCGCGTGACACGCCTTTTGGCTGCGTGCTGCGCAGCCGCTTTTTGCTGGGCCAGTCCTGCGCCGACCCGGCGGCCGAGCTGCCCGACGCGCTGGGCCTGGGCCTGCTGCGCCACTGCTACACGGAGTTCACCTACCTGTCGCGCTTTCTGCCCTCGCTGTACTACGGCGAACATGGCAACGGCGAGGCGGCGCCGCTGCCCTGGTAGCCGTGGCCCCAGGCTTCAAAGCTGCTGGTGCACGGCCGTGGCCAGCTGCAGCAGTCGGTTGCGCGGCAGGGCGCCGCTGAGGGCATAGCCAAAGCCCTGGTCCACCCAGTAGAAGCTGGGCACGGGGCCGTCGCTGCTGAAGCGAAAGGCGGTCTCGCCACGCGTGGCCGGGTCCTCCAGCGCGCCCAGATACAGGGTGATGCGCTCGCCGGCCGCATCCTGGTACATGAACTGGGCGCGTGCGCCGCTGTCGCCGGGCAGCAGCCGGCCGCCCACCAGCTCATAGCCCAGTTCCGTGAGGGCTGGCAGCTTCAGCGGCCGGCCCAGGCGCTTGGAAAGCCATTGCAGCAAATGGGCCTGTTGCGCTGCCTCGACCTCGACCGGGTGGCGCTGCTCGGGCTGGTAGACCGCGTGGGCGACGGCTGCCTGATGGGCGAAGCGGGCAGGTGCGGCAGCGGCCAGCGTGTCCGCCGTTGAGGGTGCCGCAGGCGCTGCCTGCTGCCCGTGCACCAGCCAGCCCAGGCCGAAGGCCAGCAGCCAGCCTGCGGCCATGCCGCCCCAGCGCCACCATTGCTGCTGGCGCTGTTGCAGGCCCTGCAGCTGCTCGGCGGCGGCGCGCATTTCATCGGGCATGGGCGGTTCGCTGCGGGCGCCGTGCAGGGCGCGCAGCAGCTGCCGCTGGCGCTGCCATTGCTCCACGCGTGCTGCGCTGTCTGCATCCAGCTGCTCGCGCAGCGCCTGTGCCTGTGGGGCCGGCAGGCGGTCATCGACCAGGGCATGCAGCTGCTCGTCGGGGATGGCCGTGGCAGCCGAGACACAGGAGGAGGAGGGGGAGGTGGGGGCGGGGGCAGTCATGGCGGCCTCGTCATTTGAGCCGGCGCAGCGACGGGGCTGCGGCTTGGGGTGCAGCAGTCTGGGCGGGCGAAGCTGCGGGCGGTGCCTCCATCAGCTCGCGCAACCGGGAGCGTGCGCGCGACAGGCGCGACATCACGGTGCCCAGGGGCAGCTGCAGCACGCGCGCCGTGTCGGCATAGCTCATGTCCTCCACGCTGACCAGCAGCAGCACGGCCCGCTGCTCGGCGGGCAGGCGCTGCAGGCAGCGCTCCAGGTCCAGGGCAGCGTCGCTGCTGTCCTCGGGCGCTGCCAGGGACTCGGACAGGCTGTCGATGTCCAGCCACTGCCCTCGTGCGGCAGAGCGCCGCTGGTTCAGGTAGAGGTTGTGCATCAGGGTGAACAGCCAGGCGCGCAGATCGCCATCGGAGCGCCACAGCAGCCATTTGCGGCAGGCGCGTTCCAGCGTGTCCTGCACCAGGTCGTCGGCTGCCCAGGCATCGCCTGCCAGCAGCCGCGCGTAGCGGCGCAGGCCGGGCAGGTGCTCCAGGATCTGGCTGCGGTCCATGGGCAGGTCCGATCGCGCAGGGGGCCGGACTCAGGGGCGTGCGGTATGCCAGACGCCCATGACGCCGTCGCCCGTGGTATCGCCGGCCTTGCCGTCCTTCACCCAGTAGTACAGGGGCTTGCCCTTGTAGGCGATCTGGCTGCTGCCATCGTCGCGCTGGATCACGCTGTAGTTGCCGCCAGAGGGCGCCTGCTTGCCCATCAGGGGCGGCCAGTTGGTCGCGCAGGGGCCATTGCAGACGGACTTGCCACTGCCGGCCGTGTCCTTGTCGAAGGTATAGAGCGTCATGCCGTTGGCGCCGACCAGGATGCCGTTTTGCACGCTGACCGCACTGGGCGGCGTCTGGCCAGAGGCGTTGGCCGCAGGCGCGGAATAGCAGCCTGCCAGGGCCAATGTCAGGGCTGCCGTGAAGGCACAGGTACCAAGTTTCATGCCGAGCTTCTTCATCGCTGTCTCCGGTGCTTGCCGGCGCGCGAAATTGCGGCCGGACACTGCAATGAACACTGGGCCGTGCCGGTTTATTCCGCAGCAGTGCAAAAAAAGCTGCGGATGCCCGTCAACGGTTGAAGCTCTTCATGGCGCGCTCGACCTCGCGCTTGCCTTCGCGGTCCTTGATCACGTCGCGCTTGTCGTGCTCGGCCTTGCCCTTGGCCAGGGCAATGTCGCATTTGACATAGCCGTTCTTCCAGTGAAGGTTGATGGGCACCAGGGTGAAGCCCTTTTGCTCCACCTTGCCGATCAGGCGCAGGATGTCGTCCTTCTTGAGCAGCAGTTTCTTGATGCGCGCCGCGTCGGGGTTGACGTGGGTGGAGGCGGTCTTGAGCGGGTTGATCTGGCAGCCGAGCAGGAACAGCTCGCCGTCCTTGACGATGACGTAGCCGTCCGTCAACTGCACCTTGCCGCTGCGCAGTGCCTTCACTTCCCAGCCGTGCAGCACGATGCCGGCCTCGAAGCGTTCCTCGAAGAAGTAGTTGAATGCGGCTTTTTTGTTGTCGGCGATGCGCGACTGTGTTTCAGGTTTCTTGGCCATGGAGTAATAGATGCGGCGAAAACCTGGAGATGAAAGGTCTCCCTACAATACTGGATTGCCGTCTTCCCGCCGTGCGGGATTTTAGTTTCGCCTTGCCGTCATTGTGACAGCCGGCTGTGCCATGGCGGCGCTGCCGGTGTTTTGCATGCCGTGCAGCCCGCCCCATTCATGAAAAAAGTCAACAAGTCCGTCCTGATCTGGTACAGCCCCCAAGAAATGTTTGCCCTGGTGACGGACGTGGCCCACTATGCCGACTTCCTTCCCTGGTGCGATCAGGCCAGGGTGCTGGAGCAGGACGAGCAGGGCATGACGGCCGAGGTGGGCATTGCATTCGGCGGCATGCGCAAGTCCTTCGTCACGCGCAACACGCACAGCGTGCTCGACGATGGCGGGCGCCAGGTCAGCATCCGCCTGATCAAGGGGCCGTTCTCGCGGCTGGAGGGCCACTGGATGTTCCGCCCCGTGGGCGACGGATCGCAGCGCGCCTGCCGTGTCGAACTGCAACTGGACTACGGTTTCGACAACATGGCCCTGGCCGCCGTGGTCGGCCCGGTGTTCGACCGCATTGCAGGCTCCATGGTCGATGCCTTCATCAAGCGTGCCGAGCAGGTCTATGGCTGAGGCCCAGCCCGCTGTGCGCATCACGCTGGCCTGCAGTGCGCGCGCCGGCGAAGTCGTCGAGCTGTTTCTGCAATTGCCGGCCGGTGCCACGATTGCCGATGCGGTGGCGGCGGCGGGCGGCTGGCAGGCGCTGGGCTTTGCGCAGGCCGGGCCGGCAGGCCTGTGGGGCCGCGGCGCGCCTTTGACGCAAGCCCTGCGCGACGGTGACCGAGTGGAGCTGTACCGGCCCTTGACCGTGGACCCCAAGGTGGCGCGCCGCGAGCGTTTCGCACGCCAGGGCGCTCGGGCCACGGGGCTGTTCCAGCGCCAGAGGCCTGGAGCCAAGGCCGGCTACTGAGCCGGCCCGGATTCGGCGATCAGCGCATTGCGCCGCAATCGGAGGCGATGATGGCGTCGGCGCGCTTGAGTTCCGCATCGCGCGTGGCGTCGTCCATGAAGCCGCGCTCGCCCTGCTCATTCGTGTAGCCCAGCAGGCGGCCCGAAGACAGCGCGGTCTTGGACTGCTTGGCGCGTGCGCAGTTGTCCTGGCGCTGCTTGGCAATCCGTTCCTTTTCCGCCTTGGCCTTGGCGGCCTCCTGGGCTTCGGCCTTGCGCTTTTGCTCTTCCAGGGCCTTGTCGGTGCCTGCGGACTTGGTGTCCTTGGCGGCTGCAGCAGGTGCTGCCGGTGCCCCGGCGTCCGCCGCAGGCGCCGTGCCTGCA
Organism: Delftia sp. WSY_10; assembly: GCF_043104705.1. Classification (NCBI taxonomy): domain Bacteria; kingdom Pseudomonadati; phylum Pseudomonadota; class Betaproteobacteria; order Burkholderiales; family Comamonadaceae; genus Delftia; species Delftia sp. WSY_10. The sequence continues at coordinate 93,939 of NZ_JBICKY010000015.1, read as the reverse complement.
TCCGCAGCTGCCGCAGCGGCGGAGGGCGCGGCGGCAGGCGGCGGTGTGCTGCCGCCAGGCTGGCGCAGGATGTTCTTGGCGGGAATGTCAGGAGGCGGTGCGCGGTCGCTGAAGACCTTGCGGCCTGTGGCGTCGACCCATTGCCACTGGGCGGCTGCGGGCAGCGAACAGGCGGCAAGCGTGACTAGCAAAACAAGCTTGATGGCGTGCATGGTGAGTTGGGGATCGGGCCGAATGGCCTACAGCATACATTGTGATCCGGCGCACGGGTACAATCCTTCTTTTGGAGCTCTCACATGCGCCTTCTCGGTAAAGCCCTGACCTTCGACGACGTCCTTCTGGTCCCCGCTTTCTCCCAGGTCCTGCCCAAGGACACTTCGCTCAAGACGCGCTTTTCGCGCAACATCTCCCTGAACATTCCCCTTGTGTCCGCCGCCATGGACACCGTGACCGAGGCGCGTCTGGCCATTGCCATCGCGCAAGAGGGCGGTATCGGCGTCATCCACAAGAACATGACGGCCGAGCAGCAGGCCGCCGAAGTGTCCAAGGTCAAGCGCCACGAATCCGGCGTGGTGCACGACCCCGTGGTCATCACCCCCGAGCACACCGTGCTGCAGGTGCTGCAGCTGTCCGAGAACCTCGGCATCTCGGGCTTTCCCGTCTGCGACGGCGGCAAGGTGGTGGGCATCGTCACCAGCCGCGACCTGCGCTTCGAGACCCGCTACGACGTCAAGGTCAGCCAGATCATGACGCCGCGCGAGCGCCTGATCACCGTCAACGAGAAGGACGGCACCACGCCCGTGGAAGCCAAGGCCCTGCTCAACAAGCACAAGCTCGAACGCATCCTGGTCGTGAACGACGCCTTTGAACTCAAGGGCCTGATCACCGTCAAGGACATCACCAAGCAGACCACCTTCCCCAACGCAGCGCGTGACAGCGCAGGCCGCCTGCGCGTGGCCGCCGCCGTGGGCGTGGGCGAGGGCACCGAGCAGCGCGTGGAGCTGCTGGTCAAGGCCGGCGTCGATGCACTGGTGGTGGACACGGCCCACGGCCACAGCAAGGGCGTGATCGACCGCGTGCGCTGGGTCAAGCAGAACTACCCGCAGGTGGACGTCATCGGTGGCAACATTGCCACCGGCGCCGCTGCGCTGGCACTGGCCGAGGCAGGCGCCGACGCCGTGAAGGTCGGCATCGGCCCCGGCTCCATCTGCACCACGCGCATCGTCGCCGGTGTGGGCGTGCCCCAGATCATGGCCATCGACAGCGTGGCCCAGGCCCTGCAAGGCACGGGCGTGCCGCTGATCGCCGACGGCGGCATCCGCTTCTCGGGCGACATCGCCAAGGCCCTGGCCGCTGGCGCCTCGACCATCATGATGGGCGGCATGTTCGCCGGCACCGAAGAGGCTCCGGGCGAAGTCATCCTGTACCAGGGCCGTTCGTACAAGAGCTATCGCGGCATGGGCTCCATCGGCGCCATGCAGCAGGGCTCGGCCGACCGCTACTTCCAGGAATCGAGCACCGGCAATCCCAACGCCGACAAGCTCGTGCCCGAAGGCATCGAAGGCCGCGTGCCCTACAAGGGCTCCATGGTCTCCATCGTCTACCAGATGGCCGGCGGCGTGCGCGCTGCCATGGGCTACTGCGGCTGCGCCACCATCGAAGAGATGAACAACACGGCCGAGTTCGTGGAGATCACCGCCGCAGGCATCCGTGAATCGCACGTGCATGACGTGCAGATCACCAAGGAAGCGCCGAACTACCGCGCCGACTGATCCCGATCCAGCGCCTTGGCGCGAGATGGAAAAGAGGTCCGGGCAGCCACTGCCCGGACCTCTTTTTTTCGTGCGCTCACGAAGCTCAGATGGCGAAGCTCAGATGACGACGCTCAAATGGCGAAGTTGTCCAGCACCGCGCCCGAGCTGGCGCTCGATGCGTTGAACGCGAACTTGGCCTGCACGCCCCGCGTGTAGCGGGGCGCGGGAGCCTTCCATGCCGCACGGCGCTGGGCGAGCAAGTCTTCGGGCACGTTCAGCTGCAGCTGCAATGCGTGCGCGTCGATGGTGATCGAGTCGCCCTCATGCACCAGCGCGATGGTGCCGCCCACAGCCGCTTCCGGCGCCACGTGGCCGACCACCATGCCCCAGGTGCCGCCGGAGAAGCGGCCATCGGTGATCAGGCCCACGCTCTCGCCCAGGCCGGCACCGATCAGGGCGCCCGTGGGTGCCAGCATTTCCGGCATGCCGGGGCCGCCCTTGGGGCCCAGGTAGCGCAGCACCATCACGTCGCCGGCCTGTATCCGGCCGTCGAGGATGGCCGCCAGTGCCGATTGCTCATCGTCGAACACGCGTGCCGGGCCGGTGATGACCGGGTTCTTCAGGCCCGTGATCTTGGCCACCGCACCTTCCGGACTCAGGTTGCCCTTGAGGATGGCCAGGTGGCCCTGCGGGTAGAGCGCATCCGAGAGGGGGCGGATGACCTGGCGGTTGGGCGGTTCGTCAGGCACGCCGGCCAGGGTCTCGGCGATGGTCTTGCCCGAGATGGTGATGCAGTCGCCGTGCAGCAGGCCCGCATTCAGCAGGATCTTCATCACCTGCGGGATGCCGCCCGCCTGGTGCAGGTCCACCGCCAGGTATCTGCCGCTGGGCTTGAGATCGCACAGCACCGGCACCCGCTGGCGGATGCGCTCGAAGTCGTCGATGGACCAGGGCACGCCGGCCGCATGGGCGATCGCGAGAAAGTGCAGCACGGCATTGGTGGAGCCTCCGGTCGCCATGATCACCGAGACCGCGTTTTCGATGGACTTGCGCGTCACGATATCGCGCGGCTTGAGGTCCATCTTGATGGCCTCGATCAGCACCCTGGCGGATTCCTTGGCCGAGTTCTCCTTTTCATCATGGGGATTGGCCATGGTGGAGGAGTAGGGCAGGCTCATGCCCAGCGCCTCGAACGCGCTGGACATGGTGTTGGCGGTGTACATGCCGCCGCACGAGCCCGTGCCGGGAATGGCGTGCTGCTCGATGTCCTTGAGCTCCTGGTCGCTGATCTTTCCCGCGGCGTTCTCGCCGACGGCCTCGAACACGCTGACGATGTTCAGGTCCCGGCCTTTCCACCTGCCGGGCAGGATGGTGCCGCCGTAGACATAGATGGCCGGCACATTGGCGCGCAGCATGCCCATCATGCCGCCCGGCATGTTCTTGTCGCAGCCGCCGACCACCAGCACGCCATCCATCCACTGGCCGCCCACGCAGGTCTCTATGCAGTCGGCGATCACCTCGCGGCTGACCAGCGAGTACTTCATGCCTTCCGTGCCCATGGACATGCCGTCCGAGATGGTCGGCGTGCCGAACACCTGCGCGTTGCCGCCGGCTTCCTCGATGCCTGCGATGGCCGCGTCCGCCAGCCTTTGCAGGCCGGAGTTGCACGGCGTGATCGTGCTGTGGCCGTTGGCCACGCCGACCATGGGCTTCTTGAAATCCTCTTCCTTGTAGCCCATGCCGTAGAACATGGAGCGGTTGGCTGCGCGCGCCTTGCCTTCGGTGATGTGGGCGCTTCGGCGGTTGATCTGGTTCGGCGGGGTCATGGCATGTCTCTCGTTGTGGGGGTTGGATGAGTATGGGCCGACTGATTCATCTGATCCAATCCTATTCATCGGCATGATTGATATGCTGCACATATGAATGAGCCCCCCATTGATCTGCGCGTCTGGCGGCAATTCCTGGCCGTGGCGGACGAGCTGCACTTCGGCCGCGCCGCATCGCGCCTGCACATGACGCAGCCGCCGCTCACCCAGGCCATCGCCCAGCTGGAGCGCAGCCTGGACGTGGCGCTGTTCGAGCGCTCGAGCCGCCAAGTCGCGCTGACGCCCGCCGGCGAGGCGCTTGTGCCGCAGGTGCGTGAGCTTCTGGCGCGGGCGGCAGCGCTGCCCGGGATTGCGCGGGCTGCGGCAGCGGGAGAAGTGGGGCGCGTGCGGCTGGCCTTTGTCTCCACCATCGGCTTCACCCGGCTGCCGCTGTGGGTGCGGGACTTCGTGGCAGGCACGCCCGGTGTGGCGCTGGAGCTGGTCGAGGCCACCAGCGATGTGCAGATGGAGGCATTCGAGCGCGGGCAGATCGATGCCGGGCTCATGCTGCATGCCCCGGGGCATGCGCCGGCCGGCCTGGAGCGCCTGGCCGTGGGACGGGAAGCCATGGTGCTGGCCCTGCCGCAGCAGCATGCGCTTGCCGGTGCGGACCGGCTGATGCTCGACGAAGTGCTGGAGCAGCCGCTGGTGATCTTTCCGCGCCGCATCATGCCCTCGCTCCATGACGCGGTGACGGATCTGTACCGACGGCACGGACATGTGCCGCGCATCGCGCAGCAGGCGATACAGATGCAGACCATCGTGAACCTGGTCTGGGGCGGCATCGGCCTGGCCTGGGTGCCCGCCAGCGTGATGCAGTTCTGCAGGCCCGGAGTGGTCTACCGCGAGGCGGTTTTCGCCAGCGCCCGTGCAGGCAGCAAGGCCGTTGCCCTGCCGGTCTGCGAGACCAGCCTGGCCTGGCCGGCCGGAGTCATGTCGCCCGCGCTGGCGCGGTTTGTCGGCTTCGTGCGCGAACAGCGCTGAGTGGCGTTCACCGACAGCCCCCCGAGGCAAGGCCGGCGAATATCCGCATGGTTCTGGTCTGAATTTTTGGAAATTCTGGCCAGAATGATAGAATTCGGGCCAGGCCGGACACCAGGCCTGCTTTTGTTTTCAGCCCCGCCATGCAATCTGTCGGTATCTACGAAGCCAAGACCCGTTTCTCCGCCCTGATCGAACTTGTCGAGCAGGGCGAGGAAGTGCGCATCACCCGCCACGGCAAGGAAGTGGTGCGCATGCTGCCGGTGCGCCGCCGCCCCGTGATCACCGATGAGCAGATCGCCCGCGAGCTGGAGCAGATGCAGGCGCTGCAGGCCACGGTGCGGCCGGCCCAGCCGGCACAGTCGGCACAGGCGCCGGACTCCACCACCCGACTGCGCCACGCAGGCCGGAGCCAGGCATGACCTCCTTCGTGCTTGATGCCTCCGTCACCGCCGCCTGGCTGCTGCCCGATGCCGCCAGCGTGCACACCCAGCGCCTGTATACCCGCATCCGCCGCCATGAAGTGGACCCGCAGGCGCCCAACCTCTGGCAGTGGGAATGCGGCAACCTGATCGCCTCGGGCGTGCACGGCGGCCGCATTCCGCACAGCTCGGTCGAAGGCCTGTGGGGCGTGCTCGAGGCCATCCGCCACCGCGTGGAACTGCACGAGCTGGCGCCCGCCCAGCACAAGGCCGTGCTCGACGTGGCGCTGGACACCCGCCTGCCGGTCTATGACGCGGCCTACCTGTGGCTGGCGCAGTCGCTGCGCCTGCCGCTGGCCACCTTTGACGCGGCCCAGGCCGCCGCCGCCCGCAAGCGCGGGCTGGCGCTGCTGGCCCCTGAAGATTTCTGATCCCCTCCCATCACCTTTGCCTGAGATGACCATGCAACACGACAAGATCCTCATTCTTGACTTCGGCTCCCAAGTCACCCAGCTGATCGCCCGCCGCGTGCGCGAAGCCCATGTCTACTGCGAAGTCCACCCCTGCGACGTCAGCAGCGACTGGGTGCGCGAATTCGCCGCCGACGGCCGCCTCAAGGGCGTGATCCTGTCGGGCAGCCACGCCAGCGTCTATGAAGTGGACGACCGCGCCCCCGACGCCGTGTTCGAGCTGGGCATTCCCGTGCTGGGCATCTGCTACGGCATGCAGACCATGGCCACCCAGCTGGGCGGCAAGGTCGAAGGCTCGCACACCCGCGAATTCGGCTACGCCGAAGTGCGCGCCCATGGCCACACCGAACTGCTCAAGGGCATCCAGGACTTCGCCACGGCCGAAGGCCACGGCATGCTCAAGGTCTGGATGAGCCACGGCGACAAGGTCACCGAGCTGCCCCCGGGCTTCAAGGTCATGGCCTCCACGCCGTCCTGCCCCATCGCCGGCATGGCCGACGAGGCGCGCCGCTTCTACGCCGTCCAGTTCCACCCCGAAGTCACGCACACCGTGCAGGGCGCGGCCCTGCTCAACCGCTTCGTGCGCGAGATCTGCGCGGCGAATGCCGACTGGATCATGGGCGACTACATCGAGGAAGCCGTCGCCAAGATCCGCGAGCAGGTGGGCGACGAGGAAGTTATCCTGGGCCTGTCGGGCGGCGTGGACTCCTCCGTGGCTGCAGCCCTGATCCACCGCGCCATCGGCGACCAGCTGACCTGCGTCTTCGTGGACCACGGCCTGCTGCGCCTCAATGAAGGCGACATGGTCATGGAAATGTTCGAAGGCAAGCTGCACGCCAAGGTCATCCGCGTGGACGCCAGCGACCTGTTCCTGGGCAAGCTGGCCGGCGTCAGCGAGCCCGAGGCCAAGCGCAAGATCATCGGCGGCCTGTTCGTGGACGTGTTCAAGGCCGAGGCCGCCAAGCTCAAGGCCGGCGATGCAGGCCACAAGGGCGCCACCTTCCTGGCCCAGGGCACCATCTACCCCGACGTCATCGAGTCGGGCGGTGCCAAGAGCAAGAAGGCCGTCACCATCAAGAGCCACCACAACGTCGGCGGCCTGCCCGAGCAGCTCGGCCTGAAGCTGCTCGAGCCCCTGCGCGACCTGTTCAAGGACGAAGTGCGCGAACTCGGCGTGGCCCTGGGCCTGCCGCGTGAAATGGTCTACCGCCACCCCTTCCCCGGCCCGGGCCTGGGCGTTCGCATCCTGGGTGAAGTCAAGAAGGAATACGCCGACCTGCTGCGCCGCGCCGACGCCATCTTCATCGAGGAACTGCGCAACTGGACGGACGAAGCCACCGGCAAGAACTGGTACGACCTCACCAGCCAGGCCTTCACCGTCTTCCTGCCCGTCAAGAGCGTGGGCGTCATGGGCGATGGCCGCACCTACGACTACGTCGTGGCCCTGCGCGCCGTGCAGACCAGCGACTTCATGACCGCCGACTGGGCCGAGCTGCCCTACGGCCTGCTCAAGAAGGTGTCTGGCCGGATCATCAACGAAGTGCGCGGCATCAACCGCGTGACCTACGACGTGTCGACGAAGCCGCCGGCGACGATTGAGTGGGAATGATTGCGCAATAGGAAACGGCCGGGGTCGTCCGGCCGTATTTCCGAATCAAGCCCGCGGCACTGCGGGCTTTTTTCTGCCCGCCCGCCGTTGTTCAGTGGGATGCTGGAATAGCCGAATGCTCGCGCAGGTATGCCCTCAGCTTCGCGTCCGTGGCATACACATAGCACCCCTTCATGCCACGGGTCATCAAGGTGCGATAGGTGTTCTTGATGATGCTTTCCGCCAGCCGTGCGGCCTCGGCAGGCTGCTCCTTCGTCATCTTCACGAATCCCTTCATGGTCTTGTCATGTCTGTCCCTGGCTCGGGGCACTGCCACCAGCGTGTCGCCCATGATGGTCAGGTCTGGCCCGATGATGACTCCCACATAGTCCACTTCCAGCCCCTGGCAGGTGTGTATGCAGCCGACCTGTGCCACAGAGTTCGGTGCCACGATCCAGAGGCTGTCGTCCTGGTCCAGATTCCATTGGCGCTCGTAGTCTCCGATGACTACGTCCATAAGCTTGGGATTCTTCTTGCTGTTCCATGGCCAGCAGTAACCAGCCACAACGCGTGCCCGGTTGTTGGCGTTCTTCGTCTCGATGGCCTTGTGCAGATCCGAGGGGTCGTCAAACACCTGAAAGTCAAACGGAATATCTGCAAGGCTAGGGTTGGCGGTAGTTCGGATCTGCAACGTATGGTCTACCCAGGCCAGATAGCCGTCGGAGCCGGCGCACCGAAATTGGGAAGTCAGCGAATATTCCTCTACCTCAGCATTCCGCTCGGCTGCAAACTTGCGGATGATCTCCTTGGAACCTACATCCTTGAGAGTCACGCGCTGGTCTTCGTCGATGAAAAAGATGCTGCACTTGGCAGCTTCTATCAGCTCCTTGACCTGATGGGTGCCCAGATTCCCATAGAAGCCGCTTTTTTCGGTTAGGCGATGTGCTTCGTCCACGACCAAGACATCAAAGGCATCCTGCACGGTTTCCGTGAAGGAGCCTGATCCGCCGAAAAGATTGACCAGATGTGCGTTGTCGCGCGTCTGTATCAGCTTGTCGCTATAGACAGCGCGTGGGGCAGCGTTCTTGGAAATGTATTTGACGGTCAAGCCTTCGCGCAGAGCCGCAAGCAGGTTGACGGCGATCACCGACTTGCCGGTTCCAGGACCGCCCTCAATGATCAAGACGCGAGGCCTGCCGCTGGCGCTGGCCTGGCGGCATGCGGCCTTCGCAGCCTCGAACACTTCCTTCTGGTCGTCGATTAGCGCGAACTCGCTGTTGCCCTTCAGCAGCTTGCCGACCACATCCGCCAGCGCTTTGGATGGCCGCATCCTTCCTCGTTCAAGATCGAACAGCACCTGGCGGCCTCGGCCATGCCGGATGTGCTGTTTGATGAACTCGCGGAGTTTCTTGCGGTCTTCATCACCTTTCAGGAACAAAGGTGCCCGCTCGATATAGGGCTGGTACTGGGGGGAGTCGATGATGCCATCGGCGGCATAGTTGTGCAGGTAGGCGCAAGGCTTCAGCTGCAGCCCGCCGTCATAGATGGCCTCGTTGAACCCCTCCAGAAATGCCGTGTACGACCACGCCTGGTAGCTGGGGTGAATGCGCGCCTGGTCAGGGCGCATTCCACCGCGCAAAAGCACGATGGCATCGCGGTCGGTGGCGCCGACCGATGACCATTGCTTGAGTTCGACCACCACCAGCCGTCGAGAGCCGTCGTCGGCATGTCCGGCAAGAATGACATCGATGCGTTTTGACGATTGCGGCAGGATGAATTCGACAGCGACCCCGATGTCGGGTGCGATTTCCGGGTCACGCAGAAGGCGGGCAATGTAGCCCAGCGACTCGCGCCATGATCGGATCTCCGCCTTGGCTACCTTGCGGTGAGTCGCTGCCTGGTACTTCGCGTAGATGACGTCTTCAATATCGCGTTCGTCGTAGTCGAGCAGGAATTGTGTCTTCTCGGCCTGATAAACGATCATGGCTCGGGCAGCTGGTCGTATTTGGTGCTGACGCCGCGCGACGCCTCGACAGGGTATTTGGCGGCGTTGGAAGCCAGCTTGCTGGCGATGGCTGCGTTGAGGTCCACGTCCAGCACATCCGCCAAGCGGATGAGGTACAGGGCGACATCGGCCAGTTCGTCGCGTACCGCCGAGGCGGTTTTAGGATTCGAGGCGGCCGAATGAGAGTCGGCCTCGGTCATCCATTGGAATATTTCGGTCAACTCACCCACCTCGCCCGAGAGAGCCATGACCAGATTCTTGGGTGAATGGAATTGCTGCCACTCCCGCTCTTGCGCAAACTGCCTCAGCGCGTGTACCGCGCCCGTCACGTCAATCAGACTTTTGTCCACATCCAGACCCTTTCGGAACGGATTGTTACCTATTCTGCAGTTCCTAGGACTCAGAGACCTGAAGTATCGCTGCGCCTAGGAAGATTCTGAGCCCGGGCGAGGCTTGGATGTAAGAACTAGCCGCCTGATTCCCAGGCCAGGTGCAAGCACTTGCGCGCAGACAGACGAAGTCCAGTGTTCCCCATGAAAGACATGGCTGCTACCAGACCAAGCATGCGTTTGTAACGTAAAGTACTATTTCTTTGCAATTTGCTGTGTGCTGCTGCGGACCTAGCCCGTGGGTATTGATTCCGCATGAAGATACTTCTCCCAAACGCTGATGGCTGTTGAAATCTCTCGCCTTCAAAGTCCTGCGGCCGTTCAGGCGGCGTTGGACGAGTTTTCACGTCTTGGTCGGACGGCATTCCTGAAGCGATACGGATTTGGAAAATCGCGCGATTTCTTGGTTCGCAATGCAAGAACCGGGCAGCTATGCGACTCCAAGGCCATCGTCGGAGCTGCGTTCGGCCATCAGTTCCCGCAGGAGGGACCGCTCAAGCCGACTGATTTCTCCGGTGGAGAGGCCACCGTCGTTCCTCGATTGCAGCATCTGGGCTTCGATGTCGTGCGCATTGGTGAAGACTGGACCTTCGATGAGGTGCAGGCCACGGTCGCGTCATATTTCGAGATGCTTTTGCTGGAGGCCGAGCAGCAGCGCTACACCAAGACCGAATTCAATGCGCAGTTGCGCCAGCGGCTGCGTGAGCGCAGCAAGGGATCGGTGGAGCTGAAGTTCCAGAACATCAGCGCCGTCCTGCATGACCTGGAGCTGCCCTTCATCCGCGGCTACAAGCCCCGGAGCAACGCTCAGCTTCTGTTGCGTCAGGCGGTGCAGCAGTTCGTCCTGAATCAGCCGGGCCTGGTTTCCCGTGTGGTGGATGCGATGGAGGAGGTCAAGACGTCTGCTGAGCAGAGTTTTCATGCCTGCCTGGTTGAACCGCCTGCGCTGGAGACAGTGGCGCAGTTAGCGAAAGACGGCGCCAAGGTCAGATTTCCACGCAAGACGAACTGGGCCCAGCGGGATGAAGCCAACCGGCATCTTGGCCGTGCCGGAGAGCAGTGGGTCATAGGATTCGAGCAGCGGCGACTTGTCCATGCCGGGTATCCGGAGCTTTTCCAGCAGCTGGACTGGGTGTCTGACCGGCTCGGCGACGGGAGCGGCTACGACATCCTCTCGCATGAGCGGCCCGGCGAGCATCGCTTCATCGAGGTCAAGACCACCAATGGCGGGCATGCCTCGTCCTTCATCATCAGCCGCAACGAACTGGATTTCGCAGCAGAGGCCGGGGATGCCTTCCATCTCTACCGGGTTTTTCAGTTCCGGGAGGAACCAAGGCTCTACATCCTGAACGGGCCGCTGGCGGACCAGCTGCACCTGGAGCCCATCGATTTTCGGGCGTCGTTCCGGCGCCTGGTGGGGTAACGCGCAGGTCGGCCGGGCCAGAGCTCCCCGCAGCTTTGAGCACAGGCACATGAAAGAGGGCTGAAGAGGGCTGCCCTGCGCATCCTCTGGAGCGCGACGACAATAGCCCATGATTCAAGAAAAGCCCCTGGCGGCAACCGAACTGGAGCGGCCTGCCATGGCCTTGCGCACTCTTGCGAATGGGGTCCGGCTGCTGGCGCTGCCCATGCCGCACTTGCAGAGCGTCAGCGTGGGTGTGTTCCTGCGCGTGGGCTCCCGCGACGAGACCTCCACCAGCAACGGCATCAGCCATGTGCTGGAACACATGGCGTTCAAGGGCACGCACACGCGTTCCGTGCAGGAGATCAACCTGGATGCGGAGCGGCTGGGTGCGGAGGTCAACGCCTTCACCGGCAAGGACATCACCGGCTATTTCATGACCGGCCTGGGCTGGCATGCGCAGGCCTTGCTGGGAATGATTGCGGACATCGTGCTGAACAGCGTGTTTCCCGAGCATGAGCTGCAAAGGGAGCTGCAGGTGATCCGGCAGGAGGCCATCGAGTACGAAGAGGACCCGGAGGACAGCGCCGGCGATCTGCTGGACCGCGCCATCTGGGGCGACGACCCCATGGGCATGCCGGTGATCGGCACGGTGGCCAATATCGAAGGCTTCACGCGGCAGGATCTGGTGCGCCATGTGCAGTCCCATTACGTGGGAGAAAAGACCGTCGTCGTCGCGGCCGGAAACTTCGATGTGCCGGCCTGGCTGGAGCAGGCGGCGCAGCTGTTCGCCGGCATGCCTGCTTCCGCCAATCCGGCTGTGGCACTGCCCCCTCAGCCCGCAAAGTATGTGGGGCAGGCCCTGGCGCAACGCTTCACGCAGGTGTCCCAGGTGTTCGTGAACCTGGCCTATCCCCTGGTGTTCGAGCAGCTGCAGGGCGAGCACCCGCAGCGTGCGCGTCTCGTGGCCTCGCTGGCGGCCCATCTGCTGGGCGAGGGGATGTCGTCGCCCCTGGTCGATACCGTGCGTGAACGGCTCGGACTGGCCTATACGGCCTATGCGGCGATGGAGGGCGGTGACGTGTGGGCCAATTTCATCGTGCATGCCGTCACGACGCCGGACAAGCTCGAAGCGCTGGTGGCTGCGACAGGCGGCCTGCTGCGCGCCCAGGCTGCCGGCATCGACCCCGTGCATCTGGAGCGGGCCAAGAACCAGCTGGCGGTCTCGCGGGTGCGTGCGGGTGAGCGGACCTACGCCACCATGGAGCGGGCTGTCGAGGACCTCTTTGCCCATGGCAGCGTGACGTCCGTGGCCGAAACGCTGGCGATGATCGATGGCATCGGGGCCGAGGAAGTGCGCAAGGTCTTCGAGCGCATGCTGGCCCACCCTCCAGCGGTGGCCATCACCGGCAAGGGCGCCAGTGCCCGGGCCGTGCGGCAGCTGGCCGCAGGCCTGGCGGCCTGAGCCGGCAGCGCGCGATCAGCGATCAGCGGCCAACCGCCAACCGCAACATATGGCGCTTTTCCCGTTGTCATGGAATTGGGGGAGCGGACTGCGGCGCGTTCCATTGCCGCTTGAGGTAGTGCGACTTCGGGTGCTCCTGCAGGAACACGCAGCACTGCACCCACGCCGCTGACTCCGGGTGCGCGTCGACGGCGCGCGAGAGATGCTCGAACACGGCCTCGGCCATGGCCGAGCACATCTGCGGCGGGCGCGGGTTGGTCAGCGTCAGGGTGGCGATCAGTTGCTGCGCGTGGGGGTCGTCGCCGCACAGTCCGACGGCGATGGGGGCCACGCGCGACTTCAGGTCCGCGAGCCGTGCCCATCCGCGCTCGGCCAGCGCAAGGTGCATGGCGTGCAGGACCGGCTCCCACTGGATCGACGGGAGCAACGATGGCGATACCTCGATGGCGATGTGCGGCATGGGGCGGCGCCTTCAGTCGAGCTTGATGCCGACTTCGCGGATCAGCGTCTGCCAGCGTGCCCGCTCGCTGTCCAGCAGGCGTGCGAATGCCTGGGGCGAGTTGTCGATGGGCACCGAGCCGAGTTCGGCCAACCTGTCCTGCGTGGCCTTGGCCGCCAGCGCCGCGCCCATGTGCTTGATCAGCCAGGCCTTGCGGTCGGCCGGGGTCGCGGCGGGCGCGAGAAAGCCGTACCAGCCGCTGATCTCGGCGTCCACGCCCGATTCCTTGAGCGTGGGCACGCCGGGCAGCGCAGGAATGCGCCTGGCGGACGTCAAGGCCAGCGCCTTCAGGCGCCCGCTTTGCACATGCTGCAGGATGGCCGGCGTGGCTTCGAACACCATCTGCACCGTGCCGCCCAGCACGTCGTTGAGTGCAGGCGCGGAGCCGCGGTAGGGAATGTGCAGGATCGAGGTGCCGGTCTGGCGCTTGACGAGTTCTCCCGCCAGGTGCTGCGGCGTGCCGTTGCCGGCGGATGCGTAGGAGAACTTGCCCGGGTTCTTGCGCAGCCATTCGAGCGCCTCCTTGGCCGTGGTCGCCGGGAAGGAGGGATGCACGGCCCAGATCAAGGGCACCGAGGCGGCCCATGCCAGCGGTGTGAAGTCCTTGGCCGGATCGAAGTTGAGCCTGGAGTACAGCGCCGGGTTCGCGGCCATGGGGCCGAGTGCGCCCAGCAGCAGCGTGTAGCCGTCGGCCTCTGCGCGTGCCGCCGCCTCCGTGCCGATGTTGCCGCCCGCACCGCTGCGGTTGTCGACGATCACCGTGCTGCCGCTGTCCGTCTGCAAGGCATTCGCCATCAGGCGGGAGACGGCATCGGTGGTCGCACCTGCCGGATAGGGGCAGATGATGCGGATGGGCTTGGAAGGGAATGCCTGTGCGCGCGCCGAGGGGCTTGCGCCCATGGCTGAAATGGCCGTCGCCGTGCTGGCGTACTGAAGGAAGTTGCGTCGTTTCATCGGTGCTCTCGTGACCAGAGTTGTCTCGTGGCCGTAGTGTCGGCAGGCCCTTGTTTCTTCGCAATTCGCATTTTCTGGCCGCGCCTATCGGATAATCCGATGGCCATGCCCGCACGCAACCGCGACCCCCTTGATCTCGTCTCATTGCGCCAGTTGCGCTACTTCGTGTCGGCGATGCGGGCGCACAGCTTCAGTGCGGCATCACGCGATGCCTCGATCTCGCAGGCGGCGCTGTCGGAGCAGATCGCCTTGCTGGAATCGACCCTGGACGTGCAGCTGTTCGACCGTGCGAGCGGGCGCGCCGTTGCCACGGCCTCCGGACATGAGCTCGACCGCCGGGTGTCGGCCTGCCTCAGTGAGCTGCAGGCGGCGCTGCGCGACGTGCAGGCGCGTGCGAGCACCGTGGCGGGCCTGGTGCGCATCGGCCTGGTGCAGTCCTACGCGGGATGCTGGGTACTGCCCGTGGTGCGCAGGGCCCAGGCGCAGTGGCCGCAGCTGGCGATCGCACTGCGCAGGCGCACCGCACAGGCCTTGGTGGAGGGCGTGTTGCGTGGCGATTTCGATCTCGCCGTCAGCTTCGACCCGGAGCCGCATGCCGATCTGGAGATCCTGGCCTGCTTCGACGAGCCCGTGGTGGCCGTGGGATTGAAGCCCCGCCGGCGGCGACGCCTGCTGGAGCTCAGCGAGGTTGCGAACCACCCCCTGGCCTTGCTGCCAAGCGAATACGCCATGCGGCGCCAGCTCGACAACGCCTTTGCGGCGCAGGGGCTGAAGCCGGGCGTGCATCTGGAGTCCGATACGCTGGAGGACCTGGTGCATGCCGCCCGTGAAAACGGCATGGTTGCGCTGCTCAACGGTGCTGCGGCAATGAGCCTGGACGTGCAGGACGCAGTCCCGTTGGCCGAAAGAAATCTGGGCCGGCAAGCCTGCCTGGTGCGCTCACGCAGCCGTCACCACGGCTTTGCCGCCCAGTACGTATGGGACGAGCTTTCGGCGGCAACCCCCACGCTGCCGCCAGCGTGGGGGCGGCGCGTTGCAGCCGCGCGCTAGTCGTCGGCCGGGTCCGTTCCGCCCAGGCCCGTACCGCCCGTCAGGGCACTTCCTTCAGGCCCACCAGTTGCAGGGGGCGTGCCAGCAGTTCGTCGAAGCGTTTCTCGAACGCCTTGAAGTACGGCATGCTGAAATGCGCATCCAGCGCTGCCTGGTCCCTGAATGACTCCCGCATGTAGAAGGTGCCGGGGGTGTCCGCCAGTTCGAACAGCGTGTAGTCCAGGCATCCGGCCTCTTGCCGGGTGAATGGCACCAGCGCGCGCAGGGCGTCGCGCAGCTGGTCTTGCTGGCCGGCCTTCGCTTCAAGGATGGCCAGGTTGAAAATGGTCTCTGTCTTCATGGCTCAGCCCCAGTTCTCCAGTACCACCTTGCCGCGCGCCTTGCCCGACTCGATCAGGGCATGGGCGCGCTTGAGGTTGTCGGCGTTGATGCTGCCGAAGCGCTCGGCCAGCGTGGTGCGGATCAGGCCGGCATCGACCAGTGCGGCAACCTCGTTGAGCAGGCGGTGCTGGCCGATCATGTCGTCGGTGCCGAACAGGGCGCGGGTGAACATCAATTCCCAGTGCACCGACACCGACTTGCGCTTGAGTTTGGTGATGTCCAGCGACGCGGGATCGTCGATCAGGCCGAATTTTCCCTGGGGCGCGATCGCCTCGACGATCTGTGCGAAGTGCAGGTCGGTCTGCGTGAGGCTCACGATGAGGTCCACCGTGGGAAAGCCGATGCGCTTGAGTTCGTCGGCAATCGGCTGGCTGTGATCGATCACGTGGTGGGCGCCGAGCTCCTTGACCCAGGCCTGCGTCTCGGGCCGCGATGCGGTGCCGATGACGGTAAGGCTGGTCAGCCGCGTGGCCAGCTGCGTGAGGATGGAGCCCACGCCGCCGGAGGCGCCGATGATGAGCAGCGTCTTGTGGCTGGGGTGCTTGCCCGGCGCGATGCCCAGGCGGTCGAACAGCATCTCCCATGCGGTGATGGCGGTCAGGGGCAGGGCCGCCGCCTGTGCAAAGTCCAGCGACTTGGGCGCGTGGCCCACGATGCGCTCGTCCACCAGGTGCAGTTCGCTGTTCGTGCCAGGGCGCGCAATGGAGCCGGCGTACCAGACGCGGTCGCCCGGCTTGAACAGCGTGACTTCGGGGCCCACAGCCTTGACGATGCCGCTGGCATCCCAGCCCAGCACCTTGTGCGTTTGCCCCTCGGCGGGCGCGCCGCTGGCGCGCACCTTGGTGTCCACCGGATTGACGGACACGGCCCTGACTTCGACCAGCAGGTCGCGGCCGGTGGCCACGGGATCGGGCAGGGTGATGTCGATCAGCGATTCGGGTTGGCTGATGGCCTGGGGCTTCTGGTATCCAACGGCTTTCATGGTCGTGCTTTCAAAGGTTGAGGAAGAGGGGATAGCAAGGAGGGAGAGCAAGGAGGGTTTCAGGCAGTGGCCAGGGCTGCGTAGTCCGAGTAGCCGCGCGCGTCGCCGCCAAACAGGGCCTTCGGATCGAATGCGGCCAGCGGCGCCTGGGCGGCGTAGCGCGCCGGCAGGTCCGGGTTGGCAATGAAGGGGCGGCCGAAGGCGACGAGGTCTGCCAGGCCCTCGTGCAGGATGGCTTGGGCGCGCTCCGCGTCGTACTTGCCCGCAACGATCACCTTGCCCTGGTAGGCGCGGCGCAGCGCGTGGCGGAAGTCCTGCGGAATCTCGGGCGCATCGTCCCAGTCGGCTTCGGACAGGTGGATGTAGGCCAGGCCGATCTCGTCGAGCTTGCTGGCCAGATGCAGGATGGTCTCGATGATCTGCGGGCAGTTCATGTTGCGCTGCGTGATGAAGGGCGCCAGGCGGATGCCGGTGCGCTCGGCCCCGACCTCGCCCGCCACGGCGGCCGCGACCTCTTCGGCGAAGCGCGTGCGCTGGGCGATGCCGCCGCCGTAGGCGTCGGTGCGGTGGTTGGAGGTGGTGCGCAGGAACTGATCGATCAGGTAGCCGTTGCCGCCGTGGATTTCCACGCCATCGAAACCGGCACGCATCGCATTGGCCGCGCCCCTGCGGAAGTCGCCGATCACGTCCTGGATGTCCTGTGCGCTCAGTGCGCGCGGTACGGGGCAGTCGACCATGCGGCCGACACCGTCGTCGCCGACCACCCAGACCTGCGCTTGCGGCGACAGCGCCGAAGGCGCGACCGGCAGGCCATCGGCGTGAAAGCTGGCATGCGACATGCGGCCAACGTGCCACAGCTGCAGCACCATGCGCCCGCCGGCGGCGTGCACCGCGTCCGTGACGCGGCGCCAACCGTCCACCTGCGCCTCTGAATAGATGCCGGGGGTGAAGCTGTAGCCTTGGCCCTGGCGGGAGATCTGGGTGGCTTCCGAGACGATCAGGCCGGCGCTGGCGCGTTGTGCGTAGTAGGTGGCCATCAATGCGTTGGGCACGTCGCCTGGCTGGCTGGTACGGCTGCGCGTCATGGGGGCCATCACCATGCGGTTGGGCAGGCTGAGCGGGCCGAGCTGCAGGGGGCGAAACAGGGGCGTGGAGGCGGTGGTCATGCGGTTCCTTGGCGGAGCTGTAGAGGTGTTGGGGCGGGAGCGGAAACCCGGTTCGCAAGTCGTCTGGGCATGGAGCGATGTTGACCTGGGCGTTTCAATTGAAAAAGACCCGCAAGACTGAAGGCGGCTTCAAAAGAAATTTGACGATGAGCTCAGGGCGCGGCCTGCACGACACCCGGGCGGATGGCCGTGCCGCGCCTGCCTGGCTACCATCTCCCCCATGAAGACCCAATACTTCGCCGCCACCTCACTCGACGGATTCCTGGCCACCGAGGACGATTCCCTGGACTGGCTGTTCCCGCTGGGCGACATGCAGGCCACGGGCTACCCGGAGTTCATTGCCGGCGTGGGCGCGCTGGCCATGGGGTCCGCCACCTACGAATGGATGCTGCGCCACGCGGAGACGGTGGCCAGGGAGACCGGGGCGGCGTGGCCCTATACGCAGCCTGCCTGGGTGTTTTCCAGCCGCACGCTGCCTGGTATCCCGGGTGCCGATATCCGGTTCGTCAGCGGTGATGTGCGTGCCGTGCATGCGCAGATGCAGGCTGCGGCCGGCGGGGGCAATCTCTGGATCATGGGGGGCGGAGACCTGGCGGGGCAGTTCTACGACGCGGGCCTGCTGGACGAGATGATCCTGAGCGTGGGCTCGGCCACGCTGGGCCGGGGCAAGCCGCTGTTCCCGCGCCGGGTGCTGCATCCGGTGCTGCGCCTGCTGTCGGTTCGGCAGATCGGCGAGGGCATGGCGGTGCTGCATTACGAGGTGCGCAAGAGCACCGCTTGACGGGCTCCCTGATTCGGTCTGCGCGCCGCTCAGTTCGCCTCTCCGCGCCCAGGCGCCGTCATCCCCGGAATGTATTCATTGGAGATGAAGCTGCGGCAGCGGTGCATGAAGGCTTCCACCACATGGCGGGGCTTTTGTTCGCGGGCCCAGGCCAGGCCCAGTTTCATGGGGCGGTGGTTGCCGTTCAGGTGCAGGTTGACGATCTTCTTGCCGTCCAGCGCATGGGAGTTGCGCGGGCGCACGTTGACCAGGGAGTAGCCCACGTCGTTGGCGACCAGGGAGCGCACCACGTCGGGGCTGGCGCTGCGGGCCGCGATCAGGGGCGAGACGCCGGCTTCGCGGAACAGCGACATGAAGTATTCACGGCTCAGGGGCAGGTCCAGCAGGACCATGGGCAGCTGGGCCAGCGCCTCCAGCGTGGTGGAGCGGTGGTTGGCCAGCGGATTGAGTTCGCTGACGATGACCATGGGCGGCAGCTGGGCCAGGGGCTCGAAGCAGATGTCCGATTCGGCCACCAGCAGGTCGTAGGTGATGGCGACATCGATCTGCGCGGTGCGCAGCTTGTGGATCAGGCCTTCCTGGTGGTCCTCGATCTGCGTGACCGTGGCCTTGGGGTGGGCGCGCGCGAATCCCTGGCACAGCTCGGGGGCGACCATGGCCGCCAGCGTGGTGAAGCAGCCCACGCGCACGGGGCCGCGCACCTGGCTTTGCGCGCTGCTGGCCACGTCGTACAAGGCCATGGCCTGGTCGAGCAGACTGCGGATCTCCCGCAGGACTTCGGCGCCTGCGGGCGTGACGGACAGGCCTTGCGCATGGTGGCGCACGAACAGCGGCACCTGCAGCTCGGCCTCCACCTGGGTGATGGCCGATGAGATGGACGAGGGCGAGACGTGGATGCGGTTGGCGGCCTCGGCAATGCTGCCGAACTCGCCCGCTGCCACGCAGTATTCCAATTGTCTGAAGGTCAGTCGTGTCAGCACGGTGTGCAAGAGGTGGAGAGGGGGAGGGCGGCCAGGGTGATCCGCCGCGTAGTTGACCAAGCGGCGGGCCGCGCTGCAAGAGGCCCTTCCCGCAAGGCGCCTGCATTGTGCGGCGGTCGGGCCCCGGCAGCCTTCAGTCGCTGGCGTTGTGATTGCGAAACCATTGCGCCACCGCACCGTCGCCCTGGGCCGGCGCCTGCGTGGCCTTCACGCGGTCCGTCAGACCGGCGGACTTGCCCACGAAGTCCAGCGGCGCATCCCAGTTGAAATGCCGGTACACGGCCGCCGTCTGGGCGTAGGGCGGGCATTGCGCAAACAGCTGGAAGCTGAGCCGGTGGCCGGCGTGGTCCGAGTCGAGCAGGTCGCGCGCATAGGCCAGCAGCCTGCGGCGGTCGTCGGCCTGCGATTGCGGGCCGAGCGTGTAGAACTTGCGCAGCCAGGGGCCGGTTTCCTCATTCTCGAAGCTGGCGTGGTCCGGCGTCAGGCAGACCTGGCCGCCGCACAGCTCGCGCACGGTGTTCATCATGTGGTGCAGCTGGCCGGTGGCCAGCGACCTTCCGGTGAACAGCAGCGACTGGTTGGGCATCATCAGCCCGGCCGGGCTGCGCTCGGCCAGCGCGATGGCGGCCGTGAGGTGGGCGTTGATGCCTTCGCGGTAGCAGGCCAGGCCGGCCAGCCTGTCCTGCACGGCCTGCAGCTTCTCCACGCCGGTCTGGCGCGCGTTGTGCAGGGCCGTGCCTATCAGCATGTCGGCCAGCTTCAGGCTGCGCTGCAGGAAGGTGAAGGCCGAGTAGCGGTGCAGCGTCTCGCGCAGGAAATGGGCGGCCCGGGTGTGGCGGTAGAACAGCACGTTCTCCCAGGGAACCAGCACGTCGTCGAAGACCACGATGGCGTCCACTTCGTCGAAGCGATGGCTCAACGGATGGTCCTGGGCCGATGCGCGGGCGGCCAGGCCTGGGCGGCAGATGAAGCGCAGGCCGGGCGTGCCCAGGTCGCAGATGAAGCCTATGGCGTATTCGGACTGCGCCGCGTCGCCCCAGTGCGCCAGCCCCGGCTTGGTGAAGGCCTGGTTGGCATAGGCGGCAGCGGTCTCGTACTTGGCGCCGCGCACGATGACGCCTGCATCGGTCTCCTTGACCACGTGCAGCAGCACGTCGGGGTCCTGGTCCTGCGGCAGGCGCGAGCGGTCGCCCTTGGGGTCGGTGTTGGCCGATACGTGGAACAGGTCGCCACGCACCACGCGGCGGATGTGGGTGCGGATGTTGGCGGAAAAGCGCGGGTCCAGCTCGTTGAGCACGTCCTGGCCGTCGAACAGCGACCACATCTCGCCCACGCTCTCGTCGCCCACGCGCATGACCACGCCGCCCATGTCCTCCAGCAGCAGGTCGGTGGCGCGGCGCTTGTCCCACCAGTCCTGGCGCGTCAGCGGCAGCTTGTGGGCGATGGGGTGGCGCTCGCCGTCGCCTTCGTCGTAGGTGAGCGCGTCGCGCAGCGCGGCCTCGTGCTGCAGGTCGTACATGCGCGCGCGGATGTCCACCAGCGGCTTGAACATGGGGTGGGTGGTCACGTCCTTGACACGCTCGCCGTTCATCCAGACCCGCCGGCCATCGCGGATGGAGTCGCGGTACTGGCTGCCTGTCCTGATCATCAGCGGCTGGCCCACTTGCCGTCTTTGACCTCGTGCAGCTGCAGCTCCACGGGCACCTGCGTCTGGCCGTTGGCATCGAAAGTCACGGTACCGGTCACGCCGTCGTAGCGTATGGCGCGGATGGCCTTGGCCACGGCCTGCCGGTCCTTGGTGCCTGCCGTCTTGAGCGATTGCAAAAGGATGCCGGTGGCGTCGTAGGCGTACTTGGTGTACGGGCTCTCGGAGTCGGCATAGCCCTTGGCGGCATAGGCGCGGCTCATGGCGTCCAGCCGGGGGTTGGTCTGCGATTTGGGCGTGCCGACGATGGTGCCGTCCGCGGCCGGGCCGGCGATCTGGATGAGCTGCGGATCGAAGATGCCGCTGATGCCCAGCATGGGCTGCTTCATGCCCAGCTCGGCCATCTGCTTGCGCACGATGCCGGCCTCGGTGATCACGCCGCCGAAGTAGACCGCGTCGGGGTTCAGGCTCTTGATCTTGGTGAGGATGGAGCGGAAATCCGTGGTGCCCACGGGGTAGCTTTCCTCGGCCACCACGCTGCCTTTTTCTGCCTTGTAGAAGCTGCCGAACGAGGCCAGGTTGGCACGCCCGTAGTCGCTGGTGTCGGCAATGATGGCGATCTTTCTTGCGCCCAGGCCCGTGGCGGCCCAGGCGGCCAGGGGCTTGTTCTCGTTGACCAGGGTGGGCGTCACGCGCGTGGTGTTGGCGAAGTTCTGGTCGGTGATCTTGGGGCCGATGGCGCCCCAGACGATGAAGGGCATCTGCACGCGGTTGAACACCGGCAGCGTGGCCAGGGCCACGGGGCTGTTCCAGTGGCCTATGGCGCCCACCACGTCGCGGTCGTTGACCAGCTTGAGCGCGGCGGACACGCCGGTCTGCGGGTCGGAGGCATCGTCCAGCACCACGCCCTCCACCTTGAACGGCACGCCGGCCGTGGCGTTCCACTGGTCGATGGCCAGCAGGAAGCCGTTCTTCGCGCCCAGGCCCTGCTGTGCGTTGCCGCCGCTGACGGGGCCGATGAAGCCCAGCTTCACGGTGGACTGGGACCAGGCCGCGCCGCAGGCCAGCGTGGCGGCGGCCAGCGCCAGGGCGGATGCGGCAAGGCGCCTGCGCGATGGCAGGAGGGCGGTGGTTGTCGTGAAGGCTTGCATGGTCGGTCGGTCCTGTTCAGGTGAAGACGAGGGGCAGCCATGGCGGCCCGGGCGGGGCCCGGGGCGGCGGGGCGCCACGGTGCATGGCGGGCTGGCCGGCGCTGTCTGGCAACGCCGCCGGATCAATGTATCGCCGCACCGGCCCGGGACTGGATCGCGTTTTCCGAAGCAGCGCCTCGGCAAAAGCGACGCAGGTTTTGCGCGGTTTCTTGCTTCAATGGCTGCGTGACATGGAGACAAGCGAAGCCCCGCCAACCCGGCCGAACCCGACACAAAAGGAACCCTATCGATGCATGACGCGCTGTTCCAGCAACTCATCAACTGGCTGACCCTGGGCTGCATCTACAGCCTGCTTGCCCTGGGTTTCAGCCTGTTGTTTGGCGTGCTGCAGGTGATTCACTTTTCCCATGGCGACGTGGCCATGGTCGCCCCCTTCATCGCCCTGGCGGCCGTGCAGGCCCTGGCCGCCGCGCTGGGCGGCTCGGCCCCCTGGCTGGTGCTGGGCCTGGCCTGCCTGGTGGCCATTGCGGCGGTGGGAGGGCTGGGCGTCGCCCTGGACCGGCTGGTGATCAGCCGCTTTCGCAATGCGCCGGCCATGATGCCGCTGGTGGCCACGGTGGCGCTGGGCATCGTGATCCGCGAGCTGATCCGCCACCTGTACCCGCAGGGCAGCAATCCGCACGCGTTCCCGGCGATTGCGCAGGGGGCCGTTCCCACCCCGTTCGGGCCGCTGCCCCTGATCAGCGTGGTCTCGGTGCTGGTGGCCATGGCGCTGGTGGGCGTGCTGCTGTACGTGCTGCACCACACGCCCATGGGCATGCGCATACGCGCCGTGTCGCAGGACCGCGAAACCGCGCGGCTGTTCTCGATTGCGCCGGGGCCGGTGTTTCGCAACACCTTCTTCATTGCCTCGGCCACCGGCGCGGTGGGCGGCATCTTCCTGGCCAGCTATGCGGGCGTGGTGCGCTTTGACTTCGGCGTGCAGGCGGGGCTGATCGGCTTTTCCGCCGCGGTGGTCGGCGGCCTGGGGCGGCTCGGGGGCGCCATTGTCGGCAGCCTGCTGATTGCGGCCATCGAGACCATCGTGCAGGGCTATGTGCCCAATGGCACCTCGTACCGCCTGGTGTTCGTGTTCGCCCTGGTGATCCTGGTGCTGATCTTTCGTCCCGCCGGCCTGTTCGGCGTTCAGAAAATGGAGAAGGTGTGATGCAGACAACGACGATACAGGCGCCGCCGCAGGCGGCGCCACGGAGTGCGGGCTCTGCCGCCATCGTGCTGGGCGTGGCCCTGGCGGGCGCCGTGCTGCTGCGCCAGTTCCTGCTGGCCGAAAGCTGGATCACGGTGCTGGCGCTGCTGGCCTGCTTTGCCGTGGCCCTGGTCGCGGTGCAGAAACGCCCGCTGGTGGAAGACCGCATCGTGGCTGCCTTCGGCCAGTGCAGGCCGCTGGCGGCGGGCACGGGCGTGGTGCTGGCGCTGGTCTTTCCGTGGGTGCTGGGCGGTGACAGCTACGCCATGCACCTGATGATCATCGCCTGCCTGTACGCGGTGCTGGCGCTGGCGCTGAACTTCCAGCTGGGCAGCGCCAACATACCGAACTTCGCCACCGGCGCGTCCTACGGCATCGGCGCCTATGCGTCGGCCCTGCTGGCCATCCACTTCGGCGTGAGCTTCTGGATCTGCCTGCTGGTGGCCGCCGCCGTGGCCACGGTCTTCGGCTTTTTGCTGGGCCTGCCGTCCATGCGCACCCGCGACAGCTACCAGGCGCTGGTGACGATCGCCTTCGGCATCGTCGTGCACCAGCTGCTGATGAACCTGGAGTGGACGGGCGGCGCCAACGGCCTGGTGGGCATTCCTTCGCCCACATTGTTCGGCCATTCGTTCAACGACCCCATCACGCTGTGGGGCCACAGCCTGCCGGGCCAGGCCAACTTCTACTACGTGGCCGTCGCCCTGCTGGGGCTGGCCATCGTCTCGGCGCAGCGCCTGCACAGCTCGCGCGTGGGACTGGCCTGGAATGCCCTGCGCGACGACGAGATCGCCGCGCGCGCCTGCGGCATCAACGTCACCTGGTTCAAGGTCAAGGCCTTTGCGGTGGACGCCTTCCTGGCGGGCTTCGCGGGCACGGTGTATGCGTTCTATGTGAGCTTCATCTCGCCGGACAACTTCACCTTCCTGGTGTCGGTGACCATCATGACGCTGGTGATTGCAGGCGGCATGGACAACACGCTGGGCGTGATCGTCGGCGCCTTCCTGCTGACCATGCTGCCGGAGAAGCTGCGGGCGTTTTCCGACTACCGCATCCTGTTCTACGGCCTGGTGGTGATCGCCTTCCTCATCATCCGCCCGCGCGGCATCTTCCCCCAACGGGTGCGCAACCATGAGCATTGATTCCCATCCCACCCACCATGCCGCGACCGCAGGCCCGCTGGTCCTTGAGGGGCGTGGCCTGACCATGCGCTTCGGCGGCCTGACGGCGGTGCAGGGCGTGGACATCCACCTGGCGGCGGGCGAGGTGCTGGGCATCATCGGGCCCAACGGCGCGGGCAAGTCCACCTTGCTGAACCTGCTGACCGGCATCTACCAGCCCACCGAGGGCGAGGTGCTGCTGCAAGGCCGCTCGCTCAAGGGCATGGCCGCGCACGACATTGCGGGCGCCGGCATTGCGCGCACCTTCCAGACCAGCCGGCTGTTCGGCTCGCTGAGCGTGCTGGACAACGTGATCATCGGCATGCACGCGCGCACCCGCTGCGGCGTGCTCACCGCGCTGCTGCGCCCGGCCGTCTCGCGCGCCGAGATGAAGCGCTGCGCCGAGCGCGCCTGCGCGCTGCTGCAAAGCGTGTCCAGCGACCTGCACCAGCGCCGCAACGTGCTGGCCAGCAGCCTGCCGCAGGCCGACCGCCGCCGCCTGGAGATTGCGCGCGCCCTGGCCGCCGAGCCGCGTATCGTGCTGCTGGACGAGCCCTCCAGCGGCATGGACGACCGCGACACCGATGCGCTGATCGCCGACATCCAGCGCCTGCGCGAAGGCAATCCGGCGCTGGGCTTCATCATCATCGAGCACGACATGCGGCTCATCGCCACCTTGCCGCACCGCGTGATGGTGCTGGACTACGGACGCAAGATCGGCGACGACAGCTTCGAGGCGGTGCGCCGGCTGCCGCGCGTGCAGGAAGCCTATCTGGGCAGAAAGGCCAGCCATGCTTGAACTGGACTCCATCAGCACGCGCTATGGCGTGGTGAACATGCTCAACCAGGTCTCGCTGCAGGTGCCCGAGCACAGCATCGTCTGCCTGCTGGGCCCCAACGGCGCGGGCAAGACCACCACCTTCAAGGCGATCGCGGGCCTGCTGCCCGTGCACCACGGCGCCATCCGCGTCATGGGCCAGCCGCTGGCGCGCATGCGCACCGAGGACCTGGCTGGCCTGGGCGTGGGCTTCGTGCCCGAAGGGCGGCGCCTGTTTGCCGAGCTGACCGTGCAGGAGAACCTGAAGATCGTCCACGACGCGCTGCGCCCGCAGCAGGGCTTTGCCCAGGCGCTGGAGCGCGTGGTGGCCCTGTTCCCCCGGGTGGGCGAGCGCCTGTCGCAGGCGGCCGGAACGCTGTCCGGCGGCGAGCAGGCCATGGTGGCGCTGGGCCGCGTGCTCATGGGCGAGCCGCGCCTGGTGGTGATGGACGAGCCCACGCTGGGCCTGTCGCCCAAGCTCATCGAGGAGTACTTCGAGACGGTGCAGCGCATCCACAGCCAAGGCATCACCGTGCTGCTCATCGAGCAGAACGCCGAGGCGGCGCTGTCCATCGCCCACACCGGCTATCTGCTGCTCAAGGGCCAGCTGGTGGCCTCGGGCACGGCCAGCGAGCTGCTGGCCAACGACGTGGTGAAGCACCTGTACCTGTAGCGCCGCACGGGCGGCCTTCACCTCCTTTCCTTTTTTGTTGCGGACCACACCAAGGCAGTCGGCACCGCGCCGATGCGGGACGGCCTGCGCCTTTTTTTCCTGAGAGACCCACACCATGACAGCTGACATTCAAACCATCAATACGCTCGTGGTCGGCGCCGGGCAGGCTGGCATTGCGGCCAGCGAACACCTGAGCCAGCTTGGCGTAGAGCACCTGGTGCTGGAGCGCCAGCGCATCGCCCAGGCCTGGCGCACGGGGCGCTGGGACTCGCTGGTGGCCAACGGGCCGGCCTGGCATGACCGCTTTCCGGGCCTGGAGTTCAAGGGCGACCGCGACGGCTTTCCCGGCAAGGACGAGGTGGCCGACTACTTCGAGGACTATGTCCGCCAGATCAAGGCGCCCGTGCGCACCGGCGTGGAGGTCAGGCGGGTCACGCGCAACCAGGGCCGGCCGGGCTTCACGGTGGAAACGTCCGAGGGCGTGATCGAGGCCCGCAACGTGATCGCGGCCACGGGGCCGTTCCAGGTGCCGGTGATCCCGCCGATAGTGCCGGCTGCGCCCGCCGATGGCCGCCTGCTGCAGATCCATTCCGCGCACTACCACCGCCCCGCGCAGCTGCCCGAAGGCGCCGTGCTGGTGGTGGGCGCAGGCTCCTCGGGCGTGCAGATTGCCGATGAACTGCAGCGCGCGGGCCGCAAGGTGTTCCTGTCGGTGGGCGCCCATGACCGGCCGCCGCGCGCCTACCGCGGCCGTGATTTCTGCTGGTGGCTGGGCGTGCTGGGCGAATGGGATGCGGCCATTGCCAAGCCCGGCCGCGAGCATGTGACCATTGCCGTCAGCGGCGCGCGCGGCGGCCACACCGTGGACTTTCGCGCGCTGGGACACCAGGGCATCACCCTGGTGGGGCTGACCGAGTCCTTCGCCGATGGCAGTGTGCGCTTCCGGGACGACCTGGCCGAGAACATCGCCAACGGCGACGCCAACTACCTGGCCATGCTGGATGCGGCCGACGACTACATCCGCCGCAACGGCCTGGACCTGCCCGAGGAGCCCGAGGCGCGCAGGCGCCTGCCCGATCCCGAGTGCGTGCGCCATCCGCTGCGCGAACTCGACCTGGCTGCCGCAGGCATCACATCCATCATCTGGGCCACGGGCTACAGGGTGGATTTCAGCTGGCTGCAGGTGGACAGCTTCGAGCCCGGCGGCAAGCCGCGCCACCACCGCGGCGTGGGCCATGAGCCCGGCATCTACTTCCTGGGCCTGCCCTGGCTGTCGCGCCGTGGCTCGTCCTTCATCTGGGGCGTGTGGCATGACGCCAAGTTCGTGGCCGACCACATCGCCAAGCAGCGCCGCTACAGCGACTACGACGCCGCCGCCCGCAGCAGGTAGCAGGTAGCGCGCTCTGAGACACCTTCCCATCCACCCCCTGCAGGAGCCAGACCATGCCCACCCATACCCGCATCCGCATGTTCAACACCAAGGACACCTATCCCAACCAGTCGCTGGACAACGACCTGTGCCAGGCCGTGCGCGCCGGCAACACCGTCTATGTGCGCGGCCAGATCGGCACCGATTTCGAGGGCAACCTGGTCGGCCTGGGCGATCCGCAAAAGCAGGCCGAGCAGGCGATGAAGAACGTCAAGCAGCTGCTGGAGGAAGCGGGCAGCGACCTGTCGCACATCGTCAAGACCACCACCTACATCATCGACCCGCGCTACCGCGAGCCCGTCTACCGGGAAGTGGGCAAGTGGCTCAAGGGCGTGTTTCCCATCTCCACGGGGCTGTGCATCTCGGCCCTGGGGCAGCCGCAGTGGCTGATGGAGATCGACGTGATCGCGGTCATCCCCGATGACTGGCAGCCGCCGGCCAGCGCCTGAACGTCGACCACAGCAATCACCTGGTACAGCCGCATCGGCAGGAGGAAGAAACCATGACTTTTTCGATTGTGGGGCGCTGCGAGCGCACCGGGCAGCTGGGCGTGGCCATCAGCTCGTCCAGCATTGCGGTGGGCGCGCGCTGCCCCTGGGTGCGCGCGGGCGTGGGCGTGGTGTCCACGCAGAACATCACGCTGCCCGCCCTGGGCCCGCGCGTGCTGGATCTTCTGGAGCAGGGCGCCGACCCCCAGGCCGCGCTGCGCCAGGCGCTGGACGACGGCAGCTGGCCGCAGTACCGCCAGGTCACCGTGGTGGACGCGCAGGGCCGCGCCGGCGTCTTCAGCGGCAGCCAGGCCCTGGGCATCTTCACCAGCGCCGTGGGGCGGCAGTGCGTGGCGGCCGGCAACCTGCTGGCCAGCGAACGCACCATCGAGGCCATGGTGCCGGCCTTCGAGCGCAGCGCGGCGCTGCCGCTGGCCGAGCGCCTGCTGGCCGCCATGCAGGCCGCCATGGCCGCGGGCGGCGAGGCCGGGCCCGTGCATTCGGCCGCGCTCAAGGTGGCGGGCGAGCACAGCTGGCCCATGGCGGACCTGCGCGTGGACTGGTCGGAGCACGATCCCATCGGCGCGCTGCAAGGCCTCTGGGCCGCCTACGCGCCGCAGATGCAGGACTACCAGACGCGCGCCATCGATCCCACGGCCGCGCCCAGCTACGGAGTGCCGGGCGATGAGTGAGGCGGCCCGCTCATTCGAACGCTGCCGGGCACCTCATGCCTGCTGCGGAAACACCCGTGCGCACAGGAAGTCCACCAGCGCCCGCAGCTTGGGCGAGGGATGCTTGCTGGCGGGCCACAGCACGTGGAAGACATTGGTGTGCTCCATGCAGTCCGCCAGCACGGGCTGCAGCCGGCCATCGGCCAGCGGCTCGCGGATGGAGAACTCCGGCAGGTAGGCGATGCCCAGGCCCTGCAGCGCAAAGCACAGCCGGGTTTCGATGTTGTTGCAGATCATGGAGGTGGGCAGCTGCAGCTCGGGTGCGCCCGCTGCGCGCCGCAGCACCCAGGGCTCCAGCTTGCCGCTGTGGGGGTAGCGGTAGTGCAGGCAGCTGTGCTGCAGCAGATCCTCGGGCACCCGGGGCGTGCCGCGCTGCGCCAGGTAGCCGGGCGAGGCCACCAGCAGGTAGCGGAAGTCGCCCAGCCGGCGCGCGGACAGGCGTGAGTCGGCGGGTGCGCCCGTGCGCACCACGGCGTCGAAGCCGTCCTCGATCACATCGACCAGCTGGTCGGTGAAGTCCAGGTCCAGCTCGATCTCGGGATAGGCGCGCATGAACTCGCCCAGCACCGGCAGCACCAGCGAACTGACCAGGGGCAGGCTGACCCGCAGCCGGCCGCGCGGCGCGGTGCTGGCCTGCGACAGCTCCAGCTGCGCGGCCTCGATCTCGGCCAGGATGCGCCGGCTGCGCTCCAGGAACAGCGCCCCCTCGGCCGTCAGCGTGATGCTGCGCGTGCTGCGGTGGAACAGGCGCACGCCCAGCCGGTCCTCCAGCCTTGCCACGCTCTTGCCGACGGCCGATGCCGAGACGCCCAGCAGCCGGCCGGCCGCCACGAAACTGCGGGTCTCGGCGACCTGCACGAACACCAGGAAACCGTTGAGGCTGTCCAAGGCCACTCCTTCATTGCGGACAGAAAGCTCCGCATAACCCGGAAATCTACCCCACTTTTTCTTTAATCGAGGGCTTTCTATCGTCAGGACCCTGTTCATTGATCCCGGGAATTCCCATGACGATTGCTCTTTCTGCGGCATCTGCTGCACCCGCTGCGCTGCCTGCAGCCCCGTTGAACTCGCCCCTGACCGACCGCATCCAGGCCGTGGTCCGGCAGGCGCTTGAGGCGCAGCGCCTGGTCGGCGCCGTGGTGCTGGTGGCGCGTGGCGGCGCCCTGGTCCACCGCCAGGCGGCCGGCTGGGCTGACCGCGAGCGCGGCCTGCCCATGGCCGTGGACACGGTGTTCCGCCTGGCCTCGGCGAGCAAGCCCATTGTTTCGGCGGCGGCCCTGGTGCTGGTGGCGCAGGGCCGGCTCGGTCTGGATGAGGGCGTGGACCGCTGGCTGCCGCAGTTCCGGCCCCGGCTGGCCGATGGCCGGCCGGCGCGCATCACCGCGCGGCAGCTTCTCAGCCACA
This sequence comes from Delftia sp. WSY_10, assembly GCF_043104705.1. NCBI lineage: Bacteria > Pseudomonadati > Pseudomonadota > Betaproteobacteria > Burkholderiales > Comamonadaceae > Delftia > Delftia sp. WSY_10. The sequence continues at coordinate 64,061 of NZ_JBICKY010000015.1, read as the reverse complement.
CGGCGGGGCTGGGCTACCGCTTCTTCGAGGCCGACGCACAGGGCCCTTATGCGCTGGCCGGTGTATCGGACGGCATGGATGGCTCGGGCATCAGCCTGGCGGAGAACCTGCGCCGCATCGCCAGCGTGCCGCTGCGGTACGAGCCCGGCACGGCCTGGGGCTACTCGCTGGCCACCGATGTGCTGGGCGCCCTCATCGAACAGGTGCACGGCAGGCCGCTGGAGCAGGCCGTGCGCGACCTTGTGGCCGGGCCGCTGGGCATGGCCGATACCGGCTTTGCCGTGACCGATGCACTGGCCGCACGGCGCGTGGCCACGGCCTATGTCAGCGATGTGCCGCAGCCCCATCCGCTGGCCGAGGGCGAGACCGTGTCGCCCTTCGAGGGTGCCATCGGCATCCCGTTCAGCCCGGCCCGCATCTTCAATGCGCGGGCCTTTGCCTCGGGCGGCGCGGGCATGGCCGGCACGGCCGGCGACTTCCTGCGCCTGCTGGAGGCCCTGCGCCAGGGCGGCGGAACGCTCCTGCCCGACGCGCTGGTCGCCGAGATGGCGCGCGACCAGACGGGCGGGCTGGAGCTGCCCGATGCGCCCGGGTTCGGCTTTGGACTGGGCTTTTCCGTGCTGCGCGATCCGGCGCTGGCCGCGTCGCCCGAGTCGGCGGGCACCTGGCGCTGGGGCGGGGCCTACGGGCATTCCTGGTTCGTGGACCGGGCACAGGAACTCAGCGTCGTGGCCTTCACCAATACCTTGTACGAGGGCATGTCGGGGCGCTTCGTCAACGATTTGCGCGACGCGGTCTACGGGGTTTGTGAGGTCCACGGGGCTTCGGGAGAGCCGCAATGAACGGAACAAGCCAGGACCGCCTGCCCGTTGCCTCCCTGCTGGCGCTGGCCATGGCAGCCTTCATCACCATATTGACGGAGGCGCTGCCGGCCGGCCTGCTGCCGCAGATGGCCCAGGGCCTGGCCGTGACCGAGGCCTGGGTAGGCCAGACCGTCACCCTCTACGCCATAGGTTCCCTGGTGGCCGCCATACCGCTGACGGCCGCCACGCAGGGCATGCGCCGCCGCCCCCTGCTGCTGGCGGCGATCGCCGGCTTTGTCGTCGCCAACACGGTCACGGCGCTGTCCACGCACTTTGCGCTGACCCTGGTGGCGCGCTTTCTGGCGGGGGTCTCGGCCGGGCTGCTTTGGGCGCTGCTGGCCGGCTACGCGGCACGCATGGTGCCCGGCCATCTCAAGGGCCGCGCCATCGCCATTGCCATGGTGGGCACGCCGCTGGCGCTGTCGCTGGGCGTGCCGGCCGGCACCGTGCTGGGCCAGTGGGTGGGCTGGCGGCTGTGCTTCGGCCTCATGAGCGTGCTGGCGCTGGCGCTCATGGTCTGGGTGCGCGCCCGCCTGCCCGACTTCGCGGGGCAGGCGGCAGGCCGCCACCTGCCGCTGCGGCGCGTGTTCACCCTGGCGGGCGTGCGCCCCGTGCTGTTCGTGGTGCTGGCCTTCGTGCTGGCGCACAACATTCTCTACACCTACATCGCGCCCTTCCTGGCGGTGGCGGGCATGGCCGCGCGCACGGACCTGGTGCTGCTGGTGTTCGGCGCCACCTCCGTGCTGGGCATCTGGATCACCGGCGTGCTGATCGACCGCCACCTGCGTGCGCTCACGCTGGCCAGCATTGCGCTGTTCGCCTTGTCCACGCTGATGCTGGGCGTGGCCGCAGATGCGCCGGCCCTGGTGTATGCGGCGGTGGCCGTCTGGGGCCTGGCCTTTGGCGGCGCCGCCACGCTGCTGCAGACCGCCATTGCCCACACGGCGGGCGAGGCCGCCGACGTGGCGCAGTCCATGCTGGTCACGGCCTGGAACATGGCGATTGCCGGCGGCGGCATCGTGGGCGGCCTGCTGCTGGCGCGCATGGGCGTGGGCGCCTTCACGCCCGTGCTGCTGGCGCTGCTGGGCGCATCGCTGGCCGTGGTGTGGGCGGCCAGGCGGCATGGGTTTCCTGCGGTGTGCAGGTAGGTAGGGAGGGAGCAGGGCGCGGCCTGCCCGCCTCAGGGGAACTCAGAGGTGCCAGGCTGCCGCTGAAGCGCTTCATTGCGCTGGCCCAGCCAGCCCAGCAACTGGCCCTTGTCCATCGGCCGGGCAATGTGATAGCCCTGTCCCTCCTGGCAGCCCATGGTGCGCAGGGCCTGCCAGGCGCTGGCGTCCTCTATGCCTTCGGCCAGGACCTGCAGGCCGAGCTTGCGGCCCAGCTGGGCGATCATTTCGGCGATGCGCGCTTCCTGTGATTCGCCAAGCTGGCGCACGAAGCTGCGGTCGATCTTGATGCGGTCCAGCGGCAGGCGCTCCAGGTAGCTCAGCGAGGAGTAGCCGGTGCCGAAGTCGTCGATGGCAATGGTCACGCCCAGCGTGCGCAGGGCGCTGAGCGTGGCCTGCAGCAGCTGGGTGGGCAGGACCGCGACGGATTCGGTGATCTCCAGCTCCAGCTGCGCGCCCTGCAGGCCGTGCTCGGCCAGGGCATGGCGCACCGTCTGCAGGAAGCCCGGGTCCTGCAGCTGCACGGTGGAGACGTTGACGGCCATGCGCCGGGGCGCGCGGCCGGCGTCCAGCAGTTCGCGCATGGTGCGGCAGGCCGTGGCCAGCACCCATTGGCCCAGCGGCACGATGAGGCCCGAATGCTCGGCCACGGGAATGAAGCGGTCGGGCGGCACGAAGCTGCCGTCCTGCCGTGGCCAGCGCAGCAGGGCCTCCAGGCCGACCAGGGCATGGGTTTCCAGGTCCACCTGGGGCTGGTAGACCAGGAAGAGCTGGGCGCCGTCGATGGCCGCGCGCAGGTCGGACAGCAGCAGGGCGCGGTCGCGCGCCTCCATGCCCATGTGCTCGGAATACTCCAGCAGCTGGCCCCGGTGGTCGCGCTTGGCGCGCTTGAGGGCGATGGTGGCGTCCTTGACCAGGTCGGTGCCGGCCTGGCGTTCACGGGGCAGGTGCACGTAGCCGCAGGTCAGCGAGACCTTGTGCGGCACGCCGTCCACGGCCAGGGGCTGGCGCGCGCAGTCCAGCAGCTGGCCCAGGGCCACTTCCCTTGTGGGGCCCAGGATGCCGAAGGTGTCCGAGCCCACGCGCGCCAGCAGCACGCCGGCGGGCAGGGCGCCGGCCAGGCGGCGGGCCATGGCTTCGAGCAGGCGGTCGCCGAAGCGGTGGCCCATCACGTCGTTGGTGGCGCTGAAGTCGTCGATGTCCACCAGGGCCAGCACATGGTCCTGCGTGCCGCGCCACACGCATTCATCCACTTTTTCCACGAAGTGGGCGCGGTTGGGCAGGCAGACCAGGGGGTCGAAGTAGGCGGACTGGTGCAGGCGCTCCAGCAGGCCGCGGTTGTGCAGCAGCGTGCGCAGGTTGGCGCAGAAGACTTCGAGCAGCTGGCGGTCCAGTGCGCTGTGCGAGGCCGGCGCGTCGATGAAGACGGCCATGTCCTGCTCGTCTCCCCGGCCTATGTACAGGGCCACGCCGCGTTGCACGCCGTAGATGTTGCGGCGGGTCTGCAGGGCCTGGCGCAGCAGGCGCAGCCCGCGCGAGGCCAGCACGGTGGCGATGGGCTGGTCGATGAGCCGGGCGAATGGCCCCGTGGCCGCGAGCACGCGGTAGGGCTCGGCCGGGTGCGTGCCCTCCGAGCAGACCAGGCCTTCGCTGGCCACGCCCAGCAAGGTGGCCAGCTGGGTGATCACGCCGCGTGCGAAGGCGTGCAGATTGGTTTCCTCCAGCAGCGAGGCGCTGGAGCGCACCATCAGCTCCAGGCTGCGGCGGTTGGCCTCGATGGCGCACAGCTGCTCGTAGGAGCGCACGGCGGTCACCACGATGGCCAGCAGCCGGTCGGGCGTGAGTTCGGTCTTGGTGCGGCAGTCGTTGATGTCGTAGCGCAGCAGGGTTTCCAGATCGGGCGCCTGGCCCGGGCGGCCGGTGCGCAGCACGATGCGGCTGTTGCGCAGGCCGGCCGTGTAGCGGATGAAATCCACCAGATCCAGCCCGGCGCCCGTGCCGTCGGTCACGGCGTCGAGCACCACCACGGCCAGGTCCTGCTCGCTGCGCAGCAGATTGCGCGCCTGTGTGCCGGAGCGGGCGTAGAGGAACACCAGCGGCCGGCCGAACAGGGTGTGGCCTTCCAGCGCCAGGCGGAAGGCGGCGTGTACGTCGGGGTCGCTGTCCACGATCAGCACCCGCCATTCAGGCCCGGGCACGGGCGATGGCGGGGGCGGCTGCAGAGCCGGCTGCAGGAGGGCGGAAGCAGGGGCGGGCGCCCTGGGCGCCCGTGCGCGCATCACGAAACTCATGCCTCAGCCCTGTCCGTGTCCGCGCCGCTCAGGCCGTGGCATGGTCTGCCGCGCGCACGACCTGGTTGCGCCCGCTGCGCTTGGCGGCGTACAGCGCCTCGTCGGCCAGGCTGTAGGCGTCGTCGAAGCGGCCGCCGCTCGGGCGCCAGCTCACGCCGAAGCTGGCCGTGATGCAGCTGGCGTCGGGCAGGCCGAAGGGATGGGCCTCGATGGCGGCGCGCACCTGCTCGGCCACGCACACGGCGCCGTCGCTGTCGTGCTGGGGCAGCAGCACGGTGAATTCCTCGCCGCCCACGCGGCCGATGTGGGCCGTGGCCGGCACGGCGGCCTTGAGGCAGCGCACCACGCCCAGGATCACGCTGTCGCCCACGGGGTGGCCGAAGCTGTCGTTCACGCGCTTGAAGTGGTCTATGTCCAGCACGATCAGGGCCAGCCCCTGCTGGGTGAAGTGGCGGTTCACGCGCTCGATGATGGCCGCGCGGTTGAGCACGCCGGTCAGCGGGTCGTGCGTGGCGCGGTATTCCAGCTCGCCGGCCAGCTCCTGCAGGCGCTGGTTGAGCTGGGTCATCTCCAGCTCGGCCCGGTCGCTGCGGCGCACCAGCCGGCGCGTTTCGCGCAGCAGGCGCTCATAGGCGGTCAGCAGCACGCCCAGGGCCTGGTGGCAGGCCCGGGCGCCGGCCTCCTCGCCCAGCTCGTGGGCCGCGCGGGCCGCCAGCAGGGCCCGGTGCTCGGCATCGAAAAGATCTGCAGGAGCGGCGCAGGCGGCGGGTGCTGCCACGGTGTCCATCACGCGGCCTTCACGGGATGGCCGGTGAAGGCAATGGCGGCAAAGTCGTCGCGCAGCTCCTCGCCGAATTCGCAGATGGTGTCGTCTTCCTCGTCGTAGTACCAGTGCAGGGCCACGGTGCGGCCGGCCTCGGCGGCCTCGCTCAGCGCCTCGATGAGGTTGAACAGCATCTTGGTGCTGGAGCTGTTGAAGTAGGCCAGCGCGATGTGCACCTGGATCGGTGCCTGCTGCTGCGCGGGCTGCGCCAGGGCCAGGTAGTCCTGCAGGCGGGTGAGGATGCCGCCATAGAAGGCGGCGGCGTTCTCCGGATAGGACTCGCCACGCAGGTGCAGCGTGTGCGTGTCGAACCGGAAGTCCACTTCCGGGGAGCTGGGGGTCGGAGCGATGTAGAGGTTGTCCATGCGTGATCTCGGTGCGTTGTCCGTGCCTGCGCGCCCGGCCTGTCCAGGTCCGGTGCCGGAGCGTTCCTGGCTGGCCGGTGCGGCTCAGAGCGTGGCTTTCAGGTAGAAGACGGGACGACCGTCCACGGTCTGGGCGGGATCGAAGTCGAACTGCAGCGGCTCGCGCGCATCGCGGGCCAGGGTCAGGAAACCCATGCCCGCGCCCTTGCTGCCTTCGGGCGCGTCGTCGCGCAGCGACTGGCGGCAGGCCTTCTTGATCTCGTCCAGGGTCATGCTGCGCAGGGCGTCGAGCTTGGCGCGCAGCGCCTCGCCCATGCCGGGCTCGATGGGGTTGGCGCACAGCAGCACGAAGCTGCCGTCGTCCTCGCGGCGGATGCAGACCGCGCCGTGGCGCAGCTCGCCATCGTCCTGGTGGGGCGGGGTCAGGGCATCGGCCGAGTAATGGATGATGTTCTGCGCCATCTCCACGAAGGACGAGAACAGCTTGCGCCGCGTGGGGCCGGGCACGCCGGCCACTTCCAGCTGCAGCCGCACGGCCTCGGCCATGGCCGCGACGATGTTCTGCGAGAAGTAGCCCACGTAGTAGAAGATCACCTGGTGCTGGCGCGCCAGGTGGAAGAAGCTGCCGTACTTGTCGGCGATCTGTGCTTGGGGCATGGGAGGCATTCAGGTTCTGAAGCAGAAGAAGGTCAGGTCGTCACGGCGGTGGTGCTCGCCTTGCCAGGCCTGCAGGGCGTCCAGCAGGGCGCGGTTGATCTCGGCGGGCGTGCGGCCGGCCTGCTCCAGCAGCAGCTCGCGCAGGCGCTTCTTGCCGAAGGTGATGCCGCGCGGGCCGCCGACCTGGTCGATCAGGCCGTCGGTGGTGGTGAAGACCAGGGTGCCTGCGGGCAGCTCCAGGCCGATGTTGTTCCAGGCGAAGTCGAATTCGCTGTCCACATAGCCCACGCCCTTGCGCTGGCCGTCCACCACCTCCACCGCCTCGGCGCCGGGGCGCAGCAGGAACAGCGACAGGCGCGCGCCTGCAAAGCGCAGGCGCAGGTGCGCGGGCTCGAACCAGAAGCAGGCCGCGTCCAGCCCGTCGTCCGAGCCCGGCGTGCCGTCCTTGCCGTCGAGCTGGCCCAGCATCTGCTTGACGCTGCGGTTCACATGGCCCAGCAGCGCGGCCGGGTCGCGCGGACCGTGTTCCTTGATGGCCTGGCCCAGGCTGCTGGTGGCGATCAGCGTCATGAAGGCGCCGGGCACGCCGTGGCCCGTGCAATCGGCCACGGTGGCAAACCAGCCATCGCCGTCCTGGCTGAACTGGTAGAAGTCGCCGCCGACCACGTCGCGCGGCTCCCAGACCAGGTCGGCGCCGGGGCAGGCGCGTGCCAGGGCCTCGCGCGAGCTGCGCAGCAGCGACTGCTGGATCACGCTGGCGTATTCGATGCTGTGCATGATCTGGCGGTTGCGCGCCACCTGCATGTCCGCCACCGCACGCATCAGCTGCAGGCCGTGGCCCACGCCCGCGAACAGGCCGCCGCGCGTGATGATGAAGCCGTCGGTCAGCGCCTTTTCACCGTACTCCACGGTCTTCACGGTCAGGGTGTCGATGTCGGTGGAGGCATCGACCACCAGCGGCTCCTTGTCCATGAAGGCGATGCAGCTCTTCTTGCCGTACAGCTCCATGCGAAACGGCTTGCTGAACTGCGACAGGAAGATGCTGCGGTTGATCAGGCCGATGGGGCGGTCGCCCTCCACCACGGGCAGGCTGGCCAGATCGCGGTGGCGCGTGAAGACCTCGAGCACCTTCTCGTTGGTCTCGTCGGCGGTCATGCAGGGGACGGGGGTGCACAGGTCCGCGGCGCTGGGTGGGCGGAAACGGGGCCGGGAATCGCTCAGGTAGGCGCGGGACTCATCCATGGAATGCACATTGCAAAATTGTTAGGGAATGTTACGATCTCCCTGTTTCAGTTTTGTGACGCGGATGGGCCTGAGGGGCAGGCACCTCTTTGGAGGACTGTGAGCCGACAGCCTTCGTCCTGGCGCGGCATGGCCGTTCGCGGCCTGGGGCTGCCGTCCATGCAGGCCACCGGGGTGGACAGGCAGCCTCGCTTCAGCTCAGGCCTTCGGCGCGCTGCCTGACCGCGTCCTCGTGCAGCGACTCGCTGAGCTGGTCCACGACGATGGACCACGACGCATCGGCCTTGAGCTGCTCGGCCAGGAACTGGCGCTGCGCATCGCTCCAGTAGGGCGCATCCACCACATCCACATCGGCGGCCAGCTGGTGGGCGCGGATGAAGTCGGCAATGGCCTGGTCGCTGGCATCCAGGCCCAGCTGCAGGAAGAGATTGGACATGCGGACGACAGAGTTGTTCATGGAGGCGTGTTCGGTGCGTGTGGGATCAAAGGGAGCCGGCGGGCCGGCTGCAGGAAGGGGCCAGGGCGCTATCTTCCCCGATTTGCAGGGCGCCGCAGGCCAGTTGCGGCAGCATGGCAGCGCGGGTAGGTGCAGGCTGACAGCCTGCCGCGCTCCGGGCCAGCGCGCGCCCATCGACTGCCCCACTAGCATGGGGACATGAGCACTGCTTTCCCCGATCCCGCATGCCCGCCGACCTGATCGTGGCCCGTCCCGAAGGCCTGTACTGCGCGGCCGGCGATTTCTACATCGACCCCTGGCGGCCCGTGGAGCGGGCCGTGATCACGCATGGCCACTCCGACCATGCGCGCGCCGGCCACGCCCATTACTTGGCCCATGACGACAGCGCAGGCGTGCTGCGCGCACGGCTGGGCGCGGACATCACGCTGCAGACCCTGCCGTATGGCGAAGCCATCGATCACCACGGCGTGCGCATCTCCCTGCACCCGGCCGGCCATGTGCTCGGATCGGCCCAGGTGCGGCTGGAGCATGGCGGCCAGGTCTGGGTGGCCTCGGGCGACTACAAGACCGAGGCCGACGGCACCTGCACCCCCTTCGAGCCCGTGCGCTGCGACACCTTCATCACCGAATCCACCTTCGGCCTGCCCATCTACCGCTGGCCCCGCCAGCCCGAGCTCATGGCCGACATCAATGCCTGGTGGCAGGCCAACGCGGCCCAGGGCCGGCCCTCGGTGCTGCTGTGCTATGCCTTTGGCAAGGCCCAGCGCATCCTGCACGGGGTGGACAGCGGCATCGGCCCCATCGTCGTGCACGGCGCGGTGGAGCCGCTCAATGCCGTGTACCGCGCAGCGGGCGTGGACCTGCCGCCCACGCTGCGCGTGACCGACCCCGGCGTGGATGCACAACGGCTCAAGACCGCCCTGGTGCTGGCGCCGCCCTCGGCGCAGGGCACGCCGTGGATGCGCCGCTTTCCCGGCCATGCCGATGCCTTTGCCAGCGGCTGGATGCAGCTGCGCGGCACGCGCCGCCGCCGTGGCGTGGACCGGGGCTTCGTCATGTCCGACCATGCCGACTGGCCCGGCCTGCAGTACGCCATTGGCGCCACGGGCGCCGAGCGGGTCTTCGTCACCCACGGCAGCGTGGCCGTGCTGGTGCGCTGGCTGCGCGAGCAGGGCCTGGATGCGCAAGCCTTCCAGACCGAATACGGCGATGAGGACGAGGCTGCCGCCGCCCAGGCTGCACCGGATGAGGCGCCCGCCCCATGAAGGACTTCGCCGCCCTCTACCGCGCGCTGGACGCCAGCACCGCCAGCCGCGACAAGCAGGCCGCGCTGCAGGCCTATCTGCGCGCCGCCGCGCCTGCCGATGCGGCCTGGGCCGTCTATTTCCTGGCCGGCGGCAAGCCGCGCCAGCTGGTACCCACCAAGGTCTTGAAGGAGCTGGCGCGCGAGGCGGCCGGCCTGCCCGAATGGCTGTTCGACGAAAGCTACGAGGCCGTGGGCGACCTGGCCGAGACCATTGCGCTGCTGCTGCCGCCACCCGGTGACGCGCACGACCTGGGCCTGGCCGCCTGGGTCACGGACCACCTGCTGCCGCTGCGCGGCATGGCGCCCGAGGCGCTGGCGGACACGCTGCGCATGCAATGGGCGCGGCTGGCGGCCGATGAGCGGCTGGTCTACTTCAAGCTGATCACCGGCGCCTTCCGGGTCGGCGTGTCGCGGCTGCAGGTCACGCAGGCGCTGGCGGCCGTCAGCGGCGTGGATGCCAAGCGCATCGCCCAGCGGCTCATGGGCTACGCCCACATCGGCGCGCGGCCCGGGGCGGCCGACTACCTGCGGCTGGTGGCAGGCGAGGAAGAGGGCGATGACGCGCATTCGGGCGAAGCCCGTGGCCACCCCTATCCCTTCTTCCTGGCCCATCCGCTGCAGTTGCCGCTGGAGCAGTTCGACGCCGTGCTCGGCCCGCCGTCCCAATGGGTGGTGGAGTGGAAATGGGACGGCATACGCGCCCAGATCGTGCGGCGCGGCAGCGGTGACGCGCTGGGCACCTGGATCTGGTCGCGCGGCGAGGAACTGGTGAGCGAGCGCTTCCCCGAGCTGCAGGCCATGGGCGATGCCTTGCCTGCGGGCACCGTGATCGACGGCGAGATCGTCGTCTGGGCTGCGCAGCAGGGCGAGGCGCCCGCCCATGTGCGCCCCTTTGCCGACCTGCAAAAGCGCATAGGCCGCAAGACCCTGGGCCCCAAGCTGCTGCGCGAGCTGCCCGTGGTGCTGCTGGCCTATGACCTGCTGGAGGAGGGCGGCCAGGACCTGCGCGCCTTGCCCCAGCATGAACGGCGCGCACGGCTGGAACGGCTGGTGGCCCTGGTGGCGCACCCGGCGCTGCTGCCCAGCCCCGTGCTGGCAGGCGACAGCTGGCAGGCCCTGGCCGAACTTCGCGAGCAGGCCCGCTCCCTGGGTGTGGAGGGCATGATGCTCAAGGCCCGCGACGCCGCCTACGGCGTGGGCCGCACCAAGGACAGCGGCGTGTGGTGGAAGTGGAAGATCGATCCGCTGAGCGTGGACGCCGTGCTCATCTACGCACAGCGCGGCCACGGCCGTCGCGCCAGCCTCTACAGCGACTACACCTTTGCCGTCTGGAACGCGCCGCCCGGCACCGAGGGCCGCGCACTCGTGCCCTTCGCCAAGGCCTACTCGGGCCTGACCGATGCCGAAATGGCGCGCGTGGACGCCATCATCCGCAAGACCACGGTGGAGAGCTTCGGCCCCGTGCGCAGCGTGCGGCCCACCCTGGTGTTCGAGCTGGGCTTCGAGGGCATTGCGCGCAGCGCGCGCCACAAGAGCGGCATCGCCGTGCGCTTTCCGCGCATGCTGCGCTGGCGCGAGGACAAGCCTGTGCAGGAGGCCGACTCCATCGACACGCTGGCGGCCCTGCTGCCGCACTCCGACCCGTGACCCACCCTTGACGCACCGCGCCATGGCCACCCGTTCCCCCCACCCCCTCGCCACCGCCTGGCTTGCCGCACGGGGCTGGAAGCCCTTTGCCTTCCAGCGCGCCGTGTGGAAGGCGCTGGCCCAGGGCCACAGCGGCCTGCTGCATGCCACCACGGGCGCGGGCAAGACCTATGCGGTCTGGCTGGGCGCGCTGCAGGCCTTTGCGGGTCCGCCGCAAACCCCGATGCCGGCGCACACCGGAAAACGAAAACCGGCCTCCGCACCGCTCACCGTGCTGTGGATCACGCCCATGCGCGCCCTGGCGGCCGACACGCTCAAGGCGCTGCAGACGCCCTTGCAGGCGCTGGCCCAGGGCCATCCCGCGCTGGCGCGCTGGACCGTGGGCGCACGCACGGGCGATACGGGAAGCGCCGAGCGCAGCGCGCAGTCGCGCCAGCTGCCCACCGTGCTGGTCACCACGCCCGAGAGCCTGTCCCTGCTGCTGGCGCGCGCCGATGCGCGCGAGCTGCTGGGCTCCGTGCGCCTGGTGGTGGCCGATGAATGGCACGAGCTGCTGGGCAACAAGCGCGGCGTGCAACTGCAGCTGGCCCTGGCGCGGCTGCGCGGCTGGAGCCCGCAGCTGTGCGTCTGGGGCATGTCGGCCACGCTGGGCAATCTGGACGAGGCCATGCAGACCCTGCTGGGCCTGGACGACCATGGCCAGCCGCGGCCCGGCGTATTGGTCCAGGGCCAGGTGGACAAGCGCCTGGTGGTGGACACCCTGCTGCCCGACCGGCCCGAGCGCTTTTCCTGGGCCGGCCACCTGGGCCTGGCCATGCTGCCGGCCGTGGTGCGCGAGCTGGAGGCCACGGCCGGCTCCACCCTGGTCTTTGTGAATGTGCGCTCGCAGGCCGAGCTTTGGTACAAGGCGCTGCTGGAAGCCCGGCCCGACTGGGCCGGCCTGCTGGCCATACACCATGGCTCTCTGGACCGGGGTGTGCGCGAATGGGTGGAGGCCGGGCTCAAGGCCGGCACGCTCAAGGCCGTGGTCTGCACCAGCAGCCTGGACCTGGGCGTGGACTTCCTGCCCGTGGAGCGCGTGCTGCAGATCGGCTCGGCCAAGGGCATCGCGCGGCTGCTGCAGCGCGCGGGCCGCTCGGGCCATGCGCCGGGCCGGCCCTCGCGCATTACCCTGGTGCCCACGCACAGCCTGGAGCTGGTGGAGGCCGCCGCCGCCCGCGCCGCCGTGCGCGCGCAGCAGGTGGAAATGCGCGCCAGCCCCCGCCAGCCCGCCGACGTGCTGGTGCAGCACCTGGCCACCGTGGCCCTGGGCGGCGGCTACGTGCCCGATGAGCTGTATGCCGAAGTGCGCCGCACCGTCGCCTATGCCGGGCTGGCGCCTGCGGTCTGGCAGTGGTGCCTGGACTTCGTGCACCGCGGCGGCCCCTCGCTGGCCGCCTATCCCGACTACCAGCGCGTGCGGCCCGACGCGGAGGGCATCTGGCGCATGCCCGACGCGCGGCTGGCGCGCAGGCACCGCGCCAACATCGGCACCATCGTCAGCGACGCCAGCATGAGCGTGCAGATCCTGCACGGCGCGCGGCTGGGCAGCATGGAGGAGAGCTTTCTCTCGCGCCTGTCGCCCGGCGATGCCTTTGTCTTCGCGGGCCAGGTGCTGGAGCTGGTGCGCATCGAGGACATGACCGCCTACGTGCGCCGCGCCGCCAGAACGCGGCCCACCGTGCCGCGCTGGGCCGGCGCGCGCATGCCGCTGTCCACCGTGCTGGCCGACTTCGTGGTGCAGCAATTGGCGCTGGCGGCAGCGGGCGACTACCACTCGCCCGAACTGCGCTGCGTGCGCCCCCTGCTGGAAGTGCAGCAGCGCTGGTCGGCCCTGCCCACGCCCGCTACGCTGCTGGCCGAAACCCTGCGCACGCGCGAGGGCTGGCACCTGTTTCTCTATCCGTTTGCAGGCCGCCATGCCCATATGGGCCTGGCCAGCCTGCTGGCCTGGCGCGCCGCCCAGGGCGAGACGGGCACCTTCTCCATCGCCGTCAACGACTACGGGCTGGAGCTGCTGAGCGCCACCGAGCGTGACTGGGCCGCCATGCTGCCCGAACTGCTGCGCGCCGAGCCGGCCCAGGCCGTGGCAGTGCCCGGGCGCGTGTCCGCCAGCCAGGCGGTCGCCACGCGCAACACCGCCAATGCGGACCGCCACTGGGACCAGGCTGCCGACGATGCCCACCTGGCGGGCGAGGACGCCCATCACGCCCGCCATGCCCTGCTGCACGAAGTGCTGGCCAGTCTCAACGCCACCGAGATGGCGCGGCGGCGCTTCCGCGAGATAGCGCGGGTGTCCGGCCTGATCTTCCAGAGCCACCCGGGCGAGCGCCGCAGTGCGCGCCAGCTGCAGGCCTCGGCCCAGCTGTTCTTCGAGGTGTTTCGCAAGTACGACGACAGCAACCTGCTGCTGCGCCAGGCCGACGAGGAAGTGCTGAGCCAGGAACTCGATGTCGCCCAGCTGCTGGCCGCGTTGCGCCGCATGCAGGCGCAGACGCTGGTGGTGAGCGCGCTGCGCCGGCCCAGCCCGTTTGCCTTCCCGCTCATGGTGGAGCGCTTTCGCGAAAAGCTCACCAACGAGCACCTGGCCGACCGCATCGCGCGCATGCTGGCCCAGCTGCACGAGGCGGCAGACGCCGGCGGTGCAGCCAGCGAGCCGCGCACGCAGGACCTGGTCCCGCCCGATCCGCCGCTGCGTCCACGGAAAAAACCCAAGGCAGACCAGCCCCCCGCCGTGGACGAGGACACGGCCGCCGTGCGCCGCACGCTGGATTTCTCGCTGCAGGCCACCGACGGCCCCGAGGCCGATGCCGCCAGCCGCCGCCCGCGCCGCGTGCGCAAGCCCTCGCGGCCCTTGCCGCTGCTGTAGAACCATTGCACCGCTGATGAAAGGCCACGCACCGTTGCCAAGTCCTGTTTCCCCCGACGCCCTGGCCGGCAGCCTGGGCATGTTCCTGGCCGGCGAGCCCGTGCACCTGCTGGCCCAGCATGCGCTGTGGTGGCCCGCCCAGGGCACGCTGTTCATCGCCGACCTGCACCTGGGTAAGGCCGCCACCTTCCGCGCGCGCGGCATTCCCGTGCCGGCGGGCACCACGCAGGGCAACCTGCAGCGGCTATCGGCCCTTCTTCTGGGCCTGCCCGTGCGGCGGCTCGTGGTGCTGGGCGACTTCCTGCACGCGGCCGAGGCACGCAATCCTGCCGTACTGGCTGCACTGGCCCGCTGGCGCAGCCGCCATGCGGCCGTGGAACTGGTGCTGGTGCGTGGCAACCATGACAGCCACGCAGGCGATCCGCCGCCCGCGCTGGGCTTTGCCATCGTGGACGAGCCCTGGCACCTGGGGCCGTTCGCCGCCTGCCATCACCCCCCGCCGCCAACGCAGGACCTGCAGGCGCAGCAGGCCCGGCCCTGGCATGTGCTGGCCGGCCATGTCCATCCCGCCATCGTGCTGCGCGGCACCGGCCGCGACGCCCTGCGCCTGCCGTGCTTTGCCGTGCACGCGGGCTTTACCCTGCTGCCCGCCTTCGGCCTGTTCACCGGCATGGCCAGCCTGCCGCCCGAGCCAGGCCGCCAGCTCTTTGCCGTGGGCGCGGACCGGGTCTGGGCCGTGCCTGGGTGAGCCCAGGGATGTAATCGGGCGTAATTCTCCGCAAGGCCGTTGTTCCCTACAGTGACTCCCGCAGCAAGCGTGGCGGGACAGCAGGCAGTGCCCGGGGATGCCGCAGCGCTTTTCGTTCCACCAGGAGGAATGCATGGGCGTTCAACTCAATTTCTTCAACCAATCGAACAACGCGAACCACCCGCAGATCGTCATCTTCCAGAAGAACGTCGCCAGCGACCTCGATGCGCCTGCCGTGGCCTGGCGCGTCATCAAGTACTGCGGACAGGGCGACAACCATCCGTTCACCTTTCCGCTGGGCCTGCAGGTCGGCGCCAGCGACAGCCATGGCAACTGCACGCCGCAGCTGGAGGCGCAGTACGGCCAGCAGTTCCAGATGGCGCCGTCCACCGCCGGCGATCGCCTGGCGCCCGCAGGCTACGGCGCCAGCTCCAAGGAAGTGCAGGTGCTCAACGCGCTGCCCCAAGGTGCCATCAACGCCAGCTGCTACAAGGACGGCAGGCTGCTGGCCGTCAAGACCGCGATTGCCCCCCGGCAAAAGGCCGTCTTCGAATTCAAGCCCAGCATCTGGATCGGCGTGGCCTCGCACATCCAGCAGGGCCAGATCATGAACTCGGCCATCGTCTCCCAGATGAACACCGAAATCTCCCTGCTGGGCATCTCCCGTGCCGACATCGTGATGCGCGGCGGCGGCTCGGGGGCGAATTCCCGCCCCTTCTCGTTCTCGCTGGAGAACGTCGTGATGTGCTGATGCAGGGTCGCGGCAAGGGGAGGGGGCGGAGAAGGGGTGGTGAGGGGGCGGAAGGGGACGGAAGGGGACGCAAGGGCCTGAGCATGACACCCTGATGACGGCTGTCACATCCCTGTCATGGACGCAGCCAAGAATCCCGCACTTGCCCGGCCCGCGCAGGCCACTTCCGCAGGTGCTTCCTCCTCCCCATGACCGATGCAGCCTCCCCCCTGGCACAGGCCCACGAAGACGCAGGCCTGATCTGCGGCTGGCGCTTCTTCAGTGACACACGGCAGTGCGTGCAGGCCGTGACGGCGCCATCCGCCGCGCAGTGGCTGGCCGATGCCGCAGCCCGGTCCGATGCGGGCCGGCGCGATTTCCTGTGGCTCCACTTCAACCTGACCCACACCCAGTCCCTGCGCTGGCTGCAGCGCCATGCGGGCCTGCCCGACGTGTTCTATGCCGCCCTGCGCGAGGGCCTGACCTCCACGCGCATCGAGCGCGCCGACGACAGCCTGGTCGCCGTGCTCAACGATGTGAACTTCGAGTTCAACTTCGATTCGGCCGACATCGCCACGCTGTGGATCTGCCTGGACGAGCGCCTGGTCATCACCGCGCGCACCCAGCCGCTGCGCTCTGTCGATGCCCTGCGCGACGCCGTGCGCCGCGGCGACAGCCCCGCCAGCACGGCCGAGCTGCTGGAGCACCTGATGCGCACCCAGGCCGATGTGCTGGTCAAGGTGGTGCGCGAGACCACGGCGCGCGTGGACGACATCGAGGACGCCATCCTGGCCCAGCGCTACCACCATCCGCGCGCCCACCTGGGCCGGCTGCGCCGCCTGCTGGTGCGCCTTCAGCGCCTGCTGGCGCCCGAGCCCGCCGCGCTGTTCCGCCTGCTGCAGCAGCCCCCCGGCTGGATGGGCGAGGAAGACCGGCGCGGCCTGGCCGCAGCGAGCGAGGAGTTCTCGCTCATGCTGCGCGACATGCAGACCCTGCAGGACCGCATCAAGCTGCTGCAGGAAGAGGTGGCCGCCGCCGTGAACGAGGACAACAGCAACAGCCTCTTCGTGCTGACGGTGGTCACCGTGCTGGCCCTGCCCATCAACATCCTGGCCGGCCTGTTCGGCATGAACGTGGGCGGCATACCGCTGGCCGAGCACGAGCACGGCTTCTGGATCGTGGTGTCCATCGTCGTCGCCTTCACCGTCATCGCCGCCTGGCTGGCGTTTCGCAAGAAGCGGTACAGGGATTAGGGGACGTGTCAGGGAATCTTGCAGAAGAACTCGCAAAATATCTCGCACCAAACGGATTTCATCTATATAAATCAGCTGCTTATATAGGTGATCAATGTCGCAAAAATTCCTGCTCTACGACCATCCTGCCCAGATGGAGCCGCTGCTGCCGGGGGAACACAAGCTGGGCCCTTTGCTGGAGCTCTCCCATGACCTGATCAGGTTGGGTGAGCGGCTGGCCGGCCGCTACCGACCAGACACATTGCCAGGCCTGCGCCGGCTGCTTCGGGCCATGAACTCGTATTACTCGAACAGGATCGAGGGGCAGCACACCTTTCCGCTGGATATCGAGCGCGCCCTGCACAACGACTATGCGCAGGACGAAGATCAGGCCCGCCGTCAGCGATTGGCGCTGGCGCACATGGCCACTGAAGAGCAACTGGAGTACAGGTCCACGCAATGGACGAATGCGCAGGTCTGGACCCCCCAGATGCTGGCCGATATCCACCAGGATCTCTTCGCCCGTCTGCCCCAGGCCGATCTGGAGGCCGGCGCCCTTGGCGACGATGCCATCGAGCCGGGTCGATGGCGCACGCGGGAGGTTAGCGTGGGCAGGCATGCGGCGCCTGCAGCGGGGCAGTTGCCATTTTTTCTGGACCGCTGGTCGAGCTTCTACTCAGGCGTGCGCCGTGGCGAGTTGCAGTTGGTGGCCATGGCCGCTGCGCACCAGCGCCTGGCCTGGATCCATCCGTTCCGGGACGGCAACGGGCGCGTGGCCCGGCTGCATTCACATCTCGTACTAACCCACATGGGCCTGAGCAATGGTCTGTGGTCCCCCCTGAGGGGGTTCGCACGGTCGCAGGAGCGCTATTACGCCTTGCTTGCCGCCGCAGACGAGCCGCGCCGTGGTGACCTTGATGGCCGTGGCAATCTGACCGAACTGGGGTTGATCGACTGGATCGCATACGTGCTGGAACTATGCATGGACCAAGTGAGCTTCATGGAGGGACTTCTGTCGCTGGACGGCATGAAGGAACGCATGGCGGCATGCCTTGCCTATGAGGAACGGGTGGTGCGCCAAGGCGTGCGCAGCGAGGCATTGCGCGCATTGCACTATCTTTTTGCGGCCCAGGCGGAGATGGATCGGGCCGACTTCAAGGCCATGCTGGGGTTGGGTGACCGGCTGGCCACCGCCCAGGTATCGGCACTGCTCAAGCGCGGCCTGCTGGAGACGGATTCACCGTATGGAAGAGTGCGCCTGGGCGTGCCGCTGCACGCCCTGCGTTTTTACTTCCCCCGCCTCTGGCCGGAAGCGGAGGCTGACTCGCTGTAGACGGCTCCTCTCAGGCCGCCACAGCCCTCGCCCCGAACACCATCGCCCGCAGCCTGCCCAGCAGCGGCCACACCAGCATCAGCAGGGCCAGCGTGGTGATGGTGCCGGACAGGCCGTTGTGCCAGAAGATGCCCAACTCGCCCTGGCTGGAGAGCATGCTCTGGCGGAAGGCGTCTTCCATGCGGTCGCCCAGCACGATGGCCAGGACCATGGGCGCCAGTGGATAGTCGAGCTTCTTGAACACGTAGCCGACCACGCCGAAGACCAGCATGAGCCAGATGTCCGTGGCATTGCCGTGCACGGTGAAGGCGCCGATGGCGCAGACCATGAGGATCATGGGCGCGACGATGGAAAACGGCACGCGCAGGATGGCGGCGAACAGCGGCACGGTGGCCATGACGATGACCAGCCCGGCGATGTTGCCCAGGTACATGCTGGCGATCAGGCCCCAGACGAAGTCCTTTTGCTCGGTGAACAGCAGCGGGCCGGGCTGCAGGCCCCAGATCATCAGCCCGCCCAGCAGCACGGCCGCCGTGGCCGAGCCCGGAATGCCCAGGGCCAGCATGGGCAGCAGGGCCGAGGTGCCGGCCGCGTGGGCGGCGGTCTCGGGGGCGAGCACGCCTTCGGGGTTGCCCTTGCCGAAGCTGTCGGGGTCGCGCGAGAACTTCTTGGCCAGCCCGTAGCCCATGAAGCTGGCCGCCACGGCGCCGCCGGGCGTCACGCCCATCCAGCAGCCCACCAGGGCCGAGCGCAGCATGGTCAGCCAGTAGCGCGGCAGCCGGGCCCAGGTCCTGAACACCATCTTGAGGTCGATGGAGGCCTTCTTGCCCTTGAAGGCCAGGCCTTCCTCGATGGTCATCAGGATCTCGCTGATGCCGAACAGGCCGATCACCACCACCAGGAAATCAAAGCCGCGCAGCAGCTCGGTGGAGCCGAAGGTCATGCGCAGGTCGCCCGAGATGGTGTCCATGCCCACGGCCGCCAGCAGCAGGCCCACGGCCATGGCGGCCACGATCTTGGCCTTGGGCTCCTTGCCCATGCCGATGAAGGAGCAGAACGTCAGGAAGAAGACCGCAAAGAACTCCGGCGGCCCGAACTGCAGCGCGAACGAGGCCACGACCGGCGCCAGGAAGGTGATCAGCATCACGCCCGAGATGGCGCCGATGAACGAGCCTGTGAAGGCCGTGGTCAGCGCCGCCC
Source organism: Delftia sp. WSY_10 (assembly GCF_043104705.1). Taxonomy (NCBI): domain Bacteria; kingdom Pseudomonadati; phylum Pseudomonadota; class Betaproteobacteria; order Burkholderiales; family Comamonadaceae; genus Delftia; species Delftia sp. WSY_10. The sequence continues at coordinate 45,093 of NZ_JBICKY010000015.1, read as the reverse complement.
CGGCGTGCCCCTGCTGGGCCATGGGATAGCCGTCGAAGGTGGTGGCCACCGACCAGGCCTCGCCCGGGATGTTGAACAGCACCGAGGTGATGGCGCCGCCGAACAGCGCCCCCCAGTAGATGCACGACAGCAGGATGATGGCCGAGGTGGGCGACATGCCGAAGGTCAGCGGCAGCAGGATGGCCACGCCGTTGGGGCCGCCCAGGCCCGGCAGCACGCCGACGACGATGCCCAGCAGGATGCCCGTGAGCATCAGCCCCGTGTTCTGCCAGGTGGTGACGGCCGCGAAGCCGTGCGCAAGGTATTGGAGTTCGTCCATGGTGTTGCTCCGTGGCGGCGACAGGGGTCAATAGCCGAGCCAGGCTTCAAGCGGACCCTTGGGCAGGGGCACCTTGAACTGGATCTCGAAGACGTAGAACAGCAGCACGCTGGTGAAGCCCGACAGCGCCACGGCCTTCCACCAGGGATAGCGGCCCGCAAACACCATGAAGCCCGTGATGAACAGCACCGAGGCCGCGTAGATGCCCAGCGGCGCGATCACGGCGATGTAGGCCGTCAGCGGCAACAGCACCTGCGCCACGCGCCTGAGCTGCAGCCAGCTGGCGAACTGTTCCTGGCTGCGGCTGCGCAGCGCCTGCACGAAGACGGCGATGGCGCAGATGCCCAGCACGGCGCCCACGCGCAGCGGGAAGTAGCCGGCCTGCGGGCCGGTGTCGCTCCAGCCCGCGCCAATGCGCTGGTTGTCCCAGACCACGAGCACGGCCAGCGCCAGCAGCACGGCGGCCACGCCGTACTCCACATGGCGGCGGGCCAGGCCGGGGGCCTGGGCTTCGGTGGCGGGGATGGATTCGGTGGCCGCGCTGGAGGGCTGGGCCGGGGCTGCTGCTGCCGCTGCCGCTGCATTGGAGGAGGGCGGGGCAAGGTGGATGGCGGTGTCCATGGCGCGGCTCCTCACTTGGCGGCGGCGGCCACGCTGGCCGACAGGAAACCGGCCTTCTTCATGATGTCGAGGTGGCGCGTCTCGTCCTTGGCCAGGAAGTCCACGAAGGCCTGCCCCGTCATGTACTCGGGCTTGAGCGCGTTTTTCTCCAGGTACTCCTTCCACTCGGGCGTGGCCACCACCTTGTGCATCACGCCTGCATAGAACTGCGCCTGTTCGGGCGTGGTGCCGGGCGGCAGGAAGAAGCCGCGCAGCATGGTGTATTGCACATCCAGGCCCTGCTCCCTGCAGGTGGGGATGTCCGACAGCGCCTGGCTGCCCGTGACCTTGGCCGTGTACTCGATGCGCTGCGTGTCGAACACGCACAGCGCCCGCACCTGGCCCGCGCGCCACTGCGCCATGGACTCGCTGGGGTTGTTGACGTTGGAGTCGATGTGCTTGCCCACCAGCTGCGTGCTGGCCTCGCCGCCGCCCTTGTAGGGGATGTAGGTGAACTTCACGCCGGCGGCCTGTTCCATGTTGGCGGTGATGATCTGGTCCTCGCGCTTGGAACTGGTGCCGCCCATCTTGAACTTGCCGCCGGCCTGCCGCGCGGCGGCCAGGTAGTCGGCGGGCGTCTGGTAGCCGGTCTCGGCATTGACCCAGAGCACGAACTGGTCCTGGGCAATCATGGCCACGGGATTCAGGTCGCGCCACTGGAAGGGCAGGGCCGTGGCCATGGGCAGGGTGAAGATGGCCGTGGAGGCCACCAGCAGCTTGTGCGGGTCGCGCGCCGAGGCCTTGACATCCAGAATGCCCTCGGCGCCGGAGGCACCGGCCTTGTTGAGGATGACCACGGGCTGCTCGATCAGCTTGTGCTTGGTGACGATGGCCTGGATCACGCGCGCCATCTGGTCCGAGGCGCCACCGGCCGAGAACGGCACGACGAGTTCGACGGACTTGGCGGGCTTCCATTGCGCCCGGGCGGCAGGGGCGGCGAGGGTGATGGCGGCGGTGGCGGCGAGGGTGGCGACGGCAGTTGCCGCCAGGCGGTTGCGGGGCGATGTCATGTCTCTTGTCTCCTGTTATTTCCTGGTATTGGTGCAATCCACGATCAAGGGGGCGAGCCATGTGCTCCGGCTCTGCCAAGGGGTTTCGGCGCGCGGCCGATGGGTTCAGGCGGCCTTGCGCAGCGCCCCGGCTGCGGCGTGGGCAGCGAAGTAGTCCATGGACGCCTGCACGCCGCTGCCGGCCAGCCGGATGCCGGACAGCTTCAGGCCCATCTCCACGCCCGCCACCATGGCCAGCAGCGTGAGGTCGTTGCTGTCGCCCAGGTGGCCCATGCGGAACATGCGGCCCTTGAGCTTGCCCAGGCCCGCGCCCAGCGACAGGTCGAAGCGCGTGTGGATCAGGCGGCGCAGGGCGTCGGCATCCACGCCTTCGGGCGTGATCACGCCGGTGAGCACGGGCGAGTAGACCTGTGGATCGGCGCACTGGATGGGCAGGCCCCAGGCCTGGACGGCGGCGCGCACGCCGGCCGCCCAGCGCTGGTGGCGCGCAAACACCGTATCCAGCCCTTCGGCCAGCAGCATGTCCAGCGATTCGGACAGGGCGTACAGCAGGTTGGTGTTGGGCGTGTAGGGCCAGTAGCCGGTCTGGTTCATCTCCACGATCTCGTCCCAGGCCCAGAACGACTTGGGCAGCTTCGCGCTTTTGGCGGCCTCCAGCGCGCGTGGCGACAGCGCGTTGAAGCTGATGCCGGGCGGCAGCATCAGGCCCTTTTGCGAGCCGCTGATGGTCACGTCCACGCCCCATTCGTCATGGCGGTAGTCGGCGCTGGCCAGGCCCGAGATGGTGTCCACCAGCAGCAGGGCCGGGTGGCCCGCCGCGTCGATGGCCCGGCGCACGGCGGCGATGTCCGAGGTCACGCCCGTGGAGGTCTCGTTGTGCACCACGCACACGGCGCGGATCCGGCGCTCCGTGTCCTTGCGCAGCCGCGCCTCGATCAGCCCGGCCTGCACGCCATGGCGCCAGCCCGGCGCCTGGGGCAGGTGCTCATCGGAGCCGCCATAGGACAGGAACTCGGTGGACAGGCCCAGGCGCGTGGCCATCTTCTGCCACAGCGAGGCGAAGTGGCCGGTCTCGAACATCAGCACATGGTCGCCAGGGCTGAGCGTGTTGATCAGGGCCGCCTCCCAGGCGCCCGTGCCGGAGGCCGGATAGATCACCACCGGATGCCGGGTCTTGAAGACCTGCTGGATGCCGGCCAGCACCTTCAGGCCGAGCTGGCCGAACTCCGGCCCCCGGTGGTCGATGGTGGGCAGGCTCATGGCCCGCAGGATGCGGTCGGGAACCGGGCTGGGGCCGGGGATCTGGAGGAAGTGGCGGCCCGTGGGATGGTTGTCGAGCGTGAGCATGGTGCGTCCTTTTCAAGGAAATGCCAGGTCGGTCTGCGGGGGAGGGTGTTTGCGAATTTTTGCATTCAAAATTCATAAATGCCTTGGTGATAACCATGAATGCCTTGAGAAATGCTTGCGTAAAAATGAATGCAAAATTCATTCGACCAGGAGAATCCATGGCGGAGATCATCGAGATTTCGCGGCTTGCCCTGCATGACCAGGTGGCGGCGCGGCTGCGCACCTGGCTGGTGGAAGGGCGCATACCGCCCGGCGCCAAACTCAACGAGCGCGCGCTGTGCGAGCAGTTGCGCGTCTCGCGCACGCCGCTGCGCGAGGCCATCAAGCTGCTGGCCTCCGAAGGGCTGGTGGACCTGGTGCCCAACCGCGGCGCCGTGGCCGTGCGCCTGGGCGAGGCCGATGTGCTGCAGACCTTCGAGGTGCTGGCGGGGCTGGAGGGCATGTCGGGCGAGCTGGCCGCGCAGCGCATCAGCGAGCAGCAACTGGCCGAGGTGCGGGCCCTGCACTTCGAGATGCTGGCCAGCCATGCGCGCCAGGACCTGTCCGGCTACTACCGGCTCAATGCGCTGATCCACTCGGCCATCAACCGCGCCGCCGCCAACCCCGTGCTGGCCGAGACCTATGGCCGCATCAACGCCCGCGTGCAGTCGCTGCGCTTTCGCACCAACCAGGACGCGGCCAAGTGGAAGCGCGCCGTCCAGGAGCACGAACGCATGCTGGAAGCGCTGCAGGCGCGAGATGCCGCCGCGCTGCGCCAGGTGCTGGTCGCCCACCTGGAGCACAAGCGCGACACCGTCATCGCCCTGCTCAAGGCAGGCCAGATCTACCCACGAACCATGAACGAATGAGAGCCGCCATGCTGATGGAACCCACGCACCGCCTTGCCGCTTCCCCCGACGACACCGTGCCCGCCCCCGGCACCGTGCTGCCGCCCGACGATGTCAGCCAGATGCTGGCGCGCCGCCTGCGCTCGGACACGCGCGGCCAGGTTCTGTTCGACGCCGCCTCGCGCGGGCGCTATGCCACCGATGCCTCCATCTACCAGATCATGCCGGTGGGCGTCTTCGTGCCCACCTGCGAAGAAGACATCGCCACGGCCCTGCAGATCGCCCGCGAGCTGAAGGTGCCCGTGCTGCCGCGTGGCGGCGGCACCAGCCAGTGCGGGCAGACCACGGGCGCGGCCCTGGTGATCGACAACAGCAAGCATTTGCGCAACATCCTCTCGGTGGACCCCGATGCAGGCACGGCCGAGGTCGAGCCCGGCCTGGTGCTGGACCACCTCAACGCCCGGCTCAAGAAGCTCGGCCTGTGGTATCCGGTGGACGTATCGACCAGCGCCCAGGCCACGCTGGGCGGCATGGCGGGCAACAACTCCTGCGGCTCGCGCTCGATTGCCTACGGCAACATGGTCCACAACGTGCGCGGCGCCCGCGCCTGGATGGCCGATGGCGAGCTGCTGGACTTCGGCCCCGTCGCCCAGGCCACGGGCCGCGCGGCGCGCATTGCGCAGTTCGTGCACGGGCTGGCGCAACAGCACCGCGAGGACATTCACGCCCACTGGCCCAAGGTCATGCGCCGCGTGGCGGGCTACAACCTCGACATCTTCGACAACCAGAGCGAGCGGCCCTACACGGCCGACGGCAGCGTCAACCTGGCCCATCTGCTGATAGGCGCCGAGGGCACGCTGGCCTACACGCGCTCGCTCACCCTGCAGCTCAGCGCGCTGCCGCGCGCCAAGGTGCTGGGCGTGGTCAATTTCCCCACCTTCCACGCGGCCATGGACTCGGCCCAGCACATCGTGAAGCTGGGACCCACGGCCGTGGAGCTGGTGGACCGCACCATGATCGAGCTGGGCCTGGCCAACCCGGCCTTCAAGCCCACCATAGAGACCGCGCTCATCGGCCGCCCGGCTGCCATCTTGCTGGTGGAATTCGCCGGCGACGACCGCGCCGCGCTGCTGGCGCGGCTGCGCCAGCTGGTGGAGCTGATGGGCGAGCTGGGCCTGCCCGGCAGCGTGGTGGAAATGCCCGAGGAAGCGGCCCAGAAAAACCTCTGGGAAGTGCGCAAGGCGGGGCTGAACATCATGATGAGCCTCAAGGGCGACGGCAAGCCCGTGAGCTTCATCGAGGACTGCGCCGTGCCGCTGCAGCACCTGGCCGAGTACACCGACGCGCTCACCGAAGTGTTCGCGCGCCACGGCAGCCGGGGCACCTGGTACGCCCATGCCTCCGTGGGCACGCTGCATGTGCGGCCCATCCTGGACATGCGCACCGACGGCGCGGCGCGCATGCGCGCCATTGCCGAGGAAGCGGCCGAACTCGTGCGCAAATACAAGGGCGCCTTCAGCGGCGAGCACGGCGACGGGCTGTGCCGCGGCGAGTGGATTGCCTGGCAGTTCGGGCCCGCCATCACCGAGGCCCTGCGCGCCATCAAGCAGGAGTTCGATCCCCAGGGCCTGTTCAACCCCGGCAAGATCATCGATACGCCGAAGATGGACGATGGCCGGCTGTTCCGCTTTGCGCCCGCCGATGCGCCCCGGCCCTACCGGCGCATTCCCATCACGCCCGTGCTCGACTGGTCTGCCTGGAACGTGCAGGCCGACCCGGTCACCGAGGTCACCACGGCGCCCGGCACGGGCGGCGACGTCACCGGCGGCTTTGCCAAGGCCGTGGAGATGTGCAACAACAACGGCCACTGCCGCAAGTTCGACGCCGGCACCATGTGCCCCAGCTACCGCGTCACGCGCGACGAGCAGCACCTGACGCGGGGCCGCGCCAACACCCTGCGCCTGGCCATCTCGGGCCAGCTGGGCCCGGACGCCTTCACCAGCGAGGCCATGCACGACACCATGGACCTGTGCGTGGGCTGCAAGGGCTGCAGGCGCGACTGCCCCACGGGCGTGGACATGGCCCGCATGAAGGTGGAATTCCTGGCCCACTACAAGGCCCGCCATGGCCACACGCTCAAGGACCGGCTGGTTGCCCATCTGCCGCGCTACGCGGCCACGGCCAGCCGCATGCCCTGGCTGCTGAACCTGCGCAACCGCCTGCCCGTGCTGCGCCAACTGGGCGAAAAACTGCTGGGCCTGTCCGCCAGGCGCTCGCTGCCGGCCTGGCGCAGCGACACCTTCTGGCGCGCGCCCGAAGCACATACCCTTCTTGACCGCGACCAGGCCCTGGCCCGCGCGGCGGCCGGCGAGCGCGTGGCCGTGCTCTTCGTGGACACCTTCAACGGCACCTTCGAGAGCGAAAACGCCCTGGCCGCCGCGCGCGTGCTGCAGGCGGCCGGCTATGCGCTGCATACCGCCAGCAAGTCCGCCAAAGAGGGCGGCGGCCACCACTGCTGCGGCCGCACCTACCTGGCCACCGGCATGGTCGAGCAGGCCAAGGCCAGCGCCGGTGCACTGATCAACGCCCTGGCGCCCTTGGCCCGCGCCGGCATCCCCATCGTCGGCCTGGAGCCCTCCTGCCTGCTGACCCTGCGCGACGAAGCCCTGGTCATGGGTCTGGGCGAGCCTGCGCAGGCCGTTGCCGCCCAGGCCCTACTGTTCGAGGAATTCATTGCCCGTGAAGTGAAGGCCGGCCGCTTTGCGCTGCCGCTGCGTGCGGCCGAGGCGCCCATCCTCGTGCACGGCCATTGCCACCAGAAGGCCTTTGGCGCGGTCAGCCCCATCCTCGACGTGCTGCGGCTGATTCCCGGCGCCCAGCCCGAGCTGATCGAAAGCTCCTGCTGCGGCATGGCCGGCAGCTTCGGCTACGAGGCCAGCCACCACCAGGTCTCCATGGACATGGCCGAGGCGGCCCTGCTGCCGGCCATACGCCAGCGCCCCGAGGCCATCGTCGTGGCCGACGGCACCAGCTGCCGCCACCAGATCGCCGACGGCGCGGCGCGCGAAGCCGTGCATGTGGCGCGGCTGCTGGAAAGCCTGCTGGATGCCCGCTGACTGCCATCCTCCCTCCCGCGCAAGACAAGGCACTCCCATGAAGCACAAACCCTGCCTGGACCTCCAGGACATCAAGACCATCGCCCAGGCCGCCGAGGCGCATGCCACGGCGCGCGGCTGGGCCGTCAGCATCGCCATCGCCGATGACGGCGGCCACCTGCTGTGGCTGCAGCGCCTGGATGGCGCGGCCCCGGCCTCGGCCCACATCGCGCCGGCCAAGGCCCACGCCGCAGCACTGGGCCGCAAGGAAAGCCGGCTCTATGAGGAAATGATCAATGGTGGCCGTACCGCCTACCTGAGCGTGCCCGCGCTGCAGGGCCTGCTGGAAGGCGGCGTGCCCATCACCAGGGAGGGCCACTGCCTGGGCGCCGTGGGCGTCAGCGGGGTGAAGCCGGCCGAGGATGCGGAGGTGGCGCGGGCCGGCGTTGCGGCGCTGGGGGCCGCGCCGCAGCGTTAGCGGCCCTGGGCTTCAGCGCGCCTTGCGCGGCTGCAGGGCCTCGGCGCGCAGCATGGCCAGCACGGCATCGCGCTTGTGGTGCAGGTGGGTGACCAGCAGCTCGCGCAGGGCCGTGGCGTCGCGTGCGCCCAGGGCCTCGATCATGGCTTCGTGCTCCTTGACGGCCTGCTTCCACTTGGCCGTGTCCAGGTTGGTGCGAAAGCGCAGCGACTGCACGCGGTTGTTGATGCGCTGGAAGGTCTCCGTCAGCACGGGGTTCTTGGCGGCGCTGTTCAGCGCCGCGTGGATGGCGGCGTTGAGCCGGTAGTAGGCGGACACGTCGGCGCGTGCCACGCTGGCCATCATCTCGTAGTGCAGGGCGCGGATCTCGGCGAATTCCTGGTCGGTGATGCGCTGGGCGGCCAGTTCGCCCGACAGGCCCTCGATGCCGGCCAGCACCTCGAAGGCGTGCATGACATCGGCCTCGCTCAGCTTGACGGCGATGGCGCCGCGGTTGGGCAGCAGGTCGGCCAGGCCTTCGGCGGCCAGCAGCTTGATGGCCTCGCGCAGCGGCGTGCGCGAGACGCCCAACTGCTCGCACAGCTCGCGCTCGTTGAGCTTGGCGCCCGGGGCGATGCGCCCCTCGATGAGCATGGACCGCAAACGGTCCGCCACCTGCTCGTGCAGCGCCGCCCGCGATATCTCGATGATCTCCGCCATCTAGCGGTCTCCTTGGCTGTTCCTGGCTGGTGGATGCCCCCGCCACAGGTATTGCGCCATGCGGGGCGGCGCCGATGTTAGCCGAGTTTGCATCCCCTGCGGGCCGCCGGGCGGGCGCACGCGCTGTCCCTGCCAAGCACTACAGGCTTTTCAGCAGGGGCCTACGGCCGGCGGAGACTCTTGATCCCACCATGGATGCCGATCCGACAGACCAACCAGGGAAAAACAATGGCCCAACCAGGAATCAGGCTGCAGATCCAGGTGGATCTTGCCTATGACATCCGCGATCCGGCCGGGGCCGACTTCGTGTTCAACATCCATGCGGCCCACACCTCGCACCAGACGGTGGAGAACGAGCGTTTGGTGCTCAGCCAGCCGGTGGAGCCCGACATTGCCACCGAGCCCGCCACCTCCACGCGCTTCATGCGCCTGCATGCCAACCCCGGCCCCCTGCACCTGACCTACACGGCCACCGTCTGCATCGCGCACCACCGCGAGGATCCGGCGGCGCTGGGCGAGGTTCCGGTGCGCTGCATCCCGCTGGAGGTGCTGCCCTACATCTACCCCAGCCGCTACTGCCAGTCCGACCGGCTGATGCAGCTGGCCTTCCGCAATTTCGGCCACCTGGCGCCCGGCTATTCGCGCGTGCTGGCCATACAGCAGTGGGTGCAGGAGCTGGTGACCTTCGCTTCGGCCACCAGCAACTCGTCCACCTCGGCCGTCGATACCCTGGTGGAGCAGGTGGGCGTGTGCCGCGATTTCACGCACCTGATGATCGCGCTGTGCCGCGCGCTGAACATTCCCGCCCGCATCGCCACCGGCACGGACTACGGTGCCGACCCTGCGCTGGGCCCGCCCGATTTCCATGCCTACGTGGAAGCCTACCTGGGCGACAGGTGGTACCTGTTCGATGCGTCGGGCACGGCCATTCCCATGGGCTTCATGCGCTTTGGCACGGGCCGTGACGCGGCCGACGTGGCCTTTGCCACCATCTTCGGCAACGTGGTGGCCATGGCCCCCATGATCCAGACACAGGCCCTGGAAGACGAGCACAGCCAACTGCCCCGGCTGTGCAGCGAGGCGCTGTCGACCACCGCGCCTTCGCCCGCCGTGCTGTCAGGCTGCGCATCGTTTGGCAGCACGGCGGACCGAAGGAGCTTCAGGCAGCTGCCTGCCTGAGCTGCCTGCGCTGCGTGAAATGCCTGGGCTGTGCAAGGCGCGCTGCGGCGGTCCTCAGAAGCGGTGCGTTCCCGTCACCGCAAAGGTGCGCCGCTGGCCGTAGAAGCAGTCGCCGCGTGCCAGGCACTGCGTGATCTGCACCTTGTCGGTCAGGTTGACCACGTTGAAGGCCAGGCGCCATGGGCCGGCGTCATAGGACACCATGGCGTCCAGCAGGGTGGCCGAAGGCGTGTCTACCAGGCTGGTGCCCGTCCACTGCGAACCCGTGTAGCGCACGCCCGCGCCCAGGCTCCAGCCGCCACGTCCTTCGCTGGCAAAGCGGTGCGTCAGCCAGGCCGACGCCGTGTGGCGCGGCACGCTGGTCACGCGCTGGCCCTGGTCGCCGCCATTGCTGCGCGAGATGACGGCGTCGGTGTACGCATAGGCCAGGGTGGCGTCCCAGTGGCGGGCCAGGCTGGCGGTCAGCTCGGCCTCGAAGCCGTTGACCTTGACCTCGCCGATCTGCAGGCTGTTGAGCGGGTTGGCGGGGTCGGTGGTCTTGCGGTTCTTCTCGCGCAGCGTGTAGACGGCGGCAAAGGCCGACAGGCCCTGGCCCGGCGGCTGCCATTTCACGCCGGCTTCCCATTGCTCGCCGCGCTGCGCCTTGTAGGGCGTGCCGTAGACGTTCACGCCGCCCAGCGGCTGGAAGGACTCGGAGTAGCCCAGGTAGGGCGCCCAGCCACCGTCCATCTGGTAGGTGGCGCCTGCGCGCTTGGTCCAGGCCTTCTCGTCCACGGCGGAGGCGGGACGGCCTTCGGTGTCCGTCTGCGCGCTGTCGTGGCGCAGGCCCAGGGTGGCGGTCCAGCGGCCCCACTTGATCTGGTCCTGGGCGTAGAAGCCCAATTGCTTTTGCGACACGCCCGGCTGGCGCACCAGCTGCGAGGCCGTGGGCGGCGTGAAGTTGCCGTAGACGGGGTTGTAGACGTCAAACGGCGCGGTCAGGCCGCGCCAGGTGGACTGGCTGGTGCTGTTGCGCTGTGCGTCCATGCCGGCCAACACGGTGTGCTCGGCCGTGCCCCAGCGCAGCTTGCCTTCGAGCTGCGTGTCGATCACCAGCATGCGCCCGCCGTTGACCTGCCAGGAGGCATCGCGGTAGACGCTGCGGTTGTCGGGGTTGAAGACCGGGCGCGCAGGGCGGCCCTGGCCGGGGATGGCGGTGAAGCTGGTGTAGATGGAGCGGTAGTCCACGTCGCTGATGGTGCGCCGCAGGTTCTGGCGCACGGTCCAGTCCGCGTTCAGGCGGTGGCTGAACAGGTAGCCCCAGGATTTGTTCTCTGTGTCGAACGAGTCCCAGCCGGGCTCGCCGATGAAGGTGCTGGTGGGAATCTGGCCGTAGGGGCTGGGCAGGCGCGTGCCCTGCCAGGGGAAGAAGCCGATCAGCGAGCCGCTCTTGTCCTTCTGGTAGAGCGCCTGCAGCGTGAGCGAGGTATCGGCGCTGGGCCGCCAGGTCAGGCTGGGCGCGATCACCAGGCGGTCGTCGTTCACATGGTCCACCTGGGTGCCGCTTTCCCGGCCCACGGCCACCAGGCGGTACAGCCACTGGCCGTCTTCGGTGACGGCGCCGGTCAGGTCGGCGGCGATCTGCTTGCGCCCGTAGTTGCCCACCTGCACCTGCACCTCGCGCAGCGCCTCGGCCTGCGGGCGCTTGCTGGTGAGGTTGAGCACGCCGCCCACGCTGCCCTGGCCGTAGAGCACGGAAGAGGGTCCGCGCAGGAATTCCACGCGCTCCAGCGTGTAGGGATCGGGCCGGCTGGTGTTGTAGGTGCCGTAGGTGCGCAGCAGCCCGTCCTGGTACTGGCTCACGCTGCCGCCGCGTGCCGAGAAGCTGTCCACCCGGCTGTCGAAATAGTTGGACACCACGCCGGCGCTGTAGGCGGTGGTCTGGCGCAGCGTCTGCACGCCCTGGGCCTCGAACTGGTCACGCGTGACCACGCTGATGGCCTGGGGCGTCTCTATCAGCGGCGTGTCGGTCTTGGTGGCCGAGATGGCGCGCTTGGCGGTGAAGCCCACCACAGGGCCGGTGGGATTTTCCTTCTCGGTGCCTGCGTTCACGGTGACCGGGGCGAGCGTGGCCTCGGGGACCTTGTCAGGCTGGGCCTGTGCGTGGGCTGCGCCGCACAGGGCAAGCAGGGCGGCATGCGCAACTGCCGTGCGCGAGAGTCTTTGGGTAAGCATGGTCAATGGTCGAGAGCTGGGAAACCTGTGCCGTGGGGCGTGCTCTGGGTGCGTCGGCGCTGCTGCCGGCCCTGGGGCCAGCAGCGCAGCCTGTCATGGCGGGTGCGGATTCTAGAATGACAATGGGAATGATTTCTTTTTCTTTTCATTTGTATGTAGCATGCAACGCATTGTTATCAATTTGATAGCGTAGAAGCTTGTTTTGAAGGGACCTGCGGGTCGATGTGCAGGGCGGTGCGATACGCGTACGGTCTTGCTTGCGGGAAGTCCGCGCAGCGTGATAGCCCTCTTCGTGCCGGGGCGCCAACGGCCCCGGTCGCCTCAGGCCTGGGCGGCCTGCAAGGGGTTGCCTGGGTGTGAAACGGCCTCGGGCCACAGCCGACCGGCCGCCGCCTGCAAGGCTTGCACCAACTGCTGCGTATCCGTCTTGCCGGTGGCGTGCAGCGCTTCGGTCACGATCAGCGCGTTGACGGTGGATTCGCGCACTGCCGAGTGGCCGCTTTGGCGGTTGCACCAGCGCCGGGCGTGGGCGCGGCCAGCCGTGTCGGCAAAGATGATTTCGCCGGGCTCGGGATATTCGATCTCGCCCGAGAAGGTCTCGTAGACCTCGCTGCCGGTTGCGGGGCGCACCTGCAGGCAGCCGCTGATGCGGTCCAGGTCGAAGACGGCCACGGGAATGGCAAAGGCCACCGAGGCCGCATTGCACAGGTCCACCAGCGGATGCAGGCCCGGCAGATCACCCTCCTTGCGCAGGCGGCGCAGCAGGGCCTCGGCGGCGCAGCGGTATTGCGTGGGCTTGAGGCCCATCCTGGCAAAGCCGCGCCGCCAGGCCTGGATGGATGGCATCTCGCTTTCCGGGGTGCAGGCCAGGTTCTGCCTGGCCTGTGCCATGAAGGGGGCGATCACGGCGTGTGCGGGCACGTCGGGCGACAGGCCGCGCAGCAGCAAGGTCTGCGTGGCCAGTTCAGGAAAGTCGCGGGGGATGGAGGGTGCGTAGGAGAACGGCAAGATCTGGCCTTGTGAGTGGAGAGGGGATGTGATCCCCATCCTCGCCAGGCCGGTTTGCGTGGTCTTGAAGGAAATTGCAGCGCGTCACGCAGCGCAGGCGCTTGCTGCCCTGGCATAGAAGCCGGGCGCCATGCCGAAGCTGCGCACGAACAGGCGCGTCATATGGCTCTGGTCGGCAAAGCCGCTGTGCGCGGCGGCCTCGGCCAGCGGCACGCCGCTGGCGATGAGCCCGCGCGCCTGGTGCAGGCGCCGCTGCAGCAGATAGGCATGGGGCGTCATGCCTGTGGCGCGCGCAAAGGCACGCAGGAACTGGTAGCGGCTCAGGCCCGCCTCTTGGGCCAGGGCGCCCAGGGTCAGGGGCGCGCCGGGATCGTCGTCCATCCGGGCGCGGGCCAGGGTGATGGGGGCCGGTGCGCGGGGCGCCGGGGCAGGGCGCTGCAGCATGCCGCCCAGCAGCTGCAGCAGGGCTTCGTCCAGGTCCAGGGCGTCCGTTGCCTCGCCGCTGCCGGTCATCCTGCGGTACAGAGCCTGAAAACACGCGGCCAGGCGCGGGTCGCGCACGGCGGGCTGGCGGAACTCGAAGCCGGCCGCCGGCCCTGCGCCATCCATGTCCGCCATGAGCCCGGCCACGACCCAGGGCTCCAGGTAGAGCATGCGCCAGGCGCGACCGCCATCGCCCAGGGGCATGCCGTCATGCAGCTCGCCGGGGTTGACCATGATGAGGTCGCCGGCCCCGGCCTCGTACAGACCTCGCCCGCTGGCGGACTTCTGCGCGCCACGCTCGATCAGGCCGATGCCGTACTGCTCGTGGGTATGCCGCCCAAAGTGCCTCGCCGTGTCGGCGGCCACGGCCTCCACGCCTGCGGTGCGGCAGCGCAGCCAGCTGAAATGCCCATCCGTGGTCGAAACCATGCCGCAGCCTTTCCTACCCACCCTGGCGTGCCAGCGTGATCGCCAGGCCGGCCAGCCCCGCGCCGACCACCACGGGGATCACGCCCACCTTCCAGCGCAGCAGCGCGGCCGCCGCAGCCAGGCCCAGCAGTGCGGACGGCCAGTCGAAGGGACCCGCCCAGCCCCGTGGCCACAGCACATGCCAGGCAAAGAACACGGCCAGGTTGGCGATGACGCCCACCACGGCGGCCGTGATGCCCGTCAGCGGCGCGGTGAAGCCCAGCCTGCCATGGGTGGACTCGATGAAGGGGCCGCCCAGCAGGATGAAGGCAAAGGACGGCAAAAAGGTGAAGAAGGTCACGACCAGGGCGGCGGCGGCGCCGGCAGGCAGCAGCGCATCGGGGCCGAACACCTGCGTGCTCCAGCCGCCCAGGAAGCCCACGAAGGACACCACCATGATCAGCGGCCCCGGCGTGGTCTCGCCCAGGGCCAGCCCGTCCATCATCTGCGTGGCCGTGAGCCAGTGGTAGTGGTCCACGGCGCCCTGGTAGAGGTAGGGCAGCACGGCATAGGCGCCGCCAAAGGTCAGCAATGCCGCCTTGGTGAAGAACCAGCCCATCTGGGTGAGCGCGCCCTGCCAGCCGAAGGCGGCGGTCAGCAGGCCCAGCGCCAGGGCCCACAGCCCCAGGCTGGCCGCCAGCACCTGGCTGAAAAAACGCCAGCTGAACCGTGCATGGGCCGGTACGGGCGTGTCATCGTCGATGACGGCCGGGCCGTGGCTGCCGCCGCCGTGGCCGTGCCCGCCTGCAGGGGCGAAGTGGCGCGGCGCCAGCCTGCCCCCCAGGTAGCCCAGTGCGCCGGCCGCCAGCACGATCAGCGGAAACGGCAGCTTCAGCGCGAAGATGGCCACGAAGGCCGCCGCGGCAATGCCCCACAGCCAGCCGTTGCGCAGGGTGCGCGAGCCCACGCGCCAGGCCGCCTGCACCACCAGCGCCGTCACGGCCGGCTTGATGCCATAGAAGATGCCGGCAATGGCCGGCACATGGCCGAAGGCCACATAGATCCAGGACAGGCCGATCAGCAGCACCAGCGAGGGCAGCACGAACAGCCCGCCGGCCACGATGCCGCCCCAGGTGCGGTGCAGCAGCCAGCCGATATAGGTGGCCAGCTGCTGCGCCTCGGGGCCGGGCAGCAGCATGCAGTAGTTGAGCGCATGCAGGAATCGGCCCTCGGATATCCAGCGCCGCCGCTCCACCAGGTCCTCATGCATGATGGCGATCTGCCCGGCCGGCCCGCCAAAGCTGATGCAGCCCAGCTTCAGCCAGTAGCGCAGGGCTTCGGCGCGGGTGGGGGCCACAGGGGGCGGGGGCGCGGGCGGGTTGGGTGTGGTCTGCAGGCTGGAGGGCATGCCGCAAATGTCTCATACGGCAGCCGCCCCCGATGCCTGAAGGCACCCGCGCTGCGCAGGCGCTACATCTGCCGCGCGGCCTGCTTGACCAGCACCGGCTCGGCCCGGTAGCTGTCCGGGAACAGGCGCTTGAGCTGTTGCACCTTGGGCAGGTCGTTGATGACGATGTAGGGATGGCGCGCGTTCTCGGTCATGAAGTCCTGGTGGTAGTTCTCGGCCGGGAAGAAGCTGGGCTTGTCCTCCAGCCGGGTCACGATGGGCTTGCCGAAGACCTTGGCCGCGTCCAACTGGGCCACATAGGCCTGGGCGGTCCTGAGCTGCGCGGCGTCGGTGGCGAAGATGGCCGAGCGGTACTGCGGGCCCGTGTCCGGCCCCTGGCGGTTGAGCTGGGTCGGGTCATGGGCCACGGAAAAGTAGATCTGCAGCAGTTGCCCGTAGCTGACCTGGGCCGGGTCATAGGTGATCTCGACCGACTCCGCATGCCCGGTGCGGCCGCTGCTCACCGCCGAATACGAGGCCTGGGCCGCCGTGCCGCCGCTGTAGCCCGAGACGGCGCGCTGCACGCCCTTGACATGCTGGAACACGCCCTGCACGCCCCAGAAGCAGCCGCCCGCAAAGATGGCTTTCTGCGGCCCCTGGCCCGTGGCCGGCATGTCCTGCGCGGGTGGCGGAATGCGCACGGCCTGCTCGGCCGCCTGCAGGTCGCTGCCCTGCCACAGCAGGGCGCCGCCCAGCAGCACGGCGCTGCCGGTCAGCAGTTGGAGAAGGCCGCGGCGGCGGGATGCGGTGGCGAGGGGGGAATCGTTGGTCATGGTGTCTCTCCGGTGAAAGTGAAGCGGTCAGGGATCAGCCAAAGGTGAAGGCATAGGCGGAGATGCCGGGATCCAGGAATTCGATGCTGAAGGTGCGTTCGGCTGCGCCGCCGTCCTGGCGCACCAGCTGGTACAGGCGCTGCGCGGTCACGTTGCCGCTGCCGTCGGCGGCCACGTCCATGCCGCGTGAGGCGCCGGGCGCCTTGCCGTCGATCAGCACCTTGAAGCGCACGGGCTTGCCATCGCTGCCGGGTCCCAGCACCAGGTGCAGGTCGCGTGCCTGGAAGCGGTAGGTGATGCGGCCGGTGGCGCCGTCCAGCGTGGCGCTTTCCGGGCCCACAGTCCATTGGCCGCTCAGGCCCCAGGCGTTCAGCGGCAGGCGCTCGGGCGTGGCATAGGCGGTGGCCTGGTTGTGCACGGCGGCAGGCGTGGCGGCAAATTGCTCGGCGCGCTCATAGCCCAGGTAGGTCTCGTGCGAGCGCACGGCTGCCATGTCGGCTGCCTGCTGCACGCCCTTGGCCTGCACGTCGATCAGGCCCTGGTCCACCTGCTTCGATCCGGCTTCCTGCAGCAGTTGCTGGATCACGCGCTCGGACTCGGCATAGCCGCCTTCGCCAAAGTGGTGGTGCCGGATGCGGCCCTGGGCATCGATGAAGTAGTGCGCCGGCCAGTACTGGTTGTTGAAGGCGCGCCAGATCTTGTAGCCGTTGTCCACGGCCACGGGGTAGCCGATGCCCAGGTCCTTGACGGCCTTTTCCACGTTGGACAGCTTGCGCTCGAAGGCGAACTCCGGCGCATGCACGCCCACCACCACCAGGCCCTGGTCGCGGTACTTCTCGGCCCAGGCCTTCACATAGGGCAGGGTGCGCAGGCAGTTGATGCAGGAATAGGTCCAGAAATCCACCAGCACCACCTTGCCGCGCAGTTGTTCGGCCGTCAGCGGGGTGGAGTTGAGCCAGTCGGTGGCGCCGTCCAGCGCAGGGGCCAGCCCTTCGTCCGGCAGGGCGGCGCGGGACGGGCCGCCGGCCATGCGCATGGCGCCGCCTGCGGCCATCATGGCCGGGCCAGCACCGGAGTCCGTATCCACGGCGGCCATCATTGCGGGACCGGCCTGCATGGCCATGGCGCCACCCTCGGGCCTGCCGCTCAGGCGGTCCACCAGCCTTTGCTCCAGGCCGCCGGTGGAGGCCGTGGACACTTGCGCCAGCACGCCCGTGTCCAGCCCCAGCGCAATCGCGCCCACGCCCG
The DNA here is from genome assembly GCF_043104705.1 of Delftia sp. WSY_10. Taxonomy (NCBI): domain Bacteria; kingdom Pseudomonadati; phylum Pseudomonadota; class Betaproteobacteria; order Burkholderiales; family Comamonadaceae; genus Delftia; species Delftia sp. WSY_10. The sequence goes on along the minus strand of NZ_JBICKY010000015.1, from coordinate 27,898 downwards.
CCAGCATGGCCGCGCCCAGCCCGCGCCGCACCCATTCGCCCGCGCCCAGCATGCGCTTGAGCGCCGCAAACACCTTGCCGCCCAGCAGCAGGGCCGCCGCCATGGAGGTGGCCGCACCGGCCGCATAGGCCAGCAGCAGCAGGCTGGAGGTGGTGTTGGCGCCCTGCAGTGCGGCGCCCGTGAGGATCAGGCCCAGGATGGGGCCCGCGCAGGGCGCCCACAGCAGGCCCGTGGCCACGCCCAGCAGCAGCGAGGCGCCGGGGCGGGCGCCGCCGTCCGTGCCCTGGGCACGCTCGGAAAGGCGCGAGCCCGCCGCCACCAGCGGCCGCGTCAGCCGCTCGGACAGGCCGGGCCACAGCAGGGTCAGCGCAAACACGGCCACCAGGCCCAGGGCCAGCCAGCGGCCGTATTCATTGGCGGCCACCACCCAGCCGCCGCCCACGGCGGCCAGCGAGGCCACCAGGGCGAAGGTCAGCGCCATGCCCGCCAGCAGCGGCAGGCCGCTTTTGGCGAAGGGCTGGTCGGCGCGTGCAAAGACGAAGGGCAGCACCGGCAGGATGCAGGGGCTGACGATGGTCAGCACCCCGCCCAGATAGGCCAGGACGATCAGCAGCATGGCGTGGCTCCCGGGTTCAGGCTGGCTGGGGCGTGAACGTCAGGGACAGCCCGTTCATGCAGTAGCGCAGGCCCGTGGGCCTGGGGCCGTCGTCGAAGACATGGCCCAGGTGGCCGCCGCAGCGGCGGCAATGCACCTCGGTGCGCAGCATGCCGTAGGTGCGGTCCTGGCGCGTGGCCACGGCCTTGTCCAGCGGCTGCCAGAAGCTGGGCCAGCCCGTGCCGCTGTCGAACTTGGTCTTGGACGAGAACAGGGGCAGCGCGCAGCCTGCGCAGGCAAAGGTGCCCGCGCGGTGCTCCTTGTTCAGCGGGCTGGAGCCTGCACGCTCCGTGCCTTCCTTGCGCAGGATCCGGTACTGCTCGGGCGTGAGGCGGGCGCGCCACTCGGCATCCGTGTAGCTGACCTCGAAGACCTCGCTGGAGGCGGCCGCTGGCGCGCGGCGCGGGAACAGGCTGGCCGCCAGCACGGCGGTGGTGCCGGCGCCTGCAGTCCACAGAAGATGGCGTCTGGTGGTCATGGTGTGCTCCTGAAGGTTGCGTGCGTCTGAAAACGATGCGATGCCAGTCAGGTTAGGGCGCCGGCCTCCCGAAGTCCTCACGCAGAGTTCAAAGATTCGTGATAACTCCCGGCCCCGGTATTGCGCACAATGGCAGCCACTCCCGCCACTTCCAGGAAACCGCATCCGATGACCGCCACGCGCCGCGTACTTCTCGTCGAGGACGACGCCCATATCGCCGACCTGCTCACGCTGCACCTGCGCGACGAAGGCCTGGAAGTCATGCACTGCGCGCGTGGCGACGACGGCCTGCGCCAACTGGAGCGCGGCGGCTGGGACGCGCTGGTGCTGGACATCATGCTGCCCGGCGTGGACGGCCTGGAGATCTGCCGCCGCGCCCGCGCCATGGCGCGCTACACGCCCATCATCATCATCAGCGCCCGCTCCAGCGAGGTGCAGCGCATCCTGGGCCTGGAGATCGGCGCGGACGACTACCTGGCCAAGCCGTTTTCGGTGCTGGAGCTGGTGGCGCGCGTCAAGGCGCTGCTGCGCCGCGTGGAGGCGCTGGCCCAGAACGCGCGGCTGGAGTCCGGCAGCCTGTCCATTGACGGCCTGGCCATGGACCCCGTGGCGCGCGATGCCCGGCTTCATGGTGCCCGGCTGGACCTGACCCCGCGCGAGTTCGACCTGCTGTACTTCTTTGCGCGCCAGCCCGGCAAGGTGTTCTCGCGCATGGACCTGCTCAACGCCGTCTGGGGCTACCAGCACGAGGGCTACGAGCACACCGTCAACACCCACATCAACCGCCTGCGCGCCAAGATCGAAGCCGACCCGGCCCAGCCCGCGCGCATCCTCACCGTCTGGGGGCGCGGCTACAAGTTCGCCGAAGCGGGCGAGGGCGCATGACCATGAAACTGCGCCTGACACTGACCCAGCGCCTGTCCCTGGTCTTTGCCGTGCTGCTGCTGGTGTGCAGCGGCACCTCGGCCTGGATGCAGCTGCGCGCCAGCCGCATGCACGAGCTGGAAGTGGTGCAGGGCCTGTCGCGCGACGTGGCCGAAAGCATTGCGCGCGACGCCCAGCTGACCGACGCCAACGGCCTCATGCCCGGCGCCGTGCGCAGCTTCTTCAACCAGCTCATGCTGGTCAACCCCAGCGTGGAGGTCTACCTGCTGGACGCCGACGGCCGCATTGCCGGCCATGCCGCCCCCGACGGCCGCGTGCGCCGCGAGCGCGTGGACCTGGCGCCCGTGCACCGGCTGCTGGAAGGCGGCACCCTGCCCATCCTGGGCGACGACCCGCGCAGCACCGAAGGGCGCAAGGTCTTCAGCGCGGCGCCGCTGCGCGTCAACGGCAAGGAAGTGGGCTTCATCTACGTGGTGCTGCAGGGCGAGGCGCATGACCAGCTGGTGGCGCAGGGCTCGGCCAACTCGGTGCTCAGCACGGCGCTGTGGTCCATCGGCCTGGTGGCGCTGCTGTGCCTGGTGGCCGGCCTGGTGGCCTTTGCGCTGATCACGCGGCCGCTGCGCCGGCTCACCGAAGAGGTGGCCGGCTTCGACATCCATGGCACCCCCCCGGACCTGCCGGCCCCCCAGCCCGGTGCCGCGCAGGACAGCCGCGACGAGATCGCCGTGCTGGACGCGGCCTACCGCCGCATGGTGGCGCGCATCGGCGAGCAGTGGCGCGCCCTCACGCGCCAGGACCAGGAGCGGCGCGAACTCATCGCCAACGTCTCGCACGACCTGCGCACGCCGTTGTCCTCCCTGCACGGCTACCTGGAAACGCTGCTGCTCAAGGACGCCGTGCTCGACACCACCGAACGCCGCCGCTACCTGGGCATTGCCCTGGCCCAGAGCCAGAAGGTGGGCGAGCTGGCGCAAAGCCTGTTCGAGCTGGCGCGCCTGGAATACGGCTTTGTCCAGCCCGAGCCGGAGCCGTTTTCCATGCCCGACCTGGTGCAGGACGTGTTCCAGAAATTCGAGCTGCGTGCCGAGGCGCGACAGGTGGCGCTGCGGGCCGACTTCCCAGCCCGCCTGCCCGTCGTCCAGGCCGACCTGGGGATGATCGAGCGCGTGCTGGGCAACCTGCTGGACAACGCGCTGCGCCACACCCCCGAAGGCGGCAGCATCCAGGTGGCGCTGGCGGCGGCGGGCAACGCCGTCGAAGTCACCGTGGCCGACACCGGCCCCGGCATCCCGGCCGATCTGCGCGAAGGCCTGTTCGAGCGGCCCTTCACCGTGGGCGGCGCCCGCCGCGGCGGCGGCCTGGGCCTGCGCATCGTCCACCGCATGCTGGAGCTGCACGGCTGCCGCATCGAACTGGTGGATCCGCCGGGGCAGGGGGCGAGCTTCCGGTTCGTGCTGCCGGCGGCAAAGCCACGCGCTGTCTGATGGGCCATTGCGTCCGGGAAACCGGAGGCCAGCACATGGCAGATCAAGGTCTCTGACAGTTTCGCAATCCATGAATGGGAATCGGGCAATACGCAATCCATTGCGTTGCCAATTCCTGAGAAAAAACCTCTTGCACCTGGATGTTGCAAAATGTTTATTCATGGTGTGAAAAAAGAAACTGACAAGGAGACGCCGTGGCGATGAGCATCAATTCAAGGTTTTGGTCATTGGCAAGCACCAATGCACAGCAGGCATCGTGCATGCGAATTTGCCATGTCCCATAGCGGCACATACGGTGCAGTATATGCACCTCAAGTCCTCGCGTTTCGCAGCCGGCGCCTGTCCGATGATGTGATCGTGGCTACGGCAGATAGCGGTGACCATGCATTCTTCTCGGCAGCGGAATTCGAGCAATTTAACCAAAGGCCATCAACGCTGCCCTTGCGCCGCCAAGCCGAGTTGCGGGCCCGATTTTTGCTGGGCAGCAACGACTCCGCAAAGGGTATGCGCAGGCTGTTGGCTTCGCGCAGGGCAGCCAAGCGCGAGACGGTTTCCAGCGGGCCCGCCCTGCACATCATTGTTCCCACGCTGCAATGCGCTCACTCGTGCCGCTATTGCCAAGTCAGCCGCGCTCTGGACGATCAGGGCCACACCATGTCGGTGCCTGACCTGGATGCAGCCTGCGACACCGTATTTGAAAGTCCTTCCCGTGTCCTGACCGTGGAGTTTCAGGGGGGTGATCCTCTGCTGCGTTTCGACCTGGTCCAGCGCGCAATCGTGCGCATCCATCAGCGCAATGCATCCGAGGGGCGCCAGATCCGGTTTGTCATCGCTTCGACGCTGCACCAGCTGGATCCGGCGATGTGTGAATTTTTCAAGACGCACGGCGTATACCTTTCCACCAGCATCGACGGGCCTCCTGGCATTCACAACCGCAATCGGCCAATTCCTGGGCGCAACGCCCATGCGCGCACGCTTGCCGGGGTGGCGATGGCAAGACGGTTGATCGGGCCTGATTCAGTATCCGCATTGATGACCACGACCAAGGCATCGCTGGCACATGCCGATGCCATTGTTGACGAGTACGTGCGGCTGGGTTTCAAGGAGATTTTCCTGCGGCCATTGAGCAGCTATGGCTTTGCCAAGCGCAATCAGGCCTTGCTGGGCTACTCCATGGGCGAGTTCTTCCGCTTCTATCAACAAGGCCTGTCGCGCGTTCTGCATTGGAACGCGCAAGGAGTCGAGATCAGGGAGGTGTATGCCAGCATCCTGCTCAACAAGATTCTTTCCACCTTCGACGCAGGTTACGTCGATCTGCAGAGTCCCACAGGCGCAGGCAGCAGTGTGCTGGTCTACAACTATGACGGCCATGTCTATCCCAGCGATGAGGCGCGCATGCTTGCAGAGACTGGCGATACATCGTTGCGCATGGGGCGCATAGGCACGCCAATGAGCGCATTGCTGGAGACCGAGGTGCGGCGCAGCCTTGTCGAATCCAGCCAGACACAGGCAATGGCGGCGTGCCGCGAATGCGCCTACAGCATGTTCTGTGCGCCCAATCCTGTGGACGCACAGGCGCAGTTCGGCAAGTTGTTGGTGCCGGCCGAGGACACCGAGCATTGCCAGCGTCACATGGGTTTGTTCGACGCCATGTTCAGGCTTTTGCATGGCGCCGATGAGCCATGCCAGGATCTGCTGCACCGCTGGGCACAGCCTGTCGGCGAGGGGGCGGCCTGATGCGCCGGATAAAGGCATTGCTGCAGCCGGGCTGCGAGCCTGTGGTACACCGGGTGGTGAGCTTCAACGATGTGGCGGCACAGTGGTTGCCGCATTTGCGCTTTCTCGTCCTTGTGCAGTCGGAGCAGGAGCGACGCCGCGTGGATGACTTGGGAAAGTCAGGCCTGTCCAATCTTTGCTGGGTGCAGGCCTGCGATCTGCAGGCCGGAGATGTCGTGGTCCCGCATGCCAGCAGAGCCGAGCTTGTGGTGCTGTTGAGAGAGGCAGACTCGCACCATGCGCTGTTCATGACCAACCGCTGCAACAGCTACTGTCTCATGTGCTCGCAGCCGCCGACAACAGCGGATGACAGCTGGCTGGTGGATGAGGCGATTGACGCCATCCGCCATTTGCGCCGCGCCCCAAGGGTGTTGGGACTGACGGGAGGGGAGCCGCTGCTGCTGGGCCATGGCCTTAGGCGTGTTCTGGATGCCATTGCTGCCCATTTGCCCGAAACGCGCGTGGAAGTCCTGACCAATGGACGCTTGTTCAGCAATGCACAAACCGCAGCGAGCATCCTGGATGGCCTGGACACGACCGTGCGCTGGTTGATTCCACTCTATGGGCACGCGGACTTTGTCCATGATTTCGTGGTGCAGTCTCCTGGCGCATTCGACGAAACAATCGCGGGCCTGCTGGCGCTTCAAGACCATGGACAACAGGTGCAGTTGCGAACCGTACTGATAGAGCCCGTGCTGGAGATCCTTCCCGAGTTGGCAGGCTTCATCGGTCGCAACCTGCCGTTCGTGAATGAACTGGCATGGATGGGCTGCGAGCCGACAGGTTTTGCATTGGCCAATCGACAGCTGTGCGAAGTGGATCTAAGCGATTGGGGCGCAACGCTTGAGCAATCGTCGCGTGTGCTTCGCCGGCATGGCGTCCCCCAACTGTTCATGAATTTGCCGCTCTGTGTCTTGCCAAGGCCGCTGTGGCCGCTCGCGCATCGCAGCATCTCCGACTGGAAGAACGTATATGCCCCGGAGTGCACGGAATGCGCAGTGAAGTCCCGCTGCGCGGGTCTGTTTGCATGGCATGAGAAAGGCTGGAAGCCAGCGCCGCTGAAGGCGTTGGACGCTATCGAGGTAACCGCATGAGCAAATTTATCCGCAACATCTCGCTGTTCGTCGCGGGACTGCCGCTGCTGGCAACCAAGAGCCTGTCGGCCGCGCCTGCAACGGCGGTTGAGCTGGAGCCTCTGGAAGGCCCTGGCGCTGTTCCGCTGCGCCCATTGAACAGGGAAATGGACAATCTCTTTGCGGGCCACCGCTCGCATTCAAGCCATCGTTCCCATTCAAGCCACAGTTCGCACTACTCAGGCTCTGGCGGCAGCAGCTCCAGCTACCGGGCTCCGGCGTATGTGGCGCCCAGCCCTGTGCCTGCACCGGCTTACTCGGCACCCGCTCCTTCTCGCTATGCGCCATCCTCAGGCACCACTTCCAATCATCTGGTGGACACTCCGGGCGCCAGCAAAGCACCACAGACCTATCCAGGCACTACCGGGGCAGCGTCGTCACGCGAGGAATTGACGCACCCCGAGAAGCTGCGGCTTCAGATCATGAGGGTGCAGATCAAACTCAAGAACCTTGGTCTCTATGACGGGCCGATTGACGGGGTAATGAACGAGGGAACGCGCACGGCTCTGCGCTACTTCCAGGACCTCAAGGGGCTGCAGAGAACCGGCACGATGACGACGCCCACGCTCAACGCCATGGGGATTCCTGCTGTCAATTGAGGTGTGTCGGCGGCTCCGGCCCAGGATGCCGGCCATGCCGGGGAATTCGCGGCGTCGCTGCGTTACCCTTGTGCATAGCGCGCCCTCGACGGCGCGGCATGCACAAGATCGTCAACTCGTTCCGAGGACCCACGCCATGTCAACGTCTGCATCTCCCGTTCATCGCCTGCCCGCATGGGTGCCGCTGCGCTACACCACGTTCTGCCTGAGCCTGGTCGGCAGCGCGGGGCTGCTGGTGGCGGCGCTGGTGTGGGGAGGGCTGTGGTGGTGGCTGGGCTTTGGCGTGTGCGCCGCGCTGGCGCTGCTGGGCGTGCGCGACATGACCCAGGTGCGCCATTCGGTGCTGCGCAACTACCCCATCATCGGCCACCTGCGGTTTTTGCTGGAGTTCATCCGGCCCGAGATGCGGCAGTACTTCATCGAGTCCGACCATGAGGCGCTGCCGTTCTCGCGCGCCCAGCGCTCCCTGGTCTACCAGCGCGCCAAGGGCGACCCGGACAGCCGCCCGCTGGGCACGCAGCTCAATGTCACGGCCCAGGGCTATGAATGGGTGAACCATTCCATGCAGCCCACCAGGCTGGCCTCGCATGACTTCCGCATCACCATCGGCTGCGCCGATGAAGGTGTCTCGCCCTGCACCCAGCCCTACAGCGCCAGCATCTTCAACATCTCGGCCATGAGCTTTGGCGCGCTGTCGGCCAATGCCATCCTGGCGCTGAACAAGGGCGCGAAGATGGGCGGATTTGCGCACGACACGGGCGAGGGCTCCATCAGCCAGCACCACCGCGTGCACGGCGGCGACCTGATCTGGGAGGTGGCCTCGGGCTACTTCGGCTGCCGCAACGACGATGGCACGTTCAGCGAAGAGAAGTTCATCGCCAATGCCACCGACCCGCAGGTCAAGCTCATCGAGATCAAGCTCAGCCAGGGCGCCAAGCCCGGCCACGGCGGCATGCTGCTGGGCGCCAAGGTCACCCCCGAGATCGCCGCCGCGCGCGGCGTGCCCGTGGGCGTGGACTGCATCAGCCCCTCCAGCCACAGCGCCTTCAGGACGCCGGTGGAGATGATGCATTTCATCGCCCGCCTGCGCGAGAAGTCGGGCGGCAAGCCCACGGGCTTCAAGTTCTGCGTGGGCCATCCCTGGGAGTGGTTCGCCATCGTCAAGGCCATGCAGGAGACGGACATCACGCCGGACTTCATCGTGGTCGATGGCGCCGAGGGCGGCACGGGCGCGGCGCCCGTGGAGTTCACCGACCACGTGGGCGTGCCGCTGCAGGAAGGCCTGCTGCTGGTGCACAACACGCTGATCGGCGTGGGCCTGCGCCACCGCATCAAGATCGGCGCGGCCGGCAAGGTGATCACGGCCTTCGACATCGCGCGCATGATGGCGCTGGGCGCCGACTGGTGCAACGCCGGGCGCGGCTTCATGATGGCCCTGGGCTGCATCCAGGCGCAGAACTGCCACACCGGCCACTGCCCCACGGGCGTGGCCACGCAGGACGCGGCGCGCCAGAAGGCCCTGGTCGTGCCCGACAAGGCCACGCGCGTGGCCAACTTCCATGACAAGACCCTGCATGCGCTGCAGGAGCTGGTGCAGGCGGCGGGCCTGGAGCACCCCTGCGACATCACGGCCCACCACATCGTGCGGCGCATCTCCGACACCGAGGTGCGCCAGCTCGCCAACCTGGTCCTGCGCGTGGAGCCCGGCGCTCTGCTGGGGCCGCTGGACAAGCAGCACAACGTGTTCAAGCTCTACTGGCCAGGGGCGCGCGCGGATACCTTCCAGTTCGTGCCGCCCACGCTCAAGCCTTCGGCACCGCAGGCCAAGGCGCAGGCGGCAGGCCAGCCCGCATAGGGACACCACGGCCGATCACGGGTTTTGACGGCGCTCGGGGATAATGCGCCCCGAGCACTTTGGTCCACGACTGTATTTTTCTTTGTAAATGAAAACTATTTTGGTTCGCATTGCAGCTGCCGTCTTCGGCGGCTATGCCTTCACCTGGGGCTTCATCGCCCTGGGCGTGGCGCTGATGTTTGCCGCCGGAATGGAGTTCCACGATGCCGAGCATCTGGGCTACATCCTCGGCTTCCTGGTGTTTCTGACGGTGTTCCTCTGGGCCTTTGCGGCGCAGAGCCTCCCGCGCGTCTGGGCCGTGCTGGCCGGCGGCGGCATTGTCATGACCGGTTGCGCATCGCTGCTCCAGCAGATGCTGCTGCCCTGAATCCGGAGAACGCCCCATGTTCCAGAACTTCCGCCTCTCCATGGCCTGGCTGCACACCTGGTTCGGGCTTGCGCTCGGCTTCGTGCTCATGGCCGCCTTCTTCTTCGGCGCGCTGTCGGTGTTCGACCGCGAGATCGACCGCTGGGCCATCCCGGCCTCGCGCTTCGAGCCCACGCCCATGCCCTCGTACGACCAGATCCTCAAGCCGGTCTTCGAGTCCATGCAGCCCAACGCCCAGGCGCGCGAGGCCATGCGCGGCGAGGTCAACGGCCCGCTGCCCGAGCGCTTCGACACGCCCCAGCGCTGGGGCGCCTACACCACCCACCGCGATCCCGTGCTGGGCCTGTTCGCCGGCTACGAGGTACCCAACGCCAAGAAGCCCGAGACCCTGATCTGGGCCATGCGCACCATCGACCCGCGCAATGGCGAATCCCTGCCGGACGACCACCTCAAGATCGGCAGCCGCTTCTTCTACCCGCTGCACTACAGCCTGACGCTCAACTGGATGAACCTTGGCTACTGGATCGTGGGCTTTGCCGCGCTCATCATGCTGGTGGCCCTGGTCAGCGGCGTGGTCATGCACCGCAAGATCTTCCGCGAGCTGTTCACCTTCCGTCCGAAGAAGGCCACGCAGCGCAGCGTGCTGGACCTGCACAACCTCACCGGCGTGGTGGCGCTGCCCTTCCACTTCTTCTTCGCCTTCACGGGCCTGGTGATCTTTGCGGGCATCTACTTCCCCATCACCCATACCCAGCTGGAGCCCCTGCACGAGTTGCACGAGAAGATGGAGGCCGAGGAAACCGGCCTGCCGCACGACCGCGCCGGCGTGGCCGCACCCATGGCCTCGGTGGACGCCATGGTGGCCGAGGCGCAGCGCCGCTGGGCCGCCAAGGGCATGGCCGGCGATGTGGGCTTCCTGTCCGTCACCCATGTGGGCGATGCCAACGGCTACGTCAGCGTCTACCGCGCCGGCACCGACCGCATCGCGCTCACGGGCGAGGGCATCCACTTCAAGGCCAGCACGGGCGCCCTGCTGCGCGAAGATCCTCCGCGCACGGCCGTGGACAGCATCAACACCTTCCTCACCGGCCTGCACCTGCAGCACTTCCGCCACTGGCTGCTGCGCTGGCTGTACGTGCTGGGCGGCCTGGCCGGCTGCGTGTGCATTGCCACCGGCTTTGTCTTCTTCGTGGAAAAGCGCAAGAAGCAGCACGCCAGACAGGGTGTGCAGGGCGCGCGCGTGGTCGATGCCCTGGCCGTCACCACGGTCACCGGCATGCTGGTGGCCACGCTGGGCATGCTGATCGCCAACCGCCTGCTGCCCGAGGCCATGCCCCAGGGCTGGCCGGGCCGGGGCGACATGGAACGCTATTTCTTCTGGGCCACCTGGCTGCTGGCCATGGCGCATGCCTTTGTGCGCAGCGCCCCCGTGGCCCGGGGCCTGCCCAACCCCGCTTGGCGCGAGCAGTGCTGGGCCGTGGCCGCCATGGCCGTGGTGGCCGTGCTGCTGAACTGGCTGACCACGGGCGACCACCTGTTCAAGACCCTGGGCGCGGGCTACTGGCCGGTGGCCGGCGTGGACCTGTTCATGCTGGCCAGCGCCGTGCTGGCCGTGGTGGTGGCGCGCAAGCTCAAGACGCGCGCCGCGCCCGCCATGCCCTCGCGCGCTGCGGAGGTGGCCCATGTCTGAGGGACTGATGGACGCACTGCTGCTGGCCGCCGCCTTTGCGGCATCGCTGCTGGGCATGGCCTGGTTTGCGCTGGCCAAGGACGTGCACTGGGAGCAGGTGCACGGCGACATGCCCCAGCCCGATGGCAAGGTCAGGCTGCTGCGCTGGCTGGGCGCCTCAGGCCTGGCCGCCTCGCTGGGCCTGTGCCTGGCGGTGGACCATGCCTCCATGGCCTCCCTGGTCTGGATCATGACGCTGGCAGCCGCCGCCCTGGCCATTGCCTTCACCCTGACCTGGCGGCCGAGCTGGCTGCGCTGGCTGCCGGCCTGACGTATGCGCGGCACCTGCGCCCGCTGCGGGCTCAGGCCTGCCTTTTCCTCATCCTGCGGCTGGCCAGATAGGCCATGCCGCACAGCAGCGCCAGCATGCCACCCTGGCCCAGGCCGGGAACGGCCTGGACATTTCCGGGGCCGGGACCGGGTCCTGGGTCCGTGCCCGGACCGGGGTCGGGATCGGTGCCCGGGCCGGGGTCGGGAGGATCGGCAGCGATCACCTCGATGGTCACGGATGCCGGTGCGGCAGCGCTCTGGTGCCCGTCGGATACCGTGAAGGCGAAGGTATCGGGCCCGGAGTAGCCGGCCGCCGGCGTGTAGACCAGCGTACCCGTCTGGGGATCGAAGCCGCTGATGACGCCATGGGCGGGGCCGGCGGTGATCTCGAAGCGCAACGGGTCCGACTCGAAGTCCGTGCCAGCGAGGGTGATGGACAGCGCCGTATCCTGTGGGGTCGTGACGGCTTGCGGCAGGGCCACGGGGGCGGCGTTGGCCGCCATCGCGTTGGAAAAGCGCGAGGTGTCACCGGTGGAAATCCGGGTGGCGGTCGCCGTGACCGCGGCCTGGTCGCCCGGGGGCATGGCGCCCTTGAACACCAAGGGCGCATGGCCGGAGGCATCGGTGGTCACGGTCTGCGAGCCCAGCAGAACCTTGCCGGCGGCGCGCTCCACCAGCCCGTCGGGCAGCCTGGGCGTCGAGAAATACTCGATGCGCATGCTCTCGTTGGCGACGCTGTCCAGCGTGCCGGACAGGCCGTCGGGCGTCACCGTGAGCAGCACCGGCTCGGCAGGATCTCCGTTGGCCAGGCTGGTTCGTGCGATGCCTCCCTCGGTATTGCCGTAGATGGCATTGCCGAGCATGGAGACGCCCTTGATTTCGTCCCCCCGCAATCCCACGCCGAACAGCCTGTTGTGCGCAATCACGTTGGCATGTGCCGCGTCGTCACCGCCGACCAGGGTGTCATGGGCCTTCTGGAAAAAGGAAACGCCTTCCCCATTGGGCAGGGCGGTTCCCTGGGGACTGACGCCCACGTAGTTGCCCTGCACGAGGTTGTTCTTGCTGGCGCCCTGGAACTGTATGCCGGACGCCTTGCTGCCACCGACGATGTTTGCGCGCACGGTCACCTCGTCCGAATCCTTGATGACGATGCCCCATTGATTGGGCAGCATGGTGCTGGCATCCAGGCTGGTTCCCACGATATTCCCGGCAATCAGGGTATTCGAGTTGCGTGCGCCGTAGTTTCCATTCAATTCAATGGCCGTTTCCTTGTTTCCGGCAACCAGGTTGCCGTCCTCAGGGCCTGTGCCAATGCGATGTCCGCCCTCCGACGAAAAGAATACGGCAATGCCTGGCCCATTGTTGGGAATCATGGCCGTGCCGGCTGCATTGGTTCCGACTCGGTTGCGGGTCACCAGCGTGTGGGCGCCGGAAATGGAAATCGCGGAGGAGCCGCCTGTTTCCCTGACATTGCCGGAGACGAGGTTGCTGTCGATCAGCGTGCCGGTAAAGTCGGATGCCACGCTGATGCCGTTTCCCTGGTTTCCCAGGGCCACATTGCCGGTGATATCGGTGCCTATGTAGTTTCCCTGAATGATGTTTCCTGTACCCGCGCCTGGCCAGGAAAGCCATATTCCGGAATTTTCCGCCGCGGAAATGACATTTCGCCCGCCAATATCCAGATTCCCGATGCGGTTGCGGTTGCCGGAGTGGACAAGGATGTTGCTGCGATTGCCCATGGCAACCGTTCCCGATGCGTCAACGCCTATATGGCAGCCCAGCACGGTGTTGCCGTCGCCGGTCACCGCCAGGGCCGTATTGAAGCCGCCTATCGCCAGGCCGCGCACCGTGATGGCGCCTGCCAGCTCGAGCCCTATGCCGAACTCGGGGCTGCCTGACTGCAGCGTGATCAGGGGGCGGCGTGGCAAGTGGTCCTCATAGCCGGGCTGCGTGCTGGCGTCCACGGTGAGCGATGTGGCCGGTGCGATGGGCTGCATGAGCCTGCCATTCCAGTTGCTTTGGGTGACGATGGTCTGCTCTCCCCCCGCACCGATGCGGAACTCGATGCGGTTGTCGCCGCCTTGGTTGCGGTTGGCGTTGGCGTAGGTGATGGCATCGCGCAGCGTGCAGGGTCCCAGGCCGGTGCTGGCGCACGGGCCGGTTGCGTCGGCGGCGCTGTCCACCACGACGGTCCATGCGTGGGCCGTGGCGATGCAGCCTTGCGACAGCAATGCCAGGGCGAGCAGGCGCAGGGGCCTGCGTGCCGCCGTGGGAGTGAATCGTTGCCTGTATATGCTCATTGCCTTTTTACTTTCCCTGAAATGGACTGCCGAAACGCCTTGCGGGCATTGATTGCGCAATTGCTGGAAAGGGCGCTGCGATTTCGCATGTGCGGCATCTGTGTGGAATATCCCGGGGCCTGACCCAAGAAAATGAAGCAGCCCTTGTTGATGAATCAAGCCTGCAATGATCCCCGGGGCATCCGAGTTTGGGTCTAAGAATTTTCTTAAATCATCAAGACTGCTGAAATCGCTGAAGAGATCGGACGAGGTCTTTGATGACGAAGCGAGGCGGGCGATATTCCCGGTTGAAGCGGCGTGCACGGGTTTGCAGAATTAAGAAAATTCTTAGCCCTGTTTCTTCATCCGATTCCTATGATTTGGCAATGCGCCAGTTTCAAGACCTTCTGTTTTCTTCCCGCTCGACTCGGCACGGGTGGTGCCCGTCCATGGCACTGCGCGATTGGATGGCGTCGCTGCGTGATTGGACGGTATTTGCACTGGCAATCATGGCCATGCTGGCCTGCGCCTTGCACAGCGGCAGGGACGATGCCGCCCCGGCGCCGCCATCCCGCAGCCGCGCGCATGTGCCTGTGGGGGACATGCAGCTGTTTTTCATGGACCGGTATTTCCTGCTGCTGGACGCTGCCGTGGGCGCGACCCGCGCGGCCGTCCATTCCCAGGCCGGTCTGGCATGGCCGTGGCGCACCAGCGCACCGCAGGACCACCTCGTGCCGCTGTATTCGCTGATGCATGTGGGCCGGGGCCTTCCCGAATCGCTGCTGCTGCGCAAATCCGTGAACAACGCCGCATGGCTTGCAGACCGCTGGGAGCCCGTGCGGCAACTGGTCAGGGCCCACGCCTGGCTGCTGCTGTGGTCCGTGTCGCTGGGACTTGCCCTCATGGCTGCACTTGCATGGTGTGTGCGCCGGCTGCGACGCGGCGTGCCGGCTTCGGCCTGGAGCCGGGCAGGCGCCTGCGCCGCCGGCGATGCACTCTGCCGAAAGCTGCTGGACACGGCACCCGTGGGCCTGGCGCTGGTGCGGTGCAGCGATCGCAGCCTGCTGCTGTCCAATGCGCTGGCCCGGCAGTGGGTGTGCAGTGATGCTTCCTGGTTCGAGCACGCCGTGGCCGGGGGCACGCAGCAGGGCCCGCGTGAGCTGGCGCTGGGGGACGGGCGATGGGTGGAGGTCCGCACCACGCCCACGACCCACGGGGGCGAACCGGTGGTTTTCTGCCTGGTCAGCGATGTGACGGCGCTCAGGCAGGCGCAGGCAGCGCTGGTCGATGCCAAGCAGCGCGCCGAATCGGCGAGCCAGGCCAAGACGCAGTTTCTGGCCACCATGAGCCACGAAATACGCACACCGCTCTTTGGCATCCTGGGAACGCTGGAGCTGCTGGCCCTGTCCAGGGTTCCTTCCGAACAGACCCGCTACCTGGGGGCCATGCAGCAGGCATCGGCCTCCTTGCTGCGCATCGTCAACGACAGCCTGGACCTGTCGGCCATCGAGGCGGGCCGGCTGCAGCTGGAAGCCCAGGCGTTCTCGGCCACCGAATTGCTCGACAGCGTGGCCGCAGGCCTGCTGTCGCGTGCCGAGCAAAAGGGCCTGCAGCTGTATGCCGTCTCCGATGTGAAAACGCCGCCCCTGCTGGTGGGCGATGCCTTGCGGCTGCGGCAGATCCTGGACAACCTGGTGGGCAATGCTATCAAGTTCACGTTCTCCGGCCACGTGGCCCTGCGCCTGCAGGTCATGGGCGACAGCGAGGAAGGCACCGACCTGCGGTTCCAGGTGCAGGACACGGGCATCGGCATCGACCCGGAGCAGCAGCCCTTCCTGTTCGACCCGTACTTCCGTGCCCATGCGGCCACCCAGCAGCAGGTCCAGGGCGCGGGCCTGGGGCTGTCCATCTGCCTGCGCCTCAGCCAGGAGATGGGCGGGCGGCTGACGGCCGCCAGCCAGCCGGGACTGGGGACCTGCGTGTCATTCGAGCTGCGCCTGCCGCGCGAGAGCGCGGCAGGCTATGAGGCAGTGCCCAGTCTGTTGCCGCACACCGTCTACGTGGATGGCGCCATTCCGGAAGTCGTGCACAACCTGTGCGCCTGGCTGCGGCATTGGGGCGCCATGGCCCAGCCCTACCGGGACCAGGTGCAGGGTCCCAATGAGCAGGCCGTGCTGGTGCAAGCCTGGCCGCGGTCGCTGCGCCGTCCGCAATGGACGGGCAAGTGCGTTCTGGCGCTGGCGCCGGGCGAGAGCCCCCGCGAGACCGTGCAGGCCTGCGTGTGGGAGGCCAGCGCGCCTGGCGTGCCGGCAGTGGGCCATGCGCTGGGCCTGGCCCAGCAGGGCATTGCGCCGGGTGCGCGCCCCGACCTGTATGCCGCCGCCGCCCAGGTCCACGAGCCCCTGGGGCTGAGGGTGCTCATCGTCGAGGACAACCCCATCAACAGGATCATCCTGCGAGAGCAGCTGCAATTGCTGGGCTGCGAGGTCCAGCAGGCCAGCAATGGACAGGACGCGCTGTCCCTGCCCGGCCTGCTCGAATTCGATGCCGTTCTCACCGACCTGCACATGCCGTTGCTGGACGGCCCGGCCCTGGCGCGTGCGCTCAGAAAGCGCGGGTATGTCCGCCCGATCGTCGGGCTGACGGCCAATGCGCAGCCGCAGCCGCAGCCGCAGCCGCAGACCCAGACGCAGGCGCAAGAGCAATCGCAAGGGCAGGGGCAGGGGCAGGGGCAGGGGCAGGGGCAGGGCGACGGACTGCCGGCCGGCTTCGACAGCCTGCTGTGCAAGCCATTCACGTTGGCGGTGCTGCGCACCACCTTGAACAACATCAAGCAAGGCAGGACCTGAACCCATGCTGGCCCCATTCAAAGTACTCATCCTGGACGACCATCCCCTGTGCTGCGAGCACGCGCGCAGCCTGCTCATGGAGGCGGGACTCACGGACACGCACATGGCCTGCAACGCGCGGGAGGCCCTGGAGAAGCTGGGCGACGGCGGATTCCATCTCGTCATCACCGACCTGAAGATGCCTGACATGGACGGCCTGCAGTTCATCGATGAATTGAGCCGGCGCGACCTGCATCCCATGCTCGTGATATCCACCTCCTGCTCGCGCCGGCTGATGAACAGCGTCAGTCTCATGGCCAAGGAGTCCGGCTTTTCCGTCATCGGGATGTTCCAGAAGCCGTTCGGCACGGACCATGTCCAGGCGCTGGTCAGCCAACTCAGGTCCGTCCATGCAAACGAGGGGAAAGCCGCTGCCGGCATCAGGGAGCGGCCGATTTTCGCCAAGGCCCACCTGGTGCAGGCGCTGCAGGAGAAAACCATACAGGCCTGGTTCCAGCCCAAGAAATCCCTGCTCACGGGCCACATCGTCGGCGTGGAAGCGCTGGCGCGCTGGAACGATCCGCAGTTCGGCTTCATGATGCCGGGCTCGTTCATGTCCGCCATCCGGTTCCATGGGCTGGATCATGCCTTGCTGGTGCGGATGATGGAAGACGCCATGTCGGCGCACCTGGCCTGGCGCAGTGCCGGACATGTCGTGCCTGTGTCCGTCAACCTGCCGGTACCGCTGCTGGACGATATCGGCCTGCCGGACGAGTTGCACGGCATGGCGGCCCGGTGCGGCATTGCTGCGGAGAACATCACGTTCGAGCTTCTGGAGGACCAGGCCGTCGGCATACCCGCCAACTACTACATGAGCGCGAGCCGTTTGCGCCTCAAGGGCTTCGGCCTGGCCCAGGATGACTACGGGCGCGGATACAGCTCGATGTACAGCCTCATCTCCACGCCCTTCACCGAATTGAAGATCGACCGGGCCTTCGTGGCCGGTGCGGCAGGTGACGAGGTGCGGACTGCGGCCTTGACGTCGTCGGTGCAACTGGGGCGGCAGCTGGGCCTGACGGTGACGGCGGAAGGCGTGGAGACCACCCGGGACCTGGAGTTGCTGCGCAGCATCGGATGCGATTGCGTGCAGGGCTATCTGCTGTCCGCCGCGGTGCCTGCGGTTGAATTTGCCCTTATGCTGGTGTCCGAACCCCGGCACCAAGGCAACCCCACCTGACCTAAGCACGCAAGGCGTCCATGCCCGACTCCCCGTTCAGCAAGATCACACGCACCACACGCTGGCAGAACCGGGTACTGTTTGGAGCGCTTCCCCTGGCGATCTTCCTCATCGCCGTGCTGCTGTGGGGCTCGGAGAGGATCTTCGAGCAGGAGCAGGGGCGCCTGGCCTTGAACTTCTCCGCCATCGTCGGCTCGCTGCAGGAGCAGGAAATCTTCCTTCGGCGGCTCAAGGGCCGCAACGAGTCCTGGAAAGCGCTGCCGGACCAGAGGATAGCCACCATCGTCGACGTACCCGCACCTGCGCAGGCGGACTACCGCATGTTCCGTGGCCGCGAGGCCATCGGCGGCATTCCCTTTTCACTGCAATGCTCTGCGCGCGTGGCCTGCGACACGCTCCCGGACCGGCTTTTCTCGCTGGGCAGCTCCCTGGCCGCAGGCTATTCCTCCTTCTGGGCAGGCTCCTACTTCCCGGCAGCCGCTGCCTTCTTCACCAAGGAGGACGGGGCGATCAGCATCGGCGTGCCAGCCATCGACGTGCCCATCGGCAACGAGAGCGTCACGCAGGAAATGTTCGACAGCACGATTGCCGCCGTCAAGGCGCATCTGCGGGCCAGGGCCGCCGATGCCCGGCCGAGCGCCGGCTCCACGGCGCCGGCGCCGGCGCCGGCGCAGGAAATCGTCTGGTTCCGGTCGCCCCAGTTCCCGGAGAAGATGATCGGCATGGTCGCCGCCGGCTTTTCAAGCCATATCGAAGCCGGCGACGAAGCCGCCACAAGCCCGATCTACGCCGCCATCCTTTTCAGCCGCCAGCGCATCAGCGCGATAGAAAGAACCATCCATACGCTGCCCAGGCATCTTTTCTGGCTGGAGCACCGGGACTTCGGCGTGCTCATGGGCACCGGCCCCGTCCCGCAGGTGGACGACACGGGGATGCAGTACACGCGCAATGGCCTGATCCTCAAGACCGAGGATGCCTCCGGCCGGTGGACCGGCTACTACCAGGTGGACTACGCCACCTTTTTCCAGGGCAGGCTGTTCGCCCCTTCTGCCGGCCTGGTGCTGGCCCTGCTGCTCAGCCTGCTGGCCGGCGTGGCCTATACCCGGTGGTTCAACCGCAAGGTGATTGCGCCCGCGCAGGAGGCGCAGCGGGTCATCGTCGAGAGCAATGAATTCAACAGGACGCTGATCGAAACCGCTCCCGTGGCCATCTGCCTTGTGGCCTACGGCAGCGGGAAAATCATCTTCAGCAACTCGCTGGTGCAGGAGTGGCTGCACTCGGCCGATGGCTACCTGCGTCCCGGCTCGCCGGAGAACAAGGCGGCGCTGGAGGAGATTGTCCATGCCCGGGCCGCAGGCACCATGGAGCGCCTGGTCACCGAGCAGGGCAGGACGCTTCATGTGGCCTATGCGCCCACGCGCTACCTCGGCCAGGATGTGACGCTGTGCATTTTTGCCGACGTCAGCGCGCGCGCGGAGATCGAAAGCAACCTGGAGCGGGCAAGAATCGCGGCGGACGAGGCCAACGAGGCCAAGTCCACCTTTCTGGCGACCATGAGCCACGAAATCCGCACGCCGCTGTATGGCGCGCTGGGCACGCTGGAGCTGCTGGGCATGACCGAGCTCACCCAGCTGCAGAGCAAATACGTGGACCGTATCGAAGCGTCCTCGTCCATCTTGCTGCAGATCATCAGCGACATCCTGGACACCAGCAAGATCGAGGCCGGCCAGCTGCAGCTGGAAAAGGCCCCGTTCAATCCCCGGGAGCTGGTGCAAAACTGCACCAGCTCCTACGCCGCCATGGCGCAGCAAAACGGCCTGCTGCTGTTTTCGTGCGTGGACGCGCAGGTGCCCGAGTCGGTGCTGGGCGACGCGGTGCGCATCCGCCAGATCCTGGGCAATCTCATCAGCAACGCCATCAAGTTCACGGAGGCCGGCCATGTGATCGTCCGCCTGCGCAGCATGCCGGGCCCGGCCTCGCAGGCCCGGCTGGTGTTCGAGGTCTGCGACACGGGCGTGGGCATAGAGAAATCCCTGCATGGCGAGCTTTTCACGCCCTTTTATCTCGTCAAGAACAGCAGCCGCACGGCGCGGGGAGCGGGCCTGGGCCTGTCCATCTGCTGGAGCCTGGCCCGGATGATGTACAGCTCCATCGAGGTCTGGAGCGAGCCCGGCCTGGGCAGCAGGTTCTGGTTCGAGCTGGGGCTGGAGACCGTCGCGCAGGAGCAGGGGCCGGAGCAGGAGGAGGCTCCCGCGCTGCAGGGCGCCCGGATCGCGGTGCGCACCCCCCACCCGGAACTGGCGGACAACATCTGCGCCTGGCTGCGGCGCTGGGGCGGCCAGGCCCGCGCGGCGGCAGCCGCCCCGGTGGCGGCCCATGACGATGAGCTGCTGCTGGATGTCCTGCTGCCGGCGGACAGCCCCGCGCCGCAGTGGAAGGGGCGGCACCTGAACCTGTCCTCGCCGGACAACCGGGGCATCGACGGGCACAACGTCCTGAGCATCGGCCAGGGCATTGCGCAGGTGCTTGGCGGTGCGCAGCGCTCTGCCAGCGCCGGCACCGATCTGCCCCTGTTCGACCTGCGCGTGCTGGTCGCCGAGGACAATCCCGTCAACCAGGTGACGCTGCGCGGCCAGCTCGAGAGCCTGGGCTGCGAAGTCACGGTCGCCGACGACGGGGAGGAGGCGCTGGCGCTGTGGGACATCAGCCCGCACGATCTGGTGCTGACGGATGTGAACATGCCCTACCTCAACGGCTACGAACTCGCCGAGCGGCTGCGTTCGGAGGGGGTTGCCTGCCCCATCGTCGGCGTGACCGCCAATGCCATGCTGGACGAGGAAAACCGCTGCCTGAACGCCGGCATGAATGCCTGGCTGGTCAAGCCCATCCAGTTGCGCACGCTGGTCCGCACCCTGGAGAAGTTCGCGCCGAGAAAACGCCTGCGTCCGGCGCCTGCCCAGGCCGGCGCTGCGGCGGCGGACATTCCCCCGCCCCCGGCCCTGTCGG
The DNA here is from genome assembly GCF_043104705.1 of Delftia sp. WSY_10. NCBI lineage: Bacteria > Pseudomonadati > Pseudomonadota > Betaproteobacteria > Burkholderiales > Comamonadaceae > Delftia > Delftia sp. WSY_10. The sequence continues at coordinate 7,317 of NZ_JBICKY010000015.1, read as the reverse complement.
AGCCCAACGTTTTGCAGACGCACAGGCAGGTCTTCGTGCAGTGCATGAACGACGACATAGAAATGCTGGCCCGCGGCCTGCAGGAGCGCCGGCCCGACCTGGCCGCCCAGGCCCTGCACCGCATGCGCGGCGCCTTGCTGCTGGCCAGGATGCAGGAGCTTGCCGCCCGCACCCAGGCGCTGGAGGAGCGGCTCCTGAACGGCGCCCCGGAGCCCGGCCTGCAGGCCGCGCTGTCAGTCCTGCTGGACGACCTCCTGGCCGACCTTCGCGCCATGATGGCGCAATTGCCCCAGCCCTAACCCTTTGCTTGCGATCCCATGAAACTGAAACTGCGCATTGCCGTTGTGGACGACCACGCCGTGGTCCTGCTTGGCGTCAAGGACTTCCTGGAGCAGGATCCCAACCTCCAGGTCGTGGCCACGTTCGATACCCCGTCGTCCTTGATGGAATACGCCAGATCGAACCCCCTGGACGTGGTTCTGACCGACTACTCCATGCCGGGCGATGACCTCTACGGAGACGGCCTGCGCTACGTGGACTACCTGATACGCCATTTCCCGCACATCAAAGTGCTGGTGCTGACGACCGTCTCCAACCCCATGATCATCTCGGCCCTGTATGACGCGGGCGTCGCCGGCGTGCTGCTCAAGGAAGACCCGCTCAGCCAGATCATGGCGGCGCTGCAATGCGTGCGCCTCAACACGCGCTACTACTCGCCGTCGTTCCAGGCAGGCACGCCCAGGCAGGAGAGGACGGTTTTCCTGAGCGAACGCGCCAACAACCTCTCGCCGCGCGAATTCGAAGTCCTCAGGCATTTCGCCAAGGGGGAATCCATCACGGAAATCGCCGCACGCCTGAGGCGCAGCGTCAAGACCGTCAGCCTCCAGAAGAACTCCGCCATGCGCAAGCTGAACGTGGACAGCAACCAGGACCTGGCCGCCTTCTGCGCCGAGCACCATCTCTTCGACTGACCGGCCTGCGGGCTGCACCAGCCGGTCAACCTTCCAGCGCCTGGCCTTGCGCCTGGCTGCCGCCCTCGGCGTCCACCTCGCCCAGGCGATAGTGCGGTTCGGACGGCATCAGGCGAAACCCCAGAAGTGCCCCGCGCCGGCTTGTCTTCATCGCCAGGGGCGCCTGGCAATGCACGCAGCCATAGTTCACGAAATTGGCATCCTGCTCCAGCGAGTAAAAGCGAAACCTCAGTCCGGGGTGCGGCTTGGACAGGGATGTATTGCTCAGCAATTCGTAGCATGGGTCGCACAGTTTCTGGGACGTTCTCTTTGGCTGCATTTCTGGAAAAAACGGATCGATGTACCGCTCTCCAGTCTTGCCCGGCCTTGCGCAGCCAAGGTTAAGACGATTCTTATTGCCGTACGGCGCGCATCAAAGTGGCTGCTGCTGCGCCGTGCAGTGGATGCCGCCGCCCCCGGCGGCAATCGCGTCGATGTCCAGCTGCACCACCTCGCGGCGGGGAAACAGCTCGCGCAGCAGGGAGCGGGCGTTGGCGTCCGCACGGGCATCGCCAAACTGCGGGGCGATCACGGCGCCGTTGCACACATAGAAGTTGATGTAGCCGGCCGCGAACTCCCTGGACTCCAGCTTGCTGCGCACCGACGAGGGGCCCTTGAGCACCTGCACGCTGAGCTTTTGCCCGCGCGCATCGGTGGCCTGGCGCAGTATGTCCAGATGGCGCCGCGTGACGGCGTAGTCGTAGGAGTCCGGGTCGTCGTCCAGGCCCGCCACCACCACGCCGGGCGAGGCAAAGCGCGCATAGAAGTCGGTGTGCCCGTCCGTGATGTCGCGGCCCGCAATGCCGGGCAGCCAGATGATCTTGCGCAGGCCCAGCAGGCGCTTGAGTTCGGCCTCGCAGGCGCTTTTCGACAGGCCTGGATTGCGGTTGGGGTTGAGCACGCAGCTTTCGGTGATGAGGGCCGTGCCCTGGCCGTCGACCTCGATGCCGCCGCCCTCCAGCACCAGCGCGGTCTCCAGGTAGCGCACGTTGGCGGCTTCGGTGACAAAGCCTGCCACCTCGGCATCGTTGTCATGCGCCTGCTTGTCGCCCCAGCCGTTGAAGTTGAAATCCACGCCCGCCAGTTCGCCCTTGCTGCTGCCAGTGCCGCTGCCCAGCTGGCGCACGAAGACCGGCCCGGTGTCGCGCATCCAGAGGTCATCCACGGGCTGCACATGCAGCTTGACGCGGTTGCCGCACAGGCGCGCTGCCAGGTCGTAGTCGCGCTCGCGCACCAGCATGTTCACGGGCTCGAAGGCGGCAATGGCGCGCGCAATGCCGGCCAGGTGCTCGCGCGCGGGCTCCAGCAGGCGGCGGCCCCAGACCCTTTCGCTGGGGCCGAAGGACATCCAGGTGGACTGGTGCGGGTCGCCCTCGTCGGGCATGTGCCAGGTCTCCAGGCTGCCCGGGTCCTGGCGGCTGCCTTCGGCACGGGCTTCCGTGGAGCGGGCGGCGGCGGTGCCGGCCAGGGCCGCCATGGGCGACAGGCCCAGGCAGTTCAGCAGGCAGCGGCGGGAAAGGGCGTAAGGCATGGTGTCTTCAGCAGGTGCTTGGGGGAATGCTGCGATTGTCCGAGCCCGTATTCATTCTGAAAATTGATATCTTTTGCCGTAATCAATCAACCCAGCTCATGCTTTGGCCAGCGGCACTGCCTGCTCCACAAGGTAGTCAAACACCTCGCGCACCAGCGCCATGCGCGGCTCGCCCTCGATGCGCGACATCCACAGGCGGCCCAGCGCAAAGGGTGGAATGCCTTCCACCAACTGCAACCGGCCCGTGCCCAGTGCCTCGTCCGCCAGCAGGCGCGATACCACGGCGCAGCCACGCCCGCGCAGCGCCGCGTCCAGCAGCAGGCGTGCGTCGTCGTAGATGGCGGTCTTGCGCAGCCGGCCCAGGTGTTGGCGGATGAAGGGGCCGGTGCGGTCACTGGTCAGGTCTTCCTCCAGGCACAGCAGGCCGGCGCCTGTGTGCGGCCCGGGCGCGCGCACGGCCACCAGCTCGTCGGCCAGCAGCGGCACCTGTAGCACATCGGTCTGCCGCAGCGGCTCGCGGGTAATGGCGATGTCCACATCCAGCTCGTCGATGTAGCGCGCTGTCTCGTCGGTGGAGACGATGGGGCACAGCTGGGGGTGGCGCTGCAGCAGGCCGTCCAGGCGCGGCTGCAGCCAGCCGCTGGCCACGGGGGCGGGGCAGACGACGGTGACCAGGCTGTCGTCCATGTAGGTCTCTATGCGGCTGAGCCCGTGGCGGATCTGGTCCAGCGACTTGCCCACGCTGTCCAGCAGCAGCCGGCCCGCCACCGTCAGCTCCACGCCGCGCCCCTTGCGGCGGAACAGCGGCTGGCCCAACTGCTGCTCCAGCTGCGCAATCTGGTGGCTCACGGCGGATTGGGAAATGCACAGCTCCTCTGCCGCGCGCGAGTAATTGCCCAGGCGGGCTGCGGCCTCGAAGCCGATCAGGAACCGGAAGGAGGGGAGGCGGGCATTGGACATGGGACACGGCAGACAAAGCGGTGGAACCGGAATTGTCGACGCACCCAGCCGAAGCCGGGCGCGATGGGCCGGACGCTGTCGTTGCAACACTTGGTTACTTCCTTGACCCATCTCAAATCCCGCATGCGGCAGCGTCGATACGCTTCGGCCCATGAATCACCAGGGCTTGACTTTGGTCAGCATGGCTTGGCACGCAGGCATTCCCCGCCTGTGCGCGCACAACAGCGGCGCACAACGCCGCACAGGAGATGCATCAATGCACATCGGTCAACGTTTCTGGCGCCGCCAAGGATTGGGCGCAAAGCTGTCACTCACCAATTTTGTCTGGGTCGCCGCCATCCTGGCGCTGCTGGTGCTGGGCATCGCCTGGGATGTGAGCAAGTCCCTGCAGAAAAAAATGCACAACGAGATGCAGCAGGGCGTCCAGATGCTGCACAACTTCGTCGAGTCCACCGACAAGGAGCTGCGCCAGCGCACCCAGTTCCTGGCCGACAGCCTGGCGCGCAGCCTGCAGGGAACGCTCAGCCTGGACACCAGCGGCGGCGAACCCGTGCTGAGCCTGGACGGCCAGCCGCTCAACGGCAACGATGCGCACCTGCAGGCCTTCACGCGCAGCACCGGCGCCGTGGCCACCGTGTTTGCGGCCCAGGGGCAGGGCGACTTCGTGCGCATTGCCACCACGCTCAAAAACGAGAAAGGCGACCAGAGCGCGGCCGTGCTGGGCAGCCGGCTGGACCGCGCCCATCCCGCCTACGCCGCCATCCAGGCCGGCCAAAGCTACATGGGCCTGGCCCACCTGTTCGGCCGCCAGTACATGACGCAGTACCGCCCGCTCAAGGACGCCTCCGGCGCCACCGTGGGCATTGCCTTCGTGGGCCAGGACTTCTCGCAACTGCTGGAGCACTTCAAGGACTCCATCCGCGCGCTCAAGGTGGGCCAGACCGGCTACTACTACGTGCTCAATGCCGAAGACGGCCCCCAGCGCGGCCAACTGGTCGTGCATCCCGCCCTGGAAGGCCAGAACATGAGCGATTCCAAGGACGGCGATGGCCGCTTCTTCATCCGCGACATGCTGGACCGCAAGCAGGGCAGCATGGCCTATCCCTGGACCAATCCGGGCGAAACCCAGGCCCGGGACAAGCTGGTCGTCTTCAGCCAATACGCACCCTGGAACTGGGTCATTGCCACCAGCGCCTACGTGGACGAAGCCGTGTCCGAGACCCGCAGCCTGGTCCTGCAGTTCGCCCTCATGGGCCTGGGCGCCGTGCTGCTGCTGTCGGCGGCATGGTTCTGGCTCATCCGCCGCATGATCGTGCGCCCCTTGAAGCAGGCCAGCCACATGGCCTACGCCATTGCCGATGGCGACCTGACCGTGCGCATCGCCAGCGACCGCCAGGATGAAATCGGCCACCTGCTGGAAGCCATGAACACCACCAGCACGGGCCTGACGCGCGTGGTTGGCAGCGTGAACGAACAGGCCCACAGCGTGGCCCTGGCCAGCGCGGAAATCGCCCAGGGCAACCAGGACCTGGCCGCCCGCACCGAAAGCGAAGCCAGCGCGCTGGAGCAGACCGCCGCCGCCATGGAAGAGCTGGGCTCCACCGTGGCCCACAACGCAGACCACGCGCAATCGGCCGACCGCATCACGCGCGAGGCCCAGCGCGTCGTCACCGAAGGCGGGCAGGCCGTGCGCAAGGTCGTGCAGACCATGCAGGGCATAGACGCCAGCAGCAAGAAGATTGCCGACATCATCGGCGTCATCGACGGCATTGCCTTCCAGACCAACATCCTCGCCCTCAACGCCGCCGTGGAAGCGGCCCGGGCGGGCGAGCACGGCCGCGGCTTTGCCGTGGTGGCCGAGGAAGTGCGCGCCCTGGCAGGCCGCAGCGCCGAGGCCGCCAAGGAAATCAAGCAGCTCATCAGCCACAGCGTCGCTGAAATCCACACCGGCAACCAGGAGGCCGCGTTTGCCGGGGAAACCATGGAACAGGCCATGGAGGAAATCCGCAAGGTCACCCAGCTCATCTCGGACATCAGCCACGCCAGCGCCGAGCAAAACAGCGGCGTCGCCCAGGTGGCCGAGGCCATCACCCACATCGACCAGACCACGCAGAAGAACGCCGCCCTGGTCGAGGAAATGGCCGGCGCCGCCGCAGGCCTGCGCCACCAGTCCGATCAACTGGTGCGCGTGGTCTCGGTCTTCCGGTTGCAGGGCGGCAGCAATGCCCAGGCACAGGCGGCGCCCCGTGCACCGTCGCTGGCGCCCGGCGCGGCCAAGGCATCTGTGCCCCAAGCCGCCCCGCCTGCCGTTGCCAAGCCTGCCACCCCGGCCGCGTCGGCTGTCTCGGCAAAACCGGCTGCCGCCAAGCCCATCGCCATGGCCTCCACGGCCGATGACGACTGGGACAGTTTCTAGGCGCCGCGCCCGCCTCAGTCGTGCCGCGCCATCAGGTCACGGCGGCGGCGCTCGTAGTAGTGCCGCTGGCACTCGGCCGCCTCCTGCCAGGCCTGCCTGTCGATGGCATCCTGCACATGATCCGGCAACGGCTGGGGCGGCGCAGCCGTTGCCAGCATGGCCTCCATGCCCTCCAGCGGCGCAAAGCCCAGGCAGGGCAGCTCGAACGGCAGCACGGGCTCCTGCGCATTGGCGAGAATGGACCCCAGCGCCCAACGCGCCATGCGGTCAAAGAACCCGTCAGGGTGCCCATGGTTCCAGTACCGCGCCATCTCAGGCCCCGCAAACCGCATGGCGTCATAGGCATGCCTGGGGTTGTGGCGGGCCAGCTCCACCACCTCGCTGAACCAGATCTCTCCAATCCCGTAGTGCTCATGCCCGCTGTTTACGCGCGGCGGCACAAACCACTGAATGCGCTCCCCCTTCGCATTGCGCCGTGTGAAAGACAGGTCATCGCAGGTGCGGATGCCGCGCAAGACCTTGGGCGCAGGCCCCGGGATCAGGCTCTGAGGCGGGTGCTTGGCATCGCGCCTGGGCTTGGTCTTGTTCTTGGTTTTGTTGTCTTTGGCAGATGCATCCATGCCACCCAGCACCTTGCGTTGCACCCAGCGCCTGAAGCGCTTGGCTTCAGGTGAGGGGCTGGCCTGGATCAGTGCATACAGGCCCTCCACGCTGACGGCCGCCAAGGCTTCGCGCCTGGGCTCGCTGGAAAGGCGGACTATGCAGCGCTGGTCTGCGTCGAGTTTGCTGGTCGCCAGCTTGTGGCGGGAGATTCCCAGAGCGATGCACACATCTTTGGCAAGGAACCAAGTCACGCCGTGCCTGAGGAACGTGCGGATCGGGATGTCGCCGAAGTGGAGGGTTTGGGGGGTGATGTCGTCTGCAGGGACGGCACGGGAGAGGGATCGCAAAGCCATGGATGGCCTCCTATGTCAACACGGTCATAGGGTTGCCCGTCTGTCTTTGCCGCAATGGCTTTATGCAGCGGCGGGCAGCCCGGCCATAAACAAGACTTGCCCTGGATTGCAAGGCAAGACAAAGCGTATGGACGAAACGCCACTGACTTTCGGGAGTGACTTCCGCCTATGAAGGTGTGTTGAGCACCGGGGGGATCGTAGCAGGTGTGGGCGCGCGGGAGCTGCCCAAAGCGGTTACTTAGGCGTGGTGGATGAAGGGTGCAGGGACGTGTTGAATAAGGGGCTTTGCAGCGAATTGCGAGGGCAACCTCACCTGTTTTGGTTTCTTCGCAGTTCAGCTGTTCAAGGCCTGTGCGTCAGTAGTAGGCCACCGCAGGCGGTTGAACGACGGCTTCAGGCTGCGAGCTGCCGTTCATGCATTCCGCGTCGAACGATCGCTTCCGG
>NZ_JBICKY010000014.1:0-325 GCF_043104705.1 Delftia sp. WSY_10 | reverse complement strand
CCCTGCACATCGATGCGCCCGCCGATGGGCGAGAACTTGATGGCATTGGCCAGCACATTGCGCACCACCTGCTGGAAGCGCACGGGGTCGGCCTTGGCGATCAGCGGGGCGTCGTCGAGTTCGAGCCGCAGGTCGATGAGCTTGTGCTGCTGCTGCGGCTCCAGCTCGCGCACGACCGGCCGGATCAGGCTGCGCAGGTCCGTGCGCTCCAGGTGGATGGTTCCCACGGCGCTGTCCAGCTTGGCCACATCGAGCAGGTCATTGACCAGGGCCAGCATGCGCTGGCCCGCCGCATGGATGTCGTTGAACATGTCGGCCATGGCGG
>NZ_JBICKY010000013.1:0-118525 GCF_043104705.1 Delftia sp. WSY_10 | reverse complement strand
CCACCCGCTGGTCTTCAGGTCAATGGATGCCCGGGAAGTCGACGATCACGCCGATGATTTGCGGGTTCACCGAGGTGCTGCTTCCCTTGAAGGTATTGGCCTGTGCGGTGCTCTTGGTGTACTCGGACTGGTGACCGCCCGTGCCACCGAAGGTGAAGGGCCCGATGCGCACACCCGCGCTGGCCTCGAAGGCCTGCTTGTTCTGCTGATAGGTGTTGGCGCTCATCGTGATCTCGAACGAAGGCTTGTAGACGACCAGCAGCTCGGACACCCGTGCCGCGACGATGCCGTTCGGGCCGAACAGGGAGCTCGATCCCGGGCCGCCGTTGGCCACCCACGGGGCGACGATGGTGTAGCCCTGGCCGCCCGGCCCCTGCTGGGCCTTGGCCAATTCGCTCATGAAGCCGCCTGGGTACCAGTCGCCCGGATTCACCTTCACGCGCGTGGAGGACTCGCAACTGATCTTCACTGCCGAGCTCGAGTCCTGGTTGAACAGGTCGGACTTGCTCCAGCCGCCCGATGCGTTGACGCTCCAGAAGAAGTTGCCAACGCTGGTCGAGCCCTTGGCAAACGAGGACTTGAAGTCGCTGCTCGATTGCGAAGATTTCATCGCGATCGAGAACGCGCCGGCGCTGCCATTGCTGAGCGCTGCGCGCCAGTCCGCGCCCGTCGTGTCGATGTGGAAGTCCGGCTGCCAGCGCAGGATGCCCGAGCCATCCGGCACCTTGGTCCAGCCTGCCGGTGCGTTGTTTGAGGCAGGGTCGCCCGACGGCGTCTGCATCATGTCGATGGCGCGCTGCAGATCGCTGGGCATGCTGGCCCGCTCCAGCTCCATCTTCATCTTCACCGCCTGGTTGTAGGCGTTGGTGGCCGCCTGGATGGCGGCAACGTAGGCAGCAGCCTCCGGCGCGTTGTTGAGCCAGGTGTTGATGTCAGGGTAGCGGGCTGCGAATATCAAGCCGCCGTTCTGCTTTGAACTCAGGTAGAACTGGCTCATGTCGCTGTTGGCCTTGGCCATCGCATTGCTTTTCTGGACGCACAGGTTGGCCAGCTCCGCCTGATTGGCCTGCTGCTCGGGGCTGACCTTGAATGTCACGTGACCAAAGATCTGGCGGACGGCGTCGAAGAGCGTCGCATCGAGGCTGCCGTACTGGCCGATCGCGGACCACTGCGGCATGCCGCTGACGATCTGATAGGCGGCCGGGTCCCATTGCCCGGTCGGAGCCGTGCCCCAGCTGAAGTCCTTGGGGGTGCCAAGCAACTGGAAATTCGGGGTACCGAGATTATCGACAAGGGCGTTGTACAACTGGCTGAACATGGCTTGATCTGACATGGCGTGCAATTCCTGAAATTGAATGGATAGGGAGCGACATGAGGTTTGAAGTCATGAACGCTTTTCTTTGCCAATGAGAATGATTGCCCGGTATTTGGCCTAAGGCATGGGGTGCTTGGGAGAAATCGCAGGGGGTGACCGCGAAGAATGATTCATGGCGGGATACTCCTTTGAGTTGCGTGCAAGGATCCGACACGTGGGTGCCGGGAAGATGCCTCGACGGATGCGGACCGTAGAGACGAAGAAACAAAAAGGCGAAGAGACTAAAAGGCGAAGAGATATGAGCCTCTGCAGTTGTTCAAGGCTCGCGCGGATATTTCATGTCAACCGCGCAAACCTCAAATGCAATGGTGCCTGCTGAAGCCGCCATAAGGAGATTGCTCACCCTCCGGTTGATCCAAAGTCGCGAAAGTCAATGTCCGAGATTCGTTGTGCTCATCATGCCCAATTGCACCAGGAGGGTGGAATACTTCCAATGTCGTATTCGGTGGGTACGGACAGGCGATGCACGCTGGCCTGGATATCAGGTGTCGCCGCCATTGCGAGTTGCCGTTGGCGCGAATGTCTGCAACTGGGCCGTGCTTGTCAGGCCCAGTTTGCGCAGAATGTTTTCGCGATGCTTGCGCACGGTCAAGTCGCTGAGGTAAAGCGAACGTGCGATCTCCTTGCTGGTGTGTCCCGCCAGCACGTGCGCCAACACCTCCTGCTCGCGAGGAGACAGAGGGAGCGGTGAGCGGTCAGCGCTCAGCCAGCCTTGCCGCCTGGCATGCGTGACGAGTTCTACGGCATTGCGCAGGCCCAGCCGTGTACACATATTGCTGCGGTGCTTGCGTACCGTGTGTTCGCTGATGCCCAGCGTGTGCGCAATGTCCCTGCAGCCGAGGCCTTTGGCCATCGCTTCGAGTACATCGATTTCGCGCGCGGTGAGCGCAGACGCGATGACTTCATCTGCTGTTGGATGCTCAGCATCGAGATGGCATTCGCTATTTGCCAAAGCTATTTCCGATATGTCCATGGTATGTCTCCAATTTTTTATGTGCCGATGCCATAGGGCCATTCCACGCCGAAGCCTCGGCGAGACTGCTTTGCACAGTGCCGTTTGAAAGATTGAATAACTCGCTAAAGGGCCTGTTTGCCGCCTGAATAAACTGGCGTCATGCCATTCGTGTAGAAATTGTGCGGTAAAGGATCAGCCGAAAAAAGCCTGAACATTGAACGATTGAAAATCGCGCGCATTCAGCCTGCGGCAGCCTTTTGTATCCAAGGCGGGAGATTAATAAACCATTATCAAGATGGTATGGTGCGTTGAGGGAGTATCAAAGTCGTTTGAGAATCTGTTATCGCCATTTCACCGTTGGAATGGACATCTTAGTGGAAATCTCTGGCGAAATCATTACATCTGGCTACAAAAGTTCGACACCAAGGTTTTTGCAGCAGATTGTGGGAAAGCCAATGGTCTTCTGTGGGTCGCGCTTGCGTGATCAGGATTTTCTGGCATTGCCCGCCCGAGTCCAGGATGCGGGCTGTTGCGCAGGTCTTGAGACATGCGGGTAAGCAATTCCTGCCATGGCGTATCGAGAAGCGGCTGGGTGCCTGCGACGTGCTTCAAGGGAAGCACTTCTTTTGCCAAAAGCGTTCCCGGGTCATGACGAAGGGCGTGAGCATCACGACCGTCGCCAGTTCCAACGACCTGGACATACGCCAGTTCAGGGGGCAGGGCGGGTGCCCTCGTCAGGCCCGCCCTCCAGCACGCGCAGCAGCAGGGACAGCCGCTGGTCCAGCGCGGCCAGTTCGGCGGCGGGCATGGGCGCCAGCATGGCGCGCTCGTTGTCCAGGTGCGCTTCCACCGCGCGGTCTATCAGCTCCAGCCCCTGGTCGGTGAGCTGCACCAGCATGCTGCGCGCGTCCTGCGGGTTGGGCAGGCGCTGTACCAGGCCGCGCGTCTCCAGGCTTTTCATGCGGTGGGTCATGGTGCCCGAGGTGACCATGAGCGTGGAGAACAAGGCCGTGGGCGTGAGGCAGAAGGGCGCGCCCGAGCGGCGCAGCGTGGCCAGCACGTCGAACTCCCACATGGTCATGCCGAAGCGTGCAAAGCATTCCTCCAGCCGCTGCTCCAGCAGGGCGGCGCAGCGCTTGATGCGGCCTATGGGCCCCATGGGGCTGGGGTCCAGGTCCGGGCGTTCGCGGCGCCATTGGGCCAGGATGGTGTCGACATGGTCGGGCAGGCGTTGGGAGGGGGGGTGGGTCATTTGTCTTGATTTTAAGATAAATCGTGCATAATGGGTTTGTCTTGAATTGAAGATAAATCCATGTCCTCCTCCTCATCGTCCTGTGCCTCCACGGCTCCTGCTGCAGCCAGCGCTGCCATGTCATGGCGCGACATCTTGCTGACCGCGCTGGCGCCCGCCATCTGGGGCTCCACCTACATCGTCACTTCCGAACTGCTGCCGCCAGACCGTCCGTTCACGGCCGCGCTGATCCGCGTGCTGCCGGCCGGGTTGCTGCTGGTGCTGTTCACGCGGCGGCTGCCAGCGGGTTCGGGCTGGTGGCGGCTGGCGGTGCTGGGTGCGCTGAACATCGGCGTGTTCCAGGCGCTGTTGTTTGTGGCGGCCTACCGTCTGCCGGGCGGGCTGGCGGCCGTGCTGGGCGCCGTGCAGCCGCTGCTGGTGATGGCCCTGGCCTGGGGGGTGGATGGGCGCTCCCCCGCGCGGCTGACGCTGTGGGTCGCCGTGGCGGGCATTGCGGGCATGGCAGTGCTGCTGCTGTCGCCGCAGACGGTGTTCGAGCCCGTGGGCATGGCGGCGGCGCTGGCCGGCGCGGTGTGCATGGCGGCCGGCACCTGGCTGACGCGGCGCTGGCGCGTGGACTTGCCGGTGCTGGCGCTGACGGGCTGGCAACTGCTGTTTGGCGGGCTGATGCTGCTGCCGCTGGCCTGGTGGGTGGATGCGCCGCTGCCCGCGCTGTCTCTCACCCAGCTGGGCGCCTATGCCTACCTGTGTCTTGCCGGCGCGCTGCTGGCCTATGTGCTGTGGTTTCGCGGCATCGGGCGCCTGCCTTCGGTGGCCGTGTCGTCATTGGGCTTGTTGAGCCCGCTCACGGCCGTGGTCCTGGGCTGGGCGCTGCTGTCGCAGTCCATGACGGGCATGTCCTTCCTGGGCCTGCTGGTGGTGCTGGCCAGCGTGCTGGTGGTGCAGTGGTCTGCTTCGCGCGGCGCCTGAGTTTCTGGCATCGGGGTTCCTCTTTTTTCCTACCGAGCGTTTCACATGACTTCTTCCGAACTTTCCTCCATGCCCATCGGGCAGGCCATCGCTTCACGCATTTCCGCAGACCGTTTCGAGCCGGGCCGCCCGCTGGCCGATGAGACGCTGGCCGCGCTGGTGGCCCAGGCCTCGCTGTCCCCGTCGGCCTACAACCTGCAGAACTGGCGCTTCATTGCCGTGCGCACACCCGAGGCCAAGGCGCGGCTGAAGGCCGCCGCCTATGGGCAGCAGAAGGTGGAGGACGCCTCTGCCGTCTTCATCGTCTGCGGCACGCTGGCCGCCCATGCGCGGCTGGCGGAGTTCTTGCAGCCCAGCGTGGACAGCGGCGTGATGAGCCAGCGCACGGCCGATGGCTGGGTGGCGCAGGCCCATGCCGCGCATGCGGACAACCTGCAGTTGCAGCGCGACGAGGCCGTGCGCTCGGCCTCGCTGGCGGCCATGACGCTGATGCTGTCCGCCCAGGGCCTGGGGCTGGCCAGCTGCCCCATGGTGGGATTCGATGCGGAACTGCTGGCAGCGGGCTTTGGCCTGCAGGCCCACGAACTGCCCGTGATGCTGGTGGCCGTGGGCCACGCGGCAGGCACGCCACGCCCGCAGAAGGCGCGCAGGCCGCTGGCCGACATCCTGGCCTACGCCTGAGCGTGGGATGGGTTGGCCGGGCGCGGGCTCAGCTAGCAGGCTGCAGCTGCATGCCCAGGCGCGAGAACAGGATCTGCCGGCCGTCGCCCTGCAGGCGCTGTATCACCATGCCACCATCGCGGTGCAGGTAGATGCGCAGGGCGCTGCCGTTGCCGGGATCGTGGTCCAGGTAGCAGGGGTCCTTGTCCAGGTCCTTCCAGCCATGGGGCTCGACCAGCCGGCGGCCGGCGATGCGGCGCAGCTCGGACTCGGGCGCCGCGAAATAGGTGTGGGTCTGCAGCCACAGCGTGCGCAGCTGTTCGAAGGCCTGGTCGCGAGAAGAACAGGCGGGCGCAGCCTCCAGCAGGGACAGCAGCATGTCCAGAAGCTGATCGAATGAATACTGCATGCCGCGCCCCTTTCAGCGATCGACGGTGCGCACCGCGCATCCTCGATCAGCGTAACCGGATATGGCGCGAATGTGAACAAAGCATGACCGTGGTGGTTTGTCGCTATTGCCAGTCCGTACCGACAGTGATTGGCGCGGCTGTTGCATGTGGGGCATGTGAGGCATGTGGGGCAAGGGCCTGGATGGCCGGACAATGGCCGGCAGATCCGGCGTGATGCCTTTTTTGCGCCTGCCCCGCTGTTGCCGCCATCTTCCTGTTTCCCTTCACTTGTGCTGCCCATGGAACGCTTCACCATCTCCATCGACGACGACCTGGCCCGTGATTTCGACGGCTGGATCGCCGCGCGCGGCTACGACAACCGCTCCGAAGCCATACGCGACGTGCTGCGTGCCCACCTGGCCCAGGTGCGCGAGCGCGAGGACGCCGACGGCCTGTGCGTGGCCAACCTGTCCTATGTCTACAACCACCACGAGCGCGATCTGTCCGAGCGCCTGGCCAGCCTGCAGCACGACCACCATGAGCTGCACATGGCCACCACGCACGTGCACCTGGACCACGAGCAATGCATTGAAACCGTCATGCTGCGCGGCCCGGCCAGCGCCGTGCGGCGCTTTGCCGACACCATCACGGCCGAGCGCGGCGTGCACCACGGCCAGCTCAACGTGGTGATGGCGCGCAGGGCAGAGCCTGGCGGGCACGATCACGCGCACCACCATCCGCATTCGCACGACGATTGAGCCAGCCCGGGGCCGGGCGCATTGCGCAGCCCCTGTCATGCAGGTCGGTATGAAGTTTGCTTTTTTCTTCATACAACTCCTGGAAACGCATGACACATCCCCTGAATTCCCCTTCCCGGCGCCTTGCCGTGCACCAGATTGCAGCAGCTGGCCTGCTGGGCCTGGGTTGCATTCCCCATGTCGGTGCACAGCAGGCGGGCAACGCCACGGCCAGCCTGCAGGCTGTCGAGGTCAAGGGCCAGACCGCGCGCGGCGCCTCGGCCGCCTACACCACCAGCGTGATCGATGCCGAGGACATCGCCAACGCCCATGTCAGCCATCCGCAGGAGCTGCTGCGCCAGGTGCCGGGCATGAATGTGCAGAACTACCAGCTGTCCGGCGTGGGCGATGCCATCGTCATGCGCGGCTTCGGCGGGGGCGGGCACGGCGGCGACGTGGGCGTGGTGCTGGACGGCATTCCACTGAACGAGGCCATGTCGCATGCCGACGGCTATGTGGACCTGGGCGTCATCGTGCCGCTGGAGATGGAGCGCATCAGCATCTACAAGGGGCCGGTGTCGGCGCTGTACGGCAACTTCAACCGCGCAGGGCTGATGGCGATAGAGACGCGCAAGCAGGGCGACTACACCCCCTACCGCGAGGCCGACGTGAGCATGGCCTCGCACGGCACGCTGGACGCTCAGGCGGCGCTGGGGCTGAAGCCGGGCGATGGCGAGTTCCTGAACCTGGCGGCCCAGCACTACCGCACGGACGGTTTCCGCGCGCAGTCGCAAATGCAGCGCAGCACGGCATCCCTGCGCTGGAGCAAGCGGCTCTCGTCGCAGCTGGAAGTGGCGCTGTCGGCACGGCTGCACCACGGCGAGGGCGACTCGCCTTCGTACCTGACGGCGGGGCAGTTCGCACGCGATCCGCATGGCATCGATCCGCGCGCCATGAACGATGGCACGCGCAAGAACTTCGCCACGCTGCGCGCCGATGTGCAGTACGCGCTCTCGCCACGGCTGACCTGGCTGGGCTATGCCTACACCACGCAGCAAAGCTTCACGCGTTGGTTCAGCCGGCCCATCGACGCACTGCAGTGGCGCCAGCGCGAGGAAAGCTATGACCGCGCCGTCTACGGCGCAGGCACCAGCCTCAATGGCCGCCATGCCACGGCGCTGACCCCGATCAACTGGGTGGCGGGTCTGGAGGCCGTGCGTGAGTCCACCGACTACCAGTTCTACGATGGCCTGCAGTGGCGCGAGCGCACGGGCGCTGCCCTGGATGACCGCAATTCCAGGCTCAACACCCTCTCGGCCTTTGCCGAGGTGGATGCGCCCGTTCACCGACTGCTGCAGCTGTCCGCCGGCCTGCGCTGGGATCGCTTCACGGGCGGCTGCCGTCCCAACGGCCCTGAGGCGGGCAGCGACCCCTGCGGCCCGCTGGCGCGCACCTCGCATGCCAGCCCCAAGCTGGGCCTGCGCTCGCAGGTGGCGCCGGGTGTGCTGCTGCGCGCCAGCTGGTCCGAAGGATTTGCGCTGGCCAGCGATTTCGCCAAGTACGCGCTGGGCGCCGCGCAGCTCGATCCCAACATCTTCCGCCAGACTGAAGTGGGCGCGCAGATCAAGCCCATGCCGGGCCTGGCGCTGGATGTGGCCGCCTATAGGCTGCAGTCCTCGGGCGAGATCCGCAACGTGGCGCCTGGCGTCTATGAGAACTTCGGCGCAACGCGCCGCACGGGCGTGGAGGCCAGCGCGCTGTGGGCCGTGCGCAAGAACCTGGACCTGCAAGTGGCCTGGGGCAGCGCCCATTCGCGCGTGACCGAGAACGGCAACCCGGCCCTGGTCGGCAACCAGGTGGCCGGCGTGCCCCGGCAGACCGCCACCGTGGGCCTGGCCTGGCGCCCGCTGGCGCAGTGGGAAGGCTCGCTCACCTGGCGCCGCGTAGGCCGCTATGCCGTCACCGCCGACAACAGCGTCTTCTATGGCGGCTACGCCACCTGGGACCTGGGCCTGAGCTGGCGCCTGCCTTCGGCGCGCAGCCGCATCTACGCCGTGGTCTCCAACCTGGGGGACAAGGCCTATGCCACGTCGGCCTCGGTCATCCGCGGCGTGTCGCTGTTCGCGCCCGGCGCGCCGCGCACGCTCAAGGTCGGCGTGCAGACGCAGTTTTGAGGAAACCCCAAATGAGAAACACGTACATGACAGCCCGCCATCCCTTCGCCGCCGCAGCGTTCGCTGCGCTGCTGGCCTGCGCACCGCTGGCCCAGGCCCACAACATCTGGCTGGAGCCCGACGCCGACGGCGCCTACACCGTGCAGTTCGGCGGCCATGAGGGCCAGCTGGAGAACTTTGCGGCCGGCAAGCTCAAGAGCGTTGAGGCCTATGACACGCGCGGCCGCCGCATCGACGTGGCCGTGCAGCCCGTGCCCGGCGGCGCCCGCGCCACGCCGGCCCGCAAGGCCGCGCTGCTGGCCGCGCATTTCGACAACGGCTTTTTCAGCCGCGTGGGCGAGGGGCCGATGGTCGAAAAGCCCATGACCGAGAACCCCGGTGCCACCAGCGGCGTGCATGCGCTCAAGTTCCACAAGACCATCCTCGAATGGGGCCCGGTCACCCGCGAAAAGCTGGGCCAGACCCTGGAGATCATCGCCAAGACCCGCCGCTCGCCCCACGCGGGCGAGCCCCAGCAATTCCAGGTGCTGCTGGGCGGCCAGCCCCGGGCCGGCGTGCGCGTGTCGCTGGGAGAAAGCGGCCCCCCACTGGCAACCGATGCCGACGGCCTGGTGACCGTCACACCGCGTGCCGGCATGAACCAGCTGCTGGCCATCGTGCGCCTGCCCGTGGCAGGCGATGCGCGCACCACCAGCCTCAGCTACGAGTACCTGCTGGGGTTCTCGGCGCATTGAAAGGGGCTGGCGGCCCGGCCCGGCGTGGCCCGGCCTGGCGTGGCCCGGCGCTGTGGGGTCAGTCCAGCGCCAGGCGCCGGTCTTCAGCCAGCTTCTTCCACTTGGCGTTGTCCTGGGACATGAAGCGCTGGATCTCGGGCAGCGACATGGGCGTGGCCACGGCCCCGGCGGCCTGCAGCGTGGGGCGCAGCTCGGGCGACTGTATGGCCTGGTTGATCCATTGGTTGAGCTGGGCCAGCCGCTCGGGGGGCGTGCCGGAGGGCACGGCCACGGCATACCACTGGGTGGCCTCGTAGCCGGGCACGCCGGCCTCGCGCATGGTCGGTACATCAGGCAGGCTGTCTATGCGCGTGGCGCTGGTCACGGCATAGGCCTTCAGCCGGCCCGACTGGATGTGCGGCAGCACGGGCGTCACGCCCAGCATGGCCAGGGGGATCTGCCCGCCCACCACATCGGTCACGGCCTGCCCGCCGCCCTTGTACGGCACATGCACCATGCTGGTGGCCGCCAGGGCGTTGAGCAGTTCGCCGGCCAGATGCTGGGAGGTGCCCGTGCCCGAACTGGCGTAGCTCCATTGGCCCGGTTTGGCTTTCATGGCGGCTACCAGTTCGCCCAGGCTGCCGGCTGCACCCGGGGCCGGGCCCACCAGCACCATGGCGCCCCGGGCCATCACGGCCACGGCGGTCAGCTCGCGGCCCACCTCGGGTTGGCGTGGGCCGGACAGCTGCGGACCGGGAACGGAGACCAGGGTCAGGCCATCGGCAGGCGCCTTGGCCGCCGCCTGCAGGCTGATCGCGCCCGAGGCGCCCGGCCGGTTCTCCACCACCACGCTGACACCGGCCCTGGCCTCCAGTTGCTGGGCCACATGGCGGGTCAGCACGTCCAGGCTGCCGCCGGGCGCAAAGCCCACGATCCAGGTGATGGGCTTGCCCTGCGGGGCGTGCGCCGGGGAATCGGCCGCGCGGGCCGTGGGCAGTGCAAGGGCCAGCAGGGCTGCGGCGGCCAGGGGGCGCAGTGCATGGCGGCGGGTGGTCGGCAGGCGGCCGCTGGCCTGCGGGGCGGGTAGGGGTGCGCAGGTCATTGGTCGGGGGCGCCGGGCGCGGTGTTGGGGTGTGCCTTGCAGCTTTCGTTGAAGCGCTGGACCATGGTCAGCATGGGGTTGAGCACCCAGGTGTTGAAGATCAGCACGTCATGCTCCTCCTTGGGATCGCGCACGATGTTGAACAGGTAGGGTGACTCCAGCTTGCCCTTGCTCTCGTTGACCTCAGGCTCCCAGTAGAAATGCAGCTTCCAGTCGCGCCACTTCGCGGCCCGCAGCTGGTCCTTGATGTAGAAGAGAAAGCCCTCGCGCGCAGACCGGGGCTCGCCCAGCAGGAAGGCCGTCTGGTCCAGGCCGTCGATGGGCCGGTCCTGCGGCACGGCGGCGCCCGCCACCGCCGCCAGGGTGGAGAAGATGTCGGTCACGTGCATGATTTCGTTGCTGGTGCGCCCGGCCTGGATGCGGCCCGGCCAGCGTGCGATGAAGGGCACGCGCAGGCTGCCCTCCATGGCCGTGTGGTAGGTGCCTCGCCAGGGGCCGGCCGTGCCGCGGTAGGGCTGGCGGAACTCGGGGCCGTTGTCGCTGCAGAAGATGAACAGGGTGTCCTCGCGCAGGCCGAGCCGGTCGATCTCGTCCGAGATCTGGCCCACGCGATGGTCCATCTCCACCATGGAGTCGGCAAAGTCGCCCTGGCCGGTGCGGCCCGCGAAATCCGCATGCGGCAGCGTGGGAAAGTGCAGGTGCACCAGGGGCAGGTACAGGAAGAAGCGGCGGTCCCGGGCGTGGTTGCGGCGCATGAAGTCCAGCGAGCGCTCCACCAGCTCGGCATCGATGTTGCGCCGCGATTCCAGGTCATAGACCTTGACATCGTCCGAGGGCGCGCCCGCGCGGCCTTCCATGATGTGGGGCAGGGGCGCCACCAGGGGGTCGTAGCCCGTGGTCGCGGTGAACTGGCTTTCGTCCGTGGTGCGCGGAATGCCGTACCACTCATCGAAACCCCGGTCCGAGGGATAACGGCCCGGAATGTCCCCCAGATGCCATTTGCCGAAATGCGCCGTGGCATATCCCTGGGCCGACAGCAGCTGGGCCAGCGTGGTCTCGCCGCGCGTCAGGCCCTGTGGCAGCCCGGCCGGCACCGATTGCAGGGCACCCGTGCGGATGGGGTGGCGCCCCGTCATCAGGGCCGAGCGCGTGGGCACGCAGTCGCTTTCCACATTGAAGTTCTGCAGCAGCAGTCCCTCGCAGGCCAGCTGGTCGATGCGCGGAGTGGGCGCGCCGCGCAGCGCACCGCCGCCGTAGCAGCCCAGCTCGCCCCAGCCCAGGTTGTCCGCGACGATGAGCACGATGTTTGGTGGGTTCATGATGTGGCTCAAAAAGTTTCCATGCCAAAACTCTAGCCACAAGCCCTGTCTTGGTGATAACCAAACCAGCGAAAATCGATGCACATCTGGAATGGCTTTGCTCGGCAAGGTAGCAAGCTTTCTCGTTTTTCTTCGTTGACAAGGAATGGCATGACGGGATTTGCCTATAACGAGCTGGCCTGCTTTCTGGCCGTGGCTGAGCATGGCCATTTCGGGCGTGCGGCCGCTGCCCTGCAACTGACCCAGCCGGCCGTCTCCAAGATCGTGCGCCGCGTGGAGCAGGGGGTGGGAGCGGCCCTGTTCACGCGCGGAACGCATGGCGTGGCGCTGACCAGCAGCGGCCAGCTGTTCATGGAGCCTGCGCGTCAACTGGTGCTGCGGCATGAGGAGACGATGCGCGCCGCCAGCGACATCCAGGCCCAGCATGTGGGCCTGATCCGCCTGGGCTTCACGCAGGCCACCTCGGAAAGCCGCGCCACCCGGGCCGTGGCCGAGTTGCTGCGCCGCCGCCCCGGCCTGCGCGTGCGGCTGACCGTGGGTAAGTCCGACGACTTGGAGCGCGCGCTGCTCGACGGCAGCCTGGACTTGGCCGTGGTGCCGTCCTACCCGGGCCATGCCACGCGCTGCGCCCAGGTGGTCATTGGCGAGGACGAGCTATGGGCCGCCGCACGGCCGCGCCACCCGCTGTTCCAGCTGGCGCTGGAGCAGGGCCTGAGGTTCGGGCATTTGCAGGGCTACTCCTGGGCCTTGCCGGCACCGGGCGCCGCCGTGCGCAAGGTGGTGGACGAGGCCTTCGCGGCCCAGGGCCTGGGCGCGCCCACCGTGGCCCTGGAGATCCAGCACAACACCGAGGCCACCATCGACATCGTGGGCCAGACCGATCTGCTGTGCTACGTGCCCAGCCATGTGCTGCGCAGCAATCCCGAGCGCCTGCAGTCCCTGCCCATCCCCGAGCTGCGCACGCGCCGCAGCTGGCTTCTCATCAGCCACCCCAAGGCCCATTGGTCGCCGCTGATGTCCGCGCTGCGGGACCTGACGCTGGGGTAGCGGCCCGTAACGCAGGGCCGGTGCAGGCTGGCCTCAGATGTTCAAGGTGTCTTGCGCTCAGGCAGAGACGGGCGTGGAGCTGCCCCCCAGGTGCCGGGCCGGCCGGTGCGTGTAGCGGTCCAGGGCCAGGCCGTCGGTGCTGATTTCGGGGCTGCGGCCGGTGATCAGGTCGGCGATCAGCCGGCCCGAGCCGCAGGCCATGGTCCAGCCCAGCGTGCCGTGGCCGGTGTTCAGGAACAGGTTGGAGTAGCGCGTGGCGCCGATGATGGGCGTGCCGTCCGGCGTCATGGGCCGCAGCCCGGTCCAGAAGCTGGCGCGCGCCACGTCGCCGCCCGGGAACAGGTCGTTGACCACCAGTTCCAGCGTGGCGCGGCGGCGCGGGTCCAGGCGCAGGTCGAAGCCGCCCAGTTCGGCCATGCCGCCCACGCGGATGCGGTCGTCAAAACGGGTGACGGCAATCTTGTAGGTCTCGTCCAGCACCGTGGACTGCGGCGCCAGCGCCGGGTTGCCCAGCGGCACGGTGAGCGAATAGCCCTTGACGGGGTAGACGGGCAGGTCCAGCCCCAGCGGCTCCAGCGCCTGGCGCGAGTAGCTGCCGAAGGCCATCACGTAGCGGTCGGCGGTCAGCAGTTCGCCATTGACGCGCACGCCGGCAATGCGGCCGCCTTCGACCACCAGGCCATCCACGTTCTGGTTGAAGCGCAACTCCACGCCCAGGCCGGTGGCGATGCGGGCCAATTCATTGGTGAAGCGGTGGCAGTCGCCTGTCTCGTCCTTGGGCAGGCGCAGGCCGCCGGTCAGCCGGTCGCGCGCCTGGGCCAGGGCGGGTTCCACCTGGGCCAGCTGGTCGCGGTCCAGCAGCTCGAAGGGCACGGCGCATTCGCGCAGCACGGCCACGTCGCGCTCCACGGCGTCCAGCTGGGCCTGGGTGCGGAACAGTTGCAAGGTGCCGCCGGTGCGCTGCTCGTAGGCGATGCCGGTGTCGGCGCGCAACTGCTGCAGGCAGCTGCGGCTGTACTCGGCCACGCGCATCATGCGTTCCTTGTTGACGGCGTAGCGCTGGGCAGAGCAGTTGCGCAGCATCTGCGCCATCCAGCGCAGCTGGAACAGGCTACCGTCCAGGCGCACGGCCAGCGGCGCGTGTTCCTGCAGCATCCACTTCAGGGCCTTGAGCGGAATGCCGGGCGCCGCCCAGGGCGTGGAGTAGCCGGGCGAGACCTGGCCCGCGTTGGCAAAGCTGGTTTCGGACGCGGGCGCATCCTGCCGGTCCAGCACCGTGACCTCGGCACCGGCCCGCGCCAGGTAGTACGCACTGGTCACGCCGATGACACCGCCACCAAGAACAAGGACTTTCATACGATTCACCGCCAGGTCAACAAGATGAAATCAAAGTCTATTGACGATGAGGCAGTGGAAATCACTGAAATATTGCTACTCTCCAGTGATTGATAAGCCCCGGGAATCGCCGCCATGGCCGCCAAAAGTGAAAACCGCGTGCTTGACCGCACCGATCGCAAGATCCTCGACATCCTGCAGCGGGACGGCCGCATCTCCATGACCGAATTGGCCGAGCAGGTCAGCCTCTCGGCCACGCCCTGCTCGGAGCGCGTGCGCCGCCTGGAGCGCGATGGCGTGATCACGGGCTACCACGCCCACCTCTCGCCCGAGGCGCTGGGCAAGACGCTGCTGGTGTTCGTGGAGATCAAGCTCTCGTCCAAGTCGGGCGAGGTCTTCGACAAGGTGCGCCAGGAACTGCTGCACGTGCCCGACGTGCTGGAGTGCTTCCTGGTATCGGGCAGCTTCGACTACCTGGTCAAGGCCCGCCTGGGCGGCATGCGCGAGTACCGCCGCCTGCTGGGCGACATCCTCAAGAAACTGCCCGTGCCGGCCGAGTCGCACAGCTATGTGGTGATGGAGGAGGTCAAGGAGACGCTGGCGCTGCCTGTGGATCGGTGAGGGAGCCGCCCTCGGCGTTCCAGGGTCGGATCTACCGCCATTCCTTATTGTTATTTACTGTTTGAAACGTTTGTCACAATAGATTTGATTCAAATGGGGTATTGTGCGATCCCATCCAAATGGATATCGGACGGCAGATCGGTTGTTATGGAGTTCCGCATTCATCGGCGCTCTCCGTTGAAAAGTAGGCAGGACGGCAACTTGGAGTTCCATTCCAATGGCGGTATTGCAAATATTTGTCATTGAAGGGTGAATTTTTGGGATTGGTGATTTTTAAAGTTCAATACCAGTGATACCTTGATAGTTCAAATCTATCTATCGCTGGGAGTTCTATGAAAAATCACGCCCTCATGGCTGCCTTGATGGCCGGTGCAGCAATCTCGGCCTGCCCACCCGCCAGCGCGCAAGTGACGCGTTACTTCGGGGAGATGAGAACCTCCTACTCGGATTTCCAGGATCGCACGGCTTGTCCCCTGGCGCCTCACGGCTCATGCCAGGATTTTCCGAGGACCGCCCGCCTGGCCGGCTGGTTTGAAACGGCCGCACCCTTGCAGCCCGACCTGGACGAGAGCGAAATAAGGGCGCTGGTCACTTCCTATAGTTTCTCGGACGGATTGACCACCTACAGCAGTGCCGACCCGGATGTGCGCGCATTCATTTTCAGGGTTTCCACGGACAGTGGGGCCAATATCGTGAGAAACAGAATCCACCTTCAACGCTGGCTGACGGGAAGCAATCCGCACCGCTCCATCAATGGCGTTGGCCCGGGTGGATCTCCCAATGATGTGGATATGCTGAGCCGGTTTGAAATGGCCACGGAACAGGTGGCGGCCGTGAATAACGCGATGTGCGCTTCCCTGTTCTCGGAAACATCCCAGCAGGTCAGCCATTCGGGTGAGAGCGACACCTGTCTGGGGACCTATGAGATGCCCGACAACGGCGTGTCCGTTGCGTGGACCGGGGCGCCCGTGCAAAACCAGAACGTCATGTCCTGGCACAGGGAGGCCGTGCATCCTGCCCTGTCGTTGACCCACAGCATCTCGCCCGCAGGCCAGGTGCAGGCGGGGCAGGCGGTGCGCTACACCATCACCGTCAGGAATACGGGGACCGTGGCCGCCACCCAGGCGCAGATTGCCGACAGCCTGCCTGCCGGCCTGGAGCGCGCCACCTGGACCTGTACGCCCGGCGCCAGCACGCCATGTCCCGTGGCGTCAGGCTCCGGATCGCTGGCGGTCACGGTGCCCGTGTTCGCGGCAGGAGACTCGCTGGTGTTCACCGTGATGGCCAGCGTGTCCAACCCGGCGCCCGCAACCATTACCAATGTGGCCACCGTGGATGCCGGGGACCCGTCGGTGCAGTGCATGCAGGCAGGGCAGGTCGTGGGAACGGTGCCGTGCATGGCTTCCGCGTCCATCAATACGGTGGCGGCTTTCCCCGGCGGTGGCCAGGTGACCCCCGTGCCGACGCTGCAGCACACAGCCCTTGTGGTCCTGAGCCTGCTGGCCGCAGCCATCGGATGGATGGGGCTGGGGCGGCGCCAGCGGGTCGGCGCGGGCCGCTGACGCGGCCACAGGGGCGCTAGCGCAGCTAGGTCGCGCTGGCGTCCTGCGCGGCGGCGCCCATTTTCTGGCGCGTGTCCTCGTCGAGCAGGCTGCGCACCTGGGCGAACAGAGGATCGGCGCCCGTGTACTTCCTGCCGTAGCCCAGGTTGAAGCCGTAGTCGAAATCCTGCGGATTGATCCCCTGGTTGTGCTGCAGGATGGTCTCCAGCTTGTCCAGGGCCTTGACGGCGCGGGCCTCGGGCGTAGCGGCGTCTTCGTACTCCTGCCACAGGGCCATGATGGCGTCGCGGTGCCCGGGCTGCAGCGAGCGGGTCAGGTGCAGCAGATCGGCCTTTTCCTGCGCGCTCTTGTCGGGGTGCTGGTTCTTTTCCACAGCGGGGATGTCGCCGTGGATGGCCTCGCCCAGGTCGTGGATCACGCACAGCTTGAGCAGCTTGAGCATGTCCAGCTGTGCGAACTGGTCCTCGAAGGCGATGGCCATCAGGCACAGGCGCCAGCTGTGCTCGGCCGTGCTTTCGGTGCGGCCGGTGGAGGTGTGGGCGCTGCGCAGCACGCTCTTGAGCTTTTCCGCCTCGCGCAGGAAGTCCAGGCGGCCCTTGATGTTGTTGATATCCATGGCGGATATTCTCGTCGGCTTTCACCAGGGCCGCGCGCGTCCGGGCTCAGTCGATCAGCCGCCCCTGCGCATCCCAGAACGGGTGCGGGCCGTCAAACTGGCCGCTGGCTACGGCATGGCTGACCAGCCGGCCGCCGGGCGGCAGGGCGTGCAGCATGAAGCCGGGCGGCTCCAGCGTCCAGGCCGATGCGGCGTCGGGCGCCAGGTCCAGGCAGACCTGGTGGGCGGGCGCAGGCGAGGTCATGGCCACCGTGCCGCCAAAGGCGACCTGGATGCTGCGGTGCAGGTGGCCGCAGATGACGCGCTGCACGTTGGGGTGGCGGCGCACCAGGTCTTCCAGCGCCTGTGCACCCTGCAGCAGGCCGATCTTGTCCATGTGGCCTATCAGGGTCTCGAAGGGCGGGTGGTGCATGGCGATGACCACGGGGCGGCCTTCGCTGGCGGCCAGTTGCAGCTCCAGCCATTGCAGGCGCTTCTCGCACAGGGTGCCCTCGCTGTGGCCGGGCACCACGGTGTCCAGCGCGATCAACCGCAGATCGCCGATGTCCACGGCGTACTGGATGAAGCCTTCGCTGCGCAGCCAGGGATGCTCGGGAAAGGCGGTGCGCAGCGCGTCGCGGTCATCGTGGTTGCCGGGCAGCAGGTAGATGGGAAGCGTGCCCAGCGGCGCCAGCAGGCTGCGCAGGTGGGCGTATTCGGCGGGCCGGCCGAAGTCGGTCAGGTCGCCGGTGATCACCAAGGCGTGCGGCTGCTGGGGCAGGGCTAGCACGCTTTGCACCGTGCGCTCCAGGTATTGGGCGGTATCGATGCGGCGGTAGGTCAGGCGGCCGGGTTCGCGGATGTGCAGGTCGGTGAGCTGGGCCAGGAAGGTGGTCATGGAGGGGCGCAGGGTTTCAGGCGTGGGCATGGTTGGGCATCCATTGGTGGGGGGCGATGCGCAAGGCCACGCGGTCGCCCGATTGCGCGGCGTGGTCGCGGGCCACGTCGGCCATCAGCGGCGTGTGGCCCGCCAGCTCCAGCGTGAGCTGCAGGCGGTCGCCCAGGAAGACGCGGCGCGCCACCGACGCGGGCACGGCGCCCGGCGTGCCGGCGGCGCAGACCTCGATGTCTTCAGGGCGCAGCAGCAGCCGGGCCGCGCCCGTGCATTCGGCCGGGCAGGCCAGCTCCATGCCGGCAAGCGCCAGCCGGTTGCTGCGCGCATCGTCTTCGCTGCGTTCGACCTGGTTCACGCGCCCCAGGAAGGTGGCGACAAAGGGATGGGCCGGGCGGCGGTACAGGCTCTCACCGTCGCCCACCTGCAGGATGCGGCCTGCCTGCATGACGGCCATGCGGTCGGCAATGGCCATGGCCTCCTGCTGGTCGTGCGTGACGTGGACGGCGGTGATGCGCAGCTGGCGCAGCAGCTGGGCCAGCTCGTCACGCAGGGTTTCCTTGAGTTTGGCGTCCAGCGCGGTCAGCGGCTCGTCCAGCAGCAGCACGCGCGGGCGCGATGCCACGGCGCGGGCCAGGGCCACGCGCTGGCGCTGGCCGCCGGACAGTTCGGCCGGGCGCTTGTGCTCCAGGCCGTTCAGGCGCACCAGGTCCACCAGTTCGCCCACCACGCGGCGCTGCTCCTGCTCGGACACGCCGCGTATGCGCAGGCCGTAGGCTATGTTGGCCTGCACGCTCATCTGCGGGAACAGCGCGTAGTGCTGGAACACCATGCCCACCTGGCGCTTTTCTATGGGCACGCGGGTGACGTCGGTGTCGCCGAAGGCGATGCGGCTGCCCGCATCCGGCGTCTCCAGCCCCGCGATGATGCGCAGCAGCGTGGTCTTGCCGCAGCCCGAGGGTCCCAGCAGGGCCAGCACTTCGCCGGGCTCCACGCGCAGGTCGGTGGCCTGCAGGCCGCGGGTGCCGTCGGCATAGGTCTTGGCGCACTGCCGGATGTCGATGGCGACGCTGTTACTTTCCATAATGCTTCTCGATGAAATGCCCCAGCGCCTGCAGCAGCCACATCACGGGCAGGATGACGATGAGGAAGATGAGGGTGTAGGCCGAGCCCACCTCGATGCGCATGGACGCATAGCTGTCGGCCAGGCCCACGGGCAGGGTGCGCGTCAGCGGCGTGTGCAGCATCCAGGTCAGGTTGAACTCGCCCATGGACAGGGTGAACACCATCAGGCAGGCGGCCACGATGGCGGGCAGCACGGCAGGCACCAGCACGCCCAGGAAGCGCTGCGCGAACGAGGCGCCCAGGCTGCGCGCTGCCTCCTCCAGCGCCACCAGCTCCTGGCGGCGCAGTGCCGAGCCCACCATGCGCACCATGAAGGGCAGGGTGAACACCACATGGCCCACCAGGATGAAGGCAAAGCTCTGGCGGAAGGCGGCCACGCTGCCATAGGCCAGCAGCAGGGCCAGGGCGCTGGCCAGGCCCGGAATGGCCAAGGGCAGGGTCAGCAGTTCCTCGAAATGCCGGGCCCAGGGCGAGCGGCTGCGCGCCAGCGCATAGGCGCAGGGCACGCCCAGCACCAAGGTCATGGCCACGCAGGCGCAGGCCAGCAGCAGCGACATCAGCACGGTATTGCCGTAGCCGGCCCAGACCTCGGCCAGCCAGCGCGTGGTCAATCCGCTGGACAGGCCCTGGCCGTAGTTCTGCACCAGCCCGGCCAGCACGGACAGCAGCATGGGCGCCAGCATGAACAGGGTGACGGTGGCGGTCACCAGCCACATCAGCGGTGGCATTTTTTGTGTGGTCCGCATGGTCAGACTCCTGTGGCGGCCGGACCCGCCCAGCGCCGCGACAGCCACAGCACCAGCCAGGTGATCAGCCCCAGGCTGATCGACAGGCTGGCGGCCAGGGCGAAGTTGGCGTAGTTGGTGAACTCGTTGTAGATGGTGATGGGCAGCACCTCGAACTTGCTCGACAGCGTGAAGGCCGTGCCGAAGGCGCCGACCGACGTGGCGAACACGATGGCGCCGCAGGCCAGCGTGGTGGGCAGCAGCTGCGGCCACCACACATCGCGCGCCACGCGCCAGCCGTTGCCGCCCAGCGAGCGCGCGGCCTCCTCCAGGTGCGGGTCCAGCGCCTCGGCCGCTGCCGTGTAGGAGGCAATGGCGCGCGGCAGCGAAAAGTACAGGTAGCCCAGGAACAGGCCCAGCAGCCCGTAGGCGAAGGTGATCCGCTCACCGCCCAGGGCCACCGACAGGTCGGCCAGCGCGCCCTGGCGCCCGCCCAGCAGGATGATGAAAAAGCCGATGATCACGCCCGGAAACGACAGCGGCAGCGTCAGCAGCGACAGCAGCAGGCCGCGCCCCGTGAAGCGGTGGCGCGCCAGCGCAATGCCCATCACCGCGCCGATCAGCAGCGTGGCCAGGGTCACGGCCAGCGACAGGGCCAGCGTCTGCAGCAGGCTTTGCAGGTACAGCGCGTCGGTCAGCGTGGCGAAGTAGGTGCGCCAGCCTTCACGCGCCGGCAGCGCCAGCAGCAGGCCGGCCGGCAGCAGCCAGAACGCCGCGAAGAAGGCCACGGCCGGCGCGCTGCAGGCCAGCAGCAGCGCGCGGGCGCGCCAGTCGCCTGGCGCTTGGGAGGAAATGCCCACGATGCAGTCCGCCCGGCTCAACGCACTTCACGCAGGTAGCGCGTGGAAAAGCCCTTTTGCACATCGGCCATCTTCTGGTAGTCCACCGAGGTGGCGCGTGCGTACTCGCTGGCGGGCAGGAAATGGCCGGCCACCTCCTTGGGCAGGGCCACGTCGCGCACCGGGCGCAGGTAGGCGTTGGCCCAGATGGACTGGCCCTTGTCGGACAGCACATAGTCCAGCACCTTCTTGCCGTTGTCCGTGTGCGGCGCCTTGTTCACCAGGCTCATCACATAGGGCATGACCACGGTGCCTTCCTTGGGGATCACGAAGTCCACGTCGGCCTTGTCCTTGTAGCGGGCGCGGTAGGCGTTGAAGTCGTAGTCCAGCAGGATGCCGATCTCGCCCGACAGCAGGCGTGCATACGAGGTCTGCTTGGGCACGATGGGCTCGTTCTTCTGCAGCTTCTTGAAGTAGTCGATGGCGGGCTGGAAGTTGTCCAGCGTGCCGCCCATGGCCTGGTTCACGGCCACGGCGCCCACATAGCCCACGAAGGCCGATGCCGGGTCCAGGTAGCCGACCAGGCCCTTGTATTCGGGCTTGAGCAGGTCTGCCCAGGACTGCGGCACGGGCTTGCCGCCCAGCGCCGCCTTGTTGACCATGAAGCCCAGCGTGCCCGAGTGGATGGTCACCCACTCGCCCTTGGGGTCCTTGAGGCCGGCGGGAACCTGGTCCCAGTTGGCGGGCTTGTAGGCGGCGACCACGCCGTCTTTCTGCGCCTGGATGGCGAAGGTCACGCCCAGGTAGGTCACGTCGGCCACGGGGCTGGCCTTCTCGGCCACCAGCTGGGCCAGCGACTGGCCGGAGTTCTTGTTGTCGGGCGGCACGGTGATGCCGGTATCGGCCTTGATGGCCTTGATCTGCGTGCCCCAGTCGGCCCATTCGGGCGGGCAGTTGTAGCAGATGGCGCTCTGGGCAAGGGCCGTGCCGCAGACGGCGGTGGTGGCGGCCAGCAGGGCAAGGCGCTTGAAGGAGAGCTTGAAGGGGATGGCAGTCAGTTTCATGGTGCGTACTCGAAGAGGTGGGGGAGCGTGGGGAAGGGAAGGGCGCGGCCTTGGCTTGCGCGGGCCGCTGTTGTTGGTTTCAGAGCCGGCAGGACTCGCCGCTGCGCCAGCCATGCGGCAGGCACAGGCTGTCCTGCGCGGCCAGGGTTTTCTTGCCCGCCAGCGCATCGCACAGCAGGCGCACGCAGGCCGAGCCGATCTCGTGGTTGGGCTGGGAAATCGAGGCCAGCGAAGGCGTGAGATCGCCGGCCATGGCAATCCCGTCAAAGCCGACCACGCTCAGGTCCGCAGGCACGGAGAACCCGGCCAGCGATGCCGCGCGGATGGTGCGTATCGCCAGCAGATCGTTGCTGCAGACAATGGCCGTGGGCGGGGCCTGCTCGCTCAGGTGCTGCTGCAGCATCTGCACGGCCGTGGCGGCAAAGGGCACCTCCCAGGCGGGCAGCGGCGCCAGGCCTGCGGCCTGCATGCCCAGCGCATAGCCACGGCAGCGCTGCTGGGCGCGGTCGGACGCCTGCAACTGGCCCGTGACCATGCCGATGCGGCTGTGGCCTGCCGCAGCCAGGCGCAGCACCAGCTCCCTGACGGCGCCCGTGTTGTCCACGCCCACGCAGGCATGCTCATGGGTGTGGTGATAGGCCAGCACATAGGGCTTGCCGGCCTGGCGCACACGCGCCAGCGCCGCCGAATCGCCAGGGTTGGAGACCACCAGCACCAGCGCATCCACCCCGCTGGCCAGCAGCCGCGTGGTGGCCGCGTCTTCACCGGCGTGGTCGTATTCGGTGGTGCAAGGCGAAATCGCATAGCCGCGCAGCGCCGCCTGTGAGGCAATGCCCTGCAGGCACTCGGCAAACACCGGATTGGTGAGCGTGGGCAGCACCACGCCCAGCACCTTGCTGCTGCGCGTGCGCAGCGTGCGGGCGCTGGCATTGGCCACATAGCCCACTTCCTGCGCCACACGCAGCACCGTGCTGCGCGTTTGCGCATTGACCACCTCCGGCGAATTGAAAACCCGCGAAACAGTGGCGACGGACAGGCCCGCGCGGCGTGCAACCTCGGTGATGCTCATGGATGTAAACGATTTCTTGAAAACGTTTACATTGCACCCGCTGCGCGTGACGGTGCGGTGACGGAGATTTGAAGCTTTTGTGGCAGCCAGGCGTTTGGCGGCTTGGGCCCTGGCGTTGCCCGGTACCTAGACTGCCGTAGATGCAGCCCGCTGGCTCCGAATCCAGCTGATGAAGGCCGAAAGCTCTGCGTTGAAACGAGCTCTGGGTGCCTCGGGCGTCCTTGCCTGCGCCAGAAAGAAAGCCATGGACTGCGCCATTTCCGGATGGAGCTGCGCAAAGCAATCGGCGAACTCCTCCAGCGTGCGCGGCCAGAAGCCCCCTGAGCAGGGGCGCAGCACATTGGTGGCCCGGATCAGCTTGCGTGCGGCTTCGCGTTGCAGGCGCAGGGCCTCCATGTCGTCCCGGGTTCCGGCAATGCGCTGCAGGTAGTCGTTCAGCACCTGCACGTAGTCACCATTGACGGCCTGTGCAATCGCCCTGGACGGCTCGAACGCCTCAAACTGCTGCGCCAGGTCTTCTCCATGGATGCAGCGGCACTCATGCTTGAGCCAGTAGCCCCAGCTGTAGAGATGGGCCGGGTCCAGCACCTCTTGCCGAGTGCCCAGGTCGAAATCGATCTTCACGACTTCTGTGTGACGTAGTTGCAGGTCCTGGCGTAGTTGCTCCAGCCGGGCGCTTTCCTGTCCACTAAGGGAGCGCACCAGCACCACCGTCAGGTCCAGGTCCGAGAAGCCCGCCCTTGCGCAGCCGCGCGCCACGCTGCCATACAGGTAGAGGCTGTCCAGCGCCTCGCCGAGGGCGCTGGCGATCGATGCGCGCGCATCTGCCACCAAATCCACAAATTCCGGCTGGATGGCGGCTCTGACAAAGACTTCGAGAGTGCCAGCGGAGCCGAGGTTGTTCATTGGTCTTGCAGTAGTGGAACGGGAGGCACGGCTCTGAGACAGTCTCCTGCGAACAAGCCTGGAGCCTACAGGTCCCCTTCAGGGTCAGGCATAGGATTTGCAGCGATTGGAAACCGCATGCATCCCAGCGTGCGGGCGTCCATCATAAAAACACAACTCCAAGCCTCCTATGTCTTCATTCGATACCCAACTGCTGCTCATCGCGCTGGCCAGCGTGCTGGTCCTGGTCGCGCTGATCGTCTCGCGCATCCGTCTTCATCCCCTGCTGGCGCTGCTGGTGGTTTCCATCGGCGTGGGCTTTGCCACCGGCATGGCGCCGGGCGAGATCGTCAAGAACCTCACCAACGGGGCCGGCAAGACGCTGGGCGCGGTGGGCGTGGTGATTGCCCTGGGCGCGATGCTGGGCAAGATCCTGGCGGACTCCGGCACCACCGAGCGGCTGGCCGGTGCCATCCTGCAGCGCACGTCCGAGCGCATGATTCCCTGGGCCATGACCCTGGTGGCCTTCGTGATCGGCATTCCCATGTTCTTCGAGGTGGGGCTGGTGGTCATGCTGCCGCTGATCTTCAGCGTGGCGCGCAAGCTGGAAAGCAATGAGCGCTTCAAGGGATCGGCCTATGTCTATGTGGGCGTGCCCGTGATCGCCGCGCTGGCCGCCATGCACGGCATGGTGCCGCCGCACCCGGGCCCGCTCACCGCCATTGCCACGCTGCACACCACGGTCGGCCCGACCATGCTGTACGGCTTTCTGGCCGTGATTCCCGCCATGGTGCTGGGTGGCCCGCTGTACGGCGCCTTCATCACGCCGCGCATGAGCACGCGCCCCGATGCAGCCCTGCTGGAGCAGTTCACATCAGGCAAGAAGGAAGGCGGGGAGGGCAGTGCGCCCAGCATCGGCATGGGTGTGCTGTGCGCCTTGCTGCCCGCGCTGCTGATGCTGGTGCATGCGCTGGCCGAGGTGCTGCTGCCCAAGGATTCGGGCCTGCTGCATGCGGCGGCCTTCCTGGGCAATCCGCTGGTGGCCATGCTGCTGGGCGTGGTGTTTGCCTCCATCACCCTGGGCTATCTGCGCGGCGCCGATGCCGAGAAGCTGCGAGACGCGCTGGGCCAGAGCCTCAAGCCCATCGCCGGCATCATGCTTATCATTGCGGGCGGAGGTGCTTTCCAGCAGATCCTGACCAGCGCCAAGGTGGGCGATGCCATCGTCCACATGACCCAGCAGTTCGCCCTGCCTCCGCTGGTGCTGGGGTGGATGATCGCCATGCTGCTGTCGGTGTCCACCGGCTCGGCCACCGTGGGCATCGTGGGCGCGGCGGGCCTGCTGGCGCCGCTGGCGGCCTCCGATCCTTCGCTGAACGTGCCGCTGCTGGCGCTGGCCATCGGCTGCGGTTCGCTGTTCTTCAACTATGCCAACCACGCGGGCTTTTGGATGGTGAAGGAGTCCTTCGGCATGAGCATGGGCGAGGCCACCAAGACCATTACCGTGGTGCAGTCCATCGTGTCCTTTGTGGGCCTGCTGATGGTGCTGCTGTTCAACCTGCTGCCCAAGCTGGGATAGGTGAAAGGCATGAGGCGGGCCGACGGCGGCCGCTTCGATGCCGCGGCAACCACCAAGAGAGGGCACTTCTTCCGGTTCGACTGCGAATTGCCCCAGTCGCGACAGGGAAAATGCCGCCCCGTACAGGTGCGGTACCCGGCGCCGCTTCAACGCGGGTCCGGCAATTGACCTATACTGCTGGAGGTGCTGTCCTTGTTGTTCGCCTCCTCAGTGCCCGTCTGACATTCTTGCAGTCCCCGGACTGCCGTTGGCCGCCCACTGTGACGAAGTCCGCAACTGTCACTCCCATCGGCGAGCACCACGCGGGTCCAACACCCTTCCCCGGGCCCGCACTCTCCCTGCCACCTGCAGGGGCCTCTTTCCCTTTTTTCCGATGATCCGCTGCCTGTGTGCAGCGGTCATCCTGCGCTGGCCCAAGGCCGCAGCATGGTGCTGCACCGGCAACTTGCGGCGACGCACCCCTTTCAACATGTACTCACAGGAGTCCCATTGGCTAAAGAAGAACTGATCGAAATGCAAGGCCGGGTAGACGAAGTGCTGCCTGATTCCCGCTTCCGCGTAACGCTGGAAAACGGCCACCAGCTCATCGCCTATACCGGCGGAAAAATGCGCAAGCACCGCATCCGCGTGCTGGCCGGCGACAAGGTCACGCTCGAGATGTCGCCCTATGACCTGAACAAGGGCCGTCTCACGTTCCGTCATATTGAGCAACGCTCCGGCGGCGCCCCGGGCCAGCGCCCACCCCAGCGCCGCTGAGGTCTGCCAGCCCGCTCTTGCCTCGGAGCGGGCATGGGGGGGGCACAGAAAGGACCCGGCTTTGCGCCTGGTCCCATGGCAGGCAGCCCCGCCAGCCCGGCCGCCCGGGCGGCATCGGCCGGGACAGGCGAGTTCCCCGGCTTACTTGGACATTCCGTCCTTGCCCATGGAGTCCTTCTTCATTGCGTCCTTGGACATGCCATCCTTGTGCATGCCGTCCTTGTGCATGGAGTCCTTCTTCATTCCATCCTTGGACATGGAATCCTTCTTCATCCCGTCCTTGGACATGGAGTCCTTCTTCATCCCATCCTTGGACATGGAATCCTTGGTCATTGCGCCCTTGGACATGCCGTCCTTGGACATCTCATCCGCAGCGAATGCCGAGGTGGCGCCGGCCAGGGCGAGGCAGGCGGCGAGCACGGTGGTGGTGAACTTGGTCATTTGAGTCTTCCTTTGGATTAGCGGTTTGCAGGTTGCACAATCGGCCGGCCTTGCATGGCCCGGCCTCGCACCTTCGTTGGCGGCACAGCGGCTTGTGAGGCCGCTCAGCTGCCTCCGAACCAGTTGTAGCCCTGGTCTTCCCAGTAGCCGCCGGAGTAGGTGTTGGTGACGAACATGGCCTGGACGTGCTTCGGGTTCTTGTAGCCCAGCTTGGTGGGCATGCGAAGCTTCATCGGGAAGCCATATTTGGGCGGCAGGGGCTGCCCGTCGTAAGTCAATGCCATCAGCGTCTGCGGATGCAGGGCCGTGGCCATGTCGATGCTGGTGAAGTAGTCGTCCACGCACTTGAAGCCGACGTACTTGGCGCTGGTGTCGGCGCCTATATGGCGCAGGAAATCGGCAAAGCGCACGCCGCCCCAGCGGCCTATGGCGCTCCAGCCCTCCACGCAGATATGGCGCGTGATCTGTTCTTCCTGCGGCATGGCGCGCAGCTCGGCCAGGCTCCAGGCATGGCGGTCGGCGACCATGCCGGTCACTTCCAGGCGCCAGCTGGCCTCGTCCACCTCGCGCACCTCGTCCTCGCCGTAGTAGGCATTGAAGGGGAAGGGGCGCGTGATCTCGGCTGCTGAATAGGTGGGCGCCAGCCGCGTGGGGCTGAAGAGCAGGCCCTGCACGCGGTCGTTGAAGCGCGATACCTGATTGAGCGCGGCCTCGACGTGGCTGTCATCGCTGATGCTGCAGCCCGTGAGCAGGGACAGGCCGCCCAGCGTGAGCGATCGCTGCAAAAAGGCGCGGCGTGCGGGCTGGTCCAGCTTGCGGGCGATCAGCGAGCGTGCCTCGTGCACCACGGCCGCGCCATCGACGCCGGGCAGGGAAGGGGCTTTGAAGATTTTCATGGTGACTTGGGCGCACGGCCGTGGATCATGGTCAGGAAGGTCCGGGGCACCAGGGCGACCATTGCCAGGTGCACCACCACAAAGGCGACCAGCGCAGCCATGCCGAAGAAGTGCACGCGCCGTGCGGACTCATAGCCGCCCAGCAGCTCGCGCAGCAGCGGAAACTGCACCGACTTCCACAGCACCAGGCCCGACAGCACGATCACCACCAGGTCCAGCACCACGAACAGGTAGGCCAGCTTTTGCACATGGTTGTAGCGGGCCGGGTCGGCGTGCGACAGCCGGCCCTTGAGGGCGGCCAACAGGTCCTGGCGCACGCCCTGCACCGTGATGGGAAAGAACTTGCGCAGCCACCGGCCGCTGGCGATGTTGAGCAGCAGGTACAGAAATCCGTTGAACACCAGCAGCCACATGGCCGCGAAGTGCCATTGCAGCGCCCCGCCCAGCCAGCCGCCCAGCGTGATGGAGCCCGGAAAGCTGAAATCAAAGAACGGCGCCGCGTTGTAGATGCGCCAGCCGCTGGTCACCAGGATGACCACGGCCAGCGCATTGAGCCAATGCGTCAGGCGCAGCCACAGCGGGTGGATGCGCTGGCCATCCTTGGGCTGTGCCGGTTGGGGGGTGATGAGGGCGGTGTTCATGGGTCCCATTGTTGGAGGGACCCTGTAGCGGATGTATCACGCAAACTTCAATTAATCGTGATAACTCCCAAGGCCTGTTCAGCCCGCCTGGGCGCACCCGGCCAGATAGTCCACCAGCGTGCGCGCCGCAGGCGATAGCCGGCTGCCGTCCCTGAAGCAGATGGCGAACTGCCGCCGCGCCCAGGCATCGGTGAGCGGCACCATGTGCACACCCTGCGCGCCCTGCACACCCTGACTGGGGCCCGCCATGCCCAGGATCTCCCTGGGCATGATGGCCACGCCCAGGCCGGCGCGCACGCAGCGGATCGTGGCGTCGAAGGAGCTGACCACGGCGCGGTAATTGATGGGCCGGCCGATGATGGCCGCCGCCCGCGCCAGCATGGTGTAGACGGCCGTGGAGGCGGGCAGGCCCACATGCTCGCAATCCAGCGTTTCGCTGAAGCTGCAGCTGTCGCGCAAGGCCAGCGGGTGGCCGGCCGGCACGGCCACGGCCAGGGTGTCGCAGCGGTAGGGCAGGGTCTGCAGGCCCTCCAGATCGGCCGCGTTCCAGCACACGCCCACCAGGGCCAGGCCTTCGCGGATGGATCGGATGATTTCGCTGCTGGTCAGCTCCTCAATGTCCACGCGGATCTGCGCGTGCTCGGGCTTTTGCAGAAAGGCCGCAATGTCGTCGGGCAGCGACTCGGCAATCGACGAGACCGAGGCCAGTATCCGCACCTGTCCCTTCACGCCATGCTGGTAGGCCGCCATGTCGCGCGCCGCGCGGTCGGCGCTGGCCAGCATGGCGCGTGCATGCTCCAGCAGCATCAGCCCGGCTGCGGTGGGCACCACGCCCCGGCGGTGGCGCTCCAGCAGTGGGGCCTGCACCTGCTCTTCCAGCAGCGCCATGCGCTTGCTGATGGCCGATGAGCCGATGTGCTGCTGCTCGCCCGCGCGGGCGATGTTGCCCAGGTCGCAGGCCGCGACAAAGAGCCGCAGGGTGGTCAGGTCCAGGTCTTTCATGGCGGTTATGGATTTCCATTTGGGAAACTCTGAGGCGAAAAATTATCGCTTCTGCACGCTGGTGGGAATGTCTAAAGTGCCATTCAAGACAAACCACCCCACGCGAACCTTCCCATGCCAGAACCCATCCGTGCCCAGCAGTCCGCCGTCATCCGCGAGGTCGGCCTGCGCGATGGCCTGCAAAGCATCCAGACCGTGCTGTCCACCGAGCGCAAGAAGGAATGGATACGCGATGCCTACGCTGCCGGCCAGCGCGAGATCGAAGTCGGCTCCTTCGTCCCCGCGCGCCTGCTGCCCCAACTGGCCGACACGGCCGAGCTGGTGGCCTATGCCCGAACGCTGCCGGGCCTGTTCGTCTCCGTGCTGGTGCCCAATCTGCGCGGTGCCGAAAGCGCCCTTGCCAGCGGGGCCGACCTGATGCTGGTGCCGCTGTCGGCCAGCCATGCCCACAGCCTTGCCAACCTGCGCAAGACGCCCGATGAGGTCGTGGCCGAGGTGGCCCGCATGCGTGCCGCACGCGATTCCGCAGGTTCGAAGATGCTGATCGAAGGCGGCATTGGCACGGCCTTCGGTTGCACGCTGCAGGGCCGGGTGGAGCCGGCCGAGGTGCTGCGCTGCATGCAGGCCTTGCTGGACGCGGGGGCCGACCGCGTCAGCCTGGCCGACACCGTGGGCCATGGCGGGCCAGGCCAGGTGCAATCGCTGTTCGAGCAGGCGCGGCGCATTGCGGGCGAACGCTTTTGGTGCGGCCACTTCCACGACACGCGTGGCCTGGCGCTGGCCAATGTGCATGCCGCACTGCAAACCGGCGTCACGCGCTTCGACGCCACGCTGGCCGGCATCGGCGGCTGCCCCCATGCGCCCGGCGCCAGCGGCAATGCCTCCACCGAAGACCTGGCCTTCATGCTGGACACCATGGACATCGGCACGGGCCTGGACATCGAGGCCCTGCTGCGCCTGCGCGCCAAGGTGGCCGCCTGGCTGGACGGCGAAAGCCTGCACGGCGCGCTGTGGCGCGCGGGCCTGCCGCGCAGCGTCACCGCCGACGCAGCCCCCGCCGCTGCATGAACCCCTTACCTTCCCACGAGCACACCTGTATGGCCACCGAACCCCTGCTGCCGCTGTCCGGCATCCGCGTCATCGAATTCACCCACATGGTCATGGGCCCCACCTGCGGCATGATCCTGGCCGACCTGGGCGCCGAAGTCATCAAGGTCGAGCCACCGGGCGGCGACAAAACGCGCACGCTGCCCGGCCTGGGCATCGGCTTTTTCCGCAGCTTCAACCGCAACAAGAAAAGCGTGGTGCTGGATATCACCACCGAAGCGGGCCGCGCCACCGCTGCCGAGCTGGCCGCTGGCAGCGATGTGGTGCTGGAGAACTTCCGCCCCGGCCTCATGCAGTCCCTGGGCCTGGACTACGCCACGCTGTCGCAGCGCGCGCCCGGCCTCATCTACGTCAGCCACAAGGGCTTTCTGCCCGGCCCCTACGAGAAGCGCCTGGCGCTGGACGAGGTGGTGCAGATGATGGGCGGCCTGTCGTACATGACCGGCCCCGTGGGCCGGCCGCTGCGCGCGGGCACCAGCGTCAACGACATCATGGGCGGCATGTTCGGCGCCATCGGCGTGCTCGCCGCCCTGCGCGAGCGTGAGCGCACCGGGCGCGGCCAGGAGGTGCAAAGCGCGCTTTTCGAGAACTGCGTCTTCCTGTCCTCCCAGCACATGCAGCAGTACCTGATGACGGGCGAGGCACCGCCGCCCATGCCCTCGCGCGTGTCGGCCTGGAGTGTCTACGACGTGTTCACCCTGGCCGGTGGCGAGCAGCTGTTCATCGGCGCCGTCAGCGACAAGCAGTTCGCCACCCTGTGCCGCGTGCTGGACCGCGCCGACCTGCTGCAGCGCCCCGAATACGCCGACAACGCCGCCCGTGTGGCCGTGCGCCCTCAACTGCTGGCCGAGCTGGGCTCCATCCTGGCCAGCCATGAATCGGCCCGGCTTGCGCCGCAGCTGGAGGCCGCAGGCATTCCCTACGCGCCCATCACGCGGCCCGAGCAACTGGTGGACGACCCGCACCTGCGCCAAAGCGGCGGCCTGGCTTCCATGCAGACCGAAGACGGCGGCCAGACCGACGTGGTGCTGCTGCCCCTGCTCATGAACGGCCACCGTCCCGGCGTGCGCATGCCGCTGGCCGGGATTGGCGAGCACACCGAAGAAATCCTCGAAGCCCTTGCATCACAGACCTGACAGCCATCCCCGGGCGCCGAAGGCCGCAGAAAAACCACCCCGGCGCGCATGAGACAA
This sequence comes from Delftia sp. WSY_10, assembly GCF_043104705.1. Lineage (NCBI taxonomy): Bacteria > Pseudomonadati > Pseudomonadota > Betaproteobacteria > Burkholderiales > Comamonadaceae > Delftia > Delftia sp. WSY_10. The sequence continues at coordinate 87,506 of NZ_JBICKY010000013.1, read as the reverse complement.
CACAAAAAGGAGACAACCCCATGCACTCGTCCCATCCCTTCCGCCGCCGCACCCTGCTGGCCCTGGCCGGCGCATCGCTGGGGGCCGCTGCCCTGGGCGTGCGCGCCCAAAATGGCACGCCGCTGCGCGTCATCCTGCCCGTGGGGGCAGGCTCGGGCGCCGACACCATCGTGCGCTCGGCCCAGACTGCGCTGGTGCGCTCGCTGGGCGGCCAGCCCGTGGTCATGGAGAACCTGCCGGGCGCGGGCGGCATCACGGGAACGCAGGCCCTGGTCAAGGCGCCGGCCGATGGCAACACCATCGCCTTCATCTCCAACAACCACGCCGTCAACCCCAGCGTCTTCAAGAAGCTGCCCTACGACAGCCTGGCCGACATCACGCCGCTGTCCATCGTCGGCGGCTCGCCCTTCGTGCTGGTCGTCCACCCCAAGGTGGCGGCGCGCAATGCGCGCGAACTGCAGGCGCTCATGAAGGCGCGGCCCGGCGACCTCAACTACGCCTCGTCCGGCAACGGCACCATCTTCCACCTCGCGGCCGAAGTCTTTCTGGACGCCGCCGGCGCCACGGCGCGCCATATTCCCTACAAGGGCGTGGGCCAGATGGTGGTGGACCTGCTCAGCGGGCAGGTGGACTTCGGCGTCATCGCCGTGGGCACGGCGCAGGCGCACCTCAAATCCGGCGCGCTGCGTGCCATCGGCATCATGGGCCGCGAGCGCGTGGCATCGCTGCCCGATGTGCCCACCGTAGCCGAGCAGGGCTTTCCCGGCGTGGACATCGCCGGCTGGGTGGCCGCCATCGGCCCCAAGGGCATGCCGCCCGCCCAGGTGCGGCGCCTGCACGACGGCATCGCCTCTGCCTTTGCCGACCCCGAGGTCAAGGCCGGCTTTGCACGGCGCGACGAATACACCGTGCTCAACAGCCCCGAGGCAGCAGCCCAGTTCCTGCGCTCCGAGCAGGAGCGCTTTGCGCGCCTGGTCAAGAAGGCCAATGTCACGCTGGAATAAAAACTCGGCCCTCTGACTGCTAAGGACAATGCTGGGGCTGTGATCAGCGGGACGGAGTGGGTGCTGTTGCCGCTGGATCTGCAGCCTGTTGGCCGGACGACATCACCGCCTCCAGCCCGCTTCTCGGGAAGACCGGGCTGTAGTTCACCTGGATCTCGGAGAGCTTGTCATTCACCCGCGTCGTCATGAAATAGCGCGGCATGCCGAATCCCACTTTCATCACCAGACCGCGAAGCTCGGAGAGGGCACCGACCTTCACATCGGGATCGACCAGCACGGCAATGCGAACCGTACTTTTGGCATCGGGGGCTGCGGTCAGCTTCCTGGAGAGTGTGTTTCTCAACTGAGCCGGACTGACCCGCTGGCCATCCAGGCTGTACGGCCGATCATTGCCGCTTGCCGCATGCATTTCGATCACGGTCAGATCTGCAGCAAGAGCGGGTGGGCCGAGCAGGGCGGCCAGCAGCAGGAATCTTGTTGGTTTCATGGTTCTGTTGTGCGATGCAGAGCTTGTTGACCCACTCGCTCTGTGAGCTTGTACCAGCTCGTCCCCACTTCTCCCAATTTCCCCCCAGATTGGTCGCAAGAATTCCTTGGCAACTCCAGGAAAAGACCATGATTGATTTCTCGCAAACCAACGCTTCACGCATTCGCCCGGCCCTTGTGCTGGCTGTGGCGGCCTTCGCGGCGGCCTGCAGCCATGCGCAGGGCCACGGGGGACACGGCAATCCGCCGTCGCCGCCGCCCGAGGCCTATACGGCCTGCCAGGGCAAGGCCGAGGGTGACAGCGTGACGCTGACCATGCCCGATGGCAAGACGCTGGCCGGCACCTGCCGCAGCCTGAACGGGCAGCTGGTGGCCATGCCGGCTGGCGGGCCCGGCGCAGGCGGGCCGCCGCCCCATCCACAGCAGTGATCGCGTGGCCCGGCGGGCCACGCCGACGGGCTGTCTGCAACCCCACGGGCCTGCGCACAGGCCCTCATGAAAAAGCCATCCCCATGAACCACTCTCACGATGCCGATGATCTTGCCCACGACCTGGGCCTTCAGCACGATCTGCAAGTCATGGCGCGCCGCCTGTCCGAGCGCCGCCGCCTGTTGGGCCTGATGGCTGCCGGTGGCGCTGCCGCGCTCTTGTCCGCCTGCGGTGGCGGCGGAGGTGATTCCGGTGATTCGACAGGGACCGGCACGGGAACCGGAACAGGCACCGGTACTGACACAGGTACGGGCACCGGCACGGGCACGGCCACCACCACCTGCATGGTCGATCCCACGGAAACCGAAGGCCCTTACCCCGCCGACGGCTCCAACGGCTCGCGCGGCAGCCTGGTCAATGTGCTGTCGCAAAGCGGCGTGGTGCGCAGCGACCTGCGCAGCAGCTTTGGCGGCATGAGCGGCACGGCTGCGGGCCTGCCGCTGACGCTCAAGATCACCCTGGTCAACGTCAGCACCAACTGCAGCCCGCTGGAAGGCTATGCCATCTACCTGTGGCATTGCACCCGCGAGGGCGAGTATTCGCTGTACTCCACCGACCTGCTCAACCAGAACTTCCTGCGCGGCGTGCAGGCGACGGACAGCAATGGCGAATGCACCTTTGTGACCATCTTCCCGGGCTGCTATGACGGGCGTTGGCCGCACATGCACTTCGAGGTGTTCCGCAGCCTCAACACGGCCGGCAGCTACACCAACAAGCTGCTGACCTCGCAGATGGCCATGCCCAAGGACGTGGCCAGCGCCGTCTATGCCGGTGTCAGCGGCTACAGCGCCAGCGTCTCCAACCTGTCGCGGGTCAGCGTGACATCGGACAATGTCTTCGGCGACAACACCAGCGAGCAGATCGCCTGGCAGACGCCCACCTTCACCGGAGACACCACCAATGGCCACACCGCCACGATATCCATCGGCATTGCCGTCTGACGCAGCAACTGAATGAGCCTCCGCCTCCCGCGCCTGAAGCTGCAGCACAAGGCCTTCTTCGCCCTGGCCGTGCTGCTGGTGGCCCTGCTGCTGGTGTTTCTCGGCTTCTCGCGCCTGGGGCTGCAGCGGGGCCTGGGCCCGTACATGGCCGAGGTGGAGCTGACCGGCATGGACGGGCTGGCCGAGCGGTTGGTCCAGCACCATGAGCAAAATGGCGGCTGGGATGTGGCGCGCGCCAACCCCGGTTTCTGGCGCGACATGGTGCGCCCGGGCGCAGGCATGGGCCGGGGCTTTCCTGCGGGCGAGCCCGGGCCACGGCCCCCCATGCCCATGCCCATGCCGGAGCCGAGGCCTGGCTTTGAGGGAAGCCACGGTCCGGGGCCGGGCCCGGAGTTTCCGCCGCCACCTGGGCCGGAAGGCGTAGAGCCTGCCGATCGCTCAGAGCGCTCCGACCGTACAGACCGTACAGACCGCCCTGGCCCGCCGCCAGACCGCCCGTTCGGCGGCCCGTGGGCGCGCGTGGGCCTGCTGGATGCCCAGGGCCAGCTCATCTCCGGCATGGCGCCGCAGCCCGGTGCGGCGCACCGCGTTCTGCGCGCCGCCAACGGGCAGGCCATTGGCGAGATCGTGCTGTCCCCCGTGCAGACCGGGCAGGGCATGCAGCGCGACCTGGACCGCGCCTTCCTCGCGCAGCAGATGGACTTCGTGGCCTGGACCGGGCTGGCCGGCCTGCTGTTGGCGCTGCTGCTGTCGGCCTGGCTCACGCGGCGCTGGCTGGAGCCGCTGACCGCCTTTGTCGACGGCCTGCGCGGCATTGCGGCCGGGCGGCTGGACACGCGCGTGGCCATCAAGGGCGATGCGGAGCTGGCTCGCCTTGCGGAAACCTTCAACGACATGGCCGTGCAGCTGGCCACCATGGAAGCTTCGCGCCAGCGCTGGCTGGCCGACGTGGCGCATGAGCTGCGCACACCCCTGTCCACCATGCGCGCCGAGGTCGAGGCCGTGCAGGACGGCGTGCTGCCCATGGACGACCGCATGGCGCTGCGCCTGCACCGGCAGATCATGCGGCTGATACGGCTGGTCAGCGACCTGCGCGTGAGCCTGGACGACCCGCAGGCCCTGCACGGCTCGGGCCATGTGCCCGTGCATGTGCTGACCCTGCTGGGCGAGGCACTGGACGGCGCGCGGCCCGGCTTCGAGCAGGTGGGCATCGGCCTGGACCGCTCCACCGTGGACCAGCTGGCCGCGCGCGTTCCGCCGCCGCTGGTGCAGGGCGACCCGCACCGGCTGCACCAGGTGTTTGCCAACCTGCTGGAAAACAGCCTGCGCTACACGGCTGCGGGCGGGCAGCTGCAGGTGTCCGCCGAAATCGTCCAATTGCAGGACCGCAGCATGCTGCAGCTGCGCTGGGACGACACGGCTCCCGGCGTGGCCAGCCAGCACCTGCCGCGCCTGTTCGACCGCCTTTACCGCGTGGACGCCTCCCGCGTGCGCGACGGCGACGGCCTGGGCGGCTCCGGCCTGGGGCTGGCCATCTGCCGCACCATCGTCCAGGCCCATGGCGGCAGCATCGAGGCCGCCGCCTCGCCGCTGGGCGGCCTGCGCATCACGCTGTGGCTGCCCTTGCTGGAAAATCCCGCGCCATGAAGCCTGCCCGCATCCTCCTGGTCGAAGACGAGACCGACATGGCCGCCATCGTCATCGACTACCTGCGCCATGCAGGCTACGAAGTCGAGCACATCCGCCACGGGCGCGACGCGCTGGACCGCATGCTGCGCTCCCCGCCCGACCTCACTTTGCTGGACATCATGCTGCCGGGGCTGGACGGCCTGGACATCCTGCGCCAGTTCCGCCCCCACAGCGCCAGCCCCGTCATCTTGCTCACCGCGCGTGTCGAGGAAATGGACCGCCTGCTGGGCCTGGAGCTGGGCGCGGACGACTACATCTGCAAGCCCTTCGCCCCGCGCGAAGTCGTGGCCCGCGTCAAGGCCGTGCTGCGCCGCAGTGCCGGCCCCGGCCCCGCGCAGCAACGCCTGACGCTGCTGCCCGAGCAGGGCCGCGCCATGCTCAACGGCAGCGTGCTGCCGCTGACCAAGCGGGAGCTGACCTTGCTGCAGGCCCTGATGCGCCAGCCCGGCCGCCTGTACTCCCGCGCGCAGCTGCTGGAGCTGGCCTGCGCCGACACGCTGGACGTGAACGAACGCGCCATCGACAGCCACATCAAGAACCTGCGCAAAAAGCTCAAGGCGGCGGACGACCGCCATGAGTGGATTCGCTCCGTCTATGGCGTGGGCTTTGCTTTCGAGCCCGATGGCGGTTCCGACACGCGGGCGCAGTGAAGGCCCGGCGAGGGCAGGGCGCAGCCCCTACCTCGACTCGTCGAGGTGCTCCATGAACGTGGTGCCCGTGTAGCGGGAGCGGAACAGACCGGCCTCCACCAGGCGCGGCACCAGCTGCTCCAGCACGCAATGCAGGGACTCGACGGAGCCGCCGGGCGCGGCCAGAAAGCCGTCGACGGCGCCAGCGGCGCTCCACTCGGTGATCTGCGCCACGGCATCGTCCACCGTGCCGACCACCTGCCAGTGCGCGGCGGAGAGGATTTCCGGCCGCTGCAGCAGCTCGTCGATGCGCAATGATTCGCGTTCCATCAGGCGCCTGAGCAGGCCCGCATGCGTGCGGCTGGACGGGGTTGCCACGGGCGGCGGAAGGTCGGCTGCGGTGATCGGCCGGCCTGCGGGCCAGTCCGTCAGGTCCAGGCCGACCATGGCCTTGATCGATGCCAGCTTGCGGTCCCTGTCCACCCGGCCGTGCGTCTGCTGGAACATCTCCCGGGCCTGCTCGCGGGTGTCGGCCAGGTACAGGCTCAGGCCGGGCAGCAGGCGCACATCCTGCGCCTGGCGCCCATGGCGCTGGGCGCGCCGAGACAGGTCCCGGCGCAGCTCCAGCGCCGCGTCCAGGTCCGGCGTGGGGGCGAAAACAATGTCTGCCACCGATGCGGCAAAGTCGCGCCCTGTGCTGGACGCGCCCGCCTGCACCAGCGGAATGCGCGGGCCGCCGAACTCCGGCAGGTTCAGCGGGCCGCGCACCTTCAGGTGCGGTCCCTCGTGGTCTATGGGGTGGACCAGCGAGGCGTCGGCGTAGCGGCCGCTGTCCCGGTCGATCTTCAAGGCCTCGTTGGGGAAGCTGGCCCACAGCCGGCGCACCACGTCGGTGAACTCTGCGGCCCGCGCATAGCGTTCATCGGCATCGGGCATGGCCTGCAGCCCGAAGTTCTCGTGGCCCTGCAGGGCCGTGACGATGTTCCACCCGGCGCGGCCGTTGCTGATCCAGTGCAGCGACTGCAGCTGGCGCGCCACCGCATAGGGCGGAAAAAACGTGGTCGATACCGTGGACACCAGGCCGATGCGCGAGGTCTCGCGCGCCAGCGCGGCCATCAGCACCGTGGGGTCCAGGCTGGCGAAGCCCGCTCCCGTCTCCAGCGCCTCCATGGGCAGAAAGCTCACGTCGGGGCGGAAGACGAAGTCCAGGTGCGCGGCCTCGGCGCGCCGGGCCAGGTCCAGGGCGAAGTCGCTGGAGTACAGCCCTTCGATATTGCTGCCGGGCCGCCGCCAGGCGTCGCCGCTCAGCCAGGTGGGGGCCAGCGAAAGGCCGATGTGCAGGGGTTTGCGGGGTGTCATGTCTGCTGTCATTCCCATCTCAGAACGTTCCGCGCACGCCCACGCCGATCATGCGCGGCGCGGTCATGCTGGCCTCGATGCCGCCGATGCCGCGGTTTTGCTGCAGGTACGTCGGTGCGCGCCTGTCGAACACGTTCTTGATATAGCCGTACAGCTGCACGCGCGCGCTGTAGGCATAGGTCATGCGCAGGTCGGCGATGGTGTTGGAGCCGACCGCATAGGCGCGCGTGTTGGCGGTATCGGAGTAGTAGCCGTCCAGATGGCGCACCTGGCCGGAGACATTGAACCGGGGGCTGGCGTCCCAGCTCACGCCCAGGCTCAGGTTGTAGCCGGGCGAGCGGGCGAAGCGGTTGTGCTCGTAGCCGGGGTTGCTGCCCATTTCCTCGATGCGGGTGCGCAGCACGCCCACGCCGGCCTTGATCCGCAGGTTGTCCAGCGCGCGGTAGTCGGCGCCCAGCTCGAAGCCGTAGGCATGGGCCTTCTCCGCGTTGATGGTGTAGGACTGGGCCACGCCCGGGGAGATGACCACGGGGATGTTGTACTGCGCATCCCGCATGTCCATGTAGAACAGGTTGGTGTTGAGCATCAGCCGGTCATCGAGCAGGCTGGCGCGGCTGAACAGCTCGTAGTTCCAGATCGACTCCTTCTTGAAATAGGCCCACTGCCGGCTGGTGAGGTTCAGCGACACACCGCCCGGGTTGTAGCCCCGGCTGACCAGCGCGCCCACGGTCCAGCGCGGTGTGGCGGCATAGGCCAGGGACAGCTTGGGCAGCAGGGCCGAGAAGGTTTTCGTGTAGTCGAGGGCGGTGGGTGCCAGCACCGAAGTGCCGGTGCGCACCACCTCGTCCTGCTGGTAGCGCAGGCCGCTGGTCAGGGTCCAGCGGTCGGCCAGGCGCCAGTTCAGCTCGCCGAAGACGCCCAGGTTCTTCTTCGTGTCGTCGAAGGCGGACAGGCCGCGCAGCAGCAGGCTTTCGTCCGTGCCGGTGCGCGCGTAGTAGACGCCGCCGAAGCCGCTCAGGCGGTCCTTGTCGCTGCCCACCAGGGCGCGGAACTCATTGGAGACATTGTTCTGGCGGATATCGGCATCGCCCTCGCCGGGAATGCCCGTGTAGCGCTGCACGGACGAGCGCGAATACTGGGACTGGTTGACCAGCCGCACGCCGTTGCCCAGCTCGTAGCTGAGGTCGAGGATGCCGGTGTCGGTCTTCTGCTTCCAGCTGGGCATGGTCGTCGTCCAGTGCTCCAGCGCGCTGAACGGAGCGGACGCCGCCTCCTGGCTGGGGCGGTTGCTGTCGTTGTGGGAATAGGTGAACTTGGCCTCCAGGCCGGGAACGCTGCTGGGCAGCCACAGGAACTTCATGCGTGCGTTGAGTGCGCGGAAATCCTGATCGGCCTGGCCCCGCTGGAACTGCGGATTGGTGTAGTCGATGAAGGTATCGCGCCCCGAGTAGTCCACGGCCAGCCGCGCGGCCAGCTCCTCGCCCACGGGGCCGGAGACGGCGATGGACGCACGCCGCGAGTGGTAGTCGCCCGCCTCCAGCTGGTAGGCCCCTTCGCGCTTGAAGCTGGGGTCCTTGGTGTTCACGACGATGGCGCCCGCAATGGCATTGGCGCCCTGCGAGGTGGTCTGCGGGCCGCGGAACACCTCGATGCTCTCCACATCCCAGACCGAGGTCGCGCCGAAGAACATCTCGTTGTAGTTGAGGTAGTGCCCATCCAGGTTGATGGTGGCGCGCGGCACCGTGCCGCCCCAGAAGACGTTCTGGCCGTTGTTGGGGCCCTGCGTGTCCTGCCCGCGGATGATGGGCGCGCCCACCGTGTCGGTGTAGACCACGTTGGGCACATCGTGCAGCACCTCGTGGACCGAGGCATTGCCGGACTCCTGCCGGGCCAGGTCCTTGCCGGCCTTGACCGACACGGAGGAGGCCGTGTCCTTGAGTTCGCGCCTGACCTTTTCTCCGCTGACCACGACCGCTTCAAGCGCGTTGGACTCCCCCCCGGAACCCGATGCGCCCTGTGCGAAGGCGCCGGCCGGCGCCATCAGGGTAGAGAGTGCGATGGCGCCCGCCCGGGACGGGAGCCTGCGATGGAAACACAGCTTCACAGCATCTTCCTTTGATGAGAATGATTCGTATTTTTCAAAGGTCGCCATCATGCATTGAAATTCCACAGTAGGGAATGCATTCCCACATGCGGAAGAGAAAAACAGCGGCGAAATGGTGTGCGCGCACCCGTGCAGAGCCTTCGGCAGAGCCGGTATCATCGAGTCCGGCGGCGCCCGCGCCCCCACCTGCGATGCGCCTGGTACAGGCAAGAAAGCCCAGCCCTTGAAAACAACAACACCTCAGACGACAGCCGGCGAGAAGCGCTCCGGCACCATCCAGTCCGTCTCCATCGCCACCCGGTTTCTCATGGTCCTGGCCAATGCCGAAAGCGAACTGGCGCTGGGCGAGGTGGCCCGGCGAACGGGAACGGGGGGCTCCACGGCCCACCGCTACCTGCAAAGCCTCGTCAAGGAAGGCCTGGCCAAGCAGGACCCGGCCAGCGGCCTGTATGACCTGGGCAGCGCGGCGCTGAGCATCGGCATTGGCGCGCTCAAGCGTGTGGATGCGGTGGAGATTGCGGCGCAGCGCATGAAGGCGCTGACGCACAGCCATGCGCTCAGCGGCGGCGTGGCCATCTGGACCGACCGGGGGCCCACCCTGGTGCGCTGGTACCGCAGCGCCTACTTCTCGATCAACCCGCTGGCGCTGGGCGACATCCTGCCCATAGACAACACCGCCTGCGGCCTGGTGTTCCAGGCCTTCCTGCCCAAGGCCACCATCGACGCCGCACGGCGCCAGCAGCCCGCCCATTTCCGTGGCAAGCCGCCGGCCAAGGCCGTGCTCGACGAAGTGCGCGAGCGCTGCTGGTCCGAGATGACCAGCCACCTGCTGTCCAACGTCACGGGCCAGGCGGCGCCGGTGTTCGATGCGCAGCATGAAATCGTCTGCGCGGTCACCACCGTCTCGGACCTGGGCCAGCTCAAGTCACCGGAAGACCGGGTCGCACTGTTCCGCGAGGCCAGCCTGATCAACCAGTCCACGGGCGGGCGGGCCTTCAGCGCAGATTCGCCTTGAAAGCCGCGCCGGGAAGAATGGCCGGGCGCCTCAGTTCCCTGCGGCGCGCTCCACGGCATTCACGGCCCTGCGCCCCCTGGGCACCACCAGGGGTGTCCCCGACACAGGGTCTGCCATGATCACGGCCGGCAGGCCGAACACTTCCTGCACCAACTGCTCCGTGAAGATCGCCCCGGGCGCGCCCTGCGCGGCAATGCGCCCGTCGCGCATGGCGATCAGGTGCGAGGCATAGCGGCAGGCCTGGTTGAGGTCGTGCAGCACCGCAACCACCGTGCGGCCGGCGTCGTTGAGATCCGCCAGCAGCTCCATCAGCTCGATCTGGTGGGCGATGTCCAGGAACGTCGTGGGCTCGTCCAGCAGCAGGATCGGCGTCTGCTGCGCCAGCACCATCGCAATCCACACCCGCTGGCGCTGGCCGCCTGACAGCTCGTCCAGCAGGCGGTCGGACAGCGCTGCCACATCGGTGGCCTGCATGGCCTCGGCCACGGCCTGCTCATCCGCGTCCGTCCACTGCCTCAGGAAGGATTGATGGGGGTAGCGCCCCCGCGCCACCAGGTCCGCCACCGTGATGCCCTCGGGCGCCACCGCGCTTTGCGGCAGCAGGCCCAGGCGCCGTGCCACCTCCTTGGCGGGAAATTGCGAGATGTGCCGGCCATCCAGGATGACCTGCCCGGCCACCGGCACCAGCAGCCGCGACAGCGCGCGCAGCAGGGTGGACTTGCCGCAGGCGTTCGGCCCCACGATGACGGTGAAGGAGCCATCGGGAATGGCAAGGGACAGGCCCTGAGAAATCGTGCGCTCGCCGTAGCGCAGCGTCACCGCATCAGCACTCAGGCGCTGCGTCATGGCCGGTCATTTCCCACAATCGATAGGTCCTTCAGTGTTTGCAATGTGGAATGAATTCTACAATACGGAATACGCTGAAGACGCCGCCCTGGCGCCCGGCCCCGTCGCTTCGGATCGAGATGAACAGACTCCAACTTGCCGCCCTGGGCGCGGCCGCCGCACTGGCCGTGCTGGCCTGTGTCGCATGGTTTCCCCGCGCAGCCGTTCCCGTGGCGGGCGCCGCACCGCATACGTCGGATACATCGCATGCGTCGCATGCATCGGGTACGCCGGCTGCAGCACATGCAGACCATGCACCGCTGCCCCGGCGCATCGTCTCCACCTCGCCCAGCGTGACCGGCATCCTGCTGGCCATCGATGCGCCGGTCGTTGCGACCGCCGCGACCACGCCCAGCCGCATGACCGACGACAAGGGCTTTTTCTCGCAATGGGCCGCCGTTGCCGACAAGCGCGGCGTGCAGGTGCTCTACCGCAACCTGCAATTCGACATCGAGGCCGCCATCGGCGCCAGCCCCGACCTGCTGGTGGCCTCCGCCACCGGGGCCGACAGCGTGGCCCAGCACCGCACCGAACTGCAGGCGCAGGGCGTGCCCATGGTCGTGGTCGACTACTCCAGCCAGTCCTGGCAGGACATCGCCACCGAGCTGGGCCGCATCACCGGCCATGCGAAGCAGGCCGCCGCAGCCATTGCCCGCTTCGATGCCCATGTGGCGCAGACCGCCGCCTCCATCACGCCACCGGCCCAGCCCGTCAGCATCGTCGCCTACAACCTGGCCGGCAGCTACTCCATAGGCCGCGCCGCCAGCCCCCATGCGCGGCTGCTGGCCGCGCTGGGCTTCAAGGTGGAGGGCCTGCCGCCCGCGCTGGCCGCCCAGGTCACACGCGCCTCGGACTTCGAATTCATCTCCCGCGAGAATCTCTCGGCCGCCATCACCGGCGACGCCGTCTTCCTGCTCGGCGCCTCGCAGGGCGATGTGCAGGCCTTCCTGGACGATCCGCTGCTGGCCAACCTGCCCGCCGTTGCCGGGCGGCGCGTCTATCCGCTGGGCCCGACCTCGTTTCGCATCGACTACTACTCGGGGCAGCAGATGGTCGACGCCGTGGCAAGCCATTTCCGCTGAGCCATGCGTGCACGGCTCCAAGGCGCGGCGGCGCGGCCTGCCTCGCGTGCTCCGCGCGCTCCCCTGCAGTGCAGGCGTTGGCTGGGCCTTGCAGGCGGGCTGCTGGCGCTGGCCATCATCGCCGTGCTCGGCATCACCGTCGGCTCGCGCGACATTGCGCTGGCCGACATCCTCGGCGCGCTGCGGGCTCCGGACCTGCGTGATGACCAGCACCTGATCGTCAGCCTGCTGCGCATGCCCCGCACCGTGGTGGCCATCCTGGCCGGCATGGCGCTGGGCGTGGCCGGCGCGCTCATGCAGGCCGTCACCCGCAATCCCCTGGCGGAGCCGGGCCTGCTGGGCGTCAACGCGGGTGCGGCGCTGGCCGTGCTCATCGGCATGACGGCCTTCGGCCTGACGTCCGTGCTCCAGTACGTCTGGTGCGCCTTTGCCGGCGCGGGGCTGGCGGGCGCTGCCGTCTTCGCGTTCGGCCAGTCCCGGGGCGCGGGCGCGCACCCGGTGCGCCTGGTCCTGGCCGGGGCCGGCCTGTCGGTCATGCTCACCTCCAGCGCCGGCATCATCCTGCTCAACGCACCCCCGGAAGTCTTCGACGGCTTCCGCCACTGGGCGGCCGGTTCCCTGGAGGGCAGCGGCTATGCCAGCGCCGCCGTGCTGGCGGCTGCCGTGGCGGCGGGGCTGGCGGCGGCCTGGGCCATCGTCGGCCAGCTCAACGCCATGGCGCTGGGGCATGACGTGGGCCTGGCGCTGGGTGTCAATGTGCGCGCCACCGCGCAACTGGCCTGCCTTGCGGTCATGCTGCTGGCCGGGGCGGCCACGGCGGCCGTGGGGCCCATCGCCTTCGTCGGCCTGGTGGCGCCGCATCTTGCACGCCTCTCGTGCGGGCCGGACTACCGCTGGATACTGCCGCTGTCCGCGCTCTACGCGGCGGTGCTGCTGCTGGGTGCCGATGTGCTGGGCCGCGTCGTCGCGGCGCCTGCCGAAGTGGCTGCGGGCATCGTCGCCTGCCTGATCGGCGGGCCGTTCTTTGTCTGGGTGGCGTGCAGATACCGGTTGAGCAGGCTATGAAGACCTCCGTGAACACATCCGTCGTGCGCTGGGGAGCCTGTTCGTTTCTCTGGCGGCCCAGGCCGCTGGCCGTGGGCATGGCGCTGGTCGTGCTGGCCCTGGTGCTGGGTGTGCTGCTGCTGGGCACGGGAACCCTGTCCCTCAGCCCCGCCGAAGTGCTCGACAGCCTGCTGGGCACGGGCTCCAACCCCGCAGCAGAGCGCATCGTGCAGCGGGTGCGGCTGCCGCGTGTCCTCACGGCCGTCTTCGTGGGCGCGTCGCTTGGCATGGCGGGTGCCATCTTCCAGTCCATCTCCCGCAACGCGCTGGGCTCGCCGGACGTGATCGGCTTCACCACCGGCGCGGCCAGCGGGGCGATTGCGCTCATCGTGCTGGGTGACGCCGGGCCGCTGTGGACATCGCTGGCCGCCGTGCTGTCGGGCATGGCCACGGCGGCGGTCGTGCTTGCGCTGTCCGGAGGCCGGCGTGCTGCCGGCGGCTACCGGCTGGTGCTGGTGGGCATAGGCGTGGGGGCCACGCTCTCGGGCCTGAACACCATCTTGCTGGTCATGGGGGACCTGGACCGGGCCGTCGCCGCGCAGCGCTGGCTGGCCGGCTCGCTCAGCGCGCGGACCTGGGCGCATGTCGTGCCCGCCGCGCTGGGCTTTATCGCCATCGTGCCCGTCGTGCTGTGGTGCGCTCGCCGCATCAACCTGCTGGAGCTGGGCGACGATGCCGCCACCCAGCTCGGCGTCAACGTGCCGCGCACGCGGCTCACCATGGTGATGGCTGCCGTGGCCCTGACCGCCATTGCCACGGCAGCGGCGGGGCCCATCGCCTTCATCGCGCTGGCCGCGCCCCAGTTGGCCAGGCGCCTGGGCCTGTCGCCCGACGTGCCCCTGTTCACGGCGGCAGCCATGGGCGCCGTTCTGCTACTTGCGGCCGACATGCTCAGCCAGTGGGCACCCGTGCGCCTGCATCTGCCCATCGGGCTGGTGACGGGGCTGCTGGGCGGGGTGTATCTGCTGTGGCTGCTGTTTCGCACACGCAAGGGATAGACGGACGGGCAAGGTGCAACGGGGCGCAGACCCAGTACCTGCGGGACTACCTGACGCCCCGCGCCGCCCCAGGCCCCACCACGGTGTACACATGCCCGGCCTCTTCGGCAGCCACCTTGGCCGCCTCGCTGCGGCGCACCTCCGCCTGGTCCTCGTACTCGCAGTTCATTACCCGGGCCTCACTGCCCGCGAACTCCGCCAGCGATTCAGCGCTGTTGCGAATGGTCACCAGCGCCTGCGCCACCACGTCCAGCCGCTGATGGCCCTCGGGAATCTCCAGCCAGGCCAGCGCCAGCTGGGCCAGGGCGGAAACCTCGGCACAGCCTTGCTGCACGAAGCGGTCCATTTCGTGCAGCGCTGTTGCGAGCTTCTGGGCGTGGGTGTTTTCGGGGGGAGGGGATGGGGGGATGTGCTTCATGGGTTCGACTCTCCACGAAGCATTCCATTGGCATCTGACATTGCATCTCCTTCAGAAAGGGATGATGCTTGCCGGTTTTTCGTGACGCAGATACTACGAGTTGCGTAGCTGATTGACAGGGTGTTCAAGAAGATGGGGGCTGCCGGATGGACTTGAGGCAGGTGCCTACCAGTTTGTGGTTGGCCACGGGTCAATCGCTATGAGCTGGGGAAACACAGACCGGACCTCCTGACCGTGCGCAAGGTTCCGATGGCGTTCTTATATTCGGATACGGATAATAAGGCGGCGCAGTTGTCGCTCAAGAATATGCGATAAAAATTCAGTCATTGTGGAGAGAATATTTATATATTTTATTGAACGTTGTTATTTTGTGTAATATTTTTGAAAATTCAATAAATTTGATTAAAGAAAATAAGTTATTTAATTAAATTCTTCCTGTTTGTGGTGATGAATATTAGTTTGTTTTAAATTTTTGATTCTTGCTCAAGTGCAAATCGGCTCAAAAAATCAAAGCATTCTTGTTTAATTACTTCGGCGCCTGTTTGACTTTTTAGCGTTAGCTTCTTGGACACATCAATACGTTCAATAAAGCTCTGGCGTTGATCAAAACACATATTTGCAACGTCACCCAAGAACAATGAGTTATCGCGGCTGGCTAAAAGCAGGAGCTCAAACTCTTGAATTCCAATAAAAAATATATCTTTATCTTGAATATGAGTATCGTCAATTTTGTGCTCATCCCCTGCTAAAGCTGTGAAATGAACACCATGACCAATTTTATAGCTACGCTCTGTGATGACGAATCCTATTCTTCGCTTATTTAATGGTTTTCTTTTGAATTTAAAAATTTTATAATCATCAATATTTTGGGCTGTAGCCTTTATTTGTTTATATCCTTTTACGACTTGATTAAATAAATGACTAGATAAACGCTTGGAATTTTCAAGGCTGAATATATTTTTATCATATTTCTTATGTTTTATTTCTATGATATAAAAATAATTTTCATCTTCTGCTATAAGATCAGCATTAACAGAAGATTTAGGAAGATCTATTTTTACTTTATCATTTCCGAAATTGCTTAGTATTATATTTTTACAGTAATCTTCAAAATTTTTTCCAAAAACTTCGGAGAAATTATCCAGTTCAATTGACAGTTTTTCGTAGAAATAATTGGATATTTTTCTTTGCCATAATAATGAATCGACAGAAAAAATGAATTTCTCATTGATTTCTATTATTGGATAATTTTCAAGCCACGGAGATTCAGTTGATTCAAAAGTATTTTCCTCTAAGTTTATACTTGCTAAATATTTTATCAAGGCCTCATCGTAAGGTAGATTGGCGTCCAATCCATTTCCTGCTAATTCTTTCCATGTAAAAGTCAAATCTTCAATAATTGAAATTAATACTGCATGCAGATCTGTACTTATCGCTTTGGCAACTGTTATGGAGTTTTGGTGATTTATTCTGAATTGATAAAGAAGCGTAAAAAGCAGCTTTAACTCGGTGATTGATATTTTGTAGCGTGATAATATATGCTTTCTTATTAAATTATCTTCGCTAAGTGAATTGATAAAGCTTGGGAAAAAGAAAACGTCTGGTTGATAATTTTTCTGCCAAATTATCTGGGTATCAAACATATTTCTTAGAAAGTGGTGGATGTTATCTAGGTTGGACTCACTTTTCCATATAATCTGACTCCATTGGTCTATTTTGTTTTTGTTGCAATATATGCCTCTGTAAAAATCTTGTTTCTTATCGGTAGAAATAAATTTCCATTTTATTATCAGATAAATAACCCATTTTGCTTTGCAATCTTTTGAATTAATCATCTCAATGCATTCTTGCAATACACTATTTAGTGAATATCTTTTCATTTCTCTTATTATTTGGCGTTTATTGAAATTTAATGTATTTTGAAAATGCATTTATATATTCCTTAATATGTGATTTGATGCTTGAGTTCTCTGTATATACTTGGATTTTTCAAATAAAGTCGGTGTAGTAATAGGTCTCACCCAAACAACCCCCCCTCATCCAACAACTCAAACGCCACCCCCGGCGTCCTCTCCATCCCCCGCCGAATCGCCGCAGGAATCGCCTGCCGCGTCTTGCTGCACAGCCCGCGCATGGGCAGGACCTCGATCTGTATGCCGCGCACGGTGCGCACTTCGCTGGCGCCGGGCTCGACGCGCACGCGGATGCCAAGCTGCTCATACATGCGCTGCTCCACATGGCGCAGGTCCTGCAGGCTGGTGATCTGCTCCAGCCGGTGTAGCAGGCGTTTTTCCTCTTCCCTGGTGAGTCGCAGGATGCGCTGGTCGGCCATGGAGTCGGCGAGCAGGGCATCGTGCTCACAGATGCAGACGCCCGGAGGGCAGGGGACTCGGATCGGAATCTGAACGGGAAAGCTCATCGATGCCCAGGGAAGATCCGCCCCGGCCGGGACGGTGCAGGCCATGCTAGTTCAAGGCTGCAGCGGGGCCAAGGGGAAAGTCCTGGGCAGAGGCTGCAGCCGCCACGATGCCAATGACAACCATAGTTCAGGCAGGCGTGCTTGATCAGCAAGGCAGAAATTCCGGTTCACGGATGAATTTTCGAGTGAAGTGCTTTGCTTGGGCACCCAGCATCGCACCTGGATTTGCCGCTTGCCGGCAAGGAAATGAGGCTTTCGCACTTCCCGTCTAACGACGATGGAGGCGGCGCTGGCAAGTTCAAATGCCCTTTGTGTTTATGGGATACAGACTGTGCGAGAGAGCGATAAGTTGCGAATTTCTTGACCGATCAGACTCTCGATGCCTTTGTCTTCAGGGGGGAGTTGGGTTGATTGCTAAAAACCAGAATTTTCCTAAGACGAAACTATGGAAAAAGAAATGCGCGGCAACTAGTATCTGCAATGGAGGGCGGGCTTCTGAAGAATTGTAATGATATTTGCCGCACGTTCGGTTCAACTGAACGCTTAATTTTTGGAATCAGCTGGGAGTGTTGTGATGAATGAAATTGGAATTAGGCCAAATCTAGCCGTTGGGAAAATTGGTACTTTGGAAAGTGTGGTTCAAAGAATCATCAAAGATGGTTATTGTAAGTTTTCGGTCGATGATGATTTGTATAACCTTGTCCTTGAATTTGCTGAGTCTGTGCGTAGTTCCGATTTCGAGTATAAATTGTCTCATTCCGATCAGAAACACAGCGATGGATTTATGGGGATTGGTAGCGAATTTTCCAACATCAATAGCTATGCTGATATTTGTGAGAGATTTTGTTATTGGTATTCAAGGAGTGAGGTAAACAAGAAAAATGGCGTGACTGATGCAATGGTCTACAAATTGGCCGAGCAGTTGGAGAATAGGATGAGCAGGCTTGCAGATTGTATTTTGGATGAGATATTCTCTAGATTCGACATGGATGATAAACCATCTGGGCGATGTTATTCATATTTGCAGGCATGTCTTTACTATAAAGACAATGCAGTCAATGGTAGGGATTATGCTCAAGAGCCGCATGAGGATGGCCACTTTCTTACATTCATAACAGCTAACTCAAAGGGGCTTTCCTTGCATAATGGGAAAGTAATGGAGCAAGTAAATTTTGCAGATGGAGAATTTATTGTGATGGCCGGCTCGGCACTATCGATTTTGTCAGACCATGCGATCAAATCGATATATCATTCTGTGGACAATCAATTGGAAATGAATAGAACTTCAGTGGTCTATTTTCTTAATCCGGAT
The DNA here is from genome assembly GCF_043104705.1 of Delftia sp. WSY_10. NCBI lineage: Bacteria > Pseudomonadati > Pseudomonadota > Betaproteobacteria > Burkholderiales > Comamonadaceae > Delftia > Delftia sp. WSY_10. The sequence goes on along the minus strand of NZ_JBICKY010000013.1, from coordinate 69,572 downwards.
TTGAATAAAAATTATTCAAGTTTCTACAAAAGAAGATTGATGAATTTCTCGCAGCATATTCAGGAAAATCATATATCATTTGGTAATGCAGAGATAAATTGATGGATGAGGATACTTTCTTTCTCGGTATAGCTTTCGGTCTGGGAATCATCAGTATTCCCAGCCCAAAAGATATCTTCTTCATCAAGATGTGCGTCTTGCGAAGAGGTCTTCTCTCGATGGCATTTGTCGCGGTTGCCTCTGATGCATTTCTGATTGCGGCGGGGGCGTTGCTGTTTGGGATGACCAGCGGAATCTCTGCTGTGGGTATGAGCATCAGGGTGTTGGCAGTATTTTATATTGTGTATTTGTTTCTCTCGATTGATCGCAAAGGCCTTTCCGTGGATGCGGTGGGTAGTGATCGTCTCAGGGGTGATTTTCTACGCATGGGGGAGTTGTCTCTTGCAAACCCCTATTCGTGGATTGACACGGTAGTCTTTCTAGGAGGGATGGCCGCCGTATCGACACATCCGGTGAGCTTCATTTCGGGGGCCATCGTGGCATCAGTTATCTGGTTTGTGGCGTTGATGTTTGTCTTTGGCTGGCTTCTGTCAGAGTCGATGAGAGAAAGTGTTTATAAATATCTACCAATGTTTGCAAAGATAATATTGCCGATTATCTTAATTTTTCTGGTTATTGAGATTTACTCAATATTGAAAGAGTCTTGATGCCGCCTGTTTGCTTGCTGCTATTGGTGGTGGCGATGCTATTCAAGATTTCTGACTCCTCCCATAAAGATTCTCCAACCCCGCCCACACCCTGCGCGTGAGCGGCTTGCTCTGCGCCGCAGGCCGGCGGTACAGCCGCACGTTGATGGGCACGTCCTTGTCGGGCCCGGCCGCGCGGGCCAGGCGGCCCTCGGTCAGGTCGGCTTTGACGAGGGTGAGCGGCAGCCAGGCCAGGCCCAGGCCCTGGTGGACCATGGCGTGCAGGGAGTCGGCGAGGTCGGCCTCGTAGACGGTGCGCAGGCGCGTGGTGTCGCACAGTTCGTGCAGGTGGCTGCGCAGGATCTTGCCCAGGGACATGCTTTGCGCATAGTCCAGGTAGGGCACCAGCGGGCCGCCGCCGTGGGCGGGCAGGGCGTATTTGGGCAGTTGCGGGACCAGGGGGATGCTGACGGGGATCAGCGTGTCCTGGCCCACGGGCAGCCAGGCCAGGTGGTGGCCCTGAAGGCTGCCTTCGATGGCGGGCTGGGCGTGGCACATGAGCAGGTCCACCTTGCCTTGCAGCAGCATTTCCACGCCGTAGTCCAGGCTGGTGGTGACCACTTTCCAGCACAGCTGGGGCATGGCCTGGTTGAGGGCGGTGATGATGCCCGGCAGGACGGTGTGCGACAGCGTGCGGCCGGCCGCGATGGTGATGGTTTCATCGCGCGTGCGGTGCGGGCGCTGCAGCAGGCCATGGGTCTGCTCCAGGATGCCCAGCACTTCATGGGCCGAGGCCAGCAGCGTCTTGCCGGCGGCCGTGAGCGTGGTGGATTGGTGGCCGCGCTCGACCAGGGGCGTGCCCGCCCATTCCTCCAGCGCGCGGATGCGGCGGCCGAAGGCAGGGTGGGTGATGTGGCGGCGCTCGGCGGCCTTGTAGAGGCTGCCGGTGTCGGCCAGGGCCTGCAGGTCCTGCAGCAGTTTGAGGTTGAGTTCGTGCATGGGTAGGGTGGGCGCAGAGCTGTGCTGATCCGGCACAGCCCCGCCGCAATCGGCACAGCACCAAGGCGGGGCATGCCTAGCATGGCGGCATGCGAGAGAAGCCCTGTTATGCCTGAAGTTTGCCTCAGGAAGATGCAAAGCCATTTCATTGGCGGTGCGCAGCGCACGGTGCGGGATCTGCCGATCCAGCACAGGGAAGTGGTGCGCAACGGCGGCGAGCGGCCGCTGGACATGAATGGCAGCTACGCCGTAGGCCAGATGTACGCCATGGAGTACCGGCTGGCGCATCCGCGCAGCCCTCTGCCCGTGCTGCTGTGGCACGGCGGCGGCATGACCGGGGCGCAGTGGGAGTCCACGCCCGATGGCCGCCAGGGCTGGCTGTGGCGGCTGCTGGAGGCCGGCCATGACGTGGTGGTCTGCGATGCCGTGGAGCGCGGCCGCGCGGGCTGGGCGATGTTCCCCGAGATCTATGCCGAGGCACCCGTGTTCCGCAGTGCCGAGGAGGCGTGGCAGCTGTTTCGCATAGGCCATGGCGCGCCTTCGGGCGACGGTGTGGGCGAGCCCTTCGTTGGCCAGCGGTTTCCGCACGAGAATTTTGGTGCCCTGGTGCGGCAGATGGTGCCGCGCTGGCTGGGGCATGAGGCCATGGCCATGGCGGCCTATGACGCGCTGCTGGAGCAGTTCGGCCCTTGCGTGGTGATGGGCCACAGCCAGGGCGGTGGCTTTGCCGCGCATGCGGCCATCCGCAAGCCGCACCTGGTGCGCGCCGTGGTGGGCGTCGAGCCTACGGGCATGCCGGTGGTGCAAGAAGGGCAGCAGGGGCAACAGGGGCAGGAGGGGGCGGATGCCTTCGCGCCTGCCTCGGCCATCCCGCATCTGGCGGTGTGGGGCGACCATTTCGCGCACAGCCCGCAGTGGCAGAAGTACCGCGCGCAGACCGATGTGTATTGGCAACTGCTGCGCCGCCTGGGCGGCCGTGCCGAGGTGCTGGACCTGCCGGCCGCAGGCATTACCGGCAATTCGCATTTCTGCATGCTGGACACCAATGGCGACGAGGTGCTGGGCCGGGTGCTGGCCTGGCTGGAGCGCCTGGGCCGATGACTTGCCAGTGACTGGCCGGTGCTGGTCCCGAAGAATTTCAACGAGGAGAAAAATCTCATGCAACGCCGCAATTTCATGATCCGCAGCCTGTCTGCAACCACGGCGGCCCTGGCCCTGGGCGCGCTGGCGCCCGCGCAGTCGGCCCTGGCGGCCGATGCCGGCTGGCCCACGGCCGAGCCCATCCGCCTGATCGTGCCGTTTCCGCCCGGCGGCACGGCCGATGTGGTGAACCGCCTGTTCGCGCAGCAGCTGGGCAAGGTGCTGGGCGCCTCGGTGATCGTGGAGAACAAGGCCGGTGCCGGTGGCTCGCTGGGCACGCGCTTCGTGGCCGATGCCAAGCCGGACGGCTATACGCTGCTGGGCGCCACGTCCAGCACGCACGGCACGAATCCGGCCGTCTACACCAAGCTGCCCTATGACGCGGTGAAGGATTTCACGCCCATCACCCAGGTGATCACGGTGCCGGGCGTGCTCAGCGTGCATCCCTCGGTCAAGGCGGCCAATCTGAAGGAGCTGATCGCGCTGGCCAAGGCGCAGCCGGGCCATCTGTCGTATGCGTCCTCGGGCGCGGGCGGCCTGGGCCATCTGGCCATGGAGCTGTTCAAGGCCAAGGCGGGCGTGCAGATCATGCATGTGCCCTACCGTGGCGCGGGCCCGGCCTTCACCGATCTGATCGGCGGCCAGGTGTCCATGCTGTGGGAGCCGCTGCCGGCTTCGCTGCCGCACATCAAGTCCGGAAAGATCCGCCCGCTGGCCGTGGCCACGGCCCAGCGCAGCAGCGAGCTGCCCGATGTGCCGACCTTTGCAGAGTCCGGCGTGCCCGGCTATGCCGTGCAGGCCTGGAACGGCCTGCTGGCGCCCAAGGGCCTGCCCAAGGACATCCGCGACAAGCTGCACAAGGCCAGCGTGCAGGCCCTGGCCGATCCGCAACTGCGCCAGCGCCTGGCGGAGCTGGGCGGCACGGTGGTGGCCAATACGCCGGAGCAGTTCGGCGCGGTGATGCTCAAGGATGTGACGACCTGGAAGCAGGTGGCCTCTTCGTCGCAGATCAGCCTGGACTGATGCGGCGGGCACCGGGGAAAGCCCTGTGTTCCGGCGCCCACGGGTGGCGGGGCCAGGCGTCGTGACGGTGCCATAGTCCGGGGGTGGCGGTCCGGGCGCGTTGCCTGCGGCCGCGCACAAGGCCGCAAACAAGGCCGCGAACAAGGCGGCCCGCCTGACCTGCCGCTCTCAAGCCATGGACATCAACCTCATCCGCAATTTCGTAGAGATCGTGGACGCGCGCAGCCTCAGCGCTGCGGCGCGCAAGCGCGACATCACGCGCTCCAAGGTGAGCAAGGAGCTCAAGGCGCTGGAGACGGCGCTGGGCGTGACCCTGCTGCACCGCACGACGCGCAGCTTTTTGCTGACGGCGGCGGGCGAGGTGCTGTACGAGCATGGGCGCAGCATCATCCAGGAGGTGGAGGCGGCGCAGGGCGCCATCGACGCGCTGCAGCATGTGGTGACGGGCTCGGTGCGGCTGAGCATTCCCACGGGCCTGGGCGAGCTGTACCTGGCCGACATGCTGCTGGCCTTCCAGAAACGGCACCCGCAGGTGCGCATCCGCGTGCTGTTCTCCAACCGGGTGAGCGATCCCATGAGCGCCCAGGTGGATGTGGCCGTGCGCGTGGCGCGCGACGTGCAGGAACACCTGGTGGCGCGCGACCTGGGGCCGGTGGGCTTTGGCCTGTATGCCAGCAGCGCCTATGCCAAGGCGCGGCCGTTCCACGACCCTGCCGAGATTCCCCACGGCGTGCTGCTGACGCCGCCCGGCGACGGCAAGACCTATGCCGTCTCGGTGAAAAAGGGGCAGCAGGAGATTGCGCTCAAGTGCGAGCCCTGCATCACCAGCGAGCATTTCCCCTTCCTCAAGCAGTCCATGCTCCGGGGCAGCGGCGTGGCCACCTTGCCCAACTACATGGTGATGGACGAGCTGCGATCGGGCGCCGTGCAGCGCGTGTGCCCGGACTGGACGGTGTCCGGCCTGGGCGACAGGCTGTACATCATCACTGCCGAGGACCGTCGGCCCTCGCATGCCGTCAAGGTGATGACCGAGTTCCTCAGGGCCAGCCTGCTGCGCTTCGTGGAGCAGGCCGAGGTGTCCGGCCCTTAGGTCCTTAGGCCCTTAGTTCATCACCTTTTCGGTCTTCAGTTCTCCAGCGCAATCGCGTTGTCCGCGATCACCTTGCGCCACATCTGGCCGTCTGCGGCCAGGAAGTCGTCGAGCTGGGCCTGGGTCTGGGGCTTTCTGGCGGCCAGGGTCTGGTTGCCCAGGGCACTGGCGAATTCCGGGTTGAGCATGACCTTGTTGATGGCGGCCTGCAGGGTGTTGCGCGCGTCCGCGGGCGTGCCTGCGGGCACGGCAATGCCGAACCAGGTGGAGGCCCTGAAGCCGGGCACGCCCGATTCGGCAATGGTGGGCGTCTGCGGCAGGAACTGCGAGCGCTCCGGCCCGGTGGTGGCAATGGCCACCAGCTTGCCGGCCTTGATGTGGGGCAGGGAGGTGCCGGCCACGTCCACCATGAGCTGGGTGTCGTTGGCCATGAGGGCGGTGAGGGCCGGGGCGCTGCCGTTGAAGGGAATGTGGGTGGCGGCCACGTCCAGGCGGGACTTGATCAGCTCGGTGGTCAGCTGCAGCGGGTTGCCCAGGCCGACCGAGCTGTAGTTGAGCTTGCCCGCGTGGGCCTTGGAGTAGGCCTTGAGGTCGGCCACGTTTTTGATGCCGGTCTGGCTGTTGGTGACCAGCACCAGCGGGGCCTCGGCCAGGATGTTGGTGAGCTTCAGCTCCCGGTCGGGGTTGTAGCTGAGCTTCTTGTAGAGCAGGGGGTTGAGGACCATGCTGGCATTGCTGGCCAGCAGCAGGGTGTAGCCGTCGGCCGGCGAGCGCGCCACGGCCGAGGCGGCAATCATGGTGTTGGCGCCCGGCCGGTTCTCCACGACCACGGACTGCTTGAGCTCCGTGGACAGGTGCGTGGCCAGGGTGCGGGCCAGCACGTCGACCGAGCCGCCCGGCGCATACGGGGCGATGAGCTTGATGGGCTTGCTGGGGTAGTCGGACTGGGCGAACCCGGGGGCTGCGGCTGCGGTGGCCGCAGCGGCAAGCAGCAATGCGATGGCCTTGTTCATGCGTTGTCTCCTTCTCTTTCGGTGTTGGCGGGTTCAGATCTTGCGCTGCGTCGCGCCCCAGTGGGCGTCGCGCAGCTTTCTTTTGGCGATCTTTCCGTTGTCGTCGCGGGGCAGGCGCTGGAAGACGAAGCTGCGCGGCAGCTTGTAGGCCGCCAGCCGGCCGCGCAGCCATTCTTTCAGTTCCGCCTCGGGCAGTGTGCCTGACTGGCCGGGCTCGACCAGGGCCAGCAGCCGTTCGCCGTACTCGGCATCGGGCACGCCGATGACGGCGCAGTCTGCTATGCCGGGGTGCCTGAGCAGCTCGTTCTCTATCTCGGCCGGGTAGATGTTCACGCCGCCGGAGATCACCATGTCCGAGTCGCGGTCGCAGACGTAGAGAAAGCCTTCCTCGTCCAGGTAGCCCATGTCGCCCAGGGTGATCAGGCCGCCCTGGTCCATCTTGCGGCGGGCCTCATCGTTGCCCTTGTAGGTGAAGTCGGCATAGGCGGGCTGGCGCACGTAGATCAGGCCGACCTCGCCCGTGGGCAGCGCCTGGCCCTGCCTGTCGAGGATGCGGACCTCGGCGTCCTGCAGCGGCAGGCCCGCGCTGCCCGGGTGGGTGAGGGCGTCGGCCGAGCCGATGAAGGTGACCAGGCCCGACTCGCTGGAGGCATAGGTCTCGTTGATGATGGGCCCCATCCACTCGATCATGGCCTTCTTGACCTCGGGCGCGCAGGGCGAGCCGGTGGAGGCGATGAAGCGCAGCGAGGAGATGTCGTAGCGCTCGCGCACCTCGCGCGGCAGCCTGAGCAGGCGCACGTACATGATGGGCACCATGTAGGCGGTGTCGATGCGGTGCTCCTGCACCAGCTGCAGGAAGCGCTCGGGGTCGAAGCGCTGCTCCAGCACCACCAGCTCGCTGAGCATGAGCGCGTTCTGGAAGTACAGGCTGGGCGCGCTGTGGTAGATGGGCGCGGTCAGCAGGGTGCGCGCGCCGGGCTGCAGGCCGTAGGCGGTGGCGATCAGCGCCTGGTTCACGGCCAGGCGCCGGGGCAGTTCTTCCACGGGAAACGCCTTGCGCAGCACGCCCTTGGGGCGGCCCGTGGTGCCCGATGTATAGGCCATGTGGCCGCGCGGCGCGACCAGCGGGCCGTCGTAAGGAGCCTGGGCGGCCAGCCAGGTTTCGTAGTCCTGCTCCGGCTCGCGTGCGTGGGCGACGCGCCGGGGCAGGTCCGCATAGAGTTCGCCCTTGAGGCCGTCGAGCAGGTCCTGGCTGGTGATGAGGGCGCGGGCGCCGCTGTCGGCCAGGATGTAGTCGATCTCCGTGGCCGTGAAATGCCAGTTGACGGGGCAGTAGTAGATGCCCGCAATGCGGCAGGCATGGACCACGTCGGCGTATTCGATGCCGTTGCGCAGGAAGACGGCCAGCACGTCGCCTTCGGCCAGGCCCAGGCTGCGCAGGCCCTGGGCCAGCTGGCGGCCGCGCTGCTGCTGGGCGGCGCCGGTCAGCGTGCGCTGTTCGAAGACCAGGGTGGAATGGGGCGTGGCGGCGGTGCTCATGTGGGCGTGGCCTCCTGCTCCCCATCGTTGACGTTGGGCTGGTTGGCGGCCTTGGCCATCTGCCGGGCGCGCGCCCAGTCGGCATCGTCCCAGGCCTGGTATTCGGTGAAGTAGGCGCCGTTGGCCAGGGCGTCGCCGCCGTCCAGCGTGATGGTCTGGCCGTTGAGCCAGGTGTTGCCCGGGGCCAGGATGAAGGCGGCCATGTTGCCGATGTCCTCGCCCGTGCCCAGGCGGCGCGTGGGGTTGTCCAGGCGGCGGCGGTCGGCCGAGTTCTCGTTGCCGTCGATCCTGGGGCGCAGGCGCTGGCTGGCGCCCTGGGTGGGAATCACGCCCGGTGCAATCGCGTTGAACCGTATGCGCTTGGGACCCCATTCCACGGCCAGCGATTTGGTCATGGCGTCCAGCCCGGCCTTGGACATGGCCGAGGGCACGACAAAGGGCGAACCCGTGTCCACCCAGGTGACGACGATGGACAGCACCGAGCCCGGCAGCCCTTCGGCAATCCAGCGGCGGCCCACGGCCTGGGTGACGTAGAAGGTGCCCCGGAAGACGATGTCCGATATGGCATGGAAGCCGTTGATGCTCAGGTCCTCGGTGCGGCTGACGAAGTTGCCGGCCGCGTTGTTGACCAGGCCGGTCAGCGGGCCGTGTTCGGCCCAGATGCGGTCGATGACGGTGTGCACGGCCTCGGGCTGGCGAATGTCGAGTTCATGCGCAAAGGCCTGCGCGCCCGTGTCGTTGCTCAGCATCTCGCAGGCCTGCTGCACCACGGAATGCCGCCGGCCGCACAGGTGCAGCTCGGCACCCAGCTCCGCCAGCTTGGCCGCCATGGCCAGGCCCAGCCCCGTGCCGCCCCCGGTGATCAGGACGCGCTGGCCCTGGAATAGATTGGCTTCGAACATGCTTGTCTCCTTTTGCTTTCACTCTAGGGAGACAGGGGCGGCTGGCAAAGGAGGGTGGTGGAACGCGGTTGGTTCCGTGGTGGAAACAATGGGCTTGTGTTTTGGGGCTGTTCCCCCGGCTTGTCAGCTAGTGCAGGGATGCTTATGGCCATCTGCCGGGTGGCTATTTTTCGAGGCCGGGTCTCGGCCCGGCAGCCGACTGCCCTTTCTTGATTCGCCAAGAAAGGTCAGATCAAAGAAGGCGACCCGGATGTCCGCGACCCTCCGCTTCGCTGCGGGCAACCTGCGTCGTGGCGGTTGCGGGGTTCGCCGTGAAACTCGTTGCGCGCTGCGCGCTTCACTCAAACATCACGGCGAGTCAGATGACGAAGCAAGCCTGTCCTTCGGCAGGCTTGCAACCCCGCAACCGCCACGCCGCAGGCGCGGGCATACGGGTTGGGCTCCGTAGAACAGCCGGTGTTTCACGGCGCAGCCTTGTGCCCTGACTTTCCGGCTGCGCTGCGCAGGTCGGCCACCTGGGCGGCCGTCACGTCGGCGGGCTGGCCGCCCAGGGTGGCGCGGGTGTAGTTGGCCAGGGCAGCGACTTCGCCATCGGTCAGCTCCTGCATGAAGCCGGGCATGCCGGGCAGGGGCGTGGGGCCCTGCTGGGTGGCCGGGTGCTTGGGCAGGCCGACGAGGATGGCCAGCACCAGGTTGCGGGCGTCGGCCTGGCGCACGGTGCTGTTGCCCTTGAGCGGGGGCATGGTGAGGCTGCGGCCCAGGCCCTCGCTGCCGTGGCAGCTGGCGCACAGCGCCATGTAGTGGCCCCGGCCCGCGTCCAGCGTGCCCGCGCCGTTGCCGGTGCCGGAATCTGGGGGCGCGGCGGCCGGCAGGGGCTGGGGCGCGGGCGGGTTGTCGCCCAGCAGGAAGGTGGACAGCGCCGTCATGTCCTCGGCCGTGAGGTACCGGGTGCTCTTGGCGATGACCTCGTGCATTTCATCGAAGGCGCTGCCGTGGGCCGAGAAGCCCGTCTGCAGGAACTGGGCCATGCCCTCGCGCGTCCAGCCGCGTGCGGCCAGGGCTTCGGCGGTGATGCCGGGGGCCGTGAACAGCGACAGCGTGCCGCCCTGCAGCCAGCGGTCCTTCTGCATCTGGCCGAACATGCCGCGCGGCGTGTGGCATTCGGCGCAGTGGCCCATGACATTGCCCAGGTACTGCCCGCGCAGCCAGGCTGGGCTCTGGCCCTGCGAGCCCACGGGCAGGGGCGCGCTGGACAGGAGCAGCGTCTTCCAGCCGAACATGAGCACGCGCAGGTTGAAGGGGAAGGGCAGGGCGGGCTTGGTGTTGGGCTGGGCCACGGGCCGGATGTTCATCAGGTAGCCGTAGATCAGGTCCGAGTCTTCGCGGCTCATCAGGTGGTAGGAGGCATAGGGCATGGCCGGGTAGAGCTGGCGCCCGCCCGGCGCCGTGCCGCGCGTGACGGCGGCGTGGAATTCCTCGGCCGTCCAGCGGCCTATGCCGTGGTCGGGGTCGGGAGTGATGTTGGTGCCGTAGAGGGTGCCGAAGGGCGTGGGCAGGGGCTTGCCGCCCGCAAAGGGCTGGCCTTCCCGGGCGCCACCTATGCCACCCACCCCGTCATGGCAGGCCATGCAGTCGGCGGCGCGCGCCAGGTACAGGCCCTGGGCCAGCTGCTGGGGGCTGCGGTGCACGGCCTGCGGCTCGCGCTGGGGCACATGGGGCCGGTTGCCCCAGACAGCGGCAATGGCAAACAGCACGGCCAGCAGCAGGAGGACGAGCAGCAGCCCGCGCCAGCGGCGCCTGGGCCTGCGCGGTGGCGGGGGGCGGGCACCGCTGTAGTCGGCAGGTGGCGCGGCGGTGGCGGCGGTGGGGGTGGCTGCGCTGGGGTCGGCGGCGGACATGGCGCTCATCCTTTCAAGGTCAGCCCGGGCGTGTTCAGGACCAGGTCCTTCACGGCCGCGTAGTAGCGCACATAGCCGGTGCAGCGGCACAGGTGGGGCTGCAGCGCCTCGCCCACGACCTGTTCCACATCGGCCGCGCGGATGGGCGCCTTGGCCAGGCGCTCGACCAGCACCGTGGCCGCGATGACGAAGCCCGGCGTGCAGTAGCCGCACTGGAAGCTGAAATGCTCCAGGTACTTCTGCTGCACGGGGCTGATGGCGATGACCTTGCGCGGCTGGCCCGAGGTACCCGAGGCGCCCGGGGCTGATGGGGGCGCGGTGTCCGCGCCGGCCGGGTCGGCAATGCCTTCGATGGTGCGGACCTTGCGGCCCTGGAAGTAATGGGCGCCGGTGATGCAGGTGCGCATCTCGCGGCTGCCCTCGGGACCGTCCACGATGATGGTGCAGGCCCGGCATTCGCCGATGCCGCAGCCCAGGCGCGAGCCGGTGAGGTTCAGGTATTCGTGCAGGAAGTCGATCATGGGCATGCCTTCGGGCACGTCCATGGGGCCGACGGTCTGGCCGTTGACGGTCAGCGACAAGGGGCGCGGGACAAGGCTCATGGTGCGAGTGCCTCCCTGATCTTTTGCGGGGTCACGGGCAGGTCGTGGAAGCGCTTGCCAATGGCGTGGTGCAGTCCGTTGACGATGGCGGCGACGATGGGAATCATCACCACCTCGGCAATGCCCTTGGGTGGATCGGTGTCGGACAGCGGGGGCAGCAGCTCGGCCGTCTGCTTCCAGACCGCCACCTCGCTGCCGCGCGGCAGGTGGTAGCGGTGGAAGTTCCAGTTGCCGTCGCCGGGGCCGCCCTCGTACAGCGGCATGGTTTCGTACAGCGCATGGCCTATGCCCATGGCAATGCCGCCTTCGAGCTGGCCGTGCACCAGCTCGGGCACGATGGGCCGCCCGCACTCCATGATGGAGTGGTGGGCCAGCAGCTCGACCGCGCCCGTGCCCGTGTCCACGGCCAGCTCGACCAGGGCCGCATTGGCGCTGTAGTAGGTGACGCCCGCGTTGTTGCGCTGCATGGGCGGATAGAACAGGTTGCGCCGCGCAATCATGCGGTAGCCGGCGGCGCTGCGCCGCGCGGTGACAGAGGCCTCGACGGGCGTGGCCGCCTGCGGCGTGTCGGTGGGTTCAGGGGCCGGCGTGACGGCGCCGGCATCGGACGCGCTGCCCAGGCGCACGGCCAGCGCGTCCAGCGGCCGGCGCGCGCTGGTGCCCAGGATGTCGAAGTCGGCCTCGGCCCATTGCCAGCGGTTGAAGGTATGGCCCACGGCGCCCGTGACCAGCTGCATGGCATGGGCCTTCTGGGCCAGGGCCTGCAGGGACAGCGGCTGCATGCCGTTGGCCGTGAGCATGCCGTTGACCCAGCGCGCGTCCTCGCGGCGCACCACGTAGGGCGCCTTCTGGCCGCCGCCCGTGCCCTGGCTCCAGATGGCGACGGCGGCCGGCCACAGGCCGTGCTCGAAGACCACGCGCGCCGTCTCGCTGGTGGCGTGGCTGTAGTAGTAGGCCGAGTTGCTGGCGCTGGCCGGCGAGGCGTAGACCGGCGTCCACAGCGGCCGGGTGGCGAAGCGGTCCTGGTCGGCCTGGGGCATGGTGTAGTTGTCGCCCTCGGCCTTGAGCGGGAGCTCCGGCCAGTCCAGGCAGGCGGTCTGCAGCTCGTCGGCGGGCTTGCCGAACCATTGCACGCACAGCTGGGCCTGCGAGGTGCCCATGCCCGTGCCGATCTCGGTGCCCGAGTGGTGCAGCAGCACGCGGCCCTGGGGCGATATCTCGATGCGGGCGAAGGCCGCCTCGCCGCCCGTGCCGAAGTCCTTTTGCACGCAGGCAAAGCCCACGCCGTAGCGCTGGCCAGGGTGGCTGGCCTCGTAGGCGGTCTTGCGCTTGGCGCGCTCGGTCCACAGGGGATGGCGGCGGGCGCGCTCCAGCACCTCGTCGGCGCGCAGGGCGCCGGCGGCAATGGCGCCCTGGGTGTTCTTGGCGCCCGAGGTCAGCACGTTGCGCAGCCGCAGCTCGATGGGGTCGATCTGCAGCAGTTCGGCGATTTCGTCCACCATCATTTCGGTGGCCGCCATGCTCTGCAGCGTGCCGTAGCCGCGTGCCGAGCCCGCGTCCAGCGCGCGGCTGGCCAGGGCCACGGCGGTGATGTCGTTCTTGGGAAAGTAGTAGATGGACTGCGCCGCCGTGCCGCCGACCATGGCGACCGAGGGCGAGAAGTTGGCCCGGCCGCCGCCATTGGCCGTCATGTTGGCCACCAGGCTCTGGAAGAGGCCGGTCTTCCTGTCGATGGCCATGGTGTAGTCGATCTCGAAGGCATGGCGCTTGAGCGAGGACTGGAACTGCTCGAACCGGTCATTGGCCAGGCGCACGGGCTTGCCGTCCGCATACAGCGCGCAGACCAGGCCGTAGTAGGGCATGGGCGCGTGGTCCTTGGAGCCGTAGCCCACCGTGTAGCACGGGTGGACGAAGAGGTTCTTGAGCGGGAACCTGCTGGCCTGCACCATCTGCGCAGCCCATTCGGCCACCTCGTGCGGCGACTGCGTGGCCAGCACCATGTGCAGGCTTTGCGTGGCCGCGTCATACCAGCAGTTGGCGTTGTCGGGCTCCAGCGCGGCCGTGTCCACCGATTGCGTGGCGTAGTGGCGCTGCAGCACCAGCCAGTCGGCGGGCGGCGTGGCCAGCTCCTGGGCGATCTGCTCGGCCGCGCGCAGGCCGCGTGCCGTGACCGCGTCGGCCTTGGAGATCTGCGGCCAGACCAGCGGCTTGCGTTCGGCGGGGAACAGCGGGGCATCGCGCAGGCTGGAGAACACGTCGTCGTCAAAGGCCGTGGCACCGCCCTGGCGCACATAGCGGAACACGCCCCAGGGCGGACGGTCCAGCGCGCCCGTGATGCGGCCGTAGCGGATGACGCCGGCCGTGGCCTGCAGCCTTTCCTTGGCAAAGCGAAAGCGCGCGAAGTCGTGGTAGATGAGGATGGCCACGGCCTGGCCCAGGTAGGCGGGGGTCTTGCCTGCGGGCAGCAGCATGTCTTCGCCATAGAACTCGGGAAATGCCAGGCCGTCGCGCGCCAGGTCTTCGGCGGTGACCACGCGGTCGGGTGTCAGCTCGCCGTCCAGGGAAGACAGGTCCATGCCGTCGAACAGCCGGTCGGCCAGCGTGGTGCGCACGATGAAGGCATGGGATTGCTGCTGGGGCCAGTGCGGCATGTCGCGTGCGCGGATGTCGCGGGCGAAGACCTTGGCGCCCATGACCTTGGAGCGCCCATCGAGCCGCATGCGCGGCAGCTGCGTGGCCGGCTCGCGGGCCACGCTGCCGAGCACGCGGTCTTCAAAGAGGGCTGCATAGGCCTGGCTGGCCAGCGGCGCCACCCAGACGCTGACGCCTGCGATGCTGGCGGCCTGCAGAAAGCCGCGCCGCGACAAGGGAGCCGTGCCGGCCTGGCTGCCGGCGCCGGAGTGTTGTTCTGGGCGCATGGCGCTCTTCTCCTGTGGGGTTGAGCCCACTGTAGGAGGGCGCATGCCGCGCGGCCTGTCAGCAAAGGCTGCTTCTGGCGTCAGCGCGGCGGCAGCGGCGGGTGCCTGCCATCGTCAAAAGCAGGAGCGGGCCGGGGCCGCCAGGCCGCGACGGCAGCGTGCCGGCCGCACTGTCAATCAGACGCCGCCGCAAGAAGGGCCTTGCCGCAGTGCTCCGTGGCGCCGCGCATAGCCCGGCAGGGCCAGGGCGTGTCCACATTCAGGCATAGTTGAGGGTTGTGCAGAAAGTAGTGAAGTCCTGGGCATAACCGGAGCTTCTTATTACTTTATTTTTTTATAGTTTGCGTTTTTATACGCGCAACCTATATTTGCTCCCACTTCCCAACAATGCGCAGCGGCGTCCCCAGGCCGTCCTGCGCCGCGGCGTTTTTTCATGATCGAGATTCGGGATCTTTCCCTGACCTACAAGGGCCCCACCGGGCCCGTCCATGCCTTGCGGGGCATCAACCTGCAGATCGAGTCGGGCGAGGTGTTCGGCATCATCGGCCGCAGCGGCGCGGGCAAAAGCTCGCTGGTGCGCTGCCTGAACCTGCTCAACCGCCCGACCTCGGGCCAGGTGCTGGTGGGCGGCCGTGACCTGATGCAGCTCAGCGATGCCGAGCTGCGCACGGCGCGCCGCGACATCGGCATGGTGTTCCAGCATTTCAACCTGCTGTCCTCGCGCACGGTGTTCGACAACGCCGCGCTGCCGCTGGAGTTGGCGGGCATGTCGGCCGACGACATCAAGAAGCGCGTGGACCCGCTGCTGGACCTGGTGGGCCTGAGCGCGCTGCGCGACCGCTATCCGGCGCAGATCTCGGGCGGGCAAAAGCAGCGCGTGGGCATTGCGCGCGCGCTGGCCAGCCACCCCAAGGTGCTGCTGTCGGACGAAGCCACCTCGGCCCTGGACCCCGAGACCACGCGCTCCATCCTGGACCTGCTGCGCAAGGTCAACCGCGAACTGGGCCTGACCGTGGTGCTGATCACGCACCAGATGCAGGTGATCAAGCAGATCGCCGACCGCGTGGCCGTGATCGACGGCGGCGAGATTGCCGAGCTGGGCCCCGTGATCGACGTGTTCACGCGCCCGCAGCAGGCCATCACGCGCAGCCTGATCGACGAGATCGTTCCCCAGCAACTGCCCGAGTCGGTGGCCGTGCGCGTGAACGCGCTGGCCGCCCAGCTGGCGCCCGGCCAGCAAGGCCGGCTGCTGCGCCTGTCGTATGCGGGCGAGAGCGCCTACCAGCCCATCCTGTCGCACCTGATCCGCGAGCTGGGGCTGGACCTGTCCATCCTGCATGGCCAGATCGACGAGATCCAGGAGCAGACCTTCGGCTCGCTGGCCGTCTTCGCCAGCGGCGATGCGGCAAAGATCGATGCCGCCGTGGACCATCTGCGCGCCACCGGCGTGCAGGTGCAGATCGTTTCCACCAGGGATTGAGCGATGTTTGAGAATTTTTCGGAAATGATGCTGGAGCTGTTCGTCAGCTCGCTGTGGGAGACCATCATCATGGTCGGCGTCTCGGGCCTGGTGGGCGGCCTGATCGGCATTCCCCTGGGTGTGTTCCTGCGCCTGACCGACCACGGCGGCGTGCTGCAGAACGGCCCGGCCAACAAGATCGTGGGCTGGATCGTCAATGCCCTGCGCTCCACCCCCTTCATCATCCTTTTGGTCGCCATCATCCCGCTGACGCGTCTGATCACGGGCTCGTCCATCGGCACCTGGGCGGCCGTGGTGCCGTTGACCATTGCGGCAGCCCCCTTCGTGGCGCGCCTGGTGGAGACCGCGCTGCGCGAGGTGGACAACGGCCTGGTGGAAGCGGCCCAGTCCATGGGCGCCACCACGGGCCAGATCGTCTGGAAGATCCTGCTGCCCGAGGCGCTGCCCGGCATCGTGGCGGGCCTGACCATCAGCTTCGTGAGCCTGACCGGCTACTCGGCCATGGCCGGCGCCATTGGCGGCGGCGGCCTGGGCGACCTGGGCATCCGCTACGGCTACCAGCGCTTTTTGCCCGACGTGATGCTGGCCGTGGTCATCATCCTGATCTTCTTCGTGCAGGCCATCCAGAGCCTGGGCGACTGGGCGGTGCGCAGGTTGAGCCACCGCTGATCCACACACCCCGGCGGCCGGTGCGGCTGGCGTGGCCGGGGCGGCAAGCTGCCGCGAGATTGTCTGAAAGAGGGATTCCATGAAAAAGCGCGCATTGCTTCAATCGCTGGCCCTGGCTGCCGTCCTGCCCCTGGCGGGAATGGCCGCGCTGCCGGCCCATGCGGCCGACGGCTCGGTCACCATCGGCGTGACCTCGGGCCCGCATGCCCAGATCGCCGAGGTGGCCAGGAAAGTGGCCGAGAAGAACGGCCTGAAGGTGAAGCTGGTCGAGTTCGGCGACTTCATCCAGCCCAATGCGGCGCTGTCGCAGGGTGAGCTGGATGCCAACATCTACCAGCACCAGCCCTTCATGGACGCCCAGAACAAGGACCGCGGCTACAAGCTCGTGCCCGTGGCCCGTGCGGTCAACCAGCAGATGGGCGTGTACTCCAAGAAGATCAAAAGCCTGGCCGACCTCAAGAGCGGTGCGCGCGTGGGCATCCCCAACGACCCCACCAATGGCTCGCGTGCGCTGATGGTGCTGGCCGCGCAAAAGCTGATCGAACTGAAGACCGGCGCGGGCGCCCGTGCCTCGGTGCTGGACATCACGGCCAATCCGAAGAAGCTGAGGTTCGTCGAGCTGGAGGCCGCCCAGCTGGCGCGCTCGCTGGACGACCTGGACGCTGCCGCCGTCAACAGCAGCTACGCCGTGGCCGCAGGCCTGTCGCCGCAAAAGGATTCGCTGGCGCTGGAAGCCACGGACACGCCGTACGTGACCGTGCTGATCGCCACGCGCGCCGGCCATGAAAAGGACGCGGGCCTGCAGGCCTTCGTCAAGGCCTATCAGTCGCCCGAGGTGCGCCAGTTCATCGACACGCAGTTCAAGGGCGCCTACACGGCGGCCTGGTAAGAGCATGGGCAGCCTCGCATCCCACCGGGTTTCCGACGCGGACTTCGTGGCCGCCATCGGCGTGCAATGGCAGCACCGCCCGCTGGCGCCCGAGCCCGGCCTGGCCGCGCTGCTGGCGCAGGCCCAGCTGGACGACGGCGGCAAGGCCACCGTGGTCCAGGCCGTGGGCATGCTGGTGGTCGACGAATGCGTGGCCCATGGCTACCACAGCATGGACCTGGTCGTGCTGCACCCAGGCACGCCGGGCCTGGACGAGGCGCTGGAGCGCTTCGACAAGCCTCACACCCATGCCGATGACGAGGTGCGCTACATCCTCGAAGGCGAAGGCCTGTTCGGATTTTTTGATGCCCACGGCCAAGAGCGCGTGCTGCGCGTGCAGCCCGGCGACTACCTGCGCATACCGGCCGGCGTGGAGCACCGCTTCACGCTGACCGCCACGCGGCGCATCAAGGCGCTGCGCCTGTTCGCCGATACGGCGGGCTGGGTGGCGCAATATACCCAGCGGCCCGCCGCTGCCATGGAGGTGCCCGCATGAGCCTGCCTGTCCCGACACTGTTCCAGACACTTGACGATGCGCTGTTCACGCGCGCCCAGGACCTGCTGGACGAGGAATGGCTGCGCAGGGATGCCGACCTCGCCCCCGTGCTGCCCGTGGTGCTGGCGCGCGGCGTGGGCCAGGACTGGCACAAGGCCGGCACTTTCCGCCACCACCTGGCGGGCGTGGCGCGTTCGCTGGCGCTGTGGCGCCAGCCGCGCGACGTGCGCCTGCTGGGCCTGCTGCACAGCGTCTACGGCAACGCCTTCGTGGACCTGGTCAAGTTCGACGCGGGCAGCGAGCGCGGCCGCCTGCGCGAACTGGTGGGCGAGGGCGCCGAGCACCTGGTCTACCTGTTCTGCACCATGAGCCGCACGCAGTTCATGCAGAAGATCCTGGCCGGCGACCTGGCCGAAGACGGCTCCATGGCGCTGGAATCCGCCGGCCGCAGCCAGCGCCTGAGCGCCTATGAGGTGGCGGCCTTCACCATCGTGAGCATGGCCGATGCCATGGAGCAGTGGTTCAGCTGGCAGGAAGACATCTACTCGCAGTTTCCGCAGGTGCAGAACCAGCGGCAGCAGGGCGTGCACTGGGCGGCCTCGCTGTGGCCCGGTCCCATGCGGCCTGCCAGCCGCATGCTCAGCCAGATCAGCGACCTGGGCCGTGCGCTGCAGCACCCGGCGCTGCGCGCCCAGCTGCCGCTGCCGCCGGTGTTCGACCATTGCAGCCGGCAGCTGTCGCCTGGCGACGAGGCCGCTGCCGTGTCGCTGTACTGGTCGGTGATCCAGCTGGACCAGCCGCTGGTGGACCTGGACGCCGCCACGGCCGTGCTGGAAAGCGCCGTGCGCCTGAACCCCTGGGTGGGCGAGCCGCAAATGGTGCTGGCCCAGCTCTACCTGTCTGCCGGCCGCGCCGACGACGCCGCGCGCGCAGCCACCAGCGCGCTGCAGTGCTTCAGCGGCTGGGGCAATGCCTGGGACAAGCGCGTGCAGTGGGACGCCTGGATCGCCTGGACGCGCATCCTGCTGCAGTCGGCGCAGCAGGGAAGCTGGCCTGAACGGCTGGACAAGCTCAACAACCTGGCCCTGAAGGGCTGAGATGCAAAAAAGCCTGGCGCGAGAGCCAGGCTTTTTCGTTGTGGGAGCGCGCCAGTGCCTTATTTGGCCGGCGCCGTTCCGGCCTTGGCGGCCGGCGCAGCGCTGGCGGGCACGGCGCCATCCTCGATCGCCTCGGGGTGCATGGGCCGGCGTGCATAGCGCTGGGCCAGCACGGCGCAGACCATGAGCTGCAGCTGGTGGAAGATCATCAGCGGCAGCACGATGGCGCCCACGGCGCTGGACTCGAACAGCACCTTGGCCATGGGCACGCCGCTGACCAGGCTCTTCTTGGAGCCGCAGAACACCAGGGTGATCTCGTCCTCCTTGGAAAAGCCCAGGCGGCGCGCCGTCCACGACGTGATGACCAGCACCAGGGCCAGCAGGATGGACGACAGCAGCAGCAGGCCCAGCAGCGCAGGCAGGGGCGTCTGCTGCCACAGGCCGCTGATGACGGCGGCGCTGAAGGCCGTGTACACCACCAGCAGGATGGAGCCCTGGTCCACGAACTTCACGCGCTTGGCATGGCGCGAGATGAAGCCGCCGATCACGGGCCGCAGCAGATGGCCCAGCACAAAGGGCAGCAGCAGCTGCAGCGCGATCTTGCCGATGGCCTGCAGCGCGTCGCCCCCTTCGGCGCTCTTGTGCAGCAGCATGCTGACCAGGATGGGCGTGATCACGATGCCCATCAGCGTGGAGGCCGATGCGCTGCACACGGCAGCGGGCATGTTGCCGCGCGCCATGGCCGTGAAGGCGATGGCCGACTGCACCGTGGCCGGCAGCGTGCACAGGAAGAGCACGCCCATGTACATCTCGGGCGTGACCAGGGGCTCCAGCACGGGGCGCAGCGCCCAGCCCAGCAGGGGAAAGAGCACGAAGGTGGCCGCGAAGATGGTCAGGTGCAGGCGCCAGTGGCCTATGCCGGCAAAGATGGCCTCGCGCGAGAGCTTGGCGCCGTGCAGGAAGAACAGCAGGCTGACCATGAGCGTGGTCGCCACCTCCAGCCATTGCGAGACGGTGCCCGAGGCGGGCAGGAAGCTGGCCAGTGCCACGGTGGACAGCAGCATCAGCGTGAAATTGTCAGGGGCGAAGCGGGGGCGTGCCATGGGAAAACTCTCTCCAACTAACTATCGGTTCGTGCAGCCAGGCTGCAAGGCCCCGATTGGACGCCACGGCCATTGAAAAGAGAAATGGATTTATCTGATGGTTTTATAATTTTTCCGTATGAATATCAGCCTGCGCCAGCTGCGCGCCTTCCTGGCCGTGGCGGAAAGCCGCAACTTCAGCCGCGCCGGCGAGCTGATGGCGCTGACCCAGCCCGCCGTCAGCCGCAATGTCACCGAGCTGGAACAGGCCCTGGGCGTGCAGCTTTTGCACCGTACCACGCGCGAGGTGGAGCTGACCGACGCCGGCCGCCTGCTGCAGGGCCATGCCACGCGCGTGCTGGACGCGCTGGATGAATGCCTGCTCGAAGTCAGCGGCTTGGCCACCCAGCGCCTGGGCAAGGTGCGCGTGGCCAGCAGTCCCACGCTGTCGGCCCACCTGATGCCGCGCTGCATTGCGCGCTGCCGCGAGCAGGCGCCGGGCATCGAACTGCTGCTGCTGGACCGCATCCAGAGCGATGTGCTGCAAAGCGTGCGCAGCGGCGAGGTGGACTTCGGCGTGGTCATCGACCCGCAGGGCCGCGACGACCTGCACTGCGAAACCATACTCAGCGAGCCCTTTTGCCTGGTCTGCCCGGCCACGCACCGGCTGGCCCGCAAGCGCCAGGTGGCCTGGAGCGACCTGGCCGGCCAGCCGCTGGTACTGCTGGACCACGCCTCGGGCAGCCGCCGCCTGATCGACGCCGCACTGCAGGCCCACGACGCCGAGGCCGCCGTGGTCCAGGAAGTCGGCCACACCACCACCATCTTCTGCATGCTCCAGGCGGGCCTGGGCCTGAGCGTGGTGCCGGAACTGGCCGTGCCGCAGACATGGCGAATTCCCGCGAGTGGCGCCGCCCCCGACGCCCTTGCCAGCCGCCCCCTGCTGCCGCGCGTGCAGCGCGACATCATGCTGGTGCGCCGCCGCCAACGCGAACTGTCGCCCGTGGCGCAAAGCGTGTGGGATTTGATCAGGGGGGAGGCGGGGCAGCTGTGAGGCTCGCGTTGCAGGCTGCCGCATACGGCCGTATCGCCTCGCGCACGCGGTCCAGCACCAGTGCGTGGGGCGAGGGGGCCAGCCGCCCGGCGCGCACGGCCTGGTATTGGGCTGGGAGGAACTGGCTGAGCATGTTCTCGGGCAGGGTGCAGGCGGACAGGTTGTCCAGCAGCCGCACCACGGCGGCGTTCACCGTGGGGTCGGCCCAGTAGTAGCGGATGCGGTCGCTGTAGCTGTAGATGCGCAGCAGCCTTTGGGCGCCGGGATCGGGCTGCTCGCCGCGGTAGTAGCGCTCCCAGTTGGCGGGGCGGCCCAGCATGGCGGACTCCAGCACGGCAGGCAGGTGGGAGCGCTGGGGTGCGTCCACAAGCTGCTCCTCGATGGCGGCCAGCGCGAACAGCGCCTCGCGCAGCGCAAAAGTGGCGCCGGGCCCGACCTTGAGGATGGCAAAGCCGTCCTGCACCAGCTGGCGCAGGGCCTCGGGCCGCTGGTAGTCGGTGGAGTGGGCCTCGAAGACCAGTTGCGGATGCTGGCGCAGCAACTGCCGGAGGTCGGCTGCCCCGGCTGGCGCGTAGTCCACCACGCGCGTGTGATCGAACTCCACGCCCGGCTGCACCACCAGCGCGATGATGCGCGGCCAGACAGCGTCCAGCCCCTGCTGCGCGAAGACGTCGCGGTGCACCTGCAGCGTGCGCTGGGCGTCGGCGCGGGCAGTGACTTGCACATGCTCCAGCGCATGCGCGGCGCCGCCGGGCACGGGCACTTCGGTGCCGATCACGTAGGCCGGGCCGGGCGCGGGGCAGGTGCTGGCCTGCTCGGCCGCCTGGCAGAGCAGTGCGGCGCGGCGGGCCACGGTTTCGTCGTCCAGCGCCTGGGGGTCGTCTGCGCAGGCCATGCTGGCGTCCAGGTGCAGCTTCACGAAGCCGGCCGCCGCATAGGCGTGTACCAGGTCCTGCGCCAGTTCCATGGCCTCGGCGGCAGGCAGGTGTGTCCACGCCGTGGGGCCCAGGTGGTCGCCGCCCAGCAGCACGCGGTCTGGCGGCAGGCCGACGCGGTGGGCGATGGCCAGCACGAAGCGGCGGAAGTCGGCGGGCTGCATGCCGGTGTAGCCGCCGAACTGGTTGACCTGGTTGGCGGTGGCCTCCACGAGTAGCGGCGTGCCGTCGTCCAGCGCCTGGTGCATGGCCGCCTCGATGACCAGGGGATGGGCCGAGCAGATGGAGTAGATGCCGAGTGCGCCGTTCGCGCCGCCAGCAGCTGCTGGCGCCTGCCCGCAGCGTGACTGTGCCAGACGGGTGAGGTGGGTGAGCATGGTTTCAGCCCTCCATCACCGCATGCCGCAGGTGCTGCGGCTGTTGTGCCAGCAGCGCGTCGAGCCCCGCAAAGCCGGATGTGCCCTCCATCGGCCCCGTGCTGGCGACGGCCAGCGCGCCGGCCGCATTGGCGTAGCGCAGCGATTGCAGCGCGGTCTTGCCCAGGCGCCGGCAGGCGATGAAGGTGGCGCCAAAGCAGTCGCCCGCGCCCGTGGGGTCGGCCACGTCCACGGCAAGGGCGTCGAGGTCGATGCGCTCGTCGGCACTGAAGTAGCTGCAGCCGTCGGCGCCGCGCTTGACCACGATTTCGCGCACGCCGCGCGCAAAGATCTCGGCGATGGCGCCGGCCTCGTCGGCCGAGCGGGCCAGCTGCGTGACCTCGTGGCCACTGGGCAGGAAGATGTCGGTGAACTCCAGGATGTAGGCCAGGGCTTCGCGCATTTCGGGGATGCGCAGCATCTCCTTGCGCACGTTCGGGTCGAAGGACACGGTGCCGCCCTGGGCCTTGACGATTTCGATGGCCTTCTTCATGGCATCGATGATGCGAAACGAGAACAGCGACGAGCCCATGACGTGGAAATGCGCGCAGTCCTTGAGCACGGCCTGGTTGACCTGCTCGGGCTGCAGCTGTGCCGAGGCGCTGTTGGTGATGTTGAAGATGAAGTCGCGCTCGCCGCTGTCGCGGTAGGTGACGAAGGCGCTGCCCGTGACGGCGCCCTTGCACACGGCGATGGCGCTGGTGTCCACGCCGTCGCGGCGCAGGCGGTCGATGTTGAGCCAGCCGAAGTCATCATCGCCCACGCAGCCGATGATGGCGGCCGGATGCCCCAGCCGGGCCACCTGGTCGATGAAGATGGCGGGCGCCCCGCTGGCATAGGGCCCGGCCAGCGGCCCCGGCGCGCGAAAGCTCTGGCCTTTTCGCTCGGCCATGATTTCGACGAGGATCTCGCCCATGGTCATGATGGATTGCATGCTCTCCCTCCCTTTGGAATCAAACCCCGTGCGCCGTTCGCTGCACCGCCGGCCCATGCGTCAGCGCCTGCGCCTGCTGTGCACATCGATGCACACGGCCACCAGAATCACGCTGCCCTTGACGATGAGCTGATAGAAGTAGGGCACGCTCATCAGGTTCATGCCGTTGTTGATGACGCCGATCATCAGCGCCCCTATCAAGGTTCCCGCAACGCTGCCGTGGCCTCCGGCCAGGCGCGTGCCGCCCAGCACGGCGGCGGCAATGGCGTCCAGCTCCCAGCCCATGGCCGCGTTGGGCTGGGCCGAGTACAGGCGGGAGGTGAGCAGCAGGCCGCCCACGGCCGCCATCAGCCCCGACAGCATGAAGATGGCGATCTTGAGCCGCCCCACCCGTATGCCCGCATAGGTGGCCGCCTCGGCATTGCCGCCTGCCAGATAGGTCTTGCGGCCAAAGACGGTGCGGGCCAGCACGAAGTGGTTGGCGGCCAGCAGTGCGGCCAGGATCCAGATGGGCACGGGCATGCCCAGCCATTCGCCGTTGCCGATCCACAGAAAGGCCTCGTTGTCCACCGGCGCCGGCATGCCGCCCGAGACGATATAGGCCAGACCCCGGAAGATGCCCATGGTCGCCACCGTCACGATGAAGGACGGCAGATGCAGCAGCGCCGACAGCGAGCCGTTGAGCGCGCCCAGCAGCAGGCCGCACAGCAGCACGGCGGGCAGCACCAGGGCGGGCGCCAGGCCCTGGCCCAGCATCAGGCCGGCCACGCTGCCGGCCAGGGCGACCACCGATCCCACCGAGAGGTCGATCTCGCCCAGCAGCAGCACATAGGTCATGCCGAAGGCCACGATGGCGATGATGGACACCTGCAGCAGCACGTTGCGCAGGTTGCCGGCCGTCAGAAAGGCCGGCGACAGCAGGGAGAACAGCAGCACCAGGGCGGCCAGGCCCATGAGGGTGCCGGCGTGGCGCCGCAGCGATCGCCAGCCACCTCGCAAGCCGTCTCGCCATGTTTCCTGGCTGCCCGGGATGCTTTCGGCAGCGTCGGAGGCGTTGGAGGCCTTGGAGGAGCCAGACGCGGTGATGCTCAGTTCGGAAGGGGTCATGGCAGTCCTGCTCCGGTGGCGTGCGCCATCACGGTCTCCTGGCGCAGATGGAGGGTGTCCAGGCTCTGGACGAGGCGCTTGTTGCGCATGACCAGCAGGCGGTCGCTCATGGCCAGTGCCTCGGGCAGTTCCGACGACACCAGGATGACGGCCGTGCCGGCCGCTGCCAGCTCGCGGATCAGGGCATAGATCTCGAACTTCGCGCCCACGTCGATGCCGCGCGTGGGCTCGTCCAGCACCAGCAGCCGGGGGCGCATGGCCAGCCATTTGGCGAACACGATCTTTTGCTGGTTGCCGCCCGACAGCTGGCGCACGGGCTGGTGCAGGCCGGCAACGCGTATCTTCAGCCGCTGCACGCAGGCGCGGGCCAGCGATTGCTCGGCCGCCTCGTCGGTGAGCAGTGCGCCGCCGCGCCCGCTGTGCACCTGCACCATGCAGATGTTGTGCTGCACGGACTGGTCCAGCACCAGGCCTTGCTCCTTGCGGTTCTCGGTCACGAAGGCCATGCCCTGGCCAATGGCGTCGGCCGGCGAGCGCAGGCGCAGCGGCCGGCCGTGCATGAGGATGCTGCCCGTGCAGCGGTGCATGCCGAACAGCGCATCCATGACATCGGACCGGCCCGAGCCCACCAGCCCGAAAAAGCCCACGATCTCGCCCGCATGGACCTCGAAGTCAATGCCTTCGAAGCGCCCGGCCAGGCCCAGGCCGCGCACCTGGAGCAGGGCGCGCGTGCTGCGGTCAGGGGTGGGGCCGCGCGGCGGATAGATGTCCTGCATCTGGCGTCCCACCATGAGCGCGATCAGCGCCCCGATGTCGGTTTCGTCCCGCGCCAGGGTGCAGATGGAGCTGCCATCGCGCATGACGGTGATCTCGTCGGAGATGCGCATGATCTCGTCCATGCGGTGCGACACGTAGATGATGGCGCGCCCCTCGGCCTTGAGGCGGGCGATGAGGTTGAAGAGAATCTGCGCCTCGCTGTCACTGAGCGAGGAGGTGGGCTCATCCATGATGACGATGCGCGCGGGCTGGCACAGCGCCTTGGCGATCTCCACCAGCTGGCGCTGGGCCAGCGACAGTTCGGCCACCTGCGCGTTGGAGTCCAGGTCCATGCCCAGGCGGGCCAGCAGCGCGGCGGCGTCGCGGCGCAGTGCGCGGCGGTCCACGCAGCCGGCCCGCTGCGGGAGGCGCGCGGCAAACAGGTTGTCCGCCACGCTGAGGTTGGGCGCCAGGCTCAGCTCCTGGTGAACGATGGCGATACCGTGGCGCTGCGCATCGGCGGGGCTGGCCAGCTCGGTGCCGGCACCCTCGATCAGCAGCTGGCCGCCATCGGGCCGGTGCACGCCGGCCAGGATCTTGAGCAGGGTGGATTTGCCGGCCCCGTTCTCGCCCAGCAGCGTGTGCACCGTGCCTGCGCGCAGGCGGAAGGAAACGCCTTTGAGCGCCTGCACGGCGCCGAAGGATTTGGCCAGCGCCCGGGCTTCGAGCATGGGGGGCGGCGCAACGGCGTCGAGCATGGCACGGCCTGGGCGGCCGTGTGCAGTGGGGCCTGGCATGGCGGGCTCCGCAGGTTCATTTACCTGGCGGCAGCCGTGTACACGCCGGGCAGCACGGGGTGGAGTTTTTCCACCGGCTTGCCCGACAGCAATTGTGCGGCAAGGGCCACGGATTGCAGTCCCAGCTGGTCGGGGTACTGGCGGATCACGCCCACGAAGGCCGGTTCGCGGTCCACGGCTGCGCGGGCCTCGGCCATGCCGTCAAAGCCCACGATCTTCACCTGCTCCAGCTTTCTGGCGGCCTTGACGCTGGCCAGCGCGGCCAGGGCCGCATCGTCGCCAAAACCGAAGATGCCTGCCAGGTCGGGGTGGGCCTGCAGCATGTTCTGCGATGCGGACAGGGCCTCGGCGCGTGTGATGCCGGGTTGTACCGAGACGATCTTCATGCCGGGGAAGGCCGCGATGGCCGACTTGAAGCCCTCCACGCGATCGACCACGGACTGTATGGACGGGTAGTGCAGCACCCCGATCTGGCCCTTGCCACCTGTGGCGCGGGCCATGAGCTGGCCGGCGAGCACGCCGCCGGCGCGGTTGTCGGTGGCCACGTGCGAGGCCACTTCCACCCCGCTGGCCGCAATGTCCACGGTGATCACGGGTATGCGGGCGGCGGCGGCCTTGAGCACGGCGGCCTTGACGCCGCGTGAATCCACGGGCGACAGGATGATGGCATCGACCTTCTTGCTGACGAAGTCCTCCACATCGGAGATCTGCTTGCCCAGGTCCTGGTTGGCAATGCTCAGGTCCAGCTTCAGCCCCTGCCGCGCGGCTTCCTGCTGCATGGCCTGGGCCAGCTCCAGGTAGAACGGGTGCTGCTGCGTGAGCAGGGACACGCCGATGGTGCGCGCGGGGCCGGGGCCCGGCTGTGCAAGCGCCGGGCTGGCCGGCAGGCCGAATGTGAATGCGCCGGCCAGCATGCGCCGGAGAAACGTGTTGCGGTCCATGACGGTCTCTCTCCCTCTGTCGTTGTGGAAAAACTCAGCTTCTGGCGAACTCGATGCGGCCCTCGGCCTTGTGGGTGGCCTGCAGCCGGTGGCGTTCCAGCAGATCGAAGGCGCCGGGCTCCATGTCCTGGTGCGCGCACAGGCCGTCGAGTTGAGCGATGTCGCAGACCGGGTGTCCGCCCGAGGTGCTGTCCAGATCCAGTGCCAGCGCCACGGCCTTGGCGCTGTGCTCCACGGCTGCCGCGTACAGCCGCGCGGCGCCCGGGTCGCGGCACAGCAGGCGGTTGCGCTCGTCGATGCCGCAGATCTCGAAAAGGCAGATGTCCAGCGGCCGGCCGCGCAGGCCCGTTTCAGCGCCGGGGCCGATGAGGCAGGGCTCGTCGCCGGCCAGCGAGCCGCCCGTGATGTGGATGGTGCAATCGAGAAACTGCCGGGCCGTCGCCACCATGGACAGGTCGTGCAGCGTCAGCGCAATGCCCTGGCGGCTGGCCAGCAGCGGCAGCACGCGGTGGGTGATGCGGCCACCGCCAAGAAAGACGGACGCATCGTCTTCAATCCAGCCCAGGGCGCCCTGGGCCACCTGGGCCTGTGCCGGGCCTTGTGCGGCGGCGTGGGCGCCGGGCAGCTCGGCCGCCGTCTTGAGCAGGGCCGGGTTGTAGCGCGCCTTGCCGAAGGCGCGCACCACATAGCCCTGCTGCTCCAGGTAGTGCAGGTCGTTGCGGATGGTGACGGTGGAGACGCCGAAGAGCACGCTCAGCGCCTCCACCCGCACCTCGTCGGTCTTGCGCGCCAGCTCCACGATCTGCAGCCTGCGCTTGAGTGAACTGTTGCCTTGTTCCTGCATGGATTCTTTCGATTCGAAAGGTTTCTATTTCGTATCGAAAGTTTCCCTGCACGCAAAAGCTGCGTCAAGCGCACCCAGGGTATTCACCAGGGATTGCCTGGCCTGGAAGGTTTACCGGCTGGCCGCGCTCAGGGGCACGACCACGGGCCGCTGCAGCTGTGACGTCCAGGCCCGGTAGGTGCGGTGGGCCAGGGCGTGCAGCACGGGAATGCGCAGGTCCAGGTGGCGCAGGATCTCGCTCTCGGTCTGCGCCGCGGGGCCGCGTGCGCGCAGCAGCTCGTCATGGCCTTCGGCGCACCAGGCAGCCACGCTGGCGGCAGTCACCTCCATGTGGCCCTGGAAGGCCCAGTGCCGACCATGTCGAAAACCCTTGTTCAGGCAATGGCTGCCGTACATGGTGCGCACGGCGCCGCGCGGGATCTCGAAGGTGTCGTAGTGCCAATGGAAGATCGTGGCCTCGCGCGGCAGGTCCATGAGCTGCTGGGCGGCGGCCGTCACCCAGATGCGGCTCCAGCCAATGTTGGGGCAGGGGTTGCGCCAGACCCTGGCGCCCATGGCGCGCGCCAGCATCTGCGCGCCGAAGCAGTGGCCGAGCACGGGAACGTCATGCCGCAGCGCGTCGGCCAGCAGGGACTGTTCATCCTCCATCCAGGGCAGGCCCTCGTTGACGCAATGGTTGCTGCCCAGCACCACGATGCCGCTGTAGTCGGCGGCATGCACAGGGGCTCTGCCATCGAGGGCGGGCTGCAACATTCGGTAGGGAATGCACTGCTGCTCCAGGTGTTCACGCAGAACGCCGGGGCCCTGGGTGGATTCGTGCTGGAGGATGGCGACAGGTCTCATGGCGGCGCGGCTTCATCGGGAAGCCATTTGTTGTGAGGCCTTGACTCTAGGGACGGCTGCCTCAAGGGCGGATTGTGTTTGCGCACAACGCCATCAAGGTCGCATCAAGGCAGCACCGGGACAGCACCACGGATGTCGCCCCCGTCCCTCTCAAGCCGTGGATGCTCCAGCCTTGCGCCGGCTCCATTTCAGCTCGCTGACCAGCACCCCGCCCACGATCAGCACTGCCCCCAGGATGGCCAGCCCCGGCAGCCGGTCGCCTGCCATGCGCCCCACGATGCCGGCCCAGACCGGCTCGCTGGCATAGATCACGGTGGCGCGCGTGGGCGACAGGGACTTCTGGGCCCAGTTCATGGTCAGCTGGATCAGGATGCTGGCGCAGGCCATGGCCACGGCGGCTGTCAGCCAGATCCACGAGAAATCCGGCACCGACTCGCTAGCCACGGGCATGGCCAGCAGCGCCATGGTGCCGGCCGCCAGCAACTGCACCGTGGTCACGCGCCGCGCATCGACCTTGCCCGCGAAATGCCCGATCAGGAGCACCTCGGCCGCAATCGCCAGCGTGCTCAGCATGGTCGCCATCTCGCCCACGTTCAACTCCATTCCCCCGGACTCGGGCCCCGCCACCAGCATCAGGCCCGTGAAGGCCAGGCCGATGCCTATCCAGCTCATCAATCGCGGCGGCTTGCCCATCACCAGCCATTGCAGCAGGGGCACGATGGGCACATACAAGGCGGTCAGAAACGCCGACTTGCTGCTGCTGATGGTCTGCAGGCCGAAGGTCTGCAGGCCATAGCCCAGAAAGATGCTGGCGCCGATGGCCGTGCCTGCGACCAGCTCGGTGCGCGTGAGCCCGGCCATGACCTTGCGGAACACCAGCAGCCCGATCAGACCCGCCGTGACGAAGCGCAGGCCCACAAAGAACAGCGGCCCGCTGTGCTGCATGGCCAGATGGACCACGAGAAAAGTGCCGCCCCAGACCATGGTGACGGCGATCAGGGCCAGCTCCTGCCGGCTGAGCAGCGGCGTGCGCGAACTGTGAGAAGATGACGTGTGCAACATATTGCGCAGATCATATGAGAAATATATTGCACAGCGCTGGCGAGCGCTCCGATGTCCTGGCTTTCGTCAGCGAAAACCTGCGCCGCCTTCGCCAGCGTGCAGGACTGAGCCAGGCGGCCCTGGCCGAGGCCGCAGGCCTGAGCCGGCGCATGGTCGTGCAGCTGGAAGGCGGCGACACCAATATCAGCCTGTCCAGCCTGGATCGGCTGGCCGATGCGCTGGGCGCCAGCTTCATAGAAATCGTCAGCGACCCGGCCGCGCAGCGCCTGCGCATGGACGCCATGGCCTGGCGCGGCACCCGGCCCGAAAGCCAGGCCATGCTGCTGGGCAGCGTGCCCGCCACGCGCGAGGCCCAGCTGTGGTCCTGGTCCCTGGGCCCCGGCGAACGCTACCAGGCCGAACCCGACCCGGAAGGCTGGCACGAGATGATCGTCGTGGTCGAAGGCCGCCTGCTGGTGGACCTGAGCGAAGGCCCCATGACCATCGAGGCCGGCGACTACGCCATCTACGGCAGCGCCCAGGACTACGCCTACGTGAACCTGCACGAAGGCGTGACGCGGTTCATTCGGAATGTGATTTCCTGAGGGGCGCTGCAGCGGTCTGTGCCGTGCTTTGGGCAAGGCGCTGTCGTCAGTGAAGTGCGGCAGCCTGCGGTGTCGCTTCAGACTGAAGCCGTGCATACACAGCGCGGACTACCAAAGGATCTGTGCTGCGCAAATCAAAGGAACGGGCAAAGCCGCAGATCGACTCGCCGTTTTTCTGGGGCTGGCACATCGTGTGCGCTGTCCATGTGCTGCTGGCGTTGATCTTTGGCGCGGCCTATTCGTTCACGGGTTGTGCGCGCAGCAGCAGCTGTGCGTGCAGCGGACCCAGGCGCGCTTCGATGTGCTGGCGTTCGCTTTCGCCAAAGACGGCCGCCTTGTCCCGCCCGTCAGGCTCGAAGCGCTGGTCCAGCGCCTTGGCATGCTGGCGAAGGCGTGCGGCGATGTGCTGGCGCGCTGCCTCGCCTGCATGCAGGTCGAAGCGCCGGGCTATCTGCTCCATGGCTTCGGCATCGAGCTGGCGGTAGTGCAGCACAGGAACGCCCTGGCTTTCGTGCAGATCCCGCATCCGCTCCATCATTGCCTGCAGCACGCGCATGCGGTGGTCGAGCACGGAGACAAAGGGTTGGCTGCCACTGCCGGAACAGAAAACCGGACCAGCGCCAGCCAGCGACGGGTCGCCCGACATGTGCCGGCCGGCCTGCCTGTGGTGTGAGGCCAGGATCTCCACAGGATCGCGGACCAGCATCAGGCCGGGCACCTCGGGGTAGAGATCGTGCAGCAGCTCCCACTGGAAAATGTCCCAGGCATTCCACTTGACCACCAGGTTGCGGCGCCCCGGCACGGCCACGGTGATGGCCGACACCAGGCCGGCAATGCCATCGCGCTTTTGCGCCCGGTCCAGCGAGCTGTCCAGCAGCAGCTCGGTGAAGACAGGTGGCTCCGACAGGACCAGCGTGCCGTCCAGTTCGGAAAGGCAGCCCGAGACCAGGGTGGAGCCGCAGCGCGAGAGGTGGAAGATGAAGCCGGCAGGCGGGTGGCCCCCGGGCCTGGGAAGGGATTCTGCGCACAGGCCGGCCAGCGGCGTGCGCGGCCGGATGAACTGGTTCAGCAGCCTGCGCTGCAGGCAGCGGCTGATGTACTCGTCATGAAACGGCTCGGTGGCAGCGCCGTCCGGCAGGCACCAAAGGATGCTGCGCGTGCGTGCCTCATACCTGTGTGGCAGCCAGCCACCGGCCAGCAGTGCGGCAGTTGGCACGGCGGCCACCTGGTTCAACTGCTGCAGCGCCTGCATGAGGCGACCATCGTTCCAGGCGGGAAGACACCACAGCAGGCGCAGTTGCACCAGTAGCGACTCCATGCTCCTGGCCTGCTGGAACAGGGTGTGCTGCCGGGGGCTTGCGATCAGTTCGGCAAAGGCCGCCTGCAGCTCATGCATGGGCGTGTCCCTTGCCGATGCTGTCTGCCAGCCAGGCGTTGGCAAGGCAGTCGATGACCAGGTGGGTGCGGTCCCGGGTGCCCCGGTTCACCACTTCATGCGTGGCATCGGCATTGAAATACCAGAGCTCCCCTGCGGCCATGGGGATCGTGCGGCCTTCCACGATGAACTGCACATCGGGATGTGTGTGCACGGGCACATGCAGCCGGGCCTGGCCATGCGCCAGGCCCAGCCCACGGTCGCGATGCGGCTTGATGGATGAGCCGGCCTTCAGCTGCATCAGGCGCACAGAGCGCAGCGGGCACTGCAGTTGCTCCAGCACCTGGCGTATGGCGGGGCAGTGTTGCAGCAGGGGCAGGTCCTCCCAATCCTCCTCGGGTTCCTCGATGGAGAAGCTCTGGAGAATGGGGTGGGCCGCCACATGCTGGCGCTGGCAGCGCAGCGGCATCACACGCCATACGCCTTCGTAGCCGCCGTGGTTCACGTGGTCGCACCATGGCGAGGACAGCAGCGCATCCACCTCCTCGCGCAGCGCCTGCAGCGCAACCCTGGCATCAAGCCGCGCAAACAGGGGCGTGCCGGCACAGGCGTCTTCATGCGCGCAGGGCAGGGCGGGCCTGGCATTCATTGCAGCGCCTTGGCCAGTGGCAGGGGACAGGTCATCAGCGGCGCCATGCCCTGGGCGGGTGTGCCCGGCGCAGTCGGCTGCCCCTGCAGCAGCAACGCCTGCAGGCGCGAAACACATGCGGCCACGCTGAGCTGGTCCGTGCGCAGGGTCAGCTCCGCTGCCACAGGGGGTTCATAGGGCGAGTCGATTCCGGTGAACTGAAGCAGTTCGCCACGGCGCGCTTTTCTGTACAGGCCCTTGGGGTCCCGCCGCTCGGCAACGGAAAGGGGAACATCCACGAACACCTCCAGGAAGTCACCCTTGTCGAACAAGGCCCTGGCAGTGTCGCGCTCGCTACGGAAAGGGGAAATGAAGGCCGCGATCACGATGGTGCCCGCATCCACGAAAAGCCGGGCGACCTCCGAGACCCTGCGTATGTTCTCCGCCCGGTCTTCTTCGGAAAAGCCCAGATCGCGGTTCAACCGGCTGCGGATGTTGTCTCCGTCCAGCACATAGGTACGCCGGCCGGCCGCGTGCAGATGCGCCTGCAGCGCATTGGCGATGGTCGATTTGCCGGACCCCGAAAGACCGGTCAGCCATATCGCAACGGCTTTATGACCATGGAGTATCTCCCGGTCTTGCCTTGAAACGGAAGACAGTTGGTCATGTATGTCGGGCGGCGGATTCTGGCCGGAAAACAGCATGTATTCAATACGGGAAGGAAAGGTCTGGAGTGGATGCTGAGCGCATCAGGTAGGCGGGAATATCGATGGATTGTAAGAAATTTTCAAGAAGAAATTGCTGAAGCGGTTTTTCGTTGTGTGGCCGTATTCAAGCGCTTTCATTGGCCATTTATTTTCTTCTTCAGAGGAGGAAGGCGGATGGTAGGTGTGGTTCTGGTAGTTATCAGCGAATGCTTATATTTTTCATGGTTCTTGATAATTCATTTGCAATAGTCGTTGATTATGTCGATTGAGCATGCTGCTGTCGGTTTTTGATGGGTGATTGATTTGTTGTTATCAATAGCATTGTGCGGATCAAGAATGCAAGACAGAAAAATCTGCGTCTGATAAGAATGGTTGGAAAACCTGTTCAATGCATATGCGCGACATATCACTGAAACAAGGTACTGGCGGCAGATTCCAGATGTCCGGCGCCCGGCGCTGTCCCGCATGCCTGGAGGGGGGCTGCTCGGGGCTGACTTTGAAAGGGAGAGGCTGCGCGGTTCCGGCGCACAGGGAAGGCGCCGCCTCCAGGCGAAGCACCGATCAGTCGTTGATGGCTATCATGGCCGCGTCACTGTTGTCAATATGCATCAAGTAACAAATTTAAATAACAGATACAAGAATTTTTTTACCTTCGATAGCTACAATGCATCGTTTTTTTAAAGCCAGCGGCCAGTAGCTACTGGACGTGACATTCAAACATAGGCATCGGGGGGGATTTTCGTGCGCCGCGTTTTTGCGATTCGGGCGTGGTCTGCGCTTGCGCCCGGACTGCAGGAACCTGTCCAGTGGCGGCAGTGGGCAAGGCAGCCCGTCTTGCCACAGGGCGAGGTCCGCCCGGATCTTGCCCATATCCCCCCAATCGCCCGCAGGCGCCTCGGCCCATTGGCCAGATGTGCCGTTGTTCCCGCCGATACCGTTGCGGCGCAGGCTGCATTGGCTGACCTGCCCGTGGTCTGGGCTTCGCGCTACGGCGATGCCGAAAAGTCCCTTGACTTGCTGCAAACGCAGGCCCTGGGGCAGGCTTTGTCTCCCACGGCATTCGGCCTGGCGGTGCATAACGGCATTGGCGCCCAGCATTCCATTTTGCGAGGCATGCGTGCCAATGCCTTGTGCGTGGCGTCCACCGATTGCGCGCCGGAAGCGGGCATGGTCGAAGCATTGGGCTTGCTGCACGAAGGCGCGCCGCAAGTCATGCTGGTCTGCTATGACGCGCCACTGCCTGCTCCGTATGACGGCTTCCACACAGAGCCCCAGGTGGTATTCGCCTGGGCGGTCTTGGTGCAATGGGCAGTACCCGGGGAGTCCGGTTTCCAGTTGAGCAGGCAGCCCGGCATGGACGCCGCGCAGCCGGAACCGGACCACGCGCCGCATTTGCAGCATTTACCGCACGGGTTGCAGGTGTTGCAGTTTCTGTTGCACGACGGCCAGGCATCCCTGACAGGCCCGCAGCGCCCGGCACAGCGCCGTGGCGCAGGTACATGGCGATGGGAGCGCGCTCATGGCTGAGTGGCTCAATCGTCAGTGGCGCCTGGCGGCCACCGGCCTGTGCTTTGCCGTGTTCGGCCTGGGTGGGCTGGTGGTGCGCTGCGTGGTCTATCCGGCCTTGCTGCTGACCGTGCGCCAGCCGCAGTCGCGCCAGTGGGCGGCCCAGTCGGTGATCCATCACAGCCTGCGCTGGTTCGTGGCCCTGATGGCGGGCGTCGGCGTTCTGTCCTATGAAGTGCACGGCCGTGAACGTCTGCAGCGGCGCGGCCTGCTGATTCTTGCCAATCACCCATCGCTGATCGACGTGGTGTTCCTGATCTCCTTCGTTCGCCATGCCGATTGCATCGTCAAGGCGGCGCTGGCAGGCAACCCTTTCACGCGCGGCCCCATCCGGGCGGCCGGCTTCATTGCCAACAGCCGTGGCGAGGGCCTGCTGCAGGACTGCCTGCGCTCGCTGGCATCCGGCAACAACCTGATCATCTTTCCCGAAGGCACGCGAACACCGCTGCACGGCAAAGTCCGGCTGCAGCGCGGCGCGGCCCATGTGGCGGTCAGAGGCCGCATCGATATCACGCCGGTGCACATCCATTGCAGCCTGCCCATGCTGACCAAGGGCGCGCCGTGGTGGCAGGTGCCGCCGCGCAAGCCCCACTTTTTCATCGAAGTCCGTGACGACATCGGTATCGAGGCCTTTTGCCAGGGCGCTGCCAGCGACTCCGTGGCGGCCCGACATGTCACGGACCATCTGTCCGCACAACTATTCAAGGAACCGTCCCGTGCCTGAGCTTGAGCAAGAAATCAAAGAACTCATCATCGAGTCCCTGGCGCTGGAGGACATCACGCCGCAGCAGATCGATGCGGGCGAGCCCCTGTTTGTCGAGGGCCTGGGACTGGACTCCATCGACGCGCTGGAGCTGGGCCTGGCGCTGCAAAAGCGTTTCGGCGTGAGCCTGTCCGGGGACTCGGAACAGACGCGCCAGCATTTCCGCAGCGTCCAGGCGCTTGCTGCCTTCGTGGCAGCCCAGCGCACGCACTGAGTGCGGCCCTCCGCGCAGACCGCAGCAAAGACATTTTCATGAACAAAGAAACCATCTACGAACGCATCGTCGAAATCCTGACGGAAACCTTCGATATCGAGGCGGAGCGCATCACGCCCGAAGCCCGGCTCCATGACGACCTGGACATCGACAGCATTGATGCCGTGGATCTGATCGTCCAACTGAAGCCTCTGGTCGGCAGGCGGCTCAATGCCGAGGCCTTCAAGTCGGTGCGCACCATCCAGGACGTGGTGGATGCGCTGCATCAGCTGATGCAAGAAGACAGCGCCGTCGCCTGAGGAACACGCCTGCCATGCGCAAAACCGCGACAGGCCTTGTGCTGCTGGCCACGGTGCTCTATCCGCTGGCCGTCTATGCCGCGCTGGGGCGTGTGGCTGCGCACTGGATTGCCGCCGCATTGGTGGTGCTGGCGCTGGCGCGTGCCTGCAGCAGCCGCGAAGGATTTTGGTGGGTTGTCGCTGCGGGGGCGGCGGCGCTGTCTGCCGTCTCGTGGTGGCAGGGCCATGGCCTGGCGCTCAAGTTCTATCCGGTGCTGGTCAATGCCGTGCTGCTGGCCGGCTTTGGTTGGAGCCTGTGGTTTCCGCCGTCGGTGGTCGAGCGCCTGGCCCGGCTGCGGCAGCCCGATCTGCCTGCGCCGGCCGTGCGCTACACCGCCCGGGTGACGGCCGTTTGGTGCGTCTTCTTTGTCTGCAATGGCGCAGTGGCGGCCGGTACGGCCCTGTATGGCAGCGACGAGGCCTGGGCTTTGTACAACGGTTTGATCGCCTATGGCGCCATGGGGCTGCTGATGGCGGTGGAGTGGCTGGTGCGCCAGCGTGTGCGCAGGCGCCATGGACATGTGTGAGGCAAGGATGACGGCCACAAAGAGCAAACAAGGTCTGGCACTGGCATGGGTGGCGTTGGCGCAGGTAGCACTGCCGCAGTCCAGGGACGCAGGGCATGTGGTGGCAAGGCCGCAGGATGCGGCGGTCACGCACGCGCAATGGGTCGATGCTGTCCGGGCGTGGTGCGCGGCCTTCCAGCGTGTGCAAGGGGCGGAAGTGGCCTTGTACTGCGGCAATCCGCTGACCTTTGCCGCTGCGCTATGGGGTGCCTGGCACGCGGGCAAGACGCCGGTGCTGGCCAGTGACCTGCATGCGCACACGCTGTCGGCGCTGCTGCCCCAGGTGGCGGCCTGCGCGGGCGAGTTGCCCCAGGCCCTGGTGCCTGATGCCGCTGGCGCGGACGGCGTGGTACTGCAGCCCCTGGACATGCTCAAGGCGCGCGTCGTGCTGTTCACCTCCGGCTCCACGGGGGTGCCCGAGCGCATTGAAAAGCGGCTGTCGCAGCTGGATGCCGAGGTGCAGGCCCTGCAGGCCGTGTTCGGTGCCGGCATGGCGCAGGGGCCGCACGTGCAGGTGCTCTCCACCGTGGCGCACCATCACATCTACGGCCTGCTGTTCCGCATT
The DNA here is from genome assembly GCF_043104705.1 of Delftia sp. WSY_10. Lineage (NCBI taxonomy): Bacteria > Pseudomonadati > Pseudomonadota > Betaproteobacteria > Burkholderiales > Comamonadaceae > Delftia > Delftia sp. WSY_10. The sequence goes on along the minus strand of NZ_JBICKY010000013.1, from coordinate 33,015 downwards.
CTGTGGCCGCTGGCGGTGGGCCGCGCCATGGGCACGCATCTGGCGCACTATCCCGAGGATCTGGTGCAGCCACTGCAGCAGGCGCCGCGCAGCCTGCTGGTATCGAGCCCCGCCATGCTCGGCCGCTTGCCGATGCACCTGGACTGGTCGCAGGCGATGGAGCGGCTGGGCGGCGTGTTTTCCTCCGGCGGTCCACTGGCCGAGAGCGCCGCGCAGCACACGCTGCAGCTGCTGGGCCATTCGCCCACCGAAGTCTTCGGCAGCTCTGAAACGGGCGGTATCGCCTGGCGCCGCCGCGCAGAACACGGCGAATCCTGGCAGGCCCTGCCTGGCGTGGAGCTGCGCCTGTCGGACAACGGGCTTCTTGCCGTGCGCTCGCGCCATCTGCCTGATGCGCAGCTTTGGTGGGAGACGGCCGACCGTGCCTTGCCCGGCACCGACGGCCTGGGCTTCGTGCTGCAGGGGCGTGCAGACCGCATTGTGAAGATTGCCGAAAAAAGGGTGTCTCTGACCGCCATGGAGCGTGTTCTGGAAACCCATGGTGGAGTCCGGCAGGCCAGGGCTGTGGTGCTGGAGCAGCCGCCCGGCGCCAGCGGCATCGCTGGCGGCGCGCCGCAGCGCGTGGGCATGGTGGTGGAGCTGTGCGAAGCGGGCTGGCAGGCGTTGCAGCAGCAGGGCCGTCGCGGCATGGGTCAGGCGCTGCGCTTGCTGCTGCAACCCTGCGTGGACCGCGTGGCCTTGCCGCGCCACTGGCGTTATGTGGAGCGCATGCCCATGAATGCGCAGGGAAAGACCACGCATCACAGCCTGCTGACCTTGTTCAATCCCGTGATTCCCGTGCCGGCATGGCAGGAACGCAGCGCGCAGCGCGCCACGGCGCAATTGCTGGTGCAGCCCCGGCTGCGCGTGCTGGAGGGGCATTTTCCCGAGGCATCCCTGGTGCCCGGCGTGGCGCAACTGCATTGGGTGGTGAGCCTGGCGACCCAGGCCTTCGGCCTGGAGCACGGATTTGCCGACGCGCAACTGCTCAAGTTCCAGCAGCCCATCCTGCCCGGCGATACGGTGCAGATGCAGCTGCAGTGGCAGCCCGAGAAAGGCTGGCTGCAGTTCGAGTTGAGTTCCGCGCGGGGCGTGCATGCCAGCGGCCGCCTGCTGGAGCGCAGGCCATGACGGCACCTGGCTTTCGCCCCACGGCCCTGATCCCCGTCTACAACCACCCCGACACGGTGGGGGGGATGGTTCGGGGCTGCCTGCGCGCAGGCCTGCCCTGCCTGCTGGTGGACGACGGCTCGGAGCCGCGCTGCGCCGCCGTGCTGGATGCGCTGGCAGCGCAGCACGCAGGGCAGGTCCAGGTGCTGCGCCTGGCAAGCAACCAGGGCAAGGGCGCCGCCGTGATGGCCGGCCTGCGCGCCGCGCTGGCCCAGGGCTGCACGCATGCGCTGCAGATCGATGCCGATGGCCAGCACGCCGTCAGTGACATTCCCGCCTTCCTGGCGCTGGCCCGTGCCCACCCGGGGAGCATGGTCTGCGGGGCACCCGCCTATGACGCCAGCGTGCCCAAGGCGCGTCTTTATGGCCGGTACCTCACCCATGTGTGGGTGTGGATCAACACCTTGTCGTTGGACATTCGCGATTCCATGTGCGGCTACCGCGTGTATCCGCTGAAGACCACGGTGGCGGTGCTGGACCGCTCCCGCATGGGGCGGCGCATGGAATTCGACACCGAAGTGCTGGTGCACCTGCACTGGCGCGGCGTGGCCTTCGTGACCTTGCCCACGCCCGTGACCTATCCCGCCGATGGGCTGTCGCACTTCAGGGTCTGGAGCGACAACCTTCGGATCTCCGGCATGCACGCGCGCCTGTTCGGCGGCATGCTGCTGCGCAGCCCGCAACTGTTGGCGCGCCGACTGCGAACGCGGGAGGCGTCATGAGCGGGCCTTCCACACGCAGCCCGCACCACTGGGCGCAGATCGGCGAAAGCACCTGCGTGGGCGGCATGTGGCTGCTCTACCAGCTTCACCGCTGGCTGGGCCGCTGGCCCTTTTTGCTGTGCCTGTATCCGGTCGTCGGCTACTACTGGCTCACGCGCCCGGTGGCGCGGCGCGCTTCCCTGCAGTACCTGCAGCGCCTGCAACAGGCGCATGGCCTGTGGCCGCGCGGGCCGGGCTGGGTGCACGGCCTGCGGCACTTTGGTGTCTTTGCCCAGGTGATCCTGGACAAGCTGCTTGCCGTGACGAACAGCTACCGCACCGAGCACGTGCGTTTGGAGGGGCAACAGCCCTTGCTGGACCTGATGGCCCGCGGGCAGGGGGCCGTGCTCGTGACCGCGCACATGGGCTGCGTCGAGCTGTGCCAGACCCTGGCCCGGCAATGCCCTGGCCTGCAACTGACCATCCTGGTGCATACCCGGCATGCCGAGCGTTTCAACCGCCTGCTGCGCCGCATGGCGCCGGACAGCGGGGTGCAGCTGCTGCAGGTCTTGGACTTCAACATGGCCACCGCCATGGCACTGGCCGACCGCGTGGCGCGCGGGGAGTTCATCGCCATTGCCGGTGACCGCGTTCCTGTGCATGAGAGCAAGACCACGCAGGCCCTGTTTCTGGGCCATGAGGCCGCCTTCCCCTGCGGGCCCTACATCCTGTCTGCCCTGCTCAAGTGCCCGCTGTATTTCATGGGCTGCGTGCATGAGGGACGGGGCTATGCCGTCGAGTTCGTGCCGCTTGCCGCCCAGGTTGAACTGCCGCGCGCGCGGCGCGCGCAGGCGCTGGCCGGCTATGCCCGGCTCTATGCCCGGCAGCTTGAACGCCTGCTGTGCAAGGCGCCTTATGACTGGTTCAACTTCTTCCCGTTCTGGGAGCAGGGCATGCCTGCACCTGCACCCACGCATCCTCTCAACCATGGGTAATTTGCCCTTCACGCGGAGCCTTCATGGCCACTGACCAGGAAATCGCCTCGCGCGAGCGGCTGAGCTACGAGATCGAAGTCACGCCGGCGTTCTACGACATCGACGTGATGGAGATCGTCTACCACGGCCACTACGTGCGCTATCTCGAACTGGCTCGCAGCGCCTTGCTGGCCCACTTCGACTACGACTATCCCCGCATGCGAGACTCCGGCTACGGCTGGCCCGTGGTGGACATGCGTCTCAAATACGTGCGCCCGGCGCTGTTCGGACAAAAGCTCCGGATCAAGGCCTCCATCACCGAGTGGGAAAACCGCCTGCGCATCGACTACCTGATCAGCGATGCCGCCACGGGCGAGAAAGTGAACACGGCCCACACCACCCAGGTGGCCGTGGACATGCGCACGCGCGAGATGTGCTTTGTCTGCCCTCCCGTGCTGTGGGAACGGCTGGGGGTGCAGCCATGACTGCCCGAGGGACGCGCTTGGCTGCATGGGGCATGGCCTGCGCCCTGGCCTGCACCTTGTCTCTTCCGGCTGCCTTGCAGGCTGCGCCTGCTGCCGGTGTTTCCGGCGTTGGCGACGGCTCCCAGACCGCCCCGGCCTCCCAAGTGTCACAGCAGGCTCTGTTGGCCCAGGTGCGTGAGCGCGTGCAGAGCGCGCCTGTGGTGCGTGGTCAGTTCACGCAGCTCAAGACCGTGCAGGGCTTCAGGCAGCCGCTCAAATCCTCGGGCGACTTCGTCGTGGCACGTGGCAAGGGCATCGCCTGGCAGGTGCGACAGCCCTTTGCCTCGACGCTGATCGTCAGGCCCGACAGCCTGCTGTCGCGCGGCGCCGATGGCAGCACGGCCGTGCAGATGCGCGCGCAGGACGAGCCTGTGCTGCGCACCATCAATGCCATGCTGTTTGCCGTGGTGTCGGCGGACCTGGCGCAGCTCACCCACTACTTCGAGGTCAGCGGCCAGGTGCAGGGTGCCGGCTGGAGTCTCCACCTGGTGCCGCGCGACCCCGTGCTGGCCCAGTGGCTGCAGGCGGTGGACCTGAGCGGCCAGCAGTTTGTGCAGTCCGTGCAATTGCAGGAGGCGCGCGGCGACCGCAGCCAGATCCAGATGGCGAACCCCGTTGCCGAGCAGGCGCTGCGTGCGCAGGATGCCGCCCTGTTTGACTGAGCCCGCGCCATGAGCACCAGTCCATCCCCCGCGCACGACACCGGCAGCCAGGACCGTCCCGGCCTTCTGTGGCGTGCAGCCGCATTGGCTTGGCTGCTGGCCGTGCTGGTGGTGGCCGTGCACCAATGGCATTTCTGGCATGGCCAGCGCATGGACACCGATGTGCTGGCACTGCTGCCGGTCAATGAACAGGCGCCCGAGGTGACGCGTGCCACGCAGCAGCTGGCCGACCAGTTGTCGCGCCAGGTCACCGTGCTGCTGGGTACGCCCGACTGGGCCGGCAGCCGACAGGCAGCACAGCAGTTGCGGCAAAGCCTTTCACGTCAGGCGGCCGCGCCGCTGCGCGAACAGGCGCTGGCGCAGCAGGTCTCCATGCAGGCGGCCCTGGATTTCTACCAGCCCTGGCGCCAGTCCCTGCTTACGCCGCAGCAGCGCGACCGGCTGCAGCACACGCCGGGCGAGCTCCTGGTGCAGCAGGTCCTGCAGGACCTGTACCAGCCCGGCCTGCAGGCGCGGTTGAGCGACTGGATTCGTGATCCCCTGGGCCTGTGGACCCCCTGGTGGACGGCGCGCGCTGCGCAAAGCCATGCGCGGCCGCGCGACGGCGAGCTGTGGGTGTCCGGGCAGGGGCAGCAATGGGTGCTGCTGCAGTACGCGCTGTCGGGCTCGGCGTTTCGCCTGTCAGGCGAACCCGTGCTGCAGGATGCGCTGCAGCAGGCCCTGGCCGATGTGCGCCGGCAATGGCCCGATGCGCAACTGCTGGTGGCCGGCGTACCGCTGCATGCCGAGGCAGCGGCCACGCAGGCGCATGGCGAGATCAACACCATCGGCTGGGGCTCCCTTGCCGCTGTCCTGCTGCTGGCGTGGCTGGCATTTCGCGCCGTGCGTCCGATGGCCCTGGTGGGCCTGTCCCTGCTGATCGGCACGGCGGTGGCGCTGAGCGTGACGGCGGCCCTGTTCGGCCAGGTGCATTTGCTGACCCTGGTGTTTGGCGCCAGCCTGGTGGGTGTGGCCGAGGACTATGGCATTCACTACTTTGCTGCCCGGCAGGGCGCCCCACGGCGCACGCCGCATGCGCTGATGCGTTCCCTGCTGCCGGCACTGTGGCTGGCGCTGGGCACCAGCGTGATTGCCTACCTGGCACTGGGCGTCGCGGCTTTCCCGGGACTGCGGCAGATGGCCGTTTTCTCCGTGGTGGGACTGGCCGCCGCCATGTTGACCGTGGTCTGCTGGTTCCCCTGGCTGGACCGGGGCCACATGCCCGCCAGCCCCGCTGCACGGCGCATAGGCCTGAGCCTGATGGCCTGGCCGCGCTGGCGCGCAGCGCTGCCGGGTTCGGTGGTGCTGTGTGCCGCCATGGCGGCCTGGCTGGCGTGGGGTGGGCGCCTGAACATCCAGGACGATGTGCGCCAGCTGCAAAACGGCGCGCCTGCCCTGGTTGCCCAGCAGCGCCAGGTGGGTGACATGCTGGGCCTGCCCAGCCCGGCCCAGTTCTACCTGCTCGACGGGGCCAGCGACCAGGAGCTGCTGCAGCGCGAGGAGCTGCTCAAGCAGCGGCTTGATGTGCTGGTGCAGCATGGTCAGCTTGCCGGTTACACGGCTGTGTCCGACTGGGTGCCTTCCGCCCGGCGCCAGAGCGAGGATCTGGCCCTGGTGCGCCGTGTCGAGGACCAGGTGCTGCAAGGGATCAATGCCCAATTGGGCGAGTCTTTCAGTGCGCCTGCCGCCGCACCGGTGCAGCCCCTGACCGTGCAGGCCTGGCTGGAGCAGTCCATCTCCGCGGCGGCCGGCCCCCTGTGGCTGGGCGAGCGCGATGGCCGTTGGCGCAGCATGCTCATGCTGCGCGGCGTGGCCGGTCAGGCCGCACTGCCGGGCCTGGCGCAGGCAGCGCAGGGGCTGGAGGGCGTGGTCTGGGTGGACAAGCCCGCCGAGATCTCCGGCCTGCTGCAGCGCTACCGCCTGTCGATGACGCAACTGCTGGTGCTGGGCCACGGCCTGGTGCTGGCGGCTCTGTGGCTGCGCTTTGGCAGCCAGGCCTGGCGAGCCTGGCTGCCCACCGTGCTGGCCAGTCTGGCGGTGGCGGTGGTCCTGTCCGTCTGGGGCCAGCCCTGGCAGCTTTTCAACGTGCTGGCGCTGATGCTGTTGCTGGGCGTGGGCATCGACTACGGCATCTTCCTGCAGGAGCACGAGGACGATCCCCACGCCTGGCTGGCCGTGGTGATCGGCGCGGCCAGCACCTGGCTGTCATTCGGCCTGCTGGGCCTGTCCCAGACGCCGGCCTTGCGGGCCTTTGGCGTCACGCTGATGCTGGGCCTGCCGCTGGTGCTGGTGCTGGCGCCGCTGTTTCGCGCGCCGCCGCAGGCGCCTGCCGGCACCTCTCTCTGAAAAAGACACCGTACATGCAACGTACCGAACAGACTGAAATCCTGATCATTGGCGCCGGCCCCTCCGGCGCCGTGGCGGCGGGCCTGCTGCGCCGGCAGGGGCGCCGGGTGCTCATCCTGGAGAAGGAAGAGTTCCCGCGCTTTTCCATTGGCGAGAGCCTGCTGCCGCAAAGCATGGCCTACATCGAGCAGGCCGGCATGCTGCAGGACGTGGTGGAGGCGGGCTTCCAGCACAAGAACGGCGCGGCCTTCGCCCGGGGCGATCTGCGCACGGCCTTCGACTTCCGTGACAAGTTCTCCTGCGGATGGGGCACGACGTACCAGGTGCAGCGCGCCCATTTCGACAAGGTGCTTGCCGATGCCGCCCAGAAGGCGGGCGCCGAGATCCGCTATCGCCATACGGTGACCGGCGTGGACGTGGCAGGCGCCCAGCCGCAGGTCACGGCCCGCACGCCGCAAGGCGAGGAATATGTGGTGCAGGCCCGCCATCTGCTGGATGCCAGCGGCTTTGCGCGCATCTTGCCGCGCATGCTGGGGCTGGAGCGGCCCTCCGGTTTTCCCGTGCGCGCGGCCCTGTTCACGCATGTCGAGGATCGCATCGCGGCACAGGACATGGACCGCGACAAGATCCTGATTTCCGTGCATCCCGAGCACCGGCATGTGTGGTTCTGGACCATTCCGTTTTCCAATGGCCGCAGCTCGCAGGGCGTTGTCGCCACGCCCGAATTCCTGGAGCGCTATGCGGGCTCCGAGGTCGAGCGCCTGCGCGCCATCATTGCCGAGACGCCCAGCCTCGCGCAGGTGCTGCGCAATGCCCGGTGGGACACGCCCGGGCGTTCGCTCACGGGCTACTCGGCCAATGTGACGGCGCTGTGGGGCCCGGGCTATGCCTTGCTGGGCAATGCGGGCGAGTTTCTGGACCCGGTGTTCTCCAGCGGCGTGACCATTGCCCTGAAGTCGGCCAGCCTGGCCGCCGACTGCATCGCCCGCAGCTGGCAGGGCGAGGTGGTGGACTGGCAACAGGACTATGCCCAGCCGCTGCAGGCAGGTGTCGATACCTTCCGTGCCTTTGTGCAGGGCTGGTACGACGGCAGCTTCCAGGACGTGATCTTCCACCCGTCGCATGCGCCGGACATCCGCCGCATGATCTCGTCCATCCTCGCCGGCTACGCCTGGGATGGACGCAACCCCTATGTGGCCGAGCCGGAGCGCCGCCTGAACGTGCTGAGCCAGCTTTGCCAGCCTGCGCAGGGGGTGATGGCATGACGCGGCTGCGTCTTTTCCCGGCTTTTGCGCGCCGGCGTGCGCCAGCCTTGTTCGCGGTGTGCTCCGTGAGCGCTGCCATCATCACGGCCAGCGCGTTGGCAGGCTGCTCCACCGCACCAGAGGCGCGTGCACCGCAGGGCGATGCCACGCCGCCGCGGCTGGCATTGCCGCCGGCTGCGCTGGGCTGCGAGCTGGCGCTGCAGCAGCATCTGGTGGTACAGGCGCCTGGCCAGCCCGCGCAGGAACTGGACGCGCTGCTGGAGGTCGATGCGCAGACGGTGCGCCTGGCGCTGGTCCACCTGGGGCAGCGCGTGGGCGTGATCGTCTGGGATGGGCAGCAGCTGCAGGCCGAGCTGTCACGCTGGTGGCCGGCGCAACTGGCGCCGGCGCAGGTGCTCGGCGACATGCAGCTGGCGCTGTGGCCGGTGGACGCCATTGCGCAGGCCTTGCCTGCATCCTGGGTGTTGGAAGAGGTCGGAATGTCCGGTGGATCGGCCAGACACCTGTCTCACCAAGGGCAGACGCGCGTCGAGATCCGGCCTGCCGGCAGCGACGGGTTCGAGATCGTGTATGCCGCAGGCGCCTGGCAACTGCGCGTTGCCTCGCCCGGCGGCATGCGTCCCTGTGCCAATGCAGGGGAGGGCGCATGACCGCGATCACCCCGACGGCACAGGCCGTGTTTGTGCAAACCCTTTCAGCCACCAGCGCCCTGGGCGCCGATGCGGCCGGCCTGCGCGCCGCATTGTTCGCCACCCAGGCCCCCGACAGCCTGCAGTGCAGCGACCGCTACAGCCCGGGCCGGCACCTGCCGCTGGGCTGCCTGCCGCCCCATGTGGTGCTCCCCACGCTGGACTGGGCACCGCCGCCGCAGCGATCGCGCAACAACGCCCTGGCATGGCACACCGCCCAGGGCGTGCGCGGCTCGGTGGAGCACGCCTTGTCGCGCTGGGGCCCGGCGCGTGTGGGCGTGGTGGTGGGCACCAGCACGGCCGGCGTGCAGGAGGGCGAAGCCGCCGCCGCCCATTGGCAGGCACAGGGCCGGTTCCCGCAGGACTTTGACTACGCCTTGCAGGAAATGGGCAATGTGTCGGAGTTCCTGGCCCAGCACCTGGGCATCCAGGGGCCGGCGCACACCCTCTCCACCGCCTGCTCCTCCGGGGCCAAGGCGTTGGCATCTGCCGCGCGCTGGCTGCAGGCCGGCCTGGTCGATGCCGTGCTGGCCGGCGGGGTGGATGCGCTGTGCGCTTTCACCGTGGCCGGTTTCAGCGCGCTGCAGGCCGTGTCGGACCAGCGCTGCAACCCGCTGTCTGCCCGGCGCAGCGGCATCAACCTGGGCGAGGGCGCGGCGTTCTTCCTGCTGACGCGAGAGCCAGGCCCCGTGCGTCTGGCCGGTTGGGGCGAGACCCAGGATGCCCACCACATGTCGGCCCCCGACCCATCCGGCCAGGGCGCCATCCAGGCCATGGAGCAGGCGCTGCGGCGTGCGGCCATGCGGCCCGGTGACGTGGACTACATCAACCTGCACGGCACGGCCACGGTGCACAACGACGCCATGGAAAGCCTGGCCATTCACAGCGTGTTCGGCGAAGCAACGCCCGTGAGCTCCACCAAGCCGCTGACCGGCCACACCCTGGCGGCGGCCGGGGCGCTGGAAGCGGCCATGGCCTGGCACCTGCTGCACGACAACCCGCAGGGCCGGCTTCCTGCGCACTGGTGGGATGGCGAGCAGGCGCCCGAACTGCCCGCCCTGGCCGTGGTCCGCCCGGGCATGGCGCTGGGGCGTGCGCCCCGGGCCGTGCTCAGCAATTCCTTTGCCTTTGGCGGCAGCAACTGCGCCCTGCTGCTGGCCGCTGCCTGAGGAGCCATCGAGATGAACGCATTTCTACCGATTGAAAACTACGTGCCCCATCGCGGCGTGATGCTGCTGCTGGACTGCCTGCTCGATGCATCCGCCGATAGCGCCCATGCGCAGGTCACCGTGCCGCGTGATGGCCTGTTTCTGCAGGACTCCGGCATGCCCGCCTGGGTGGGGCTGGAGTACATGGCCCAGACCGTGGCCGCCTGGGCTGGCTGGCAGGCGGTGCAGGCCGGGCGGCCCGTCAAGCTGGGTTTTTTGCTGGGCACGCGCAAGTTCCAGGCGGCCTGCGCGCATTTTTCCCCGGGCAGCGTGCTGCGCGTGAGCGTGCACTGCGAACTGGTGGGCACCAATGGCCTGGGCATGTTCGATTGCCGCATCCAGCCCCAGGGCGAGGACAGCGTGCTCGCCCAGGCCCGCATATCCGTTTACGAACCAGACAATGGCAGCGCATTCATACAGGCGCTGGAGCAAGAAGGAGTTGGACAAGCATGAGTGCAATCGCCCAGCCAGCCACGGTGCTGGTGACCGGGTCGAGCCGGGGCATAGGCCGGGCCATCGCCCTGCGCCTGGCGCGCGATGGTTTCGACATCGTGGTCCATTGCCGAAGCGGCCGCGAGCAGGCCCTGCAGACGGTGGCCGACATTGCCGCGCTGGGCCGGCAGGCCCGCGTGCTGCAGTTCGATGTGGCAGACCGCGCTGCCTGCGCTCAGGCGCTTGAGGCCGACATGGAACAGCACGGCGCCTACTACGGCGTGGTCTGCAATGCCGGCATCGCCCGGGACAATGCCTTCCCTGCCATGACGGGCGAGGAGTGGGATGCCGTGGTGCATACCAACCTGGATGCGTTCTACAACGTGCTGCACCCGGTGGTCATGCCCATGGTGCGCCGCCGCAAGCCGGGGCGCATCGTGACGCTGGCTTCGGTCTCCGCCCTGATGGGCAACCGGGGGCAGACCAACTACAGCGCGGCCAAGGCCGGGGTGATCGCTGCGACCAAGTCCCTGGCCGTGGAGCTGGCCAAGCGCGAGATCACGGTCAATTGCGTGGCGCCCGGCCTGATCGACACGGAAATGGTCAGCGAGGAAGTGCTCGAACATGCCTTGGCGCTGATTCCCATGCGCCGCATGGGCACGGTGGACGAGGTGGCAGGTGCGGTCTCCTTCCTCATGGGCGGCGAGGCCTCGTACATCACGCGCCAGGTCATCTCCGTCAATGGAGGGATGGTGGGATGAGCGCAGCAAGCAAACGGCGTGTGGTCGTCACGGGCGTGGGTGCCCTGAGTCCGCTGGGCCACGACTGGGCCACGGTGCGGGAGCGACTGCGCACCGGCAAAACCGCTATCCGGGTGATGGACGAGTGGGCTGCCTATGAGGGCCTGAGCACCCGGCTGGGCAGCACCGTGCCGCCCTTCGATCTGCCGCCGCACTACAACCGCAAGTCCATGCGCAGCATGGGCCGCGTCGCCCTGATGGCCACGCGCGCCAGCGAGCTGGCGCTGGCCGATGCCGGCCTGCTGGGCGATGCCTTCGTCAAAAGCGGGCACATGGGCGTGTCCTATGGGTCTTCTGCGGGGACGCCCTCGGCCATCGGCGACTTCGGCCGCATGATGGCCGACAAGAGCACCGAGGGCATCAACGCCAACACCTACATCAAGATGATGTCGCACACGGCGGCGGTGAACATCGGCGTGTTCTTCGGAACCACGGGCCGCGTCATCACGACGTCCAGCGCCTGCACCTCGGGCAGCCAGGGCCTGGGCTATGCCTTCGAGGCCATTCAGAGCGGCAAGCAGCTTGCCATGCTGGCCGGCGGGGCCGAGGAGCTGGATGCCACGCAGGCGGCTGTGTTCGACACCCTGTTTGCGACCAGCGTCAAGAACGACAGCCCCGAGTGCACTCCCCGTCCATTCGACGCCCGGCGCGACGGCCTGGTGCTGGGCGAGGGCGCCTGCACCTTGGTGCTCGAAGAGCTGGAGCATGCACTTGCCCGGGGCGCCTGCATCCGGGCTGAGTTGATCGGTTTTGCCAGCAACTCCGATGGCACCCATGTGACGCAGCCCAACGCCGCCACCATGGCCCAGGCCATGCGCATGGCGCTTGATGACGCGGGGATCGAACCTTCGGAGGTCGGCTACGTCAACGCCCACGGCACGGCCACGGACCAGGGGGACATTGCCGAATCGCAGGCCACCCGCGAAGTGCTCGGCAGTCAGGTGCCCATCAGCAGCCTCAAGGGCTACATGGGCCACACGCTGGGCGCCTGCGGCGCGCTGGAAGCCTGGATGAGCATCGAGATGATGCGTGAAGGCTGGTTTGCAGCCAACGCGAATCTGCAGCAACCCGATCCGCGCTGCGCCGATCTGGACTACGTCATGGGCGAGCCGCGTGCCTTGCACACCGATATCGTCATGAGCAACAACTTTGCCTTTGGAGGCATCAACACCTCATTGATTTTTCGACGTTGGAAGCAACAGGAGCCAGTGAAATGAAACAGACGAGAACCGCCGCCATTGTCCTGGTCCTTGCCCTGGCCGCAGGCAGCGCGGTGGCACGAAGCACGGACATCTATGAACCCCCGGCGGTCATGTGGACCGCCTCGCCCGAGACTACGACGCAGCAGTTGCACGATCGCATCGTGGTGGCGTCGAAGTCGCTGGGCTGGGTGGTGGTCGGCGACGAGCCGGGCCGCCTGGAGCTGCACTACGACAAGCAAGGCAAGCACCAGGTCAACATCGCGGTGCACTACAACACAGATACCTACCGGATCAGCTATCTGCACAGCGTGAATCTGAATTACTCGGAAGGCGATGGCAAGCGGGAGATCCATCCCAACTACAACCGCTGGGTCCGGAATCTGATGAAGAAAATCAGTACCCCGTAATCCATCGCTGTCCCTGTTCCATGCTTTTTTACAGAGAGGGAGTTTCCATGAGAAAGATGATCTTGGCAGCCATGGCGCTGGTGGCCGCAACGGCGGTACATGCCCGCAATGAAGCAGTGATGCTGCCGCTGGCCGACGTGGTGAAGCTCGGCCTGGAGCAGGGCAAGCTCGACGGCAGCGTGAGCTTTCACCTGTCCGGTGCCAGCACGCCTGCCATCTCCGAAAAGCTGGGCGATGACGTGTCCAACAAGAAAACCAACGGCGTGGGCAAGGACGATGCCACGGCCTGCAACTGGGCAGCGCTGTCTGCCCTGATAGCCTTCGAGGCCAAGGCCAAGCAAAAGGGCGCCAACGCCGTGGTGGACCTGCACAGCTTCAACAAGAAGCAATCCACCCGGGATCCAGTCAATTTCGAATGCCGCGCAGGCAATGTGATGGCCGGCGTGACCTTCAAGGGCACCTATGCCCGCGTAGGCCGGTGATTTGAGCGCGCCGGCCGCCTGCGCCTTGCTGCTGGGGGCGCAGGCGCCCTTGTGGGCCAATGCGCAGTCGCTGGCTGCGGGCTGGCTGACGGACTCGGAGCGGGAGCGCCATGCCGGCATGCGCGAGGCGCGTCAGCGCGAATTCATCGCCTGCCGCTATGCCATGCGCCTGCTGCTGGCCGGCGGGCATGATGCCGCATCGACCTGGCGGCTGGCAGCGCCCCGCAATGCTGCACCCCACGTGGATCAAGGCGGGGAGGGTGGCATTTTTGGAGCGAAGCCCCGTTTGAGCCTCTCGCACAGCGCCGGCTGGCTGGCCTGCGCCGCCGCACAAGGCCCGGTAGGCGTGGACCTTGAGCGAAGGGCTGCGCACCGCCAGCGCGACGTGCATGCCATGGCCGAGATGGTGTGCTCCCCGCCCGAACGCGCATGGCTTCAGGCGCAGGACGGAGCCCGCCTGCAGCACAGCCTGGTGCAGCTGTGGAGCCTGAAGGAGGCCTATTTCAAGAGCCTGGGCCAGGGCCTGGACTTTGTCCGGATGCGGCAGCTTGCATGGATACCCGTCTGCGCTGCGCTCGACATGGCTGGGCCGCCCCTGGCCCACGGCCGCCTGTGGCAAGGCCGGGATTGCGATGCACAGGCCGTGTGCCTGGCGCTTTGCATGCCTGGGCCCCTGCCCGAGGTGGCTATATCAGGAAGCGAAGAAGTGCATTGGAAGCCCGCTGTGGATTGGCGACTTGTCGTGCTGGCCTGATGGCACAAGGCACATGTCCAGCTGCAGAAATTCTGACCACTGGGGTGGTTTCGCCGTTAGCTTTGCGTGTTACGTGCTGGTAGTTATGTTGGGTGGTGGCGACAAGGCAACCCAGCAGGTGGACATTGCGGCTGCAATTGCCCTGTCCAAGACCCTGGAGAACTGACCATGACCAAGATTGCTGACCTTCCCACCTTTGACATGGCTGAGCACCTGAAAACCGATGAGGACGTGGCTGCCTATCTGTCCTTGGTGCTGGAAGAAGATGACCCCTCCGAACTGGCCCATGCCCTTGGCGTGATCGCACGCACGCGCGGCATGAGCGAGATAGCCAGTGCCAGCGGTCTGACCCGGGAGGCTTTGTACAAGGCACTGCGGCCGGGTAGCCAGCCTCGGTTTGACACCATCCGTCGCGTCTGTGGCGCTCTTGGCGTGCGTCTGGTGGCTCAGCCTATCCGCACCTGATCATTGTTGCCGGAATGCACTCAGAGTGCCCAACGAAAAAGCCCCAGACTCTTGCGAATCTGGGGCTTCTTGTTTGGTGCCGGAGAAAGGAATCGAACCCTCGACCTTCTCATTACGAATGAGCTGCTCTACCAACTGAGCTACACCGGCGACAGACAAAAATTATAACGGCAAATTCATGCCTCGGAATGGTATTGCGTCACTTTTTCGACTTCGTTCTTCGAGCCGAGGATGACGCTCACACGTTCGTGCAGCTGCGTGGGATGGATGTCGAGGATGCGCTGCTTGCCGTTGGTGGCGGCGCCGCCGGCCTGTTCGACCAGCCAGGCCATGGGGTTGGCTTCGTACATCAGGCGCAGCTTGCCGGGCTTGTTGGGCTCGCGGCGGTCCCAGGGGTACATGAAGATGCCGCCGCGGGTCATGATGCGGTGCACGTCGGCCACCATGGAGGCGATCCAGCGCATGTTGAAGTCCTTGCCGCGCGGGCCTTCCACGCCGGCCAGGCATTCGTCCACGTAGCGCTTGACGGGGGTGTCCCAGTGGCGCATGTTGGACATGTTGATGGCGAATTCCTTGGTGTCCTCGGGGATGCGGATGTTTTCCTGCACCAGCACGAAGGAGCCTTGCTCGCGGTCCAGCGTGAACATGGAGACGCCGTCGCCCACGGTCAGCACCAGGGTGGTCTGCGGGCCGTAGATGCAGTAGCCGGCGGCGACCTGCTGGGTGCCGGGCTGCATGAAGTCCTGCTCGGTCACGCCGGGGTGGCCTTCGGGCTTCTTGAGCACGCTGAAGATGGTGCCGATGGAGACGTTGACGTCGATGTTGGACGAGCCGTCCAGCGGATCGAACATCAGCAGGTACTCGCCGTGCGGGTAGCGGTTGGGCACCAGGTAGATGCCTTCCATTTCCTCGGAGGCCATGGCCGCCAGGTGGCCGCCCCATTCGTTGGCCTCGATCAGCACCTCGTTGGCGATGATGTCCAGCTTCTTCTGGACTTCGCCCTGCACGTTCTCGCTGCCGGCCGTGCCCAGCACGTCGCCGATGGCGCCCTTGTTGACGGATTGGCTGATGCGCTTGCAGGCGCGTGCCACGACTTCCAGCAGCAGGCGCAGCTGGCCGGGGATGAGGCCGTCCACGCGTTGCTGCTCGACCAGGTAGCGGGTCAGGCTGACGTTTTTCTTCATGGGTTCAACTCCTAAAAATCCGGGAGCAGATGCGGCATGGCGTATGCATCTGCTGATGAACAGCATTTCAGTGGTTCCTGGCTTGCAGCATAAAACCGGCGCTGCTCAAGCCAGGGACACCGAGGAAGAGCCGCCTCGCACCGAGGGTGTCGTCCCCCTGCAAGGGGGAAGGCGCGAAGCGACTCAGGGGGTGGCTCGTCAATCCGCGAGGGCGCGGGTGACGACTTCACGCACGTCGTTGCTGAGTTCGGCGCGAGCCGCCACGCGGGCGATGGCTTCACGTGCAGCCGTGCGGTAGGGCTCGGCCAGCTTGCTCCAGCGGTCCAGGGCACGCGCCAGGCGGGCGGCGACCTGGGGGTTGATGGCGTCCAGCTCGATGACGCGCTCGCTCCAGAACACGTAGCCCGCCGCGTCGGCGCGGTGGAAGGCGCCGGGATTGGCGCTGCAGTAGCTGAAGATCAGGCTGCGCGCGCGGTTGGGGTTCTTGATCTGGAAGTCGGGGTGCTTCATCAGCTGCTTGACGGCCGGCAGCACGTTGCCGCCACGGTCGCAGGCGCCGCCCTGCAGCGCGAACCACTTGTCCAGGACCAGTGCATCGTGCTGGAACAGCTTGTGGAAACGTGCCAGGGCCTGGGCGGCCAGCGGGTGGCCGCTTTGCACCAGTGCCGTCAGGGCGCTCATGCGGTCGGTCATGTTGCCTGCGTCCTTGAAGCGCTGCAGCGCCTTGCCGGGCCAGACCGTGTCGCCCGAGGCGCGCGCGGCCAGGCACAGCATGGACAGTGCCATGCCGGACAGGGCGCGGCGGCCGGAGCTGACGGGGTCGGGGCGGTAGGCGCCGGTGTCGCTGTGCTCCTGCCATGCCTGCTGCCAGTCGGCCTGCAGTTCGGTGGCCAGTTGCTGGCGCATGGCTTCGCGCACGGCGTGCACGCGCTGCGGATCGACCACGGCCAGTTGCTCGGCAATGTAGCTTTCGCCGGGCAGGGTCAGCATCAGTTCCTTGAAGGCCGCATCCAGCTGCGGATGGCGCAGCACGCCGCGCATGGCCTCGACGAAGGAGGCCGGCAGCAGGGCAGCGGCGATCTGGCCGCTGGCGTCTGCCGTGATGGAGGTGTCGCCAATGGCCTGCAGCGCGATGCGCAGGCCCAGGCGCTGGCCGGCTTCCCAGCGGTTGAAGGCATCGCTGTCATGGGCCAGCAGGGTCAGCAAGGCGGCATCGCTGTCGCTGTGCTGCAGCACCACGGGGGCGCTGAAGCCGCGCAGCAGCGAGGGCACGGGCTCCTGGTCCACGTCGGTGAAGACGAAGCTGTGGCTGGGTTCGGACAGCACCAGCAGGCGGCTGTCGCCGGCTGCCTGCGCATCTTCGCCCTGCAGGCGCAGGGTCAGCGCGCGGCCGTCCTGGCCCAGCAGGCCCATCTGCACGGGGATGACGAAGGGCAGCTTCTCGGCCTGGCCGGGCGTGGGCGCGCAGCTTTGGCTCAGGGTCAGCGTGTAGGTGCGGGCGGCCGCGTCATAGCTGCCTTCGGCGCGCAGCTGTGGCGTGCCGGCCTGGCTGTACCAGCGCTTGAACTGGTCCAGGCGCCGGGCCAGTTCGCTGTCGGGGTTGGCGTCGGCCATGGCCTGGGCGAAGTCGTCGCAGGTCACTGCGTGGCCGTCATGGCGCTCGAAATACAGCTTCATGCCCTTGGCGAAGCCTTCGCGGCCCACCAGGTTGTGCTGCATGCGCACGACCTCGGCACCTTTTTCGTAGATGGTGACGGTGTAGAAGTTGTTGATCTCGATGTAGCTGTCGGGCCGCACCGGGTGGGCCATGGGGCCTGCATCCTCGGGGAACTGGGCGGTGCGCAGCACGCGCACGTCCTCGATGCGCTTGACGGCGCGCGCCGAGGGGCTGCCCGCCATGTCCATGCTGAATTCCTGGTCGCGGAAGACGGTCAGGCCTTCCTTGAGCGACAGCTGGAACCAGTCGCGGCAGGTGACGCGGTTGCCGGTCCAGTTGTGGAAGTACTCGTGGCCGACGACGGACTCGATGTTGGCGTAGTCGGTGTCGGTGGCCGTGGACTGGCTGGCCAGGACGTACTTGGTATTGAAGACGTTCAGGCCCTTGTTCTCCATGGCGCCCATGTTGAAGTCGCTGGTGGCGACGATCATGAAGCGGTCCAGGTCCAGCGACAGGCCGAAGCGGGCCTCGTCCCAGGCCACGCTGGCCATGAGGGAGTTCATGGCGTGCTCGGTCTTCTCCAGGTCGCCGGGGCGCACGAAGACCTGCAGCAGGTGGTCGCGGCCCGCGCGGCTCTTGATCTTTTGCTCGCGCGCGACCAGGTTGCCGGCCACCAGGGCGAACAGGTAGCTGGGCTTGCGGTGCGGATCGGCCCACTTGGCGAAGTGGCGGCCGTCTTCCAGCGCGCCTTGCTCGACCAGGTTGCCGTTGGACAGCAGCACCGGGTACGCGGTCTTGTCGGCGCGCAGCGTCACGGTATACATGGCCATCACGTCGGGACGGTCCAGGAAATAGGTGATGCGGCGGAAACCCTCGGCCTCGCACTGGGTGAAGAACGTGCCCTGGCTCACATACAGGCCCATGAGCTTGGTGTTCTTGGCGGGCGCGCAGGTGGTGAAGATTTCCAGATCGACGGGGTCGCCGCCCTCGGGCAGGTTCTCCAGCACGAGCTGGTCGCCGTCCATCTTGAACGAGGTGCCGCCGCCGTTGACCAGCACGCGCGCAAGGTTCAGTTCATCGCCGTCCAGGCGCAGCGGCTGCGCCGGCACCTCGGTGTTGCGGCGCACGCGCATCTTGTTGAGCACGCGGGTCTTGGCCGGATCGAGATCGAAGGTCAGGTCCACGGTGTCGATCCACCAGGCAGGAGCCTGGTAGTCGGCGCGGTGGATGGCGGTGGCAGGGGCCTGCCCGTCACGCAGTTGCAGCATACAGATTCCTTCCTATGCCAATATCAGGGGACAGAGTTCAAGCCCCTGTGCGGCCGGTGCCGCCCAGGGGCTTGAAACTCAGAGGCCTTGCTTGAGCGAGGCTTCGATGAAAGCGTCGAGGTCGCCGTCCAGCACCTTCTGGGTGGCCGAGATTTCGACGTTGGTGCGCAAATCCTTGATGCGGCTGTTGTCCAGCACGTACGAGCGGATCTGGTGGCCCCAGCCCACATCGGTCTTGGTGTCCTCCAGCTTTTGCTGCTCCACCATGCGCTTTTGCATCTCGTGCTCGTAGAGCTTGGAGCGCAGGCGCTGCCATGCGACGTCGCGGTTGCTGTGCTGGCTGCGGCCATCCTGGCATTGCACGACGATGCCGGTCGGGATGTGCGTCAGGCGCACGGCCGAGTCGGTCTTGTTGATGTGCTGGCCGCCGGCGCCCGATGCGCGGTAGGTGTCGGTGCGCACGTCCGAGGGGTTGATCTCGATCTGGATCGAGTCGTCGATCTCGGGATAGACGAACAGCGAGGCAAAGCTGGTGTGGCGGCCGCCCGAGCTGTCGAAGGGCGACTTGCGCACCAGGCGGTGCACGCCGGTTTCGGTGCGCAGCAGGCCGTAGGCGTACTCGCCCTCGATGTGGATGGTCGCGCTCTTGATGCCGGCGATGTCGCCCGGCGTCTCTTCCTCGACCGTGGCCTTGAAGCCCTTGCGTTCGGCGTACTTCAGGTACTGGCGCAGCAGCATGCCGGCCCAGTCGCAGGCTTCGGTGCCGCCGGCGCCGGCCTGGATGTCCACGAAGCAGTTCAGCGGATCGGCTTCCTTGCCGAACATGCGGCGGAATTCCAGTTCCTCGATCAGGGGCTGCAGCTTGGCGGTCTCGCCCTCGATGGTGAGCAGGCCGGTCTCATCGCCTTCTTCCTTGCTCATCTCGAACAGCTCGGCGTTGTCGGCCAGCTCGGTGGTGAGCTTTTGCAGCGTCAGCACGACGCCGTCGAGCAGCTTCTTTTCCTTGCCCAGGTCCTGGGCCTTCTTGGGGTCGTTCCAGACGCTGGGATCTTCCAGCGAGGCATTTACCGTGCGCAGTCGTTCGTACTTTGCATCGTAGTCAAAGATACCTCCGTAGATCTGCCGTCCGCTGCGACAGATCTTCGAGGGTGTTGCCGATGAGGTTGATGCGTTCTGCTTCCATGATGTGTTCCGTCTTCTGATGAATGTGTTCTTGGCTGAATCGCCGATTTTCTCATGCTGGGGCACCGTGCCGGGCCAAGCGCCTGTCGCGCGGGGCTGCGGGAGGGCGGCAGACTGGCGAGGGCTTTCAAAACAAGGGCTTGCAGCGGTCGATCATGGCAGATTTGAAGGGCTTGGCCATGGCAGGGGCGTGATCCGCCTGCGAGGCGCCCGGAAAAAAGGCCCGGCCAGCAGGAGCTGGTCGGGCCTTGGCCGGTGTGTCCGCTCCCGGCGGGGCGGGCGAAAACCTGGTTCAGAAGGTTTCCCAATCGTCGTCGGAGGCCGTGCTGGCCGCCTTGGCCCTGGCAGGTGCGGTCACGGCAGGCCGGGCCGGCTGCGCCGGCTGGGCCGGGCGCGCGGCGCCTGCCGGAGCAGGGGGTGCACCGGCCGCACCGGTTGCAGAAGGCAGGGCGGCCGATGCGCGTGCGGGCACAGCGCCTTTGGGAGCGGCAGGCGCCAGATGCGGACGGGGCGCCGCCGGTGTCTGGCGGGGCGCTGCCACGGCGGCGGCGTGGCTGACACCGCGGCTGCTGCCCAGCATGCCGGTGGACGGCGAGAGCTTGAACACGCTCACCACCTCGGCCAGCGCCTTGGCCTGGGCCTGCAGGGCGCCGGTGGCCGCCGCCGATTCCTCGACCAGGGCCGCGTTCTGCTGGGTCATCTGGTCCATCTGCGTGACGGCCTGGTTGACCTGCTCGATACCGGCCGTCTGCTCATGGCTGGCGGCCGAGATCTCGCCCATGATGTCGGTCACGCGGCGCACGCTGGCCACGATCTCCTCCATGGTCTTGCCGGCCGAATCGACCTGGGCGCTGCCTTCCTCGACCTTGCCCACCGAGTCGTCGATGAGCTGCTTGATCTCCTTGGCGGCGGCGGCCGAGCGCTGGGCCAGGGTGCGCACTTCCGAGGCGACGACGGCAAAGCCCCGGCCCTGGTCGCCGGCGCGGGCCGCTTCCACGGCGGCATTCAGCGCCAGGATGTTGGTCTGGAAGGCGATGGAGTCGATGACGCCGATGATGTCCACGATCTTGCGCGAGGCATCGTTGATGGCGGACATGGTCTGCACCACCTGGGCCACGGCCGTTCCGCCGCGCACGGCGACCTGGGACGCGGCGGCGGCCAGCTGGTTGGCCTGCTGGGCGTTGGCGCCGTTTTGCTTGACGGTGGAGGTCAGCTCCTCCATGGAGGCGGCGGTCTGCTCCAGCGAGCTGGCCTGCTCCTCGGTGCGGGCCGACAGGTCCTGGTTGCCCGATGCGATCTGGCCGCTGGCCGTGGCGATGGAGTCCGTGCCCTGGCGCACCTGGCCCACGATGCGTTGCAGGCTTTCGTTCATGTGCTGCAGGGCCAGCAGCAGCTGGCCGGTCTCGTCCTTGCCATGCACCTCGATGCGGCTGCCCAGGTCGCCTGCGGCCACGGCCTGCGCCAGGCTCACGGCCTGCTGCAGGGGGCGCGCCACGCTGCGGGCGATCAGCAGGGCCATGGCCAGGCCGAAGACCACGGCGCCCACCAGCAGGGCGATCACCCACCAGCGCGCAGCCGTGAAGATGTCGTCACCGGCCTGGTTGGCATCTTCGATGCCTTGGGCGTTGAGCTTGATCAGTTCATCGAGCTTGCTGTTGATGGCGCGGCTGGTCTTGACCGAATCGCCGCGCAGCAGCTCGGACGCCTCGTCGGTGCGCAGGGCGTGGGACAGGTCCACGATCTTTGCCGTGTGCTGCGCGTACTGGCCCAGATCGTCCTTGATGCCGGCCATCAGCTCGCGCTCGCGAGCCGTATTGGCATAGCGCTCGAAGGCCTGCTGGTTCTTCAGCAGCTCGGACCACAGCGCGGGCATGTTCTTGTCGTAGACGGCCATCTCTTCCATGGAGGTGGCCAGCACATGCTGCATGGTCTGCGAGCGGTAGCGCTGCAGCTGGTAGCGCATCTCCAGGAGCACGCGCTCGGCAGGCATCCAGTGGTGGGCCAGGTCGGTGGCGGTCTGGTTGACGCGGTCCAGCTGGACCACGGAGAACAGGCCCAGGCCTGCGGTCAGCAGCAGCAGGGCGATGAAGGAGGCCAGCAGCTTGGGGGCCAGCTTCAGATTGCGGAAAAACATCATGGTGGGGGAGTGCCGTATGGCGAAGAGCGGAAGCGGATGAGCGGCTGGGGCTGGGAGTCGGCGGAAACGGTGGCGATCTGTGGCGATCAGCGGGGCCGACACTCAGCCGCCGCCATGCCGCAGATATCGGTCACTTGCCGGCGAGGCTTAGGGAAAAATAGGTCCAGTCCGAATATTTATTGCGGATTGTTACTTTTGCCGGCCAAGGTCTCCGCGCGCATGGCCTGGTCCGCTCACACGTCCGTCGTCAGGCCGGCCTGCGCGCTCGAGGCCTGCAGCCACCGCTCCAGATCAGCGGCCGGCAGCGGGCGCGAGAACAGATAGCCCTGTGCCACCGGATAGCCCTGTTCGCGCAGGATGGTGTTCTGCGCTGCCGTCTCCACGCCCTCGGCCACCACGGTCAGGTGCAGGCTGCGGCCTATGCCCAGGATGGCGTTGCTCAGCGCCTGCGCGGCCTCGTCGTGCTCCAGGTCGGCGACGAAGCTGCGGTCCAGCTTGAGCTCGCTGACCGGCAGGCGCCGCAGGTAGCTGAGGCTGGAGTAGCCCGTGCCGAAGTCGTCCATGGACAGGCGCACGCCCTGGGAATGCACGGCCTGCAGCGTGCGCATGGTGCCCGGGTTGGTGTCCAGCAGCAGGCTTTCGGTGATCTCCAGCGTGAGGTCCTGCGGCTTGAGCGCGTTGTGCTCCAGGGTGTCGGCAATCATGCGCGGCAGGTCCAGGTTGTGAAAGCTGGTGGGCGAGAGGTTGACCGACATGGCCGGCACGTCGATGCCCCGGCTGCGCCACTCGCCCAGCTGGCGGCAGGCCTCGCGCAGTGCCCAGGTGCCCAGCTCGCCGATCAGGCCGCATTCCTCGGCCAGCGGAATGAAGCGTGCGGGCGAGATCTCGCCGAATTCCGCATGGCTCCAGCGCGCCAGGGCCTCCACGCCGTAGAGGCGCCCGTCCTTCAGGTCGAGCTGGGGCTGGTAGTGCAGTCGCAGGCCGCCGCTGCGCAGGGCATCGCGCAGCGCCGTCTCCAGCACCAGGCGCTCCTGGGCCAGGCGGTTCATCTCGGGGCTGAAGAAGCTGTAGAGCCCGCGCCCGCCCGACTTGGCCTGGTACATGGCCATGTCGGCGCGGTGCAGCAGGGTCTCCATGTCGCGCCCGTCGGCGGGAAACACGGCAATGCCGCAACTGGCCGTGCTGGCCAGGGACACGTCGTCGATCATGCAGGGCTCGCCAAGTGCCGACTGCAGCCGCTCTATCACCTCGGCCGCCTGCGCACCGCCGCAGTGTGGCAGCACGATGACGAACTCGTCGCCCGACAGCCGCCCGGCAATGTCACCCGTGCGCAGCTCCGCCTGAATGCGCTGGGCCACGCTGCACAGCAGCCGGTCGCCGGCCGGGTGGCCCAGCGAGTCGTTGACCTGCTTGAAACGGTCCAGGTCGATGAAGACCACGGCCAGCTCGTGGCCCTCGTGCGACGCCACGGACAGCGCCTGCTCGGCCTGGGCCAGCAGCAGGCTGCGGTTGGGCAGGGTGGTCAGCCCGTCGTAGAAGGCCAGCTGCCGGATGCGGCGGCGTGCCTGCTCGCGCTCCAGCGCCAGCGCGCACAGGTCGGTGCAGGCCTCCACCAGCCGCTGGTGGAAGGGATCGGGGCCGGGCCGGTTGAAATGGCGGTAGTAGAAGGCAAAGGTGCCGGCCACGCCGCCCTGCAGCCCGCAGATGGGCGTGGACCAGCAGGCCGTATACCCCAGCGGCAGGATGAGGTGCTTGTAGTCGGCCCACAGCGGGTCGGTGGCGATGTCGCCCACCAGCACGGGCCGGTTGTGAAAGGCCGCCGCGCCGCAGGAGCCGACATTGGGGCCGATGGGCACGCCGTCCAGCGCCGCCGAATAGGAGGCCGGCAGGCTGGGCGCGGCCAGCGGATGCAGGCGGTTCTGGTCATCGACTTCCAGCACCGAGACCGCGATATCGGGCGCAATGCGCTCGACCTCGCGGCACACCAGGTCCAGCACCTCGGTCAGCGGCTGGTCGCGGGCCATGGCCTCCAGGGCGCGCCGCTGCAGCACCTCATGCATCTTGGCTTCGGTAATGTCGGTGATCACCGTCACCGTGGTCTGCAGCCGCCCGTCCGGCCCCATCACGGGATTGGCCTGGGCGCTGACCCAGTAGCGCTCGCCGTCCTTGCCCACCAGGATCTCCTCGCGGTACACGGGCTTGCCCGCGTCCAGCTCGGCGCGGTAGGCGGCC
This sequence comes from Delftia sp. WSY_10, assembly GCF_043104705.1. Taxonomy (NCBI): domain Bacteria; kingdom Pseudomonadati; phylum Pseudomonadota; class Betaproteobacteria; order Burkholderiales; family Comamonadaceae; genus Delftia; species Delftia sp. WSY_10. Next base: position 9,196 of record NZ_JBICKY010000013.1, on the reverse strand, counting down.
GTGAATTCGGGCGAGGCATGGGGCACCAGCAGGGCGATGGGCGCACGGCCCACCACCTCCTCGCTGGTCCAGCCGAACATGCGGCTGAAGCCCGCATTCACATAGCTGATGGTCCAGTTGCCATCGGCGATCACCACGGCCGCGTCGGTGGCATCGGCCACCAGGGACAGGCGCCGCATGTGCTCCTGCCGCCGGCGGTCGGCCAGCATGCGGGCCGAGACATCGGTGGCAATGCACAGCACATGGCTGAGGGCGCCGGCCGCATCGAGCACGGGCGCATAGGTGGCCTCCAGCCAGCAGGTGCTTCCGTCGCGGCGCCGGTGCTCTCCCACGCGCGAAACCGTCTCGCCCGCGCCCCAGCGCTGGCGCCACTGACCGTAGGCGGCCGGGTCGGCCTGGGCCTGCGTGCACAGATCGCTGTGAAGCAGACCTTCAGCGCCCGTGGCCGGATAGCCGAGGATGGCCTCGTAGTTGGCATTGGCGCGCATCAGCCGGCCTTCGGGCGTGAATTCCGCCAGCGCCATGGCCTTGTCCAGCGTGCTCCACAGCGCCTGTTGTCCTGCCGTGCCTGCTACCCGCGTTTCGAACATGGTTCGCTCTCCTGATGGATGCTGAGCTGATGATTGATTGTTTCTAAATGATACCGATCCGGCGCAGCAGCTGGATGTCAGCCACACCTGGTCGCACTTGCTCCCACTGTTCGCCTTTGGATGGTCCGCCTGATGGCACGCTTAGGCAAGTGATTCCGCTGGTTACAATGATTTGAGAATGATTCTTGTTTGATGGTGCATCCCGCCTTCAAGCCATCGGGTCCTACCATGCCATCCGCCCCAGCCTCCAGCGCCGCCTCCAGCTCCTTGCACCGCGAAATCTCCACCCTCTATGCCGGCCACCATGGCTGGCTGCAGGGATGGCTGCGCCGCAGGCTGGGCAACGGGGCGGATGCGGCGGACCTGGCGCAGGACACCTTTGTGCGCATCCTGGGCGTGCGCGACCTGGCTGGTGTGCAGGAGCCGCGTGCCTACCTGACCACGGTGGCCAAGGGCGTGCTCGTCAACTGGTACAAGCGCCAGGCGCTGGAGCGCGCCTACCTCGAAGCCCTGGCCGCCTTGCCCGAGCCCGTGGCGCCTTCGCCCGAGCAGCGCGCCCTGGTACTGGAGACCCTGCACGAGATAGACGCCATGCTGGACGCGCTGCCGCCCATCGTGCGGCGCACGTTTTTGCTGTCCCAGCTGGACGGCATGAAGTACGAGGACATCGCGCAGCAGCTGGAGGTCTCGCTCACCAGCGTCAAGCGCTACATGGCCCAGGCGTTTCGCCAATGCCTGGGGGCAATGGCGTGATGGAGACGCCCCTGCAAGCGCGCGTGCTCGACGAGGCCGCCGAATGGCTGATGCGCCTGCACGACAGCGGCGCCACCGATGCCGACCGCGCCGCCTGCGAGCGCTGGCGCCAGGCCGACCCACAGCATGCCCTGGCCTGGGAGCGCGCCGAGCGGCTGCTGGGCAAGTTGGGCGGCCTGCCTGCAGCGCTGGCCATGCCGGCGCTGGACCGGCCCCGAAGCCACCGCGCCCAGCGCCGCGCCGCCGTGGCCCGGCTGGCCGCGCTGCTGGCCGTGGCGCCTGCAGGCTGGCTGGTATGGAGTGCGGCGGACCAGCGCGGCTGGGGCGCCGACCTGCGCACCGCCACCGGCGAGCGCCGCACCGAGCATCTGGCCGATGGCAGCCGCCTCCTGCTGGACACGGCCAGCGCGGTGGACATCCGGTTTGATGGCGCACTGCGCCTGCTCACCCTGCGCCAGGGCGCGATTTCCATAGAAACGGCGGCCGATACCGCCACGTCGCACCGTCCCTTTGTCGTGGACACCGCCCATGGCCGGCTGCGCGCCCTGGGCACCCGCTTCACCGTGCGGCAAGAGGGCGAGAGGGCGGACGGCGGCCCCGTGCGCCTGGCCGTGACCGAGGGCGCCGTGGAGGTCACGCTGCGCGGCGCCGCCAGCCCGGCGCTGGTCGTTCAAGCCGGTCAGCAAACGGTATTGCGAGCGGGGGAGGTGACCGCGCCCCAGCCCCTGCAGCCCGAGGCCACGGCCTGGACCCACGGCATGCTGATGGCCGACGCCATGCCGCTGGCCGCGTTCTGCGCCGAACTGTCGCGCTACCGCCCCGGCCTGCTGCAGTGCGCGCCCGAGGTGCGCGCGCTGCGCGTGTCCGGCTCCTTCCCGCTGGGCGATACGGACCGGACGCTGACCATGCTGGCCTCCACCTATCCCGTCGACGTGCAGACGCGCATGCGCGGCTACTGGATCACCGTCGTCGCCAGGAACTAAAAAAATCGAGGCAGGGTGACACTTTTTCGGATCTCGGCTGGCAACGGGGAAAGAGCTTCTTTCTTCACCGCCTCCAAGGACCGATTTCCATGCCTGCCGTACCCATGCCGCATCCCGTCTTCCATCCCCTGGCGCATGCCGCCCGACTGGCCCTGCTGGGCATGGCATTGGCCGCAGGCGCCGGGCAGGCGGCCGAACCGGCCCCCGCTTCCGTACCTGCCCCCGCTCCCGCAGCCCAGACCTACCAGATTGCGCCCGGGCCGCTGGGCCGCACGCTGGCCGGCGTGGCCACGGCGGCGGGTATTTCGCTGTCCTTCGATCCTGCGCTGACCGAAGGGCTCACCAGCCCGGCCCTGTCCGGCCACTACGCGCCGCAGCAGGCGCTGCAGCGCCTGCTGGCCGGCAGCGGGCTGGACATGGTGGCGCGCAGCGATGGCAGCTACACGCTGCGCAGGCAGGCCGCACCGGCCGGCGCTGGCGCCGGTTCCACCACGGTCCTGAACGAAGTGCAGGTGACGGCCCGCGCCGAGCGCAGCGCCACCAGCGAAGGCACGGGCAGCTACGCGGCCCGCGCGGTCACGGTGGGCAAGGGCGAGCAGGCGATCAAGGACATCCCCCAGTCCATCAGCGTGATCACGCGCCAGCGCATGGACGACCAGAACCTCCACACCGTGGACGACGTGCTGGCCAGCACCACGGGCATCACCATGTACGACAGCCCCATGGGCGGGCGCTATGTCTACTCGCGCGGCTTCCGCGTGGACACCTACCAGTTCGATGGTGTGAACCGCGCCTTCTACTACCCGCAGGCCGACAACTTCACCAGCAACGCCGCCACGCTGGACCGCGTGGAAGTGGTGCGCGGTGCCACGGGGCTGCTGCAGGGGGCGGGCTCGCCCAGCGCGGCCATCAACATGGTGCGCAAGCGCCCCCTGGCAGAGCGCCAGCTGGAGGTCTCGGCCAGTGCGGGCTCCTGGAACAACCTGCGTAGCGAGATCGATGCCACGGGCCCGCTCAACGAGGCCGGCACGCTGCGCGGGCGCGTGGTCGCCAGCCTCAATAGCCGCGACTATTTCTACGACGTGGCCAGCAGCCGCACCGGCGTGCTCTACGGCGTGCTGGAGTACGACCTCAGCTCCCAGACCCGGCTGACGGTGGGCGCCACCCACGAGCGGCTGCGCTCCACGCCGTTCTTCCAGGGCCTGCCGCGCTATGCCGACGGTGCGGACCTGCGGCTGCCGCGCTCCACCTTCCTGGGCGCGGACTGGAACCGCTGGGACAGCGAGCAGACATCGCTGTTTGCCGAGCTGCAGCACCGCTTCAACGCGGACTGGACCGTCAAGGCCACGGCAGGCTACACCCGGGAAAAGCACGACATGAAGTACGCCTTTGCCCTGGGGGCCATCAATCCCGCCACGCTGGCGGGCAACGAGATGTATGCCGGCCTGTTCGATGTCACGACCGACAACAAGACCCTGGACGTGGCGGTGGACGGCAAATTCGACGCCTTCGGCCGCCGGCATTCGCTGAGCTTTGGCGCCAACACGGGCCGCATGGTCAACGACAGCGACTATTCGCTGATCCGCATGGGCCTGCCCAACAACGTGTTCGACCCGAGCGCCGCCATCCGCGAGCCGTCCCGCGCGGAATTCCTGGCCAACCGCTATCGCGGCGATGAAAGCCGCACCCGCATGACCCAGTCCGGCGCCTATGGCGTGGCGCGGCTGGGCCTCACCGATGCACTGACCCTGATCGGCGGCGCCCGCATCACCCGCTTCACGGGCAGCAGCAACTACCGCAACACGGGCGAGGCCTACAACGACCCGTACAAGGAAAGCGGCGTCCTCACGCCCTATGGCGGCCTGGTCTATGCGCTCAATGACCAGTGGTCGGCCTATGCCAGCTACTCCGACATCTTCCAGGCCCAGAACGCCGTGACGGCGGCCGGCGACCTGCTGGCTCCCATCAAGGGGCGCAATCTGGAAGTGGGCATGAAGGGCGAATTGCTGGACGGCAGGGTGAACGCGGCCGTGGCCCTGTTCCGCATCGACCAGAAGAACCGCGCCGAAGAGGACCTGGTCAACCCCTGCTCGGCCAGCACCTACTGCTATGTCTCCGTGGGCAAGGTCCGCAGCCAGGGGCTGGATGCCGAGATCAGCGGCGAGGTGGCGCGCGGCTGGCAGCTGTTTGCCGGCTACACCTTCAGCCATTTCAAGTACCTGGACAACACCTCCAATGCCGGCGTGGAGTTCGCCAGCACCTACACGCCCAAGCACATGCTGCGGGTCTGGAGCGACTACCGCCTGCCGGGCGAATGGAGCGCCTGGAACGTGGGCGGCGGCGTCAACTTCCAGACCGCCAGCTCGCGCGCGGTGGGCGCCATCACCGACGTGCAGCCAGCCTATGCCGTGTGGTCTGCCCGCCTGGGCTACCGCATCGACCGCAACTGGTCCGTGGCACTGAGCGTGGCCAACCTGTTCGACAAGACCTACTACCAGACCATAGGCGCGCCGGCCTGGGGCAATGTCTACGGCGCGCCACGCAGCGCGACGCTCACCCTGCGCGGCAAGTTCTGAAACGCGGCCAGGAGGAACGGACTGCAGCAGCAGGCGGCAGAGCAGGGCCGCAAGAGGGTCGCAGTTGCCTATAATTGAGAATTATTCTCAATCTCGGGTCGTCGCGTGTCCAGCCCATCGCCTTCCTTGTCCGCCCATGTCGAATCCCTGTACCTGGCCCACCACGGCTGGCTGCAGGGCTGGCTGCGCAAGAAGGTGGGCAATGCCTTCGACGCGGCCGATCTGGCGCAGAGCACCTTCCTCAAGGTGCTGGGCGCCAAGGGGCTGGACCAGCTCCAGGAGCCGCGCGCCTACCTGACCACCATTGCGCGCAACCTGCTGATCAACCAGGTGCGCCGCCGCGCCATCGAGCAGGCCTATCTCGATGCCCTGGCCGCCATGCCCGAGCCCGTGGCGCCGCCGCCCGAGGTCCGGCTCATGGTGCTGGAGACCCTGGTGGAGATAGACCGGCGCCTGGGCCGCCTGCCCGCGCTGGCCAAGCAGGCCTTCCTGCTGGCCCAGCTCGAAGGGCTCGGCCATGGCGAGATCGCGGCCGAGCTGGGCATCTCCATCTCCACGGTCAAGCGGCATCTGGCCAAGGCGGCCATGCGCTGCTTCTTCCCGGAGTAGGCGGCATGCAGGCGTTCCCTTCCGCTTCTTCCCCCATTTCTGCCGAAGTGGCCCGCCAGGCCGTGCAATGGTGGCTGCAACTGAACTCCGGCAAGGCCCAGGCCCGGCAGCACGATGGCCTGCAGCGCTGGCGTGCGGCCAGCCCCGAGCATGAGGCCGCCTGGCAGCGCATCGAATCCATGGGCAGCCAGATGGCCGGCATCCCCATGCCGCTGGCGCGGGCCGCATTGGCCGCACCCGGCTCGGCCGGCAGGCGCCGTGCGGTGCAGGCGCTGGCCGTGCTGCTGGTCTCGGGCGCAGGCTCCGCAGCCGTCGTGCGCTCGCAGGCCTGGCGCGGCTGGACGGCCGACCAGGTCGCGGCCGTGGGCGAGCAGCGCACGCTGCCGCTGCCCGATGGCGGCAGCGTGGTGCTCAACACCGGCAGCGCCCTCAACCTGCGCTACGGCGCGGCCGAGCGCGTGCTGGAGCTGGTGCGTGGCGAAATCCTCGTGCAGACCGCGCCGGACAGCCTGCACCGTCCCTTCATCGTGCAGACCGCTATGGGCGCCGTCCAGGCCCTGGGCACGCGCTTCACGGTGCGCGAGCGCGCGTCCGGCATCGAAGTGGGCGTGCTGCGAGGCGCCGTGCAACTGCGGCCCGCGCATGCCCCGCATGCCGCGCAGCGCATAGCTGCAGGAGAGCAGGGCACGTTCACGGCCCAGCAGGCCGCGCACTCCGGCGCGCTGGACACGGCGGCCAGCGCTTGGGCCGAAGGCATGCTGGTGGCCTCGCGCATGCGGCTGGAGGATTTCCTGGCCGAGCTGGGCCGCTACCGGCGCGGGCGCCTGGGCTGCGACCCGGCCGTGGCCGGCCTGCACGTCTCCGGCGCCTATCCGCTGGCCGACACCGACCGCGTGCTGGCCGCGCTGACTTCCTCGCTGCCCGTGGAAATCCATTCCTTCTCGCGCTACTGGGTGATGGTGCGGCCTGCCGGGGCGGGCAAGGCATGAGCGGCACGGCCTGCATGAAGGCCTTCGCCTCTCTTTTGAAAAAAATTTGAGCTGATTTGCCGGCGATGGCTGTCAACAGAGACAGGAGCGCACCGCAGCGTGCGCCAACGCTTCTCTACAACCATTGCAACAAGGCCTTTCCATGCGCCCTCAGACCATGCGCCAGAACTCCATGCGGCAGGCTGCCGCCCCCACTGTCCGCCCATCCCAGGCGGCCCCGGCGTTGCGGCCCGTGGCGCTGGCGCTGCAGGTGCTGTGCGCGGGCACGCTGGCGGGGCTGGCTGCCGCAGGCGCCCTGGCTCCGGCACAGGCCTGGGCGCAGCCGGCTGCCGGTGCTTCGCAGCAACGCCAGTACGACATTGCCGCCGGCCCGCTGGAAAGCGTGCTCAACCAGCTCGGGCGCGAGGCCGGCGTGCTGGTCACCTTCGGCTCGGCCGTCACCGAAGGCTTGCGCAGCGGCGGCGTGAGCGGGCGCTTCACCGTGGAGCAGGCGCTGGACCGCGCCTTGCTGGGCACGCCGCTGGCGGCCGTGCGCTCGGCCGGCGGCGGCTACACCCTGCGCGAGATGCCCGTGGTGCCTGCCACCTCCGGCGCGGCGGGTGCTGCGGGTGCGGCAGGCGCGGGGTCCTCCCAGACGCTCAGGACCGTGCTGGTCACGGCCTCTGCCCAGGCCAGCCCCACAACCGAAGGCTCGGGCTCCTACACCACGCCGGCCACGGCGGCGGCCACGGGCCTGAGCCTGTCGCTGCGCGACACGCCGCAGTCCGTCAGCGTGCTCACGCGCCAGCAGATCGAGGACCAGGGCCTGCTATCGCTCAACGACGCCATGCGCAGCGTCACCGGCATCCATGTCGTCAGCTCGGACAGCGACCGCTCGGACTTCTACTCGCGCGGCTTCTACGTGGACAACCTGCAGTACGACGGCGTGCCCACCTCCATCGGCCTGTCGTTCTACGGCGAATCGGGCAACGACACCACCATCTATGACCGCGTCGAAGTGGTGCGCGGCGCCACGGGCCTGCTCACGGGCGCGGGCAATCCGTCGGCCTCCATCAACATGGTGCGCAAGCACGCCAACAGCAAGGTGTTCACGGGCTCGGCCTCGGCCAGCGTGGGCTCGTGGAACCACCATCGCGGCACGGTGGACCTGTCCATGCCGCTGACGCAGGACGGCCGCATCCGCGCACGCGTCGCCGGCATGGCCGAAGAGCGCGACTCCCATGTGGACCTCTACCACGCGCGCAAGCAGGTCTTCTACGGCGTGATCGATGCCGACCTCACGCCCGACACCACGCTCAGCGTGGGCGCCGACTACCAGGCCAACCGGCCCACCGGCTCGACCTGGGGCGGCCTGCCGCTGGTCTTCACGAACGGCATGCCGGCCGACTGGAGCACCTCCAAGACCACGGCTGCGAACTGGACGCGCTGGAACAGCACCAACAAAAGCATCTTCGCCAATCTGCAGCACCGCTTCGGCAACGACTGGAAGCTCAAGGCCAACTTCGTGCACCGCGACAGCGCCTACGACGCCAAGCTGCTGTACCTCATGCGCCAGCCCGACATCACCACCGGCCTGGGCATGGCAGCCCTGCCCAACTACTCCGAATACAGCTTCCAGCAAAACAGCGCCGACCTGCAGGTGACGGGCGGCTGGGAACTGGGCGGGCGCCGCCATGAGGCCGTTGTCGGCCTGACCAGCAGCCGTGCCCGCGAACACAAGGCCGGCCATGCGCGCACCAGCCCCCTGCAGGACGTGGGCAACTACTACCAATGGGACGGCTCCTATGCCGAGCCCACCTGGGGGCCGCTGACCACCAGCAGCCTGGACCACACGCGCCAGGACGCGCTGTACGGCGCGCTGCGCCTGTCGCTGGCCGATCCGGTCAAGCTCATCGTGGGCGGGCGCCAGAGCAGCTGGAAGGTGCGCAGCCTCAGCGAGGTGCGCGACCACAACGTCTTCATCCCCTACGCAGGCCTGGTGCTGGACCTGAGCGAAGGCTTCTCGGCCTATGCCAGCTACACCGACATCTTCCAGCCCCAGAACTACCGCGACCGCGGCGGCAGCTACCTGGACCCCGTGGCGGGCAAGAGCTTCGAGATCGGCATCAAGGGCGAGCACCTCAACGGCAGGCTCAACAGCTCGCTGTCCGTCTTCCGCATCCAGCAGGACAACGTGGCCCAGCTGGACGAAGGCCAGGTCGTGCCCGGCACCACCGACTTCGCCTACTACGGCGCCAAGGGCGTGACCAGCAAGGGCTTCGAGGCCCAGCTCTCGGGCGAGCTGGCCACGGGCTGGAACCTGTCGGCCGGCATTGCCCACACCGTCGCGCGTGACGCCCAGGGCCTGTCCATCAACGCCTGGGCGCCCAAGACCCAGGCCCAGCTGTTCACTTCCTACCGCCTGCCCGGTGGATGGAATCAGCTCACCGTGGGCGGCGGCCTGCAATGGCAAAGCCGCACCCGCGCCAGCGTCTTCGTGGCGGGCAATGACCTGGTCTTCGAGCAGAAATCCTTCGCCACCGCCAGCCTCATGGCGCGCTATGCCTTCAGCCCCAGGCTCTCGCTGCAGCTGAACCTGAACAACCTCTTCAACAAAAAGTACTACGTCAACATCGACGGCCAGGGCCAGTTCGGCACGCCGCGCCAGGCCATGGCGGTGCTGAACTACAAGTTCTGAGTGGTTGCGTTGGGGCGGG